>NZ_POVL01000004.1 GCF_002939185.1 Enterobacter sichuanensis | reverse complement strand
TAAGGGATGGGGTATTAACCAAATCGCCACGTTGCTCAAAAAGAGCAATAAAACGATTAGCGCCCAAAAAAACAGTGCGATGCGACGGCTCTCCTTACGAAGTAATGCCGATATGTACGCCTGGATCAACAGTACGCAGGGAATGAGAGAGCTGAGTTTAATGTCAGCCTATGGAGAGTTCGAGGAATGGAAAAAACCGATTCACCAAGACATATCGCCGTCATCGAAAATTGCACGATGAGTGCTATTGGGCTACAGAATCTTTTTACTCTGTCCACGCTGAACCATTATCAGCTGCACCTGTTCAGTGAATTTGACAGCTTTAAGAAGGCTCTTCATCAGGTCAATTTTTTCTCGCTCATCTATTCACTTTCCGATGCGCGAGAAGAACGGCGTAACTGCCTGGCACATCTGCGGGACCTCGCGTTCACGCATAGTCATATCCAGCGCATTATCCTGGTCTCTGATGTGACAGAGGCTCGGTTAATTAGCCATCTTTCGCCGTCACGTCTTCACGGCGTGGTCAGTAAGTCAATGACGCTTGAGCAGTTGCAGAACGAATTCGTGGTGTTGTTAAGTGAAACGCTGCGCATCAATGACAATATGCTCAATCACTGGTACCACAGTCAAAACAGGATGTTAAGCCCAACGGAAAGGGCAATTCTGCGTTACATGTCTTGCGGTTATTCCATTCCTGAAATCGCGGCTGAGCTTGAACGCAATATTAAGACCATTCGGGCGCACAAGTTTAATGCGATGGTGAAGCTGGGGGTGAATTCTGACGTAGGGCTACTCGATGCGGCGGATATTCTTACCCATCTTCCGGCAAGGGATCCGCAAAGTTTGGCCCTCAGTAAGGCCACATTTTTATAATCCGTCTTATACGCGCCAGATGGACTCTGGCGCTTCGGTCAGATGCAGACATCAACCCATTTTGCGGAAGTCAGCTCTGCCATTCTGTCAGGTGAAATACGCACAGCACTGTGGATGGCGCCTGCGGCTGGCAGCACTTCAGCATACTGCTTTAAAGAGACATCGCAGTAGACTGCGAGTGGATTTTCCAGTCCGAATGGGCACACACCGCCAACCGGATGACCGGTAATGGTAACCACTTCATCACTGCTGAGCATGCGCGCTTTCGCACCAAAGGTGTCTTTCAGTTTTTTGTTATCCAGACGCGCATCGCCTTTCGCCACCACCAGAATCACTTCATTCTTCACCTTCAGTGACAGGGTTTTGGCGATCTGTCCCGGCTCAACACGATGGGCGGCAGCAGCCAACGCAACGGTAGCAGTACTCTGGCTAAGCTCGATGATGTCTATATCCGGCGCGTTGTCGGCAAAAAACTGCTGTACAGACTGCAAACTCATTGTTTCCTCCTGACAAATATCCTGCGTAATCTGTCATAAGAAATTATGCTCTGTAAATATCTCTTAAGTAACAAAGATCCCGGACGGCAAAATTCTGGATCCCCTTCACAATCACGGAAACCGGTTACAGTAACCGGTTGCAGAGCGTGGTGCGTAGATTAATACTGAGTACGTAACGTCCCCTGTATCCAATAATAAGAGCAAATTATGAAACCATTTCGTCTGAGCAGTACCGCGGGTACACAAGCCAGCAAGGTTGTGAAGCTAATTTATGGAACAACGTACGGCGCGAATGCGCCTGTAATAAACGTCTGACAGGAGATCTGCCATGTCTGCCAACCATGCTGCGTTTAACCTGATATTCCGTTTCGTTGAAAATTACGTCAGCCCGATTGCCGGGCGGATCTCTTCCCAGCGTCATGTTATGGCTATCCGCGATGGGTTCATCTCCGCGATGCCATTTATGATTGTGGGTTCATTTTTATTAGTGTTCGCTTACCCTCCATTTTCGCCGGATACCACCTGGGGCTTCGCACGCGCCTGGCTGAATATGGCGAAGCAATTTGAAGGCCAGATCCTGACGCCGTTTGATATGACGATGGGTATTATGTCCATCTATATTTGTGCGGCCATTGCCTACAACCTGGGTAAACACTACGTCAAATCACATCAGCTGGATCCGTTTATGTGCGCCATGCTGTCGCTGATGGCGTTTCTGCTTGTTGCGGCACCGAAAACTAAAGGCACGCTGCCCGTCGACAGCCTGGGTGGAACAGGGATTTTTACGGCGATTCTGGTGGCCATTTACTGCGTTGAGATGATGCGTTTCCTTAAAGCGCATAATATCGGTATTCGTCTTCCGGACCAGGTTCCACCGATGATCAAAAACTCTTTTGATCTGTTGATCCCGGTGCTGGTGGTGGTATTGACCCTCTATCCGCTCAGTCTGGTGATTCAGTCACAGTTTGGCATGCTGATCCCGCAGGCGATTATGTCGGTCTTTAAACCGCTGGTTTCCGCGGCAGATTCGCTGCCAGCCATTCTGCTGGCCGTGCTGATTGGCCATCTGCTGTGGTTTGCCGGGATCCACGGTGCCGCTATCGTCTCCGGGATGCTGCAGATGTTCTGGTTGACTAACCTTGGCGCAAACCAGACCGCGCTGGCCGCCGGTCAGCCTCTGCCGCATATTTTCATGGAAGCGTTCTGGACGTTCTTTATCGTGATTGGTGGGTCGGGCGCCACAATGGGACTGGTGATTTGCTATCTGCGCAGCCGTTCCGCTCATTTACGCTCTATTGGGCGTTTAAGCGTGGTGCCCAGCTTCTTTAACATTAACGAACCGGTCATTTTCGGTACGCCGATCGTGATGAACCCGGTGTTCTTTATTCCCTTCCTGCTGGCTCCGATGGTCAACGCTGTGCTGGCCTGGGCGGCAATGACCTTTGATCTGATTGGCCGTGTCATCTCTGTGGTACCCTGGACGGCACCGGCGCCGATAGGCGCAGCGTGGGCCCTGGGATGGGATTTCCGCGCAGCGATCCTGGTTGTGGTTCTGGCCTGCGTATCGGCAATCATCTACTTCCCGTTCTTCAAAGTTTACGAGAAACAGCTGCTGGAGCAGGAAGCGGAAGAAGCGCAGCGTAACGCGGAAGAGGATAATCAGCAGGTGGCCTAGGTAAAAGCAAAACGGCAACGCAGGTTGCCGTTTTTAGTTTTTGCTCCCTCTCCCCGTGGGAGAGGGCTAGGGTGAGGGCATCAGGCTGAGCCGACTATTTCAGCGTGCAATCCCCGCACTGCTTAACGTCCGGCAGGCGATAGCGCTGGCAGCAGGTGCGGCGCACCAGAAGCCCATCACGAAGTACAACGGTACGGAATAACGGGTTGTCTCGGCCGTCGGAAAGCTGTTTTGCAAAGAAACAGGACTGACGCAGAGCATCAACACTCTCCTCACCGAGCAGCGGCTTCATTTCCGTGAGATACCAGTGGATTAAATAGCCGGTATTGCTCCAGATAAGCTTCCCGTTAATCTCTCCCGTGGCTTCCAGCGCATCCACGACCGGGATCAGCGCCCGTGTGATCAACAGCTCCATCCGTTCCCGGGCAGTCAGTCGCTCTGCGCTCTGGTCTTCATGAAGATCAATCCAGAAACAGGCCGCGCGTCCGGTTTCGTGAAACTCGACGTGGAAATGCTCAGGTGAGAGTTCCAGCATGCTCTTCTGCGTTAACAGCGCCAGCATCAGCGGAGGCACCATCAGTCCGATATACCATTGCGCCCAGAGAGAGAGCAGGGGCTTATTTTCCCGCGTCATGGCAGGCTGATTGCGATAAATATGGTCGGAATAGGTGGCAAGCAGCGATTGCAGTTTTGCCGGTTGACGCCACTCTGCGAGCGTCATGGCGTGATGCGGGTGTGCTTCATCAAGCCGGATAAAGTCCAGCAGGTGGGCGCGCGTTTTGGCAATCTTATCCCGTATGGCATCCGCAAGCGAAACATTCCCGCTGGTGAAGGGGGCTCGCCAGAGGAGTGGCTCGACAATATGTGCGGTATGCGTGGCCATAGTTTGGATAGAAATCTAAATGATAATGATTGCCAATCCTAACTATTGCTCATACCAATGGCAAGACTTTTGTCCTGGTGACGTTGCCGTCGTGTTTACGCCGTCTGCAACTCTTCACTCAACAGAATATTGTTGCGCCCCATATGCTTGGCTTCGTAGAGCGCTTTATCCGCTTTTTCCAGCGCGCCTTCTACGTCGTCATTCTCGAAAATGGCGATACCAATGCTGATGGTGACATTTGTCGCGACGCTTTCGTTAAACAAATGCGGGATTTTCAAATCGTAAACTTTCTGACGGATCCGCTCTGCAGTCTGGCGGGCATGCTCAAGGGAAATATTGGTCAGCAGCACCATAAATTCTTCCCCACCAAAACGCGCCACAATATCGCGAGAACGCACGGCATCGCGGATGGCGGCAGAGACACGTTTCAGTGCCTGGTCGCCCATCATATGACCATAGTGGTCGTTATAGGCTTTGAAGTGATCGATATCCATCAGCAGGACGAAGTGCTCGCCATTTTCTACCGTCGGCAGGTTTTCCAGACGGCTTTGCAGACCACGACGATTATAGAGTCCGGTAAGAGGATCCATCATGCTCAGGTCGGTCAGGGTCTCTCGTTCTTCCAGCAAGCGAGAGAGCAACTCCTGCGCGAAGCGATCGTTACGTCGTTGCAAAATGTTATGAATGGCAATTGCCACGACAGGAAGTGCGAAAGAGTAGGACATTCTCAGCCATATATCGTGTTCACTTAGCCACAGGCAGACAATAAACGCGGGCAGTGAGTGCAGGGTAAATGCTTTGATATTACTGGCGAATGCCAGCGTCCCGATAAAAAGCACGGTTAACAGGGCGATTAACAAATAGGTCGTTTGGTCGTGGGTAATTAAGGCGAATTTGGAGGCAATTTGCCAGGCCCACAAAATACCGAAGATCGCTGAAACGACAGGAATATTTATCTTCCGCGCTCTCTTTCTCCAGTGCCAGACGAACAGACCGGTACTGATAGAGAAAATAGCAATCAGGGGGGCAGATAACACGCGTACCGAATTGAGCGGATTTGTTACCGAGAACACTGCAGAGGTTGCGTTCAGAAATAAAAATAAACGTAACGATAATTGATATTTTCTGTGAACCAAAGACCGCCAGGATTGTGATGTCATAGTCGTGTGTTTTTATTAAAATTTAATTAAAACAAATAAGTAGGTGTTGTTTCGCAATAAAATATGCAAAAAACTCAAAGAGTAATTATCAGAAAATCTTTAGATGTTGTTAACAGGTGCGCAATTTATCACCTTAGGCAATTCCTGTCATTACGGGAAAGGTAAAGGTCGGTGGTTTTTAATTCATTCAGCTGACAAATGATAATCTTTGCCATATGATATTGGTTATCATTATCGTTTTAAGAGGCGGAACCATGTTGCACAGGGCGCTGGGAAGTGGTTGGGGGGTATTGCTACCGGGAGCCGTTCTCGGCGGGTTGATGTTTGCCGATCTCTCCCTTGCTGTCTGGAAAGCCATTATCGTGGCAGCACTATTAGTCACGTCAGCCATGATTTGGCACAAGCAACTGCGCCACTTTGTGTTACTGCCATCCTGTGTCGCACTGGTCAGTGCAATGCTGGTGATACTGATGAGTCTGAAATAACAGGGAGAAGAGAACATTCAGAAGGGGTGTAAGATAATTGGTGCGAGGGGGGGGACTCGAACCCCCACATCCGTAAGGACACTAACACCTGAAGCTAGCGCGTCTACCAATTCCGCCACCTTCGCATACCATCGATACTGTAAAAGTATCGTAACCACGGAGGCGCATTCTAGATGTTTTCAGCTTTACGTCAACAGAAAAGTGCGCGTGATGCCTTGATTGATGCAAAAATGGCCGATAGGCGCGTCGTGTATGGCCGGATGGCGCATTCGCTTATCCGGCCTGGAGGGGCGGTGATTACTTTTTGGCCTGACGGGTCATCACGGTGCGGTAGACTTTAAAACGTCCCGTCTGGGCGATGACTTCGTGGAAGCCGAAGGTTTCATCCAGCACTTTCGGGTATGCCAGGAAGGCGTTCGCGACGATGCGCAATTCACCGCCGCTGTTGAGATGGCGCACTGCACCACGGATTAGCGTTTGCGCGGCTTCGAGGCTGGTCTCCATGCCGTCGTGGAACGGTGGGTTAGAGATGATCATATCAAAACGACCGGTGACATCAGAAAAGACGTTACTGGCAATCACGTCGCCTTCAATACCGTTAGCGGCAAGCGTTGCGCGGCTGGCCTCTACCGCCGGTGCGCTGACGTCACACAGGGTTAAACGGACTTTAGGAGAATGGCTGGCGAGCACGGTTGCCAGCACGCCCGCACCGCAGCCGACATCCAGCACTTTGCCTTTGGTATGCGGCGTGAGGGTGGAAAGCAGCAGCTTGCTGCCCGCATCCAGGGCGTCACGGCTGAACACGCCCGGCAGGGTTTTAATGGTCAAACCGTCAAGCGTGTATTCGTCCCAGAATGTCGCGGCATCAAATGTTGCCTGTTTTTCCAGACGGCCATGGTACAGGCCACAGCGGCGGGCGCTGTCGACTTTATTCAGCGGGGCATACTCTTCCAGCATCTGCTCTGCGCTTCTCACGCCGCTGCGGTTCTCACCGACGACGAAAATATCGCAGCCGACCGGCAGCAGGGAGAGCAGGTTCATCAGCTGGAACTGGGCTTCCGGTTTGTTCTTCGGCCAGTAGTAGATCAGCGTATCGCAGTCGGCGATATCGTTCTGCTCTGCCACCAGGCTAAAGCGCGCGCGCTCGCCCATCTGGCGGCTCAGCACCTGCCAGTGATGGTAATATTGGGTATGGGCACGGCTTTCAGCACAGTCGAAACGCGCAGGCAGGTCATCCTGCATATCTCCGGCAAACAGAATACGGCTTTCTTCGAAATCATCACTGTGACGCAGCAAGACTTCACTTGCCGGGGTAAATGCAGACATGAATTGTTCCTCAATAAACTCAGGCGGGGATTATAGTAGGTAGATGGCGCAGTTTCGACACATTTGCTATATTTGCGCGCCTGAGAGACAGGAGTTTTCCCTATGACATCCCGACGAGACTGGCAGTTGCAGCAGCTGGGCATCACCCAGTGGGCTTTGCGTCGCCCGACGGCGTTGCAGGGCGAAATCGCCATCTCCATCCCGGCGCACGTTCGCCTGGTGATGGTGGCGGAAGAACTGCCTGCCCTGAATGAACCCCTGATCGGTGATGTCCTTCGCAGCCTGAAGCTGACGGCCGACCAGGTTTTACAGCTGACGCCAGAGCGGGTCGCTATGCTGCCTCCTGACAGCCGCTGTAACAGCTGGCGTATTGGAGAGGCAAATGCGATCCCGCTCCAGGGAAGCCAGATCTGCACGCCAGCGCTGGACGAACTGAAAGCCAACCCAAAAGCGCGAAGCGCGCTATGGCAACAAATCTGCGAATATGAACACGATTTCTTCCCTCACGACGCCTGACCTGACCACAGCGTTTGCGATTGAAACACGCGCCCATGCGTTTCCGTGGAGCGAAAAAACCTTCGCCAGTAATCAGGGCGAACGGTATCTCAACTACCGCCTGGATGTTGACGGCACCATGGCCGCCTTCGCGATTACGCAGGTTGTTCTGGATGAGGCGACGCTGTTTAATATCGCGGTTGATCCTGCGTTTCAGCGCCGTGGGCTGGGAAGAGAATTGCTTACGCACCTCATCCGTGAGCTTGAAACCCGTGACGTTTTCACCCTGTGGCTGGAGGTGCGCGCGTCGAATGTCGCCGCCATCGCGCTCTATGAAAGCTTAGGCTTTAACGAGGCGACAATCCGCCGTAACTACTACCCCACCGCAGAGGGACGTGAAGACGCCATTATTATGGCTCTGCCGATTGGATAACGAAAATAAGGTTGTAACGATGAAATGGGACTGGATTTTCTTTGACGCCGACGAAACGCTGTTTACGTTCGATTCGTTCGGGGGTCTACAGCGGATGTTTCTCGACTATAGCGTGACCTTCACCGCTGAGGATTTTCAGGACTATCAGGCGGTCAACAAACCGCTGTGGGTGGATTACCAGAACGGTGCCATCACCGCGTTACAGCTTCAGCATCAGCGCTTTGACGTCTGGGCGGAACGCTTAAATGTCAGTCCGGGAACGCTGAACGAGGCCTTCCTGAACGCCATGGCCGATATCTGTGCGCCGCTGCCGGGGGCCGTGTCGTTGTTGAATGCACTGAAAGGCAAAGTAAAACTGGGGATCATCACCAACGGTTTTACCGCCCTGCAGCAGATCCGCCTTGAGCGTACCGGCCTGCGCGATCATTTCGACGCGCTGGTGATCTCGGAAGAGGTCGGCGTGCCGAAACCGGATCCGCGTATTTTCGATTATGCGCTGGCGCAGGCCGGCAACCCTGACCGCGATCGCGTCCTGATGGTGGGTGACACCGCAGAGTCAGATATTCTGGGCGGCATGAATGCCGGTCTGTCGACCGTCTGGCTTAACGCGCATGGCCGCGTGAAGCCTGAAGGCATCGAGCCGACCTGGACCGTGACGTCGTTGAACGAACTGGAGCAACTCCTGTGTAAACAATGATTGCCTGCCCCCTGTTGATGGGTAAAATAGCCGCAATTTTGTATTCCATGATGCGTGGCGTGCTGCCGCGCTTATATAAGAAGATTTGATTATGACGTTGTCTCCTTATCTGCAAGAGGTGGCCAAGCGCCGCACTTTTGCCATTATCTCACACCCGGATGCCGGTAAAACGACCATCACCGAGAAGGTGTTACTGTTCGGACAGGCTATCCAGACTGCGGGTACCGTTAAAGGCCGTGGCTCCAGCCAGCATGCAAAATCTGACTGGATGGAGATGGAAAAGCAGCGTGGTATTTCGATTACCACCTCCGTGATGCAGTTCCCGTATCATGACTGCCTGGTGAACCTGCTGGATACCCCGGGCCACGAAGACTTCTCTGAAGATACTTACCGTACCCTGACAGCGGTGGACTGCTGTCTGATGGTCATCGACGCCGCGAAAGGGGTAGAAGACAGGACACGTAAGCTGATGGAAGTGACCCGTCTGCGCGATACGCCGATCCTCACCTTCATGAACAAACTCGACCGTGACATCCGTGACCCGATGGAACTGATGGATGAAGTGGAAAACGAGCTGAAAATCGCCTGTGCGCCAATCACCTGGCCCATTGGCTGCGGTAAGCTGTTCAAAGGGGTGTATCACCTCTACAAAGACGAAACTTACCTGTACCAGACCGGTAAAGGCCACACCATTCAGGAAGTGCGCATCGTGAAAGGTCTGGACAACCCGGATCTGGACGCGGCTGTTGGTGAAGAGCTGGCCGCGCAGCTGCGTGACGAGCTGGAGCTGGTGAAGGGCGCGTCTCACGAATTCGATAAAGATCTGTTCCTGAGCGGTGAAATCACCCCGGTCTTCTTCGGTACTGCGCTGGGTAACTTTGGCGTTGACCACATGCTCGATGGTCTGGTGGAGTGGGCGCCGCAGCCGATGCCACGCAAAACCGATACCCGTGAGGTGGAAGCGAAAGAAGAGAAATTCACCGGCTTTGTCTTCAAAATTCAGGCCAACATGGACCCGAAACACCGCGACCGCGTGGCCTTTATGCGCGTGGTGTCCGGTAAATATGAAAAGGGCATGAAGCTGCGCCAGGTGCGTATCGGTAAAGATGTGGTGATCTCCGACGCGCTGACCTTTATGGCGGGCGACCGTTCGCACGTGGAAGAGGCGTATCCGGGCGACATTATCGGGCTGCACAACCATGGCACGATTCAGATCGGCGATACCTTCACCCAGGGCGAAATGATGAAGTTCACCGGTATTCCGAACTTCGCCCCGGAACTGTTCCGCCGTATTCGTCTGAAGGATCCGCTGAAACAGAAACAGCTGCTGAAAGGCCTGGTTCAGCTCTCCGAAGAGGGCGCGGTGCAGGTGTTCCGCCCCATCGCCAACAACGATCTGATCGTAGGGGCCGTGGGTGTGCTGCAGTTCGACGTTGTTGTTGCGCGCCTGAAGAGCGAATACAACGTGGAAGCGATTTATGAATCAGTGAACGTGGCGACCGCGCGCTGGGTTGAGTGTTCTGACGTGAAGAAATTCGAAGAATTTAAGCGTAAGAATGAAGTTCAGCTGGCGCTGGATGGCGGTGATAACCTGACCTATATCGCCCCAACCATGGTGAACCTCAACCTGACTCAGGAACGTTATCCTGACGTTCAGTTCCGCAAAACGCGCGAACACTAATCCCCTCTCAGAGCACGGCAGTCGCCGTGCTCTTCTTTAATTCCTGTCTTATTAATCCCTTGCGGAATGTTCTTAATTCACTGCATTTTCGCGCTTTTTGCACGTTTTTTACCCGAATCTGAAAGCGGCTCTGTGAGAGTGATCTATATTTAACTCAGTGTTTAGCACCGGGTATGGATAAATTGACTGTTCAATGCATGACTTTAGGTTATCCATTTCGTCTGCGTGTTTATTCGCAATATATATAACTACTAAGGAAGTATGTAGCCCGAATAACGGGTAAACACAGGAATAGATCGATGAATATGACAAGACTGAAGATTTCTAAAACTCTGCTGGCTGTAACACTGGGTAGCGTTTTGGCTAGCGGCTCCGCGCTGGCGGAAAGCACCACCATGGATAAAGCACAGTCCACGGCGGATACCGCAGGGCAAAAAATCGATAGCTCTATGAATAAAGTCGGCAATTTCATGGATGACAGCTCAATCACAGCAAAAGTGAAAGCCGCACTGGTGGATGACGAAGCCATCAAGAGCACCGATATTTCCGTCAAGACCGACAAGAAAGTGGTCACGCTGAGCGGCTTTGTCGAAAGCCAGGCTCAGGCGGAACAGGCGGTGAAAGTGGCTAAGGGCGTCGAAGGTGTCGCCTCCGTTAGCGATAAACTGCACGTTCGTGACAGCAAAAACGCGTCGGTGAAAGGTTATGCCGGTGATGCTGCCACCACCAGCGAAATCAAAGCTAAACTTTTAGCAGATGACATCGTGCCATCCCGTAAGGTGAAAGTGGAAACCACCGATGGTGTGGTACAGCTTTCCGGTACGGTTGATTCTCAGGCGCAAATTGAACGCGCCGAATCTATTGCGAAAGCCATTGATGGTGTGAAAAGCGTTAAAAACGATCTGAAAGCGAAGTAAATCTGGACCATTCGCCCGTCTGGCTAAATCCGGCGGGCGAAATAAGAACGACTCTGGAAAAACGCCGGTGAGTGACCTGAGCGCTCACGTTTAGCGGCCGACATTAACTATGGTAAAGGAGAAGCTTATGTTTCGTTGGGGCATTATATTTCTGGTTATCGCGTTAATTGCCGCCGCATTGGGCTTTGGTGGTCTGGCAGGTACTGCAGCATGGGCAGCTAAAATTGTCTTCGTTGTCGGTATTATTCTGTTCCTGGTCAGCCTGTTTACGGGACGTCGACGTCCGTAGCAAACGCAATATTCTGTCAACAAAGAAAAGCCAGTCTCTGCGACTGGCTTTTTCTTATTTGCGTTGCCAGCTGGGTGCGTTACTGTGGTGTTATAAAATAATCAAAACAGGAAAGCAGAGGTGGGGCAACGAATTCCCGTTACGCTCGGCAATATTGCGCCGCTGACGTTAAAGCCGTTTCGCGCAGGCCAACTCGCGCTCGTTTGCGAGGGAGGCGGACAGCGCGGTATTTTCACCGCTGGCGTGCTGGATGAATTTATGCGCGCGCAATTCAACCCGTTTGACCTGTACTTCGGCACGTCTGCCGGGGCGCAAAACCTCTCTGCTTATGTCTGTAACCAGCCTGGCTACGCGCGCAAGGTCATCATGCGCTACACCACGGCAAAAGAATTTTTTAATCCGCTGCGCTTTGTGCGCGGCGGTAACCTGATCGACCTCGACTGGCTGCTGGAGTCGACCTCCAGCCAGATGCCGCTGGCCATGGACACCGCCGCCCGCCTGTTTGATAGCGGTAAAGAATTCTGGATGTGCGCCAGCCGGGGGGATGACTATTCGCCGGGCTATTTTTCTCCTCAGAAGGAGAACTGGCTGGATATCATTCGTGCCTCCAGCGCCATTCCCGGTTTTTATCGTACCGGTGCGCTACTGGATGGCATTAGCTATCTGGACGGGGGCATCAGTGACGCGGTACCGGTGCAGGAAGCTGCCCGGCGCGGGGCGAAAACCATTGTGGTGATCCGTACCGTGCCATCGCAAATGTACTACACCCCGCAGTGGTTTAAGCGGATGGAGCGCTGGCTGGGTGACAGCAGTCTGCAGCCGCTGGTGAATATCGCGAAGCAGCATGAAACCACCTACGGCGCGATGCAGCGTTTCATTGAAAAACCGCCGGGTAAACTGCGTATTTTTGAAATTTATCCCCCTAAGCCGCTGCTGAGCATGGCGCTGGGCAGCCGCATTCCTGCGCTGCGCATGGATTACAAAACGGGTCGGCTATGCGGACGCTACTTCCTGGCGACGGTGGGAAAAATGCTGGCGGAGCAACCGCCCCTTCACCGGCATAAACGCATTATTACGCCGCCTGCGATAGTCGCCAACGACGCCCTGACGATGCCGCTGGTGGATATCCCGCAGGCGAATGACGCTTTATTAGATAACGAGGATCTGGCGTGACGCACCGCTTTGTTGATACCCACTGCCACTTCGATTTTCCGCCGTTTACAGGGGATGAAGCGCAAAGCATTGCGAAAGCCGCCGAGGCAGGCGTTCAGGCCATTATTGTGCCTTCAGTTGAAGCGGCTTATTTTTCCCGCGTGCTGGCGCTTTCCGCACAACACCCCGCGCTCTTTGCCGCGCTTGGCCTGCATCCGATCGTGATTGAGCGTCATCTCGACGAGCATATTGAGAGGCTCGATGAGGTACTGATGACCGCAGGAGACAAACTTGTCGCCATCGGTGAGATCGGCCTCGATCTTTACCGTGAGGATCCGCAGTTTGAGCGCCAGCAGACGATCCTCGACGCGCAGCTCAGGCTGGCGAAGCGTCACGATCTGCCGGTGATCCTCCACTCACGACGCACGCACGATAAGCTGGCAATGCACCTGAAACGCATCGATCTGCCGCGAAAAGGTGTTGTACACGGTTTCTCCGGCAGCCTGCAGCAGGCGCAGCGTTTTATTGAACTGGGCTATAAAATCGGCGTGGGCGGCACCATCACCTATCCACGGGCCAGTAAAACCCGCGACGTGATGACCCAGCTGCCCTTGTCGGCCCTGCTGCTGGAAACCGACGCACCGGATATGCCGCTGAACGGTTTTCAGGGGCAGCCGAATCGCCCGGAACAGGCGGCGCGCGTGTTTACTTCCCTTTGTGAACTGCGAAAAGAGCCTGAAGAGGTGATTGCCGATGCGCTGCTGGAGAATACGCGGTCAGTATTTGGCATCACGCTATAGATACAGCGCCGGACGGATCACCGTTATCTTCTGTTTTTCCAGCGCCTGCGCCAGCGGTTCAACGTCCTCTGGCGTAGCGCTGCGCCAGGACGCCGCCTCACCGTAGACACCCTGCCCATGAAACGCGTTAATGCGCACTGGCACATTTCCAAGCCTATGGATAAACGTCGTCAGCGGCTTGAGCTGTTCCAGATAGTCACACTGCTCCGGAATGACCAGCAGACGGAGTTCTGTCAAACGATGACGTTCTGCCAGCCAGCGAATGCTTTGTTTGATCAGCGGGTTATCGCGCCCGGTCAGGAAGCGGTGGTGTTCGTTTCCCCACGCCTTGAGATCCAGCATCGCGCCATCCAGTACCGGCAGCAGCTTTTGCCAGCCGGTTTCACTTAACAGACCGTTGCTGTCGACCAGGCAGGTGAGATGGCGCAGGGCTGGATCGGCTTTGATCGCGGCGAACAGCGTGACTAAAAAGGGTAATTGCGTTGTGGCTTCACCGCCGCTCACGGTGATGCCTTCAATAAATGGCGCTGATTTGCGGATCTGCGCGAGGATCTCCTCCACGCTCAGGCGGTATGCCATGGGCGTCGCCTGCTGCTGGCACAGGTGCAGACAGGTATCGCACTGCTGACAGTGACTCTCCTGCCACCATACGCGTCCGGCCTGAATGCTAAGGGCTTCATGAGGGCAGTGGGGAACGCAGTCTCCACAGTCGTTGCAGCGGCCGATCGTCCACGGATTGTGGCAGGTTTTGCAGCGCAGGTTGCAGCCCTGCAGGAACAGGGCCAGCCGGCTGCCCGGCCCGTCCACGCAGGAAAAAGGAATGACCTGACTAACTAAAGCGCATCTGCTGTTCATGGCTTATCACGCGTGGCTGACGTTCCAGAATACGGGTATTGCGCGCGGCCTCTTCACCCAGCCACGTGGTATTGGTTCTCGAACCTGCTTCCCGGTATTTCTCCAGATCCGATAATCGCACCATATAGCCGGTCACGCGGACCAGATCGTTACCCGCGACGTTGGCCGTAAATTCCCGCATGCCCGCGTTGAACGCGCCGAGACAGAGTTGAGCCACCGCCTGCGGATTCCGTTTTACCGTCTCATCCAATGTCAGTATGTCGCTTATCCCGGAATGATAGTACTGGTGATGAGGGGCCACGGCCAGCAGGTGGCTGATGGGGTCCGGCTCGTCACCGTAGGGCAGACGCGCGCCCGGCGTGGTATCCGAATCAGAGCTGATTCCCGACTGCGCATGCAGCATCGCGCGCTGCTTCCAGCCATGTTTCACCGGCGTATGTTCAACAAACGCCGCCAGCTGTTCACTGATGCGATAGCCCAGCGCGTTGGCCTGCTCATCTTTGCCATAACGCCCTGCGATACCTGCTTTTTCACAGAGCGCATTGACCGCTTCCGCCAGGCCGTACAGGCCAAACATGGGCACAAACCGATCGGCATCAATCAGCCCCTCTTTCACCAGGAAGCTATTCTCAAAGAAGCCGGACTGTTGATACAGAAAATCGCAGCGGGCATTGATGATGGCGATCTGCTGCTGGCAGTAGTGGGGAAGCGTACGGGTGAAAAAATCGTCGAGGGAGGTGCTGTGTTCGGCAATGGCTTTGAGGTTGAGGCGCACCAGGGTACTGCCACCGCCAGCCAGCGGCAGGGAGTTGTAGCAACTCACGACACCGTAACGGCCTTTTGTGAAAATTTTATCATTCACCGGGCCATTCGAAATATGCGGTTTGCTGCATTCGCAAATGTTTTTAGCGACCGCAAGCAGCAGATCGTCTGGCGTGATCGCCGGGTCATAAATAAACGTCAGATTCGGTGCGACCTGCTTCAGCTCGGCATCAGCGCGTAAAATGGCGCGCGTGACGGGCGTATCTGCCGGGCCGATATTGGCGTGCATAAAGGCGTCGGGCAAGGTGCGGTCGAGGTAACGCCAGAAACGTTTTATTCGAATATCGATTTCGTCTTGTGTTAGAATTCTAACATATGGTTGCAGAAGTGCATCGAGATGGCCGAGATAGACCGGCATCGATGTGACGGACGGAACATGGTGGTAGAGGATGGTTAACAGCGAGAGGGCGTCATCAAGATCTTTCGCCCCCTCAAGCTCCAGCCACTCTGAACCGTTAGCCAGAAATGTTGCGTAATCCGGCAGAACATAACGGGGTTTGTAGGGCGCGTGGCCTTCGAACATGTCGCAGATAAACCCCTCGTCCAGCGCGGCTCGGGCAGCCTCTGGTAGTGCCGGATAAGGCAGATTATTTTCCGCTTCCAGCGCCAGAAAATGCCGTTTTTGTTCCGGGGTTAACACCGGGCTTGTCACAATGTGCTGGCAACGTTGTTGCAGGGCGTCGGGGCTGGCGTGGGACATGTTCGCTTCCTTCAATGTTCTGCGGATGGTGAACGGATTGTAGGAAGCCGGCCCGTCAGGGCTTTTGATCTGACAGGGGGAATCGCTGTTTTAGTCGACGATTTCCGTACTAAAGTTTGAAGAAGATCTCATTACAGTAATGCAAATTTGCACGTAGTTTTCATTAACTGTGATGAATGTCGAAGTGTGGATGCGGGTAGATGTTAGAATACTCACAGACCCGCAAGGTAAAATTGATACGGCACTGCCGTTGGAGAATGTTATGACCGATTTAACTGCAAGCAGCCTGCGCGCGTTGAAACTGATGGACCTGACCACCCTGAACGATGACGACACCAATGAAAAAGTCATCTCCCTGTGCCATCAGGCGAAAACGCCCGTCGGTAACACTGCAGCCATCTGTATCTACCCGCGCTTTATCCCGATTGCCCGCAAGACGCTGAAAGAGCAGGGTACCCCGGACGTGCGCATTGCAACCGTGACTAACTTCCCGCACGGCAACGACGATATCGAGATTGCGCTGGCAGAGACCCGTGCGGCGATTGCTTACGGCGCAGACGAAGTGGACGTCGTGTTCCCGTACCGTGCGCTGATCGCCGGCAACGAGCAGGTGGGCTTTGACCTGGTGAAAGCCTGTAAAGAGGCCTGCGCGGCGGCAAACGTGCTGCTTAAGGTGATCATCGAAACCGGCGAGCTGAAAGAAGAGGCGTTGATCCGTAAAGCTTCTGAAATCTCCATCAAAGCCGGTGCCGATTTCATCAAAACCTCAACCGGTAAAGTGCCGGTAAACGCGACCCCGGAAAGCGCACGCATCATGATGGAAGTGATCCGTGATATGGGCGTGGAAAAAACCGTGGGCTTCAAACCGGCGGGCGGTGTGCGTACCGCTGAAGATGCACAGACATTCCTCGCCATTGCAGATGAACTGTTCGGGGCTGACTGGGCTGATTCCCGTCACTACCGCTTCGGCGCGTCAAGCCTGCTGGCCAGCCTGCTGAAAGCGCTGGGACACGGCGACGGCAAGAGCGCAAGCAGCTACTGAGTTTGAATTGCCGGGTGGCGCTACGCTTACCCGGCCTACCCGGATCGTGGTCGGGTAAACCGTACCCGCCACCCTTCACCCGATTCCTCATGGGGGTTACCGTGTTTCTCGCACAAGAAATTATTCGTAAAAAACGTGATGGTCATGCATTAAGCGACGAAGAGATTCGCTTCTTTATCAACGGCATTCGTGATAACACCATCTCTGAAGGGCAGATTGCGGCCCTGGCGATGACCATCTTCTTCCACGATATGTCGATGCCCGAGCGTGTCTCGCTGACCATGGCGATGCGAGATTCAGGAACCGTTCTGGACTGGAAGAGCCTCAATCTTAACGGTCCGATTGTCGACAAACACTCTACCGGCGGCGTAGGCGATGTGACGTCGCTGATGCTCGGCCCCATGGTAGCCGCCTGCGGCGGTTACATTCCGATGATCTCCGGACGCGGCCTGGGCCACACCGGCGGTACGCTCGACAAACTGGAAGCCATTCCGGGCTTCGATATTTTCCCGGATGACAACCGCTTCCGCGACATTATTAAAGACGTTGGTGTGGCGATTATCGGCCAGACCAGCTCACTTGCTCCGGCAGACAAGCGTTTCTACGCCACCCGCGATATTACCGCGACTGTTGACTCCATCCCGCTGATCACCGCCTCTATCCTGGCGAAGAAACTGGCGGAAGGTCTGGATGCGCTGGTGATGGACGTGAAGGTCGGTAGCGGCGCGTTTATGCCAACCTATGAACTCTCTGAAGCGCTGGCCGAAGCGATCGTTGGCGTCTCCAACGGCGCAGGCGTGCGCACCACCGCGCTCCTGACGGACATGAACCAGGTGCTGGCCTCCAGCGCCGGTAACGCAGTTGAAGTGCGTGAAGCGGTGCAGTTCCTGACGGGGGAATACCGTAACCCGCGCCTGTTCGACGTCACCATGGCGCTGTGCGTGGAGATGCTGATCTCCGGCAAGCTCGCCAAAGACGACGCCGAAGCGCGCGCGAAGCTGCAGGCGGTGCTGGACAACGGCAAAGCGGCGGAGATCTTCGGCCGCATGGTTGCCGCACAGAAAGGCCCGACAGACTTCGTCGAAAACTATGCGAAGTACCTGCCAACCGCGACGCTCAGCAAAGCGGTGTATGCCGACAGTGAAGGATTTGTCTCCGCCATGGACACCCGTGCGCTGGGTATGGCGGTGGTCTCGATGGGCGGCGGTCGTCGTCAGGCCTCAGACACCATTGATTACAGCGTTGGCTTTACCGATATGGCCCGCCTGGGCGACAGCGTTGACGGCCAACGTCCGCTGGCGGTGATCCACGCGAAAGACGAAGCCAGCTGGCAGGAAGCGGCGAAAGCGGTGAAAGCGGCCATTGTGCTTGATGACAAAGCGCCAGAAACCACACCGACGGTCTATCGCCGTATCACCGAATAGCGGTATACTGATCTGATCGATAATTTTTGAAGCACTACGTACGGAGAACAATTATGAAACGTGCATTTATTATGGTGCTGGACTCATTCGGCATCGGCGCAACCGAAGATGCAGAACGTTTTGGTGACGTGGGTTCCGATACCATGGGTCACATCGCGGAAGCCTGTGCAAAAGGCGAAGCGGACAACGGTCGTAAAGGCCCTCTGACTCTACCCAACCTGACCCGCCTCGGCCTGGTCAAAGCGCATGAAGGTTCTACCGGCAAAATCGCCGCCGGTATGGACGGCAACGCGGAAGTAGTGGGTGCCTACGCCTGGGCGCACGAACTCTCTTCCGGTAAAGACACCCCGTCAGGGCACTGGGAAATCGCCGGTGTGCCGGTGCTGTTCGACTGGGGTTATTTCTCCGATCACGAGAACAGCTTCCCGCAGGAACTGCTGGATAAGCTGGTGAAGCGTGCCAATCTGCCGGGCTACCTCGGTAACTGCCACTCCTCCGGTACCGTGATTCTGGACGAGCTGGGCGAAGAGCACATGAAAACCGGCAAGCCGATTTTCTACACCTCTGCTGACTCCGTGTTCCAGATTGCCTGCCACGAAGAAACGTTTGGCCTGGATAAACTCTACGAGCTGTGCGAAATCGCCCGTGAAGAGCTGACCGAAGGCGGCTACAACATTGGCCGCGTTATCGCGCGTCCATTTATCGGCGACAAAGCGGGTAATTTCCAGCGTACCGGTAACCGTCATGATCTGGCCGTTGAGCCACCGGCGCCTACTGTGCTGCAGAAGCTGGTTGATGAAAAAGGCGGTCAGGTGGTTTCCGTGGGTAAAATCGCGGATATTTACGCCAACTGCGGTATCACGAAGAAAGTGAAAGCGACCGGTCTGGATGCGCTGTTTGATGCCACCATCAAAGAGATGAAAGACGCGGGCGACAACACCATCGTCTTTACCAACTTCGTGGACTTCGACTCCTCCTGGGGTCACCGTCGCGACGTAGCGGGTTATGCAGCCGGTCTGGAGCTGTTTGACCGCCGCCTGCCGGAGCTGATGGAGTTGGTAGGAGAAGATGACATTCTGATCCTGACCGCGGACCACGGCTGTGACCCAACCTGGACCGGTACCGACCACACCCGTGAGCACATTCCGGTGCTGGTGTACGGCCCGAAAGTGAAACCCGGTTCGCTCGGTCACCGTGAAACCTTCGCGGACATCGGCCAGACTATCGCGAAATACTTTGGTACGTCTGACATGGAATATGGCAAGGCCATGTTCTGAATGATGTTGGGTGCGGCCTGATGCCCTCACCCCAACCCTCTCCCACAGGGAGAGGGAGAAGAGAATGTAGGCCGGGTAAGGCGTAGCCGTCACCCGGCAAAAACAACAATGTAAAAGGAACTGAAGATGGCAACTCCTCACATTAATGCAGAAATGGGTGATTTCGCTGACGTCGTATTGATGCCGGGCGACCCGCTGCGCGCGAAGCACATTGCAGAAACTTTCCTCGAAGACGTGCGTGAAGTGAACAACGTTCGCGGCATGCTGGGCTTCACCGGGACTTACAAAGGCCGCAAAATCTCTGTAATGGGCCACGGTATGGGTATCCCGTCCTGCTCTATCTACACCAAAGAGCTGATCACCGACTTCGGCGTGAAGAAAATCATCCGCGTCGGCTCCTGCGGTGCGGTGCGCATGGACGTTAAGCTGCGTGATGTGGTGATTGGTATGGGGGCCTGCACCGATTCCAAAGTTAACCGTATGCGTTTTAAAGATCATGACTTCGCGGCGATTGCCGACTTCGGCATGGTGCGTAACGCGGTTGACGCAGCAAAAGCACTGGGCGTGGACGCGCGCGTGGGTAACCTGTTCTCCGCTGACCTGTTCTATGCACCAGACGGCGGCGAGATGTTCGACGTGATGGAAAAATACGGCATCCTGGGCGTGGAAATGGAAGCGGCGGGCATCTACGGCGTCGCGGCTGAGTTCGGTGCGAAAGCGCTGACTATCTGCACCGTGTCTGACCACATCCGTACCCACGAGCAGACCACCGCTGCCGAGCGTCAGACCACCTTCAACGACATGATCAAAATCGCGCTGGAATCCGTTCTGCTGGGCGATAAAGAGTAATTCTGTCTCTTCCCTCCCTCTCCCTGTGGGAGAGGGCCGGGGTGAGGGCACCAGACCGCACCTAGCGCACGGCCTGTGCAATCCACGCTGACAACTCCCGCAGCTCATTTTCCTGCTCCGGAAAATCCCCAATCAACGCGTCACATTCCTGCTGCAGCATATCCGCCCGGTACAAACAGCCCTGTAAACGTGCCGCAAGCGCTTCCAGCGGCGCCGGATTCAGACTGTCCGTAAACACCTGCGTGCGGGTGATATGCCCTTTCTCGACGTCAAAGTGCAACTCCACGCCGCCCCAGGTAAAACGCTCATCCAGCAGGTGAGAGAAGGCCGGTGCCTGGCCGAAGTTCCACTCCCAACTGCTCTGGCGGGCAAACGTTTCTGCAAAATTTGGCAGGTCCGGCGTCTTATCCGGCGAAATGACTTCAGCTTCCACGCGCTCGCCGTAATGCGCGAAGAACGCCTCGCGCACGGCCTCACAGATTTGCTCATGGGTAATGCCCGGCAGCAGCTCGACCAGGTTCGCCACGCGGCCGCGCACGGAGGTAATTCCCTTCGCCTGCAGCTTTTTCTTGTCGGGATTCAGGTAGTTCGCCAGCCGACTGAGATCGGCGTTAAGAAGAAGGGTGCCGTGGTGGAACCCGCGATCCATCGTTTCGCGATAGGCAGAGCCGGATACTTTGCGATCCCCGTCGGGCGTTTTGACCACCAGATCGTTACGTCCGGAAGCTTCCGCCGTCACGCCGAGCGCATTGAGCGCGTTGAGCACAATCGAGGTGGAGATGGTTTTGTCGTATTCCGGTTTACCCGCCATAAAGGTAAAGCAGGTATTGCCCAGATCGTGAAACACCGCGCCACCGCCGCTGCTGCGGCGCGCCAGACGAACATTGTCCTCTTCCATACGCCGCGTGTTGCACTCTTTCCACGGGTTTTGCGCGCGGCCAATAACCACCGTATCGGCGTTGCGCCAGAGAAACAGGACGCGCTGGGTAGCGGGCATCTGACGGAAGATGCACTCTTCAACCGCGAGATTAAACCAGGGATCGTAAGAGTCAGAGATAAGCAGGCGTAACGTCGTCATGGCAGAGTTCCTTTTCCGAATCATCCGCCTACTTTATCACTATTCTTTCTTCTCGCTCTCTTCGTCTTCGGGAACGGATTTGCTGGCGGTCAGCAGGAACGGGGATTGTTGCCAGCGCGAGCGTTTGCCCCGAAGCAGGGTGCGTGCGAGAACCACGCCAATGGCGAGCGAAAGCAGCAGCATCAGGCGCAGAATGTTGGTGGTGTTATCAACCTGTTTGGCTTCGGTTGGCAGAGTATGCGTATCAAGGGTCAGGCGCAGATAGCCCAGCGGACCATTCTTCCCCTGAATGGGTTCGACAATCTGCTGGTTGAAATAGCCGCCAGCTTTTTTACCGTCCAGCGCCAGCCTGTCGCGTACGTCGACATGTTCGCCCGCGCGGGCAATCAGGTCGCCTTGCTCATCATAGACACCGGCATCCAGGATGCGGCTGTTTTCCGTCAGCAGACGTAAAACCTGGCCTATACGTTTTTCGTCCGGCGTTTCGGTACGCATGGACGGCGCAATATTAAACGTCACCTGGCGTGCCAGCGTGCGGGCCAGCTCTTCAAACTGCGGATTGCGTTGCCGTTGATGATTCTGGCTGAACCACGACGCCCCTTGCATCAGCACCACTAACAGTGCGAGACAGGAGAGGACAATCACGGCGCGATGGAGCCGGAATTTCAGTTTTGCGCGAGCCATATTCCACCTGCTGAAAATTTACGGCTTAATGTTGCCAGAAGTGATGGTTACAGGGTAGCCTCATGCGTTATTTTCCCTCTGCAACCTTCCGGCGCGAACGAAATTACAGGAGCTTTAATGCCGAACATTACCTGGTGTGACCTGCCAACGGATGTCTCTTTATGGCCAGGATTGCCGCTCTCTTTAAGTGGCGATGAGGTGATGCCTCTGGATTACCACGCCGGTCGTAGCGGCTGGCTCCTCTACGGACGCGGTCTGGATAAGCAACGCCTGACCCAGTATCAAAGCAAGCTGGGCGCTGCGATGGTTATCGTCGCCGCCTGGTGCGTGGAAGACTACCAGGTCATTCGCCTGGCTGGCTCCCTGACGCAGCGCGCAACGCGTCTGGCGCATGACGCCGGGCTGGATGTCGCCCCGCTGGGCAAAATTCCGCACCTGAAGACGCCGGGTCTGCTGGTGATGGACATGGACTCGACGGCGATCCAGATCGAATGTATCGACGAGATCGCCAAACTGGCGGGCAGCGGTGAGCTGGTAGCGGAAGTGACCGAGCGTGCGATGCGCGGTGAGCTGGACTTCACCGCCAGCCTGCGACAGCGCGTGGCGACCCTGAAAGGGGCCGATGCCAACATCCTGCGCCAGGTGCGCGATGTGCTGCCGCTGATGCCAGGGCTGACGCAGCTGGTGCTGAAGCTCCAGTCCCTTGGCTGGAAAGTGGCGATAGCCTCCGGGGGCTTCACCTTCTTCGCAGATTATCTGCGGGAAAAACTGCATCTGACCACCGTGGTGGCTAATGAGCTGGAGATCATGGACGGTAAACTGACCGGCCAGGTGATCGGCGATATTGTGGATGCTCAGTACAAAGCCAACACCCTGACCCGTCTGGCGGAAAAATATGAAATTCCGGTCGTGCAGACCGTCGCCATCGGGGACGGCGCAAACGACCTGCCGATGATCAAAGCGGCCGGACTTGGCATTGCCTACCATGCCAAGCCAAAAGTGAATGAAAAGACGGAAGTGACTATCCGTCATGCTGACCTGATGGGGGTGTTCTGCATTCTCTCCGGCAGCCTTAATCAGAAATAACGAGGTAAAACGTGGCGAAAGCTCCAAAACGCGCATTTGTCTGTAATGAATGTGGTGCGGATTATCCGCGCTGGCAGGGGCAATGCAGCGCCTGTCATGCCTGGAACACCATCACCGAAGTGCGTGGTGTGGCGGCTTCGCCGAGCGTGGCGCGCAACGAACGCCTGAGCGGCTATGCGGGTAATGCCGGTGTGGCGAAGGTACAAAAGCTTTCGGACATCAGTCTTGAAGCGTTGCCGCGCTTCTCCACCGGCTTCAAAGAGTTTGACCGCGTGCTCGGCGGCGGCGTGGTGCCGGGCAGCGCCATTCTTATCGGCGGTAACCCTGGCGCGGGTAAATCGACCCTGCTGCTGCAAACGCTCTGCAAGCTCGCCGAACAGATGAAAACCCTGTACGTCACGGGCGAAGAGTCGCTGCAGCAGGTGGCGATGCGCGCGCACCGTCTGGGTCTGCCCACGGGCAACCTGAACATGCTGTCGGAAACCAGCATCGAGCAGATCTGTATGATCGCCGAAGAAGAGCAGCCGAAGCTGATGGTGATCGACTCCATCCAGGTGATGCATATGGCGGACATTCAGTCCTCGCCGGGCAGCGTGGCGCAGGTGCGTGAAACGGCGGCCTACCTGACGCGCTTTGCCAAAACGCGCGGTGTGGCAATTGTGATGGTCGGCCACGTCACGAAAGACGGCTCGCTGGCGGGGCCAAAAGTGCTCGAACACTGTATCGACTGCTCCGTAATGCTCGACGGCGACGCGGACTCCCGTTTCCGTACCCTGCGCAGCCACAAAAACCGCTTTGGGGCGGTGAACGAACTGGGGGTGTTTGCCATGACCGAACAGGGGCTGCGTGAAGTCAGCAACCCGTCGGCCATCTTCCTCAGTCGTGGCGATGAAATCACCTCCGGCAGTTCGGTGATGGTGCTGTGGGAAGGGACGCGCCCGCTGCTTGTCGAAATTCAGGCGCTGGTCGATCACTCGATGATGGGCAACCCGCGGCGCGTGGCGGTCGGTCTGGAACAGAACCGTCTGGCGATCCTGCTGGCGGTGCTGCACCGTCATGGCGGGCTGCAGATGGCGGATCAGGACGTTTTCGTTAACGTGGTCGGCGGCGTCAAAGTCACTGAGACCAGCGCGGACCTGGCGCTGCTGCTGGCGATGGTCTCCAGCCTGCGTGACCGACCGCTGCCGCAGGATCTGGTCGTCTTCGGCGAAGTGGGCCTCGCCGGGGAAATCCGTCCGGTGCCCAGCGGGCAAGAGCGTATCTCCGAGGCGGCAAAACACGGTTTCCGCCGGGCGATCGTTCCGGCCGCTAACGTGCCGAAAAAAATCCCGGAAGGGATGCAGGTATTTGGCGTGAAAAAACTCGCAGATGCGTTAAATGTCTTTGACGACTTATAATTACGTATTCGATTTTGCAGGAGGCACCGTAATTTATGTCATCATTTGACTACATCAAAACCGCAATCCGTCAGAAGGGCTGCACGCTGCAGCAGGTGGCGGACGCCAGCGGTATGACCAAAGGCTACCTTAGCCAGCTGCTGAACGCCAAAATCAAAAGCCCCAGCGCGCAGAAGCTGGAAGCGCTGCACCGCTTTCTGGGGCTTGAATTTCCGCGTATGCAAAAGAACATCGGCGTGGTGTTTGGCAAGTTTTACCCGCTGCATACCGGGCATATCTATCTGATCCAGCGCGCCTGTAGTCAGGTGGATGAACTGCATATCATCATGGGGTACGACGAAACCCGCGATCGCCAGCTGTTTGAGGACAGCGCCATGTCGCAGCAGCCGACCGTGCCGGACCGCCTGCGCTGGCTGCTTCAGACCTTCAAGTATCAGAAAAATATTCGCATTCATGCTTTCAATGAAGAGGGCATGGAGCCCTATCCGCACGGCTGGGATGTGTGGAGCAACGGCATCAAGGCGTTTATGGAAGAGAAGGGCATTGCCCCGAACTGGATCTACACCTCTGAAGCGTCCGACGCGCCGCAGTTCCGCGAGCATCTGGGCATTGAAACGGTGCTTATCGATCCGAAGCGCACCTTTATGAACATCAGCGGGGCGCAGATCCGCGAAAACCCGTTCCGCTACTGGGATTACATCCCGACTGAGGTGAAGCCGTTTTTCGTGCGTACGGTGGCGATCCTGGGCGGCGAGTCGAGCGGGAAATCAACGCTGGTCAATAAGCTGGCGAATATCTTCAACACCACCAGTGCCTGGGAGTACGGACGCGATTATGTCTTCTCCCATCTGGGTGGGGATGAGATGGCCCTGCAGTATTCCGACTACGATAAAATCGCGCTTGGGCATGCCCAGTACATTGATTTCGCGGTGAAATACGCCAACAAGGTGGCGTTTATCGATACCGATTTCGTGACCACGCAGGCGTTCTGTAAAAAGTACGAAGGGCGCGAACACCCGTTCGTGCAGGCGCTGATTGATGAATACCGCTTTGACCTGGTGATCCTGCTGGAAAACAACACCCCGTGGGTGGCTGACGGCATGCGTAGCCTTGGCAGCTCCGTGGACAGGCGTGAGTTCCAGACCATGCTGGTGGATATGCTCAGGGAGAACAACGTTGAGTTTGTGCATGTGGAAGAGTCGGATTACGACTCCCGTTTCCTGCGCTGCGTCGAGCTGGTGAGGGAGATGATGGGGGAGCAGGGATAAGCGTTAACCGCCCTCTCCCTGTGGGAGAGGGCCGGGGTGAGGGCATCAAACCACTCAGAACTCAACCACCACTTTCCCGCGCATATGCCCGTCCAGCACTTTACGGTGCGCCTCGGTAATGCTTTCCACGCTCAGCCCGTGCAGCGTTTCACTCAGCGAACTTTCCACCACACCGGTATCCACGAGCTTCGCCACCTCATTTAAGATTTCACCCTGACGCGCCATATCAGCGGTCTGGTACATGCTGCGGGTGTACATAAATTCCCAGTGCAGGGCGGCGGATTTCGATTTCAGTTTGTCCTGGTTCAGCGGATGCGCGTTCTCAACGATGGAACAGATATGCCCCTGAGGCGCAATCAGGTCACTGACCGCATCCCAGTGTCCGTCGGTGTCGTTGAGGATGAAAATATAATCCACAAAGGTGAGTCCCTGTTTCGCCAGCTCGCCTTTCAGGTCGTGGTAGTTCACCACCACATCTGCACCGCGATCGCGACACCACCGGGCGGAATCGTCTCGTGAAGCCGTGGCAATGATCTTCACCTTGCTGTTGTGCTTCGCAAAGGGGATCGCCAGCGATCCCACCCCACCCGCACCGCCGATGATCAGCAGCGTTTTGTCTGCGCCAGCATCCTGAATGTTCAGCCGTTCAAACAGGCCTTCCCACGCGGTGAGTGCGGTCAACGGGAGGGCAGCGGCAGCCGCCCAGCCGAGGCTTGAGGGTTTGTGCCCGACAATGCGCGCGTCAATCAACTGATGGGTGGTGTTGCTGCCCGGACGGGTGATGTCGCCTGCGTACCACACTTTATCCCCCGGTTTGAATCCGGTGACGCCCGCCCCAACGGCTTTGACGATCCCGCTGGCATCCCATCCGAGCACGCGCGGCGCATTCAGCCCGTTTTGGGCCAGGCTTGCATGCACCTTGGTGTCCACCGGGTTAACGGAGACGGCTTTCACCTCCACCAGCAGATCGTGCTCGCCGGGCTGCGGCATTGGCGAAGTGATTTCAATGAAAGTGGAAGGATTTTCTGGGTTAACGGCAATGGCTTTGACTGACATGGTGTGCTCCTCAATGGAATACGTTTTGTTGAGACTAGTCTATTAAGTGGCCATGCGCGTGATAAGATGGACAATCAAGAACTTAGCGTTCGTACAGGATGAACAATCATGTTTAAACAGCTGCAGGACATGGCGCTGTTTGCGCTGGTGGCTGAGATGGGGAGCTTCACTGCCGCAGCGCAGAAAGCCGACCTGCCGAAATCCAGCGTGAGCCAGCGCATCAGCCAGCTTGAACAGCAGGTGGGGATCCGCCTGCTTAACCGCACCACGCGCCGGCTGAATCTGACGTTTGCGGGTGAACACTATCTTGTCCACTGCCGGGAGATGCTGGCGGCCAGCGAGCGGGCGGAGTACGCCATTCAGCGCCTGCGCGAAAACCCAAGCGGGCGGCTTCGCATCACCTGCCCGGCAGGGATTGGTGCGACATTACTGGCGCATATGAACGCCGAATTTCAGCTCCGCTATCCTGACGTTTCGCTCGATGTTTCCATTTCTGATGACGTGCTGGACCTGGTCGAGTCAGGCTTTGATGTGGCACTGCGAACAGGTAAGCCACAGGACTCCTCTCTGATAGGCCGGATGATCGGCCATTGCCCGCGCTATATGATGGCTTCACCGGCGTACCTGGCGCGTCGGGAGCCGCTGACGCATCCTCGCCAGCTGGTGGAGCACCGCTGTATTACCCACAAAGCCTGGTCCGAGTGGCTGCTGCAAAGCGCAGGCGAAGATTACCGCTACCTGCCGGATAACGCGCACATGACCGATAATCTGGTATACGCCCGCGAATGTGCGATTGCCGGTGCAGGGATCACGCTGCTTCCGGCCTTTTTGCTGGAAGATAAGGTCGAGAAAGGGGCACTGGTGCAGGTGCTGCCGGAATGGCGCGTCGAAGGAAACGACCTGTGGCTGGCCTATCCGAGCCGTAAGCTCAACTCGCCTGCGCTGATGAGCTATATCGACTTTGCAATGCAGTTTGATGAGGTGAAGCGGTATTACGTGGGCGGGTGATTATGTGCGGCCTGATGCCCTCACCCTGACCCTCTCCCACGGGGAGAGGGAGCAACCATAAAAAACGGCAACCGAAGTTGCCGTTTTGCTTTTATTTCGCAATACGCTTGT
Source organism: Enterobacter sichuanensis (assembly GCF_002939185.1). Classification (GTDB taxonomy): domain Bacteria; phylum Pseudomonadota; class Gammaproteobacteria; order Enterobacterales; family Enterobacteriaceae; genus Enterobacter; species Enterobacter sichuanensis. Next base: position 120,629 of record NZ_POVL01000004.1, on the reverse strand, counting down.
ACTTAATACGCTTCGGCTCCAGCGCGTCTGCGCCCAGCGTGCGTTTCTTGTACTCTTCGTATTCGGTGAAGTTACCTTCGAAGAACTCCACTTTACCTTCATCCTGGTAGTCCAGAATGTGGGTCGCGATACGGTCAAGGAACCAACGGTCGTGCGAGATAACCATCGCGCAACCCGGGAACTCCAGCAGGGCGTTTTCCAGCGCGCGCAGGGTTTCGATGTCCAGGTCGTTGGTTGGTTCATCGAGCAGCAGTACGTTACCGCCCACCTGCAGCAGCTTCGCCAGGTGCAGACGACCGCGCTCACCGCCGGACAGCTCGCCTACGCGTTTGCCCTGGTCGGTGCCTTTGAAGTTAAAGCGGCCAACGTAGGCGCGGCTTGGCATCTCGGTGTTGCCGATACGCATGATATCCAGACCGCCGGAAACTTCTTCCCAGACGGTTTTGCTGTTATCCATCGCGTCACGGAACTGGTCAACGGACGCCAGCTTCACGGTTTCACCCAGGGTGATAGAACCGCTGTCAGGCTGTTCCTGACCGGACATCATGCGGAACAGGGTCGATTTACCCGCGCCGTTCGGACCGATGATCCCAACGATAGCCCCTTTCGGTACGGAGAAAGAGAGATCGTCGATCAGCACACGGTCGCCGTAGGACTTACGCAGGTTGGTCACTTCAACCACTTTATCCCCCAGACGTGCTCCAGGTGGAATAAACAGTTCGTTGGTTTCGTTACGTTTCTGGTATTCGGTATTGTTAAGCTCTTCAAAGCGTGCCAGACGGGCTTTGCCCTTGGACTGACGGCCTTTCGTGCCCTGACGTACCCACTCCAGTTCTTTCTCGATAGACTTACGACGCGCCGCTTCCTGAGACGCTTCCTGCGCCAGACGCTGATCTTTCTGCTCCAGCCAGGAAGAGTAGTTGCCTTCCCATGGAATACCTTCACCGCGGTCCAGCTCCAGGATCCAGCCGGCAACGTTGTCGAGGAAGTAACGGTCGTGGGTAATCGCCACCACGGTGCCTTCGAAGTCGTGCAGGAAGCGTTCCAGCCACGCTACGGATTCTGCATCCAGGTGGTTAGTTGGTTCGTCGAGGAGCAGCATGTCTGGTTTTTCCAGCAGCAGGCGGCACAGCGCCACGCGGCGGCGTTCACCACCGGAGAGGTTTGCAATTTTCGCATCCCAGTCCGGCAGACGCAGAGCGTCAGCGGCGCGCTCCAGTTGCACGTTCAGGTTGTGGCCGTCGTGCGCCTGGATGATCTCTTCAAACTTGCCTTGCTGTGCGGCCAGTTTATCGAAGTCCGCATCCGGCTCGGCGTATTTGGCATACACTTCATCCAGGCCTTTCAGGGCGTTGACGACTTCAGCAACGGCTTCTTCGACGGACTCACGGACGGTGTGTTCCGGGTTCAGCTGAGGTTCCTGCGGCAGGTAACCAATTTTGATGCCAGGCTGCGGACGGGCTTCACCTTCGATGTCTGTATCGATGCCGGCCATGATGCGCAGCAGGGTGGACTTACCGGCACCGTTGAGACCCAGAACACCAATTTTTGCGCCCGGGAAGAAGCTCAGCGAGATATTTTTAAGAATATGACGTTTCGGCGGAACCACTTTGCCGACACGATGCATGGTATAAACGAATTGAGCCACGTTGGACTTCGCCTCTTTTATCGTAATGAGAATGGAATTCAGCCTCGAAGTGTAGCCTTTTTCCCGTCCTAATCCCAGCCAGGAACGTCGGGAGTGTTAAAACGCGCAAGAAAGGTAAAAAAGTGTCCATGACGTGGCGCGTTGCAGGATGCCTGGTTAGCATAAGTTGATTAGACTTTGACGTGGCAAGACGCTGCAATTGACGAAAAAACAATGAGGAAGAGCTTGTGGAAAAAGCCAAACGGGTGGTCTGGCGTCTGCTGGCTGCCAGCGTATGCGTAATGGCGGTAAGCCAGGCGGTGCATGCCGATTCACTGGATGAACAACGTAACCGCTACGCCCAGATTAAACAGGCGTGGGACAACAAGCAGATGGAAACCGTGCAGGCGCTGATGCCGACGCTGAAGGATTATCCGCTGTATCCGTATCTGGAGTATCGTCAGATCACTGACGATCTCATGAATCAACCGACCGTCACCGTAAATAATTTCATTCAGGCGAACCCGACCCTGCCGCCGGCGCGGACTCTGCAGTCTCGCTTTGTGAACGAACTGGCGCGCCGTGAAGACTGGCGTGGCCTGCTGGCGTTCAGTCCTGATAAGCCGAATACCACCGAAGCCCAGTGTAACTACTACTATGCGAAATGGGCCACCGGTCAGCAGGAGGAGGCCTGGTCTGGGGCGAAAGAGCTGTGGCTGACCGGAAAAAGCCAGCCAAACGCCTGCGATTCGCTGTTTGGCGCATGGCGCGCCTCCGGCAAGCAGGACCCGCTGGCCTACCTTGAGCGCATCCGTCTGGCGATGAAAGCCGGAAACACGCGTCTGGTGACCGCGCTGGCGGGGCAGATGCCGTCTGATTACCAGACGATCTCCTCGGCAGTTATTGCACTGGCAAACGATCCCAACAGCGTCCTGACCTTTGCGCGCAGTACGGGGGCGACTGATTTTACCCGCCAGATGGCGGCGGTAGCCTTCGCCAGCGTAGCGCGTGACGATGTGGAAAACGCGCGGCTGATGATCCCGCAACTGGTGCAGGCGCAGCAGCTCAATGAAGACCAAACCCAGGAGTTGCGCGACATCGTTGCATGGCGACTGATGGGCACGGATGTGACCGACGAACAGGCGCGCTGGCGAGACGATGCGATTATGCGCTCAAACTCCACCTCGCTGGTGGAACGTCGTGTGCGAATGGCGCTGGGGACGGGCGATCGCCGGGGGCTGAATACCTGGCTGGCGCGTTTGCCTATGGAAGCGAAAGAAAAGGACGAATGGCGCTACTGGCAGGCCGATCTGCTAATGGAGCGCGGTCGTGATGATGAAGCCAAAGAGATCCTCCATGCGTTGATGCAGGAGCGCGGGTTCTACCCGATGGCGGCCGCACAGCGTCTGGGCGAGGAGTACACCTTCCGCATTGATAAAGCGCCCGCGAATGCTAACCCGGCGCTGACGCAGGGGCCGGAAATGGCGCGCGTGCGCGAGCTGATGTACTGGAACATGGACAATACCGCGCGCAGCGAGTGGGCGAATCTGGTGACCAGCCGCACCACTGACGAAAAAGCCCAGCTTGCCCGCTATGCCTTTGATAATCACTGGTGGGATCTGAGCGTGCAGGCGACGATCGCCGGTAAGCTGTGGGATCATCTCGAAGAGCGTTTCCCACTGGCTTATAACGATCTTTTCGAACGCTACACCCGCGGTAAAGATATCCCGCAAAGTTACGCGATGGCGATTGCCCGTCAGGAGAGCGCGTGGAACCCGAAAGTCCGTTCCCCGGTAGGTGCCAGTGGCCTGATGCAGATCATGCCGGGTACGGCGACGCATACGGTGAAGATGTTTAATATTCCAGGGTACAGCAGCCCGTCACAGCTGCTGGATCCGGATACCAACATTAACATCGGTACCAGCTATCTCCAGTACGTGTATCAGCAGTTCGGCAATAACCGCATCTTCTCTTCGGCGGCCTATAACGCGGGGCCGGGTCGCGTGCGTACCTGGCTCGGCAACAGCGCCGGACGCATCGACGCCGTGGCGTTTGTCGAGAGTATTCCGTTCTCGGAAACCCGCGGATACGTGAAAAACGTGCTGGCGTATGATGCCTACTATCGCTACTTCATGGGGCAGAAAGATACCCTGATGAGCGATGCCGAGTGGCAGAGACGTTACTGATCGGCGTGGGTTGTGTTATGCTGTACTCGCTAATGAGTACAAGAGGCAGCATAACATGACCCCGCATTCCCCGTATTCCTCGGCAATGGCCGAACAACGTCACCAGGAGTGGCTTCGTTTTGTGGAGTTGCTTCGCCAGTCATACGATCAGGATCTGCATCTACCCCTGATGCAGCTGATGCTCACGCCGGACGAGCGCGAGGCGCTGGGCACGCGCGTGCGGATCATTGAAGAGTTGTTGCGCGGTGAGATGAGCCAGCGCGAGCTCAAAAATGAACTGGGCGCGGGCATCGCAACGATTACCCGCGGCTCGAACAGCCTGAAGTCGGCCCCGGTAGAGCTGCGCCAGTGGCTGGAAGCGGTGTTGTTGAAAAATGCTTAACGATAAATCGCGTTATGGAACGGGCTTAACGCCAGGATCACCGCCTGGTGGTAAACGCCTGAACGCGTCAGCGCGCCGGCGGTAAAGACGCCAATCGCCCCTTCTTTACGGCCAATTTCGTCAATGCCGGTGTACTGCGACATCACCGGCCCGAGCGCTTCACCCGCACGCACTTTTTCCAGAATGATCGTCGGCAGCGGCAGGGTGGCCGAACGCGCTTCACCGCGCTGTTCACGGCTTTCAATCACCACCCAACTAAACGTTGCGCCTTCATCGATACCGGCTTCAATGGCGACCCAAAAGTCAGCGTCCGGTGCTGCCGCTCTGGCATTTGCCACGCGATTTCGTGCGCCAGCGCGCGTTTCCTCGCTGCCAAACGGCTGTTCAGGAACGCCACTCTCGACGCCGATGGCTTCAATATGGCAGGATCCTGCGCCGAAGATCTCTTCAAATGCCCTTAGAATTGCCTGAATTTTGGCAGGATTAGTGGTAGCAGAGACAACATGGTGCATAATTAAGCTCGATTCAAAAAAACTCATCGCAGTATAACGGAAAAAAAGCATGTTACAGGTATACCTTGTTCGCCACGGTGAAACGCAGTGGAACGCCGAGCGACGTATTCAAGGCCAGTCAGACAGTCCTCTCACTGAGAAGGGTGTGCAGCAAGCGTGGCAGGTGGCAGAGCGTGCCAGAACGCTGGGCATTACCCACGTCATCACCAGCGACTTAGGTCGCACACAGCAGACGGCGCGCATCATCGCGGACGCCTGCGGCTGTGATGTTATGCTTGAGCCGCGTCTGCGCGAGCTGGATATGGGCGTGCTGGAAAAGCGTCATATCGATACGCTGACCGAAACGGAAGAGGGCTGGCGTCGCACACTGGTGAACGGTACCGAAGATGGCCGTATCCCTGAAGGTGAATCCATGCAGGAGCTCAGCGTACGTATGCATGCCGCACTGGCGGAATGCCTGAAGCTGCCGGCGGGAAGCCGTCCGCTGCTGGTGAGTCACGGGATTGCGTTGGGTTGCCTGGTGAGCACGATCCTCGGATTACCCGCTTATGCTGAGCGCCGTTTGCGTCTGCGAAACTGCTCCATTTCCCGAATTGATTATCAGGAAAGCGCATGGCTGGCGTCGGGTTGGGTGGTGGAGATGGCAGGGGACATTTCACATCTTGATGCCCCTGCGCTCGATGAACTGCAGCGTTAACGACGTATCGGAATCAGGAATTCCATACGCAGATTGATTGGGCCTTCTTCCGGTTTAGCGTCCTGCGCCGGGTAGTAGCGCTCAATGTCCTGACCTTTACGGCGATTCAGATTCAGCATTGGCATGCAGGTCCCGTAAACGGTCAGGATGAACTCCTGAACACCCGTTCCCAGTCCTTCATAGGCGAACATCACGTACTCGCCACCTTCCAGCACCACAGGCTTTGAACCCTGAATGTAGCCATTGGCCATGTCTGGCGTCAGCGCGGTGGTGTAGAACACCTCCTGCTCGTCATCCTTTTCCTGGCTTGGGTGCGTTTCGTTGAGGCCATACAGAATCGGCGGGATCGCCGGCGCGTGGCTCAGGAAGTCGCGCCAGAACTGGACGCGCATCTGATGACGGAACTCAGAAATCTGCTCAAGGGAGCACGAGTAACTCTGCGTTGTCCCGATCAGATGGGTTTCAGGCAGCGTGACGATTTCATATTTCGGCATCGCGAACTCGCCCAGACGCAGCGGCGGACGCATACCAAACGAGCTCCAGTCAGGCGAGCGACGATAAAGCGCTGGCGTCAACGAGAACTGTTTTTTAAAGGCGCGGGTGAAGGTCTGCTGCGAATCGAAACGATACTGCAGAGCAATATCCAGGATCGGGCGCGCGGTCAGGCGCAATGCCACAGCAGATTTTGACAGACGACGTGCGCGTATATAGGCCCCGATAGCATGACCGGTGACATCCTTGAACATCCTTTGCAGATGCCACTTGGAATAGCCTGCTTTAGCCGCCACATTGTCCAGTGACAAAGGCTGGTCGAGGTGACCTTCCAGCCAGGTGAGCAGGTCGCGAATAATTCCAGCCTGATCCATATACTATCCTCATCCTTAAAACAGCAGGTGCCTGATAACAGGTTAGCGGATAATAGCATTTTTTGATGTTTTAGCATTCAGTGTTTTTTTTGCGCATTCATGCTTTTTGGCGCACATTATGGGCAAATATATTCTAATCCTGTGATCTTGCTACATTTTTGTCTAAAGTGTTGAATAATCGCTCAGCGTAATTTTTAAGAATGGTAACAATATGAAATACAAGACTTTGATCTTCACCGCATTGATGCTGATGGTCGGGCGCGCCGCGCAGGCTGAACAGATTGGCTCCGTCGATACCGTGTTTAAAATGTTTGGCCCGGACCACAAAATTGTGGTGGAGGCGTTTGACGATCCGGACGTGAAAAACGTCACCTGCTATGTCAGCCGTGCGAAAACGGGCGGGATTAAGGGCGGTCTGGGGCTGGCGGAAGATACCTCCGACGCGGCGATCTCCTGTCAGCAGGTAGGTCCGGTTGAACTGAGCGATAAAATTAAAAACGGCAAAGCGCAGGGCGACGTGGTGTTCCAGAAACGGACCTCGCTGGTGTTTAAAAAGCTGCAGGTTGTGCGCTTCTACGATGCGAAACGCAATACGCTGGCTTACCTGGCCTATTCTGACAAAGTGGTGGAGGGATCACCGAAAAACGCCATCAGCGCGGTACCGATTATGCCGTGGCGGGAATAAAAAAAACGGCGCTAATGCGCCGTTTTTTCATGCGTTAACTGCGGGATTACTCCTGCAGGTCACCACAGAAACGATACCCTTCGCCGTGGATCGTGGCGATGATTTCCGGCGTATCAGGCGTAGATTCGAAATGTTTACGAATACGACGGATGGTCACGTCTACGGTACGGTCGTGCGGTTTCAGCTCACGGCCGGTCATTTTCTTCAGCAGTTCTGCACGGGACTGAATTTTGCCCGGGTTTTCGCAGAAGTGCAGCATCGCGCGGAATTCACTGCGCGGCAGTTTATACTGCTCACCGTTCGGGCTAATCAGCGAACGGCTATTGATATCAAGTTCCCAGCCGTTGAATTTGTAGCTATCAACGCTACGACGCTCTTCGCTGACCGTACCCAGATTCATGGTGCGGGACAGCAGGTTGCGTGCACGAATGGTTAACTCGCGAGGATTAAACGGTTTGGTGATGTAGTCATCCGCACCGATTTCCAGGCCAAGAATTTTATCAACTTCGTTGTCACGGCCCGTCAGGAACATCAACGCGACGTTCGCCTGCTCACGCAGTTCGCGCGCCAGAAGAAGACCGTTTTTGCCCGGCAGGTTAATGTCCATGATCACCAGGTTGATATCATTTTCAGAAAGGATCTGATGCATCTCTGCGCCATCGGTCGCTTCAAAGACATCGTAGCCTTCTGCTTCGAAAATGCTCTTCAACGTGTTGCGTGTTACCAACTCGTCTTCAACGATAAGAATGTGCGGGGTCTGCATGTTTGCTACCTAAATTGCCAACTAAATCGAAACAGGAAGTACAAAAGTCCCTGACCTGCCTGATGCATGTCGCAAATTAACATGATCGGCTTAACGTGACTAAAGTACGTAATTGCGTTCTTGATGCACTTTCCATCAACGTCAACAACATCATTAGCTTGGTCTTGGGTACTTTCCCTTTGGACCCGACAGTGTCAAAAACGGCTGTCATCCTAACCATTTTAACAGCAACATAACAGGCTAAGTGACACCAGACACCCAATAAAACTACGCTTCGTTGACATATATCAAGTTCAATTGTAGCACGTTAACAGTTTGATGAAATCATCGTAGCGGAATGCTAGCCTTTGTCACAATTTTTCAATAAACCAACTAGTTGCGGTCATTGATTTATAAACGAAGCGAATCCAATGAGAATAGGGTATTCATACCGCTATTATCATTATAAAACATAGGGATAATAGTGTTCTGTTAACATTCTAACTGATTGTTCAGACAAGGAATAGTTTAGCGTTTTTAATTTGTTATGAAACGCTATTTCGGTGATTTGTGTTGCAATTTTGTAAATTCGCGCTGCGTAATATGTTGAAGCGCATCACATTTCTACCCGCTAACCGATTAAAAAGAGAGCATAAATGCATCTGTCGATTGTACTGGTCGCCCCAGCCAGAGCAGAAAATATTGGTGCTGCCGCGCGCGCCATGAAGACCATGGGTTTTACCGATTTACGTATTGTGGACAGCACCGCCCATCTGGAGCCTGCGGCACGTTGGGTGGCACATGGTTCAGGCGATATTCTCGATAATATAACCACTTACGACACGCTTGCCGCGGCGTTGCACGACATCTCCTTTACCGTTGCCACCACGGCGCGCAGCCGGGCGAAGTTCCACTATTACGCTACGCCCGCGGAGCTGGTGCCGATGCTGAGTGAGAAAAGCCAGTGGCTGGAGAGAGCGGCGCTGGTATTTGGTCGTGAGGATGCCGGATTAACAAACGAAGAGCTGGAACTCGCTGACGTGCTAACGGGGGCACCCATGGTGGCCGATTACCCCTCCCTGAATTTAGGGCAGGCGGTCATGGTCTACTGCTATCAATTAGCCTCCCTAATACAAATTCCCCAGCCTCAGGCGGAAGGGGCAAATGAAAACCAGCTGGCTGCGCTGCGCACACGCGTTGAGCATCTGTTATCCCGGTTAGGGGTGGCGGACGATCGAAAAATGGCAGACTGGCTGCAGCAACGTCTTGGGCGTCTTGAGCAGCGGGACACCGCAATGTTGCATCGTTTGCTGCACGATATTGAAAAAAAATTGGCCGAGTAAAATGCTGCCATAAGTTTTTACTATGGCGGATAAGTCTGTTGCAAAGGGTTGCATCTGGGGGAATCGGATGAAAATAAATCTGCCTGCAGCGGGACGTGAGAGTCTTCTGAAATGTGATCAAATTAAAAATCCATTGACTTAAGGGTCCCGATCCTTTAACCCTAAAAGAATACAGCACAGACAGATAATAATGACAGAGTACACAACATCCATGAAACGCATCAGCATCACCACCATTACCACAACCATCATCATTACCACAGGTAACGATGCGGGCTGACGCGTACAGGAAAAACAGAAAAAAGCCCGCACCTGAACAGTGCGGGCTTTTTTTTCGGCTAAAGGAAACGAGGTAGAACCATGCGAGTGTTGAAGTTCGGCGGTACATCAGTGGCAAATGCAGAACGTTTTCTGCGTGTTGCCGATATCCTGGAGAGCAACGCCAGGCAGGGGCAGGTTGCGACCGTGCTCTCTGCCCCGGCAAAAATCACGAACCATCTGGTGGCAATGATTGAAAAGACCATCGGTGGCCAGGATGCACTCCCGAACATCAGCGACGCCGAGCGGATCTTCGCTGAGCTGCTGCAGGGGCTGGCTGAGGCACAACCGGGCTTCCCGCTGGCACAGCTTAAGTCTTTTGTGGAGCAGGAATTCGCGCAAATTAAGCACGTGCTGCACGGTATTAGCCTGCTGGGTCAGTGCCCGGACAGCATCAACGCGGCGCTGATCTGCCGCGGTGAAAAACTGTCGATTGCCATCATGGCCGGCCTGCTGGAAGCGCGAGGCCACAACGTGACCGTGATCGATCCGGTTGAAAAACTGCTGGCGGTGGGCCACTACCTCGAATCCACCGTTGATATTGCCGAATCAACCCGCCGTATCGCCGCCAGCAAAATTCCGTCTGACCATATGATCCTGATGGCTGGTTTCACCGCCGGGAACGAGAAGGGCGAGCTGGTGGTGCTGGGCCGTAACGGCTCCGACTACTCCGCCGCCGTACTGGCCGCCTGTTTACGCGCGGACTGTTGTGAAATCTGGACTGACGTTGACGGTGTGTACACCTGCGACCCGCGCCAGGTACCGGACGCCAGGTTGCTGAAGTCGATGTCGTACCAGGAGGCGATGGAGCTCTCCTACTTCGGCGCTAAAGTCCTTCACCCGCGTACCATCTCCCCGATTGCCCAGTTCCAGATCCCTTGCCTGATAAAAAACACCGGTAACCCGCAAGCGCCGGGTACGCTGATTGGCGCCAGCACCGATGAAGACGGTCTGCCGGTGAAAGGTATCTCCAACCTGAACAACATGGCGATGTTCAGCGTCTCCGGTCCGGGGATGAAAGGGATGGTCGGCATGGCCGCCCGCGTGTTTGCGGCCATGTCCCGCAACGGTATCTCTGTGGTGCTGATCACCCAGTCCTCTTCCGAATACAGCATCAGCTTCTGCGTGCCGCAGGGCGACTGCCTGCGCGCCCGCCGCGCGCTGGAGGAAGAGTTCTATCTGGAGCTGAAAGAAGAGCTGCTGGAGCCGCTCGCGATTCAGGAGCGGCTGGCGATCATCTCCGTGGTGGGCGACGGCATGCGCACCCTGCGCGGTATCTCTGCCAAATTCTTTGCCGCGCTGGCGCGGGCTAATATCAATATCGTGGCAATTGCCCAAGGCTCGTCAGAGCGCTCTATTTCCGTGGTGGTGGATAACGACGATGCCACCACCGGCGTTCGCGTGGTTCATCAGATGCTGTTCAACACCGATCAGGTCATCGAGCTGTTCCTGATCGGCGTCGGAGGCGTGGGCGGTGCACTGCTGGAGCAGGTGAAGCGTCAGCAGGCGTGGCTGAAGAAGAAGCATATCGATCTGCGCGTCTGCGGGATTGCCAACTCAAAAGCGCTGCTGACCAACGTTCACGGTCTGAATCTGGAAAACTGGCAGGCCGAGATGAAGGAGGCAAAAGAGCCGTTTAATTTGGGCCGCTTGATCCGTCTGGTAAAAGAGTATCACCTGCTTAACCCGGTGATTGTTGACTGTACGTCAAACCAGGCCGTTGCCGACCAGTACGCGGACTTCCTGCGTGAAGGTTTCCACGTGGTCACGCCGAACAAAAAGGCCAACACCTCGTCGATGGATTACTACCACCAGCTGCGTCTGGCGGCGAGCAAGTCGCGCCGCAAGTTCCTCTACGACACCAACGTCGGGGCAGGCCTGCCGGTGATTGAGAACCTGCAGAACCTGCTGAACGCGGGTGACGAGCTGCAGCGATTCTCCGGTATTCTATCCGGCTCGCTGTCGTTTATCTTCGGCAAACTGGACGAAGGCATGAGCCTGTCGGAAGCGACCCGCGCCGCGCGTGAGCTGGGCTACACCGAGCCGGATCCGCGCGACGATCTTTCCGGTATGGACGTGGCGCGCAAGCTGCTGATCCTTGCGCGTGAAACGGGCCGCGAGCTTGAGCTTTCTGATATCGTGATTGAACCGGTACTGCCGGCAGAATTTGACAGCAGCGGTGATGTCGGCGCCTTTATGGCCAGGCTGTCGCAGCTTGACGACGTTTTTGCCGCCCGCGTTGAGAAAGCCCGTGATGAAGGTAAGGTATTGCGCTATGTTGGCAACATTGAAGAAGATGGCGTGTGCCGGGTAAAGATTGCCGAAGTTGACGGCAACGATCCGCTGTACAAAGTCAAAAACGGCGAAAACGCCCTCGCGTTTTACAGCCACTATTATCAGCCATTGCCGCTGGTGCTTCGCGGCTATGGCGCAGGGAACGATGTTACAGCGGCGGGTGTGTTTGCCGATCTGCTGCGTACCCTGTCATGGAAGTTAGGAGTTTAACATGGTCAAAGTTTATGCCCCGGCTTCCAGCGCCAATATGAGCGTCGGATTTGATGTGCTGGGTGCGGCGGTTACGCCGGTAGACGGTTCGCTGTTGGGCGACACGGTGACGGTTGAAGCGGCAGAAAGCTTCAGCCTGAATAACGTAGGGCGTTTTGCCAGCAAGCTGCCGTCGGAGCCACGCGAGAATATCGTCTATCAGTGCTGGGAGCGCTTCTGTCAGGAGATCGGTAAAAACGTGCCGGTCGCCATGACGCTGGAAAAAAGTATGCCGATTGGCTCCGGGCTGGGCTCCAGCGCCTGTTCCGTGGTGGCTGCCCTGGTGGCGATGAACGAGCACTGCGGTAAGCCCCTCAACAATAGCCGTCTGCTGGGGCTAATGGGCGAGCTGGAAGGCCGTATCTCCGGCAGCATTCACTACGACAACGTTGCACCGTGCTTCCTCGGCGGCATGCAGCTGATGATCGAAGAAAATGGCATCATTAGCCAGCAGGTGCCAGGGTTTGATGAGTGGCTGTGGGTGCTGGCCTATCCGGGCATCAAAGTGTCTACGGCCGAAGCGCGTGCGATCCTGCCCGCGCAGTATCGACGTCAGGATTGTATCGCCCACGGACGTCATCTGGCGGGCTTTATCCACGCTTGCTACACCCGTCAGCCACAGCTGGCGGCAAAACTGATGAAAGACGTTATTGCCGAGCCGTATCGCACCAGGCTGCTGCCTGGCTTTAACGAGGCGCGACAGGCATCAATGGATATTGGCGCGCAGGCATGCGGCATTTCCGGCTCCGGCCCGACGCTGTTTGCCTTATGCGATAAGCCAGACACTGCGCAGCGCGTGGCGGACTGGCTCTCTAAACACTACCTGCAAAATCAGGAAGGCTTTGTTCATATTTGCCGTCTGGACACGGCTGGCGCACGAGTACTGGGATAATTAATGAAACTCTACAATCTTAAAGATCATAACGAGCAGGTCAGCTTCGCGCAGGCTGTAACGCAGGGACTGGGCAAAAATCAGGGGCTGTTCTTCCCACATGACCTGCCGGAATTTCAGCTGACCGAGATTGATGAACTGCTGAAGCTGGACTTTGTCACCCGCAGCACCAAAATTCTGTCGGCGTTTATCGGCGACGAAATTCCGCAGGAACTGCTGGAAGAACGCGTGCGTACGGCGTTCGCGTTCCCGGCACCGGTTCAGCAGGTTGAGCCTGACGTGGGTTGTCTGGAGCTGTTCCACGGCCCAACCCTGGCGTTTAAAGACTTCGGCGGCCGCTTCATGGCGCAGATGCTGACCCACATCAGCGGCGACAAACCGGTAACCATCCTGACGGCAACTTCCGGTGATACCGGCGCGGCGGTCGCCCATGCCTTCTACGGCCTGAAAAACGTCCGCGTGGTGATCCTCTATCCGAAAGGCAAAATCAGTCCGCTGCAGGAAAAACTGTTCTGTACCCTCGGCGGCAACATTAAAACCGTGGCGATCGACGGTGACTTCGATGCCTGCCAGGCGCTGGTCAAGCAGGCCTTCGACGACGAAGAGCTGAAGGTGGCGCTGGGTCTGAACTCCGCCAACTCCATCAACATCAGCCGTCTGCTGGCGCAGATCTGCTACTACTTCGAAGCGGTGGCGCAACTGCCGCAGGAAGCCCGCAACCAGCTGGTGATCTCTGTGCCAAGCGGTAACTTCGGCGATTTGACGGCAGGTCTGCTGGCGAAATCCCTGGGGCTGCCGGTGAAACGCTTTATCGCCGCCACCAATGCCAACGATACCGTGCCGCGCTTCCTGAAAGACGGTAAATGGGCACCAAACGCGACGCAGGCGACGCTCTCCAACGCGATGGATGTTTCCCAGCCGAACAACTGGCCGCGCGTGGAAGAGCTGTTCCGCCGTAAGATCTGGCGTCTGGGTGACCTGGGCTACGCGGCGGTGACGGATGACACCACTAAATCCACCATGCGTGAGTTAAAAGCGGTTGGATACACTTCTGAACCGCACGCGGCGATTGCTTACCGTGCGCTGCGCGACCAGCTGAATCCGGGTGAATATGGCCTGTTCCTGGGCACCGCGCATCCGGCTAAGTTCAAAGAGAGCGTGGAAGCGATCCTCGGCGAAACGCTGCCGCTGCCGAAAGAGCTGGCCGAGCGTGCTGACCTGCCGCTGCTGTCCCATGAGCTGCCGGCGGATTTTGCCGCGTTGCGTAAGCTGATGATGGCTCGAGCGTGATTTTTGTCGGGTGGCGGTTACGCCTTACCCGACCTACAACAGCTCATAACGTAGGCCGGGTAAGGCGAAGCCGCCACCCGGCTTTTTTTGTGAAGAAATTAAGGAGAAAAATAGCAGGGAAAAAGCAGAAATTCCCAATAAATGCGGTCACTTAGCGTTTAGGATTGCAGAGAATAACATCCCCCGTTCCCCTCGCGTAATCTCCTTACATCGGCCCATATCGGGCACAGAGAATAAGGAGTCACCGATGTCAAAACTGAAACCTGCGCTGATTGCGCTTTCACTGATGCTGGTCGCTCCCATGGCGGTACAGGCATCCGAAATTACTCTGGTTCCGGCGGTCAAACTGCAGATTGGCGATCGGGATAATAACGGTCACTACTGGGATGGCGGTCGCTGGCGCGATCATGACTGGTGGAAGGCGCATTATGACTGGCGCGATAACCACTGGCGTCCCCACGATGAACATCGCGAGCGTGACCACCATCATGACGATCGTCGCCATGGCGATCATCGTCCGGGCCCGGACTGGAAACACCATTAATGCAAAACCCCGCCAGCTGGCGGGGTTCTGTTTTACTGCTCGTGGCGCTTAAACACCAGTTCACCTTTCCCTGACGACGCCTCGTCAAAGAAATAGCCTTCGCTGTTGAAGGCGGTTAACTGCTCCGGCTTCGTCAGGCGGTTCTGGATGATGTAACGGCTCATCAGGCCGCGCGCTTTCTTGGCGTAGAAGCTGATCACTTTGAACTTACCGTTCTTCTCGTCGAGGAATACCGGCTTGATGATTTCCGCATCCAGTTTTTTCGGTTTCACCGACTTGTAGTATTCATCCGACGCCAGGTTAATCACCACGTTATCGCCCTGAGCGCGCAGCGCCGCATTTAGCTTGTCGGTGATGATATCGCCCCAGAAATGGTACAGGTCTTTGCCTTTGGCATTTTCCAGGCGAATGCCCATCTCCAGACGGTACGGCTGCATCAAATCCAGCGGACGCAGTACGCCATACAGACCCGACAGCATGCGCAGATGCTGCTGGGCAAAATCGAAATCAGCTTCGCTAAAATCTTCCGCCTGCAGGCCGGTATAGACATCGCCTTTAAATGCCAGAATGGCCTGGCGGGCGTTAGCGGGGGTGAAATCCGGGTGCCACTCGTGAAAACGGGTTGCGTTAAGATCTGCCAGCTTATCGCTGATGCTCATCAGCGAGGCGATTTGCGGTGCGGAGAGCTTGCGCGCTTCGTGAATCAGCTGTTGGGAATAGTCCAGCAATTCAGGCTGGGTATAGCGCTCGGTGGCGAGCGGGCTCTGGTAGTCGAGCGTTTTTGCAGGTGAAATCAGAATCAGCATATCCAGTCCTTGCAGGAAATTTAGAGCGACTTTAGCAAAAAATCGCCCTGAATTGATCGATAGCTGTTATTGCCGCGGCAAATCATCCCACGTGCCGGGGGCAAGTTGCGCTTTAATATCCGGATAACGCGCGGGATCAAAGACCGGTGACACACCCAGTTTACGCTGACGAAGGTAGTCTTTCGCAATCAGGGTCACTACGGGCGAGAGCAGCAGGATCGCCGTGAGGTTAGTGATCGCCATCAGAGCCATGATGATATCAGCCAGTTGCCAGACCAGCGGCATGCTGAGCAGGGAGCCTGCTACCACCATCAGTATGACGCCCAGGCGAAGCGTGCCGATGGCGGCGCGGGAGTCAAACTTCAGGAAAATAAGGTTGTTTTCGGCGTAGAGGTAATTTACCACGATCGAACTGAAGGCAAACAGCAGCAGGATGAGCGAGACAAACCCCGCTCCCCAGCCGCCGGTGAGGTTCACGAGCGCCTGCTGGAGAAGCTGTATTCCGGCCGTTCCCGACGAATGTGAGACAGGGCCTGCCAGCAGCAAAATCATGGCGCTGGCGGAACAGATAATGATGGTATCGGTAAAGACGCCGATCATCTGCACAATGCCTTGTGCGGCCGGGTGCGGCGGCCACGAAGCCGCGGCTGCGGCTGCATTGGGTGTTGACCCCATACCGGCTTCATTGGAAAACATGCCGCGCTGAAAACCCGCCATCAGCGCCTGACTGAAGGTGTAGCCCAGCGCGCCGGATGCGACCTCACGCCAGCCAAAGGCGCTTTTGACGATGGTCATTATGACGCCGGGCACCTGATCGAGATGCATTGCCGCGACGAGCAGGCTCGCGGCGATCCAGATCAGCGCGATGAGAGGAACCAGCCATTGCATCAGGCGGGCGATACCTTTAAGACCGGCAGAAAGGGCGAGCAGAACGACGAGGGCTAAAACGCTACCAGCGAGCCACTCCGGACACGCGAAGGCATAGCGCAGGGCATGGGCGACCGAGTTAGCCTGAACGGTGTTAAAGATAAGACCGTAAGCGAGCAGTAAAAAAAGCGAGAACAGGACGCCCATCCAGCGCATCCCTAAGCCACGCGCCATGTACCAGGCAGGGCCGCCGCGGAACTGACCGTTTTTATCTTTCTCTTTGTAGAGTTGTGCGAGCGCGCTTTCGGCAAAAGCGGTGGCCATACCGAGCAGCGCCGTCACCCACATCCAGAACACTGCGCCTGGCCCGCCGGCGCTGATGGCCAGCGCCACCCCCGCCAGATTTCCGCTACCGAGGCGTGCCGCAAGGCTGGTGCAGAGTGCCTGGAACGAGGTTAATCCACCCGGCTGGGGCGTGACGCTGTTTTTCAGACTTCTGCCAAACTTGCGGATATAGCGAAACTGGATAAACCCGCTGCGTAGCGTAAACCAAATACCTGCTCCCAGAAGCAGGTAAATCATTATCGAACCCCACAGGACTTCGTTAATAAAGAAAAAGAAATCAGGCATTAACGTCCCTCTTGTTGATGCCAAAGTGAATATGTAAGCGCTACCACTGATTGAGCATGCTGTTGCTTAGCAGGCTGTTAATATTCCGAGTTTATCATACTCTGCCTAAGCGCACTGTCTGCGGTTGCGCTACCCCTCTGTCGTGTTATCATCAGGGCAGACCGGTTACATCCCCCTAACAAGTAAACCTGTCATTTTTCCGCTGCAGGCATGCTGTCGGTAGCGTGAATTATCCAGGGCACGTTAAAAGAGAAACACTATCATGACGGATAAATTGACCTCCCTTCGTCAGTTCACCACTGTCGTAGCTGACACCGGAGATATCGCGGCAATGAAGCTGTACCAGCCGCAGGATGCCACAACTAACCCTTCTCTGATCCTTAACGCCGCACAGATCCCTGAGTATCGCAAACTGATTGACGACGCTGTGACTTGGGCGAAAGCGCAGAGCAACGACCGCGCGCAGCAGGTTGTGGATGCCACTGACAAACTGGCCGTGAACATCGGTCTGGAAATTCTGAAGCTGGTGCCTGGCCGTATCTCTACCGAAGTGGATGCGCGTCTGTCCTACGACACCGAAGCGTCTATCGCGAAAGCAAAACGCCTGATCAAAATGTACAACGATGCGGGCATCAGCAACGACCGTATCCTGATCAAACTGGCTTCGACCTGGCAGGGCATCCGTGCGGCAGAGCAGCTGGAAAAAGACGGTATCAACTGTAACCTGACTCTGCTCTTCTCCTTCGCGCAGGCGCGTGCGTGTGCCGAAGCCGGTGTGTACCTGATTTCTCCGTTCGTGGGCCGTATTCTGGACTGGTACAAAGCCAACACCGATAAGAAAGAGTACGCGGCGTCTGAAGATCCAGGCGTGATTTCCGTGACTGAAATCTACGAATACTACAAGCAGCACGGCTATGAGACTGTCGTTATGGGCGCAAGCTTCCGTAACGTCGGCGAAATCATTGAGCTGGCTGGCTGTGACCGCCTGACCATCGCGCCTGCACTGCTGAAAGAGCTGGCTGAAAGCGAAGGTACCCTGGAGCGTAAACTGTCTTACACCGGTGAAGTGAAAGCACGTCCGGAGCGCATCACTGAGTCCGAGTTCTTGTGGCAGCACAACCAGGATCCAATGGCGGTAGACAAACTGGCGGACGGTATCCGTAAGTTTGCTATCGACCAGGAAAAACTGGAAAAAATGATCGGCGACCTGCTGTAATCATTCCGCGTGGCTGGGTTCCCGGCCACGCGACTTCTTACGTACTCTGTCTGAAATTCCCCTCTGCGTGTATCATTCCCTTTAATCAGTACTTTTGAATGGAATGAATATGAATACCTTACGCATCGGCCTGGTGTCGATTTCTGACCGCGCCTCCAGCGGTGTATATCAGGATAAAGGCATCCCTGCGCTTGAAGAGTGGCTTGGCAACGCGCTGACCACGCCGTTTGAAATCCAGACCCGCCTGATCCCTGACGAACAGCCAATCATTGAGCAGACGCTTTGTGAGCTGGTGGATGAGATGAGCTGCCACCTCGTGCTGACCACCGGCGGAACCGGTCCTGCGCGTCGCGATGTGACGCCGGACGCGACGCTGGCCATCGCCGATCGTGAAATGCCGGGCTTTGGCGAACAGATGCGGCAGATCAGTCTACACTTTGTCCCGACGGCCATTCTCTCCCGTCAGGTGGGCGTAATCCGCAAACAGGCGTTGATTCTGAACCTGCCTGGCCAGCCGAAGTCGATCAAAGAGACGCTGGAAGGGCTGAAATCGGACGACGGTAACGTCATCGTGCAGGGCATTTTCGCCAGTGTACCGTATTGTATACAGCTGCTTGACGGTCCTTATGTGGAAACCGATGAGAAAGTGGTAGCAGCATTTCGTCCTAAAAGCGCGCGTCGCGAAACAATCTCCTGAAAATAATGATTATGTGACATTAGCTGAAGCGGCGATGGCGTGGTAAAGGTTTTACGGTATAGTAATTTTTTCTTTACGTTTGCTGTAAAAATAAATCCACAACTATGCTAAAGGGTTCGCTATGTCACATAACACCCGACCTCTGAATCGACAGGACTATAAAACCCTTACGCTTGCGGCCTTAGGCGGCGCGCTGGAGTTTTACGATTTTATCATCTTCGTCTTCTTCGCCGCCGTGGTGGGAGAACTCTTCTTCCCGGCGGATATCCCCGAGTGGCTGCGTCAGGTACAAACCTTCGGCATTTTTGCCGCCGGGTATCTGGCGCGTCCGCTGGGCGGCATTATCATGGCTCACTTTGGCGATCTGGTTGGCCGTAAGAAGATGTTTACCCTCAGCATTCTGCTGATGGCGGTACCCACGCTGGCCATTGGTCTGTTGCCCACCTATGCCTCGATGGGCATACTCGCGCCATTGCTGCTGTTACTGATGCGCGTGCTGCAGGGGGCAGCCATTGGTGGTGAGGTTCCTGGAGCCTGGGTGTTTGTGGCGGAGCATGTTCCGGCGCGGCGGATAGGTATCGCCTGTGGAACCTTAACGGCGGGTCTGACCGTCGGGATCTTGCTGGGGTCGGTGGTCGCGACCATTGTAAACACCAGCATGACGCAGCAGGCCGTTCTCGACTGGGGCTGGCGTGTGCCGTTCCTGCTGGGCGGGGCGTTTGGTCTGGTGGCGATGTATCTGCGTCGCTGGCTGCAGGAAACGCCAATATTCCTCGAGATGCAGCAGCGTAAGGCGCTGGCGCAGGAGCTGCCGGTGAAAGCCGTCGTGGTACGCCATAAAAAAGCGGTGGTGGTGTCGATGCTGCTCACCTGGCTGCTTTCAGCAGGGATTGTGGTGGTGATATTAATGTCGCCGGTCTGGCTGCAGAAACAGTATGGTTTCGCGCCAGCCGTGACGTTACAGGCGAACAGTATCGCAACCATTATGCTCTGTTTTGGCTGTTTGGCCGCCGGGCTGGCGGCGGATCGTTTCGGTGCCAGCATCACCTTTATCGTCGGTAGCCTGTTACTGGCTGCCTCCAGCTGGGCGTTTTACCACCTTGCAGGCAGTCATCCTGAACAGCTGTTCCTGCTGTACGGCGTGGTCGGGCTGTGTGTGGGCGTTGTCGGCGCGGTGCCCTATGTGATGGTGCGTGCGTTCCCGCCAGAGGTTCGCTTCACCGGGATCTCATTCTCTTACAACGTGTCGTATGCCATTTTTGGCGGACTGACGCCGATTGCGGTTACCGTGCTGATGGGCGTGTCACCGATGGCGCCCGCCTGGTATGTGCTCGCACTTTCGGTGATGGGACTGATACTGGGGATGTGGCTTCGTCAGGCGTGGGGATGTCGTGCCCGCGAGGCGGGCACGACAGAAGGATCAGTGTTTTTCACCAATCGGTAGAACGGTGCGATCAAACTGTTCGTTCAGCACTTCACCCATTGCCAGGTAGATAGCGCTTGCGCCGCAAACCAGACCAATCCAGCCGGCAACGTGAACGATGCCTTCGTTATCCACCAGGTGGCCAATCGCCAGCAGGGCGAACAGCACGGTCAGGCTCAGGAAAACGAACTGCAGCATGCGGTTGCCTTTCAGAGTACCGAAGAACATGAACAGGGTGAAAACGCCCCACAGTCCCAGGTAGACGCCCAGGAAGTGGGCGTTTGCCGCCTCTGCCATACCCATTTTAGGCAGCAGCAGAATGGCTACCAGGGTCAGCCAGAATGAACCGTAAGAGGTGAAGGCGGTTAAGCCGAAGGTGTTACCTTTCTTATATTCCAGCAGGCCCGCGAAGATTTGCGCGATACCGCCGTAAAAAATGCCCATCGCCAGGATGATGCCATCCATCGGGAACATCCCGATATTGTGCAGGTTCAGCAGAATAGTGGTCATGCCAAAACCCATCAGGCCCAGCGGAGCCGGATTAGCCAACTTAGTGTTGCCCATAAGTCCTCAAAAAAATCATCATTAAAATGGTGAAATGGTTAAACCCGCGTCAGTTCTCCCTGACGGGGCGCGGCATCATAATGGGCGCAATCGATGGCGTCTATGATCTCATCAGGGTGAAATTAAAATTTTTTTTATCATTCCCCCTTGATGGATGTCGCAGCGACCCCATCTTGTAGTCAACCGCAGTGTGTGGACCTGAAAAAAATCAAATCTGGGCAGTTGAAAAAGCACGATCTGCCCTTATTACAGGTACACAACCACATGTTGACTGAATTTTTAGTGGAGACGTTTAGATGGGTAAAATTATTGGTATCGACCTGGGTACGACCAACTCTTGTGTAGCGATTATGGATGGCACTACTGCTCGTGTGCTGGAGAACGCCGAGGGCGATCGCACCACGCCTTCTATCATTGCTTATACCCAGGATGGTGAAACTCTGGTTGGTCAGCCGGCTAAACGTCAGGCAGTGACAAACCCGCAAAACACCCTGTTTGCGATTAAACGCCTGATCGGCCGCCGCTTCCAGGACGAAGAAGTTCAGCGTGACGTTTCTATCATGCCTTACAAAATCATCGCGGCAGACAACGGCGATGCGTGGCTTGATGTGAAAGGCACCAAAACTGCACCACCGCAGATCTCTGCTGAAGTGCTGAAAAAAATGAAGAAAACGGCTGAAGATTACCTGGGTGAGCCGGTAACCGAAGCTGTTATCACCGTACCTGCTTACTTCAACGATGCTCAGCGTCAGGCAACCAAAGATGCTGGCCGTATCGCAGGTCTGGAAGTCAAACGTATCATCAACGAACCTACCGCGGCTGCACTGGCTTACGGTCTGGATAAAGAAGTCGGCAACCGTACTATCGCGGTTTACGACCTGGGTGGTGGTACCTTCGATATCTCTATTATCGAAATCGACGACGTTGACGGCGAAAAAACCTTCGAAGTTCTGGCAACCAACGGTGATACTCATCTGGGTGGTGAAGACTTCGATACCCGTCTGATCAACTACCTCGTTGACGAGTTTAAGAAAGATCAGGGCATTGACCTGCGTAATGACCCGCTGGCTATGCAGCGCCTGAAAGAAGCCGCTGAGAAAGCGAAGATCGAACTGTCTTCCGCTCAGCAGACCGACGTGAACCTGCCGTACATCACTGCAGACGCGACCGGTCCTAAACACATGAACATCAAAGTGACCCGTGCGAAACTGGAAAGCCTGGTAGAAGACCTGGTGAACCGTTCTATCGAGCCGCTGAAAGTAGCGCTGCAGGACGCTGGCCTGTCCGTGTCTGACATCAACGACGTTATCCTCGTTGGCGGCCAGACCCGTATGCCAATGGTTCAGAAGAAAGTGGCGGAGTTCTTTGGTAAAGAGCCACGTAAAGACGTTAACCCGGACGAAGCGGTTGCTATCGGTGCTGCGGTTCAGGGTGGCGTACTGACCGGTGAAGTGAAAGATGTACTGCTGCTGGACGTTACCCCGCTGTCTCTGGGTATCGAAACCATGGGCGGTGTGATGACTGCGCTCATCAACAAAAACACCACTATCCCAACCAAGCACAGCCAGGTATTCTCTACCGCCGAAGACAACCAGTCTGCGGTAACCATCCATGTGCTGCAGGGTGAACGTAAGCGCGCATCTGATAACAAATCTCTGGGTCAGTTCAACCTGGACGGTATCAACCCGGCGCCGCGCGGTATGCCTCAGATCGAAGTCACCTTCGACATCGATGCTGACGGTATTCTGCACGTGTCTGCGAAAGACAAAAACAGCGGTAAAGAGCAGAAGATCACCATCAAGGCCTCTTCCGGTCTGAATGAGGAAGAGATCCAGAAAATGGTTCGTGAAGCGGAAGCTAACGCGGAATCTGACCGTAAGTTCGAAGAGCTGGTTCAGACCCGTAACCAGGGCGACCATCTGCTGCACAGCACCCGTAAGCAGGTTGAAGAAGCAGGCGATAAACTGCCAGCGGAAGACAAAACGGCTATCGACGCTGCACTGAGTGCGCTGGAATCCTCACTGAAAGGTGAAGATAAAGCGGACATCGAAGCGAAGATGCAGGAACTGGCTCAGGCTTCTCAGAAGCTGATGGAAATCGCTCAGCAGCAGCACGCGCAACAGCAGGCAGGTGCTGACGCTTCAGCGAACAACGCGAAAGACGACGACGTTGTCGACGCTGAGTTCGAAGAAGTTAAAGATAAAAAATAATCGCCCTGATGCAGGGTAATTAATCGGCACGGGCGTAGGAGAATTCTCCACGCCCGTGCTCGCATGTTAAGGGGCTTAAAAAAACCAATGGCAAAGCAAGACTATTACGAGATTTTAGGCGTTCCGAAAACTGCGGAAGAGCGTGAAATCAAAAAGGCGTATAAGCGCCTGGCCATGAAATTCCACCCGGACCGTAATCAGGGTGACAAAGAGGCTGAAGCCAAATTTAAAGAGATCAAAGAAGCCTACGAAGTCCTGACCGATGCACAAAAACGTGCAGCCTATGACCAGTACGGTCACGCAGCCTTTGAACAGGGCGGCATGGGCGGCGGTGGATTCGGCGGCGGCGGCTTTGGCGGCGGCGCTGACTTCAGCGACATCTTTGGCGATGTGTTTGGCGACATCTTCGGTGGTGGTCGTGGACGTCAGCGCGCGGCGCGTGGCGCGGACCTGCGCTACAACATGGAGCTGACGCTGGAAGAGGCCGTTCGCGGTGTCACCAAAGAGATCCGTATTCCAACGCTGGAAGAGTGTGACGTGTGCCACGGCAGCGGCGCGAAAGCGGGCACTCAGCCGCAGACCTGTCCAACCTGTCACGGTTCTGGCCAGGTACAGATGCGTCAGGGGTTCTTCGCGGTGCAGCAGGCCTGTCCGCACTGCCATGGTCGCGGTACGCTGATCAAAGATCCCTGCACCAAATGCCATGGTCACGGTCGCGTTGAGAAAACCAAAACCCTGTCCGTTAAAATCCCGGCTGGGGTCGATACGGGCGACCGCATCCGTCTGGCTGGCGAAGGCGAAGCCGGCGAACACGGCGCACCGGCGGGCGATCTGTACGTTCAGGTGCAGGTCAAGCAGCACGCTATCTTCGAGCGCGAAGGCAACAACCTGTACTGTGAAGTGCCGATCAACTTCGCGATGGCAGCCCTCGGTGGCGAAATTGAAGTCCCGACGCTGGATGGCCGCGTGAACCTGAAAATTCCTGGCGAAACCCAGACCGGTAAGCTGTTCCGCATGCGCGGTAAAGGCGTTAAATCCGTTCGCGGGGGCGCACAGGGCGACCTGCTGTGCCGCGTCGTTGTGGAAACACCGGTTGGCCTGAACGATAAGCAGAAACAGCTGCTGAAAGAGTTGCAGGAGAGCTTTGGTGGCCCGACGGGTGAGAAAAACAGCCCACGCTCCAAAAGCTTCTTCGATGGCGTCAAAAAATTCTTCGATGATTTGACCCGCTAACCTGTTTGTCGCAGGTATTCGCAAAAGCCCGGAAGAGATTCCGGGCTTTTTTGTTTATCGGTATTGTTCGGTTAAACTGAATCAATACTCAATATTAATCTGTTTTTGCCGAGCTATAAGGCTTGGTATTATGGTTTTACCGAGGTATTGCTGTATAAGAGAGAATTAAAGTGAAATTACTACACCGTTTTTTTAGTAGCGAAGCATCCGGGGGCGTGATCCTGATTTTGGCTGCCGCCGCCGCGATGGTGCTGGCAAACGTGGGATTTACCCGCGATCTGTATCATGCTTTTCTGGAAACGCCCGTCGAGCTGAAGGTTGGGGCGCTGGAAATCCACAAGAACATGCTGCTGTGGATCAACGATGCGCTCATGGCGGTGTTCTTCCTGCTTGTCGGGCTTGAGGTTAAGCGGGAGCTGGTACTGGGTTCGCTTGCCAGTCGCCAGCGAGCGGCGTTCCCGGTCATTGCCGCGCTCGGTGGGATGGTGGTTCCGGCGCTGCTCTTCCTCGCGTTTACCTGGCAGGATCCGGTTGCACGTCACGGCTGGGCGATCCCGGCGGCAACGGATATCGCCTTTGCACTCGGGGTGCTGGCCTTACTGGGAAGCCGCGTTCCGGTTGCCCTGAAAATCTTCCTGATGGCGCTGGCGATCATCGATGACCTGGGCGCAATTGTGATTATCGCGCTGTTTTACACAAGCGATCTGTCGATCCTGTCTTTGAGCGTGGCTGCAGGGGCGATTGCGGTTCTGGCGCTGCTGAACCTCCTGAATGTTCGTCGCATCGGTATCTATATCCTCGTGGGGATGGTGCTGTGGACTGCGGTTCTGAAATCGGGCGTGCATGCCACGCTGGCAGGAGTGATCGTCGGCTTCTTCGTGCCGCTTAAACCGCAGGAGGGTAAATCACCTGCGAAGCAGCTGGAGCATGTGCTGCACCCCTGGGTCGCCTTTATGATCCTGCCTCTGTTTGCATTTGCTAACGCGGGTGTTTCCCTTGGCGGCGTGACGCTGGACGGGCTGACCTCCGTGCTGCCGCTGGGTATCATCGCCGGGTTGTTTATCGGCAAGCCGCTGGGCATTAGCCTGTTCTGCTGGCTGGCGACGAAGCTTAAGCTGGCGTCATTGCCGCACGGCACCACGTTTACGCAGATCATGGCCGTGGGCGTGCTGTGCGGGATAGGCTTTACGATGTCGATTTTTATCTCGACGCTGGCGTTTGGTGCGCATGCACCTGAGCTTATCGTCTGGGCGAAACTCGGCATTCTCATCGGGTCATTACTGGCCGCGGTGATCGGTTACACCTTGTTGAAGGTGAAGTTGTCCGGACAGGCCGTCCAGGCATAACGGAAAACCGGGAGGAGGGTAACCTTCTCCCGACAGGCACTCAGGGAGAGAAGACGCGATGTCTCATTTGAATTACAACCATCTTTACTACTTCTGGCATGTCTACAAACAGGGCTCGGTGGTCGGGGCGGCAGAGGCGCTTTACCTGACGCCGCAAACCATCACCGGGCAGATCAAGGCGCTGGAAGAACGTCTGCAGGGTAAGCTGTTCAAGCGTAAGGGACGCGGAATTGAACCCAGCGAGCTGGGTGAGCTGGTTTTCCGCTACGCGGACAAAATGTTCACCCTGAGCCAGGAGATGTTGGATATCGTCAACTACCGCAAAGAGTCGAACCTGCTCTTTGATGTTGGCGTGGCGGACGCGCTGTCAAAACGACTGGTGAGCGGCGTGCTGGATGCGGCTGTGGTCGAAGATGAGCAAATCCATCTGCGCTGTTTTGAATCCACCCACGAGATGCTGCTGGAACAGCTGAGCCAGCACAAGCTGGACATGATCATCTCGGATTGTCCGATCGACTCCACGCAGCAGGAAGGGCTGTTTTCGGTGAAGATTGGTGAATGCGGCGTAAGCTTCTGGTGTATTAACCCGCCGCCGGAAAAACCCTTCCCGGCCTGCCTGGAAGAGCGTCGCTTGCTGGTGCCAGGAAGACGTTCCATGCTGGGACGAAAGCTGCTGAACTGGTTTAACTCTCAGGGGCTGAATGTCGAAATCCTCGGTGAGTTCGACGATGCGGCGCTGATGAAAGCCTTTGGCGAAGCGCACAATGCGATCTTCGTTGCACCGACACTCTACGCGCACGATCTCTATTCAGATAGCAAGATTACGGAGATTGGTCGGGTCGATAACGTAATGGAAGAGTATCACGCGATTTTTGCCGAAAGGATGATTCAGCACCCGGCGGTGCAGCGTATCTGTAACCGCGACTACTCGGCGCTGTTTACGCCACCGGCAATCTGAAGGCATAAAAAAACCCGCGTTAAGCGGGTTCTTTAAACAAGCAACAACAAGCGGCAATTAAGCCAGTTTGTTGATCTGCGCGGTCAGGTTTGCTTTATGACGCGCTGCTTTGTTTTTGTGGATCAGACCTTTAGCAGCCTGACGATCCACGATTGGTTGCATTTCGTTAAATGCGTTCTGCGCTGCAGCTTTGTCGCCAGCTTCGATTGCTGCGTATACTTTCTTGATGAAAGTACGCATCATAGAGCGACGGCTTGCGTTGTGCTTACGAGCCTTTTCAGACTGAACGGCACGTTTCTTAGCTGATTTGATATTAGCCAAGTCCAACTCCCAAATATGATCTATGTGGACAATTCAAAGGCCGAGGAATATGCCCTCTTTGCCTTCTTTTGTCAATGGATTTGTGCAAATAAGCGCCGTTAATTAGCGACGCTACGTTACGTAGTGATGGCGCAGGATTCTACCAGCTTGTCTTCCCTGAATACAGCCTTTCGGCATAAAAATCGCAGTTCAGGAGCAGATTTTTTCGCTGTGAAAGGTCAGCCTGATGAAATCATTACGGCTTTCTGTTTTGCGCGAACAATCGCCGGTTAACCTTGACCGCTGTACAAGGTATACTTTGGCGATTTTCACTGTTTTGAGCCAGACATGAAGCTGATACGCGGCATACATAATCTCAGCAGAGCACCGCACGGGTGCGTGCTGACCATTGGTAATTTCGACGGCGTGCATCGTGGTCATCAGGCGCTGTTGCAGGGATTGCGTAAAGAAGGGGAGGCCCGTGGCCTGCCCGTGGTAGTGATGATTTTCGAACCACAGCCGCTGGAGCTGTTTGCGGGCGATAAATCTCCCGCCCGTCTTACTCGCCTGCGCGAGAAGTTGCGCTATCTGGCCGAGTCCGGCGTGGACTACGTGTTGTGCGTACGTTTCGATCGTCGCTTTGCCGCGCTGACAGCACAAAATTTCGTCAGCGACCTGCTGGTTGAACGTCTTGGCGTGCAGTTTCTGGCCGTGGGGGATGATTTCCGCTTTGGCGCTGGTCGTCAGGGCGATTTCTTGCTATTACAGAAGGCTGGTCTGGAGTACGGTTTTGACGTCACCAGTGCGATGACCTTCTGTGAAGGCGGCGTTCGCGTCAGCAGCACGGCGGTACGTCAGGCGCTGGCCGATGATGAACTGGGGACGGCAGAAACCCTGCTTGGGCATCCGTTCACTATCTCCGGTCGCGTCGTCCATGGCGATGCTCTCGGCCGCACCATTGGTTTCCCGACGGCGAATATACCGCTACGCCGTCAGGTTTCCCCGGTCAAAGGGGTCTATGCGGTGGAAGTGGCAGGACTGGGCGATAAGCCGTTTTACGGTGTTGCCAACATTGGCACACGTCCGACCGTCGCCGGTGTGCGTCAACAGCTGGAAGTGCACCTGCTGGACGTTGTAATGGACCTTTATGGTCGCCATATAGATGTGATACTGCGTAAAAAAATACGCAACGAGCAGCGATTTGGTTCGCTGGATGAACTCAAAGCGCAAATTGCGCGAGATGAATTGACGGCCCGCGAGTTTTTTGGGCTTTAGAACCGGCTTAACTGCCTACGTGATAAATACGGAACCGAGAATCTGATGAGTGACTATAAATCAACCCTGAATTTGCCGGAAACAGGGTTCCCGATGCGCGGCGATCTCGCCAAGCGTGAACCGGGAATGCTGGCGCGTTGGACTGATGATGACCTGTACGGCATCATTCGTGCAGCCAAAAAAGGCAAAAAAACCTTCATTCTGCATGATGGCCCTCCCTATGCGAATGGCAGCATTCATATTGGTCACTCGGTTAACAAGATTCTGAAAGACATTATCGTGAAGTCGAAAGGCCTCGCGGGATATGACTCGCCATACGTTCCGGGCTGGGACTGCCACGGTCTACCAATCGAACTGAAAGTGGAGCAGGAATTCGGTAAGCCAGGTGAGAAATTCACCGCCGCTGAGTTCCGTGCGAAATGCCGCGAATACGCCGCTACGCAGGTTGAAGGTCAGCGCACGGATTTCATCCGTCTGGGCGTGCTGGGCGACTGGTCGCACCCCTACCTGACCATGGACTTCAAAACCGAAGCCAACATCATCCGTGCGCTGGGCAAAATCATCGGTAATGGCCACCTGCACAAAGGCGCTAAGCCTGTACACTGGTGTGTGGATTGCCGTTCTGCGCTGGCAGAAGCGGAAGTGGAGTATTACGACAAAACCTCTCCGTCTATCGACGTGGCGTTCCACGCCGTTGATCAGGATGCGGTGAAAGCCAAATTTGGCGTCTCCTCCGTTAATGGCCCGATCTCACTGGTGATCTGGACCACTACCCCGTGGACCCTGCCTGCGAACCGTGCGATCTCCCTGTCCGGTGAGTTCGACTACGCGCTGGTGCAGGTTGACGGTCAGGCGGTTATCCTGGCAAAAGATCTGGTTGAGAGCGTGCTGAAACGCGCGAATATCACCGACTACACCGTGCTGGGCACCGTGAAAGGCGACGCGCTTGAGCTGATGCGCTTTAAACACCCGTTCCTGGACTTTGATGTGCCAGCGATCCTGGGCGACCACGTCACGCTGGAAGCCGGTACCGGTGCGGTCCATACCGCCGGTGGCCACGGTCCTGACGACTACAATATCAGCCTGAAATACGGTCTGGAAATCGCTAACCCGGTGGGGCCGGACGGTTCTTACCTGCCTGGCACTTACCCGGCGCTGGACGGTATCAACGTCTTTAAAGCTAACGACATTATCGTTGATATGCTGCGCACCAGCGGCGCACTGCTGCACGTTGAGAAAATGCAGCACAGCTATCCGTGCTGCTGGCGTCACAAGACGCCGATCATCTTCCGTGCGACCCCACAATGGTTCATCAGCATGGATCAGAAAGGCCTGCGTGCGCAGTCTCTGAAAGAGATCAAAGGCGTGCAGTGGATCCCAGACTGGGGCCAGGCGCGTATCGAATCCATGGTTGCTAACCGCCCTGACTGGTGTATCTCCCGTCAGCGTACCTGGGGCGTGCCGATGTCGCTGTTCGTGCATAAAGAGACGCAGGAACTGCATCCGAACACCCTGGAACTGATGGAAGAAGTGGCGAAGCGCGTCGAAGTTGACGGCATTCAGGCATGGTGGGATCTCGACGCCCGCGACATCCTGGGCGCTGACGCCGACAACTACGAGAAAGTGCCGGATACCCTGGATGTATGGTTCGACTCCGGATCCACTCACTCTTCCGTGGTTGACGTGCGTCCTGAGTTTGCCGGTCACGCCGCCGATATGTATCTGGAAGGTTCTGACCAACACCGCGGCTGGTTCATGTCATCCCTGATGATCTCCACCGCCATGAAAGGAAAAGCGCCTTACCGTCAGGTACTGACCCACGGCTTCACCGTGGATGGTCAGGGCCGTAAGATGTCCAAATCTATCGGCAACACCGTGTCTCCGCAGGATGTGATGAACAAGCTGGGCGCAGACATTCTGCGTTTGTGGGTGGCTTCCACCGACTACACCGGCGAAATGGCGGTGTCTGACGAGATCCTGAAACGTGCCGCCGACAGCTATCGTCGTATCCGTAACACCGCGCGCTTCCTGCTGGCGAACCTGAACGGGTTTGATCCGGTTAAAGACATGGTGAAACCGGAAGAGATGGTGGTGCTGGACCGCTGGGCGGTAGGCTGCGCGAAAGCGGCGCAGGAAGATATCCTGAAAGCCTATGAATCTTACGACTTCCATGAAGTGGTGCAGCGTCTGATGCGCTTCTGCTCCATCGAGATGGGTTCGTTCTACCTCGACATCATCAAAGACCGTCAGTACACCGCGAAAGCGGACAGCGTGGCGCGTCGTAGCTGCCAGACCGCGTTGTTCCACATCGCAGAAGCGCTGGTGCGCTGGATGGCGCCGATCATGTCCTTCACCGCGGATGAAATCTGGGGTTATCTGCCAGGCGACCGTGAGAAGTATGTCTTCACCGGCGAGTGGTACGAAGGTCTGTTCGACCTCTCCAGCACCGAAGCGATGAACGATGCCTTCTGGGACGAGCTGCTGAAAGTGCGTGGTGAAGTGAACAAGGTGATTGAGCAGGCGCGTGCTGACAAGAAAGTCGGTGGCTCTCTGGAAGCGGCAGTAACCCTGTACGCCGAACCTGAGCTGGCGGCGAAACTGACGGCGCTGGGCGATGAATTGCGATTTGTCCTGTTGACCTCAGGCGCGCAAGTTGCGGATTATGCCGAAGCTACTGCTGATGCTCAGCAGAGCGAACTGCTCAAGGGACTGAAAGTCGCGCTGAGCAAAGCCGACGGTGAGAAATGCCCGCGTTGCTGGCATTACACTACCGATGTTGGCCAGGTGGCGGAACACGCAGACATCTGCGGACGCTGTGTAAGCAACGTCGCCGGTGACGGCGAAAAACGTAAGTTTGCCTGATGAGTAAAACTCTCTGTTCAACAGGACTGCGCTGGCTGTGGCTGGTTGTGGTGGTGCTGATTATTGATCTGGGCAGCAAATTCCTGATCCTCCAGAATTTTGCGCTGGGGGATACGGTTTCGCTGTTCCCGTCGCTTAACCTGCACTACGCACGTAACTATGGTGCGGCGTTTAGTTTCCTTGCTGACAGCGGTGGCTGGCAGCGCTGGTTCTTTGCAGGTATTGCAATCGGTATCTGTGTGGTGCTAACGCTGTTGATGTACCGTTCGAAAGCGACGCAAAAGCTGAACAACATCGCCTACGCGCTGATTATTGGCGGCGCGTTAGGTAACCTGTTTGACCGCCTGTGGCACGGCTTTGTGGTCGATATGATCGACTTCTACGTCGGCGACTGGCACTTCGCGACCTTTAACCTCGCCGACAGCGCAATTTGTATCGGTGCGGCGTTAATCGTGCTGGAAGGTTTCTTACCGAAACCGACCGCGAAAGAGCAGGCGTAACAAAACCAGCCGGGTGACGCGTAGCGATCCCGGCCTACCGAATATGCCGACACTTGTAGGCCGGGTAAGCGAAGCGCCACCCGGCACACAGGCGAGACAACATAAAGAGCAATGTGCATGTCTAAATCCGTACAGAGCAACAGCGCGGTTCTCGTTCACTTCACGCTGAAACTGGATGACGGCTCCACGGCTGAATCCACCCGCAATAATGGCAAACCGGCCCTGTTTCGTCTTGGCGATACCTCCCTGTCTGAAGGACTTGAACAGCAGCTTCTGGGCCTGAAAGAGGGGGAGAAAAAAGCCTTTTCGCTTGAGCCGGATGCGGCGTTTGGCGTGCCAAGCCCGGATCTGATCCAGTACTTCTCCCGTCGTGAGTTTATGGACGCGGGGGAACCTGAAATCGGGGCTATTATGCTCTTTACCGCTATGGACGGCAGCGAAATGCCTGGCGTGATCCGCGAAATTAACGGCGACTCTATTACCGTTGACTTCAACCATCCGCTTGCCGGGCGCACTGTCCATTTTGATATTGAAGTGCTGGAGATTGATCCGGTACTGGAGGCCTGAAATGCAGATCCTGTTGGCTAACCCGCGCGGCTTCTGCGCCGGTGTAGACCGCGCTATCAGCATTGTTGAAAACGCGCTGGAGATTTACGGCGCGCCGATTTACGTGCGTCACGAAGTGGTGCACAACCGTTACGTGGTCGACAGTCTGCGCGAGCGCGGTGCTATTTTTATCGAGCAAATCAGCGAAGTGCCGGACGGTGCCATCCTGATTTTCTCTGCGCATGGTGTCTCTCAGGCAGTACGTAACGAAGCGAAAAGCCGCGATTTGACGGTGTTTGACGCTACCTGTCCGTTGGTCACGAAAGTGCATATGGAAGTGGCACGCGCCAGCCGTCGTGGTGAAGAGTCGATTCTGATTGGCCATGCGGGTCACCCGGAAGTCGAAGGCACCATGGGCCAGTACAGCAACCCGGAAGGGGGCATGTATCTGGTTGAATCGCCAGAAGATGTGCTTACGCTGAACGTGAAAAATGAAGCCCGTCTGTCGTTCATGACCCAGACAACACTCTCTGTCGACGATACCTCTGACGTGATTGACGCCCTGCGCCAGCGTTTCCCGAAGATCGTCGGTCCGCGTAAGGATGACATCTGCTACGCGACCACGAACCGTCAGGAAGCGGTGCGTGCCCTGGCTGAACAGGCGGATGTGGTGCTGGTGGTCGGCTCGAAAAACTCCTCTAACTCAAACCGTCTGGCCGAACTGGCGCAACGGATGGGGAAAACGGCTTTCCTGATTGATGACGCGACGGATATTCAGGAAGCGTGGGTAAAAAACGCGACCTGTGTCGGCGTGACGGCCGGCGCATCTGCGCCGGATATTCTGGTACAGAACGTCATTGCCCGTCTGCAGGAGCTGGGCGGTGGCGAAGCGGTGCCGCTGGAAGGACGTGAAGAGAACATTGTTTTCGAAGTCCCGAAAGAACTGAGAATCGATGCCCGGGAAGTCGAATAATCCCTTTTCTGATGAAAGGCCAGCACCTCCTGTGCTGGCCTTTTTTTTACCCGTTACTTTATCGTGACGACAAAATCATGTCTTTTACTGATATTTAAGTCGGTTTCACGTTAAATTCTAATTATTGGTGTTTTCAGTTGGCAGTGCTCAGAAAGGCTGGTTAATCTGAAAACGGTTTACATCATTTTAACGTAAGAGAATAACTATGCATGATGCACAGATCCGTGTCGCCATTGCGGGCGCGGGTGGACGTATGGGTCGTCAGCTGATTCAGGCGGCACTTCAGATGGAGGGCGTCGCCCTTGGCGCAGCGCTGGAGCGTGACGGTTCATCGCTTCTGGGGACCGACGCTGGCGAGCTGGCGGGCGCGGGCAGGACGGGCGTCACCGTACAAAGCAGCCTGGATGCGGTAAAAGAGGACTTCGATGTCTTTATTGATTTTACCCGCCCGGAAGGGACGCTCACGCATCTGGCGTTTTGCCGTCAGCACGGCAAGGGGATGGTGATCGGCACCACTGGTTTTGACGATGCGGGTAAGCAGGCTATCCAGGATGCATCAAAAGAGATTGCGATTGTCTTTGCCGCAAACTTTAGCGTGGGCGTTAACGTCATGCTTAAGCTGCTGGAGAAGGCTGCGAAAGTCATGGGTGACTACACCGATATTGAGATCGTTGAAGCTCACCACCGCTACAAAGTGGATGCGCCATCAGGCACGGCGCTGGCGATGGGTGAAGCGATTGCCCATGCACTCGATAAAGATTTAAAAGACTGCGCGGTCTATACCCGCGAAGGTCACACCGGTGAACGCGTGCCTGGCACTATTGGCTTCGCCACGGTCCGTGCGGGTGACATCGTCGGCGAACACACCGCGATGTTCGCCGATATTGGCGAACGTGTAGAAATTACGCATAAAGCTTCCAGCCGAATGACGTTTGCCAATGGCGCCGTACGCTCCGCTTTGTGGCTAAAAAATAAAGAAAAGGGACTTTTTGATATGAGAGATGTCCTGGATCTCAATAATCTGTAAACATTATTACCCATCGTGATGTGGTTATTGCAGTCGTAATTCATTGATTGCATAGGGCAATATTTTATTGCCCTTTTATTTTTGCTGTTACATTGTATTTTCTCCCTTAAGTCTCTAAAAATCTGTCTATTGTTCTGATTTTTCGTTGCTAAAATGTAAATTTTGACCATTTGGTCTACTTTATCATGTTCCATCTCGTGATTTTTTATTAAACCAACCGCGCAAGCGTTTTCTGCAGTGATTTACCTGATCTTTTTGTCGCTTAAGCTGCATTCCGCGTTTCAGGCCTGCAAAAGAGTAAACAAAATATCCGTTTTAAGTTGACTTTTACCGACCAAATCTCCAGAATGCCGCCGTTTGCCAAAAATCCGCTGGCAACACATTTGCATTGATCCATGACATGGTTATGAATTAATATGCAAATAAAGTGAGTGAATATTCTCTGGAGGGTGTTTTGATTAAGTCAGCGCTATTGGTTCTGGAAGACGGAACCCAGTTTATCGGTCGGGCCATAGGGGCAACGGGTTCGGCGGTTGGGGAAGTCGTTTTCAATACTTCAATGACCGGTTATCAAGAAATCCTCACTGATCCTTCCTATTCTCGCCAAATCGTTACTCTTACTTATCCTCATATCGGCAATGTCGGCACCAATGCGGCTGACGAAGAGTCCTCTCAGGTACATGGGCAAGGTCTGGTCATTCGTGACCTGCCGCTGATTGCCAGCAACTTCCGCAACACTGAAGACCTCTCTTCTTACCTGAAGCGCCATAACATCGTGGCGATTGCCGATATTGATACCCGTAAGTTAACGCGTCTGCTGCGCGAGAAGGGTGCACAAAACGGCTGCATCATCGCAGGGGATAACCTGGATGCGGCTCTGGCGCTGGAAAAAGCGAAAGCCTTCCCGGGCCTGAACGGCATGGACCTGGCAAAAGAAGTGACCACAGCTGAAGCCTACAGCTGGATGCAGGGGAGCTGGACGCTCGAAGGCGACCTGCCGGAAGCGAAAAAAGAGAGCGAGCTGCCGTTCCACGTGGTGGCTTACGATTTCGGCGCCAAGCGCAACATCCTGCGCATGCTGGTTGACCGCGGCTGCCGCCTGACGGTGGTGCCAGCGAAAACGTCCGCTGAAGAGGTGCTGAAAATGAATCCGGACGGCATCTTCCTCTCTAACGGGCCTGGCGACCCGGCACCTTGTGACTACGCCATCAATGCCATCAAGTCCTTCCTGGAGACAGACATCCCGGTATTCGGTATCTGCCTCGGCCATCAGCTGCTGGCGCTGGCGAGCGGTGCGAACACCATCAAGATGAAGTTCGGTCACCACGGTGGTAACCACCCGGTGAAAGACATTGATAACAACACGGTGATGATTACCGCTCAGAACCACGGTTTCGCCGTCGATGAAGCGTCGATGCCGGCTAACCTGCGCGTGACTCATAAGTCACTGTTCGATGGCACCCTGCAGGGTATCCATCGCACCGATAAGCCAGCGTTCAGCTTCCAGGGCCACCCGGAAGCCAGTCCGGGCCCACACGATGCCGCGCCGCTGTTCGATCACTTCATCGAACTTATCGAGCAATACCGTAAGACCGCTAAATAATCAGGAGCCGAGAAGACAATGCCAAAACGTACAGACATAAAAAGCATCCTGATCCTTGGCGCTGGCCCGATCGTCATCGGCCAGGCCTGTGAATTCGACTACTCCGGTGCGCAGGCGTGTAAAGCCCTGCGAGAAGAGGGTTACCGCGTTATCCTGGTGAACTCGAACCCGGCCACCATCATGACCGACCCGGAAATGGCGGATGCAACCTACATCGAGCCGATTCACTGGGAAGTGGTACGTAAAATTATTGAAAAAGAGCGCCCGGATGCGGTGCTGCCAACCATGGGTGGCCAGACGGCGCTGAACTGTGCGCTGGAGCTGGAGCGTCAGGGCGTGCTGGCCGAGTTCGGTGTAACCATGATTGGCGCGACCGCCGACGCGATTGATAAAGCCGAAGATCGTCGCCGTTTCGACGTGGCGATGAAGAAAATCGGCCTCGACACCGCGCGTTCCGGTATTGCTCACAATATGGAAGAGGCGCTGGCCGTCGCGGCTGAAGTGGGTTATCCGTGCATCATCCGTCCATCCTTCACCATGGGTGGCACCGGCGGCGGTATCGCCTACAACCGCGAAGAGTTCGAAGAGATTTGCGAACGCGGTCTGGATCTCTCTCCAACCAAAGAGCTGCTGATTGATGAATCGCTGATTGGCTGGAAAGAGTACGAGATGGAAGTGGTGCGTGATAAAAACGACAACTGCATCATCGTCTGCTCCATCGAAAACTTCGATGCGATGGGGATCCACACCGGTGACTCCATCACCGTTGCGCCAGCCCAGACGCTGACCGATAAAGAGTATCAGATCATGCGTAACGCCTCGATGGCGGTACTGCGTGAAATCGGCGTGGAAACCGGCGGCTCAAACGTGCAGTTCTCGGTGAACCCGAAAACCGGCCGTCTGATCGTTATCGAAATGAACCCGCGCGTGTCCCGTTCTTCCGCGCTGGCCTCCAAAGCGACCGGCTTCCCGATTGCCAAAGTAGCAGCGAAGCTGGCGGTGGGGTATACCCTTGACGAGCTGATGAACGACATCACCGGTGGCCGCACGCCTGCGTCCTTCGAACCGTCCATCGACTACGTTGTGACCAAAATTCCTCGCTTCAACTTCGAGAAATTCGCCGGCGCGAACGACCGTCTGACCACTCAGATGAAATCTGTCGGTGAAGTGATGGCGATTGGCCGCACGCAGCAGGAGTCCCTGCAGAAAGCGCTGCGCGGCCTGGAAGTGGGGGCGACCGGTTTCGATCCGAAAGTGAGTCTGGACGACCCGGAAGCACTGACCAAAATCCGCCGCGAGCTGAAAGACGCGGGCGCGGAGCGTATCTGGTACATCGCCGATGCCTTCCGTGCAGGCCTCTCCGTCGACGGCGTATTCAACCTGACCAACATTGACCGCTGGTTCCTGGTGCAGATTGAAGAGCTGGTACGTCTCGAAGAGAAAGTAGCAGAGCTGGGTATTAACGGTCTGGATGCGGACTTCCTGCGTATGCTGAAGCGTAAAGGCTTCGCCGATGCGCGCCTGGCGAAACTGGCGGGCGTACGTGAAGCGGAAATCCGCAAGCTGCGTGATCAGTATGACCTGCATCCGGTCTACAAGCGAGTGGATACCTGTGCGGCGGAATTCTCGACCGACACCGCGTACATGTACTCCACCTATGAAGACGAGTGCGAAGCGAACCCGTCCGTTGACCGTGACAAGATTATGGTGCTGGGCGGTGGTCCAAACCGTATCGGCCAGGGCATCGAGTTCGACTACTGCTGCGTGCACGCTTCGCTGGCGCTGCGCGAAGACGGTTATGAGACCATCATGGTCAACTGTAACCCGGAAACGGTCTCTACCGACTATGACACTTCTGATCGCCTCTACTTCGAGCCCGTTACCCTGGAAGACGTGCTGGAAATCGTGCGTATCGAGAAGCCAAAAGGCGTTATCGTGCAGTACGGTGGCCAGACCCCACTGAAGCTGGCGCGCGCCCTGGAAGCCGCTGGCGTACCGGTTATCGGTACCAGCCCGGACGCGATTGACCGTGCGGAAGACCGCGAGCGTTTCCAGCAGGCGGTTGATCGTCTGAAGCTGAAGCAGCCGGCGAACGCCACCGTAACGGCCATTGAACAGGCTGTTGAGAAGGCGAAAGAGATTGGCTATCCGCTGGTGGTACGTCCTTCCTACGTACTGGGCGGCCGCGCGATGGAAATCGTCTATGACGAAGCAGACCTGCGTCGCTACTTCCAGACGGCGGTGAGCGTCTCCAACGATGCGCCAGTTCTGCTCGACCGCTTCCTCGACGATGCGGTGGAAGTGGACGTTGACGCCATCTGCGACGGCGAAATGGTGCTGATTGGCGGCATCATGGAGCACATCGAGCAGGCGGGCGTACACTCCGGTGACTCTGCCTGTTCTCTGCCAGCGTACACCCTGAGTCAGGAAATTCAGGATGTGATGCGCCAGCAGGTACAGAAGCTGGCCTTCGAACTGCAGGTTCGTGGTCTGATGAACGTTCAGTTTGCGGTGAAAGACAACGAAGTTTACCTGATTGAAGTGAACCCGCGTGCGGCGCGTACCGTCCCGTTTGTCTCCAAAGCCACGGGTATTCCGCTGGCGAAAGTGGCGGCACGCGTGATGGCGGGCCAGACGCTGGCTCAGCAGGGCGTAACCAAAGAGATCATTCCGCCGTACTACTCGGTGAAAGAAGTGGTTCTGCCATTCAACAAATTCCCGGGCGTTGACCCGCTGTTAGGGCCAGAGATGCGCTCTACCGGGGAAGTGATGGGCGTGGGCCGCACCTTTGCTGAAGCATTCGCGAAGGCGCAGCTGGGCAGTAACTCCACCATGAAGAAATCTGGCCGTGCGCTGCTCTCCGTTCGCGAAGGCGATAAAGAGCGCGTGGTTGACCTGGCTGCCAAGCTGCTTAAGCAGGGCTTCGAGCTGGATGCCACTCACGGTACGGCGATTGTGCTGGGTGAAGCCGGTATTAACCCGCGTCT
The DNA here is from genome assembly GCF_002939185.1 of Enterobacter sichuanensis. Taxonomy (GTDB): domain Bacteria; phylum Pseudomonadota; class Gammaproteobacteria; order Enterobacterales; family Enterobacteriaceae; genus Enterobacter; species Enterobacter sichuanensis. The sequence goes on along the minus strand of NZ_POVL01000004.1, from coordinate 81,978 downwards.
GGTGAACAAGGTGCATGAAGGTCGTCCGCACATTCAGGATCGCATCAAGAATGGCGAATATACCTACATCATCAACACCACTGCGGGCCGCCAGGCGATTGAAGACTCCAAACTGATTCGCCGCAGCGCGCTGCAGTATAAAGTGCACTACGACACCACCCTGAACGGCGGTTTCGCGACGGCCATGGCGCTGAATGCGGATGCCACCGAGAAGGTGATTTCGGTTCAGGAAATGCACGCGCAGATTAATAAGTAAGTTCACATGCCCGGCGGCGTAGCGTTGCCGGGCACTCTCCCTCTCTTCAGAACCTTCTGGTTTTCCATCCGCATTCAGTCAGTTAGCCTAAAATTGTTAGGTCGATAACGAAATTCAACTGAGAGCAGGGGAAAACACCATGCAAAATAAATTACTGATCGCTACTCTTCTGTCTGCCACAACATTGTTTACCGTTGCGGGCTGTTCATCCAACCAGGCTGTAAAAACGACCGATGGCAAAACCATTGTTACCGACGGCAAACCGCAGGTGGATGACGATACCGGTCTGGTGTCGTATAAAAACGCCGAAACCGGTCAAACCGAGCAGATTAACCGTGACCAGGTGAAATCCATGGGCGAACTGGATAACTAATAAAAAAGCCGTGGCAAATGCCACGGCTTTTAGCCTTTCAGGAACACTTACCAGCGGTGGTTCAACAGAATATGACCGCCATAGGCAGCATAACTGTTTTCACCCCATTCGCCGCTGGCCCGCAGAGAAACCGTGGTAGTCTCGTTCAAATTCCCGGTAACGCCCAGCTCTAGCTGGCCACGATCTTCCGGCGTGTCGTTGCTGACAGTTTCACCGTTAAACGCCATATCGTTTTGACCCGCGCCTTTCAGCCAGTTCACGGCAACGTACGGCTGCCAGGCTTTGACATCCTTCTGCTGGAAGTAACTTGATTTGACGCCCAGACGACCAAACAGACCGTCGTTGTCCAGGGTTGTCACCCGGACGCCGTCACGGTCGGTATGGTTTTCCTGATCAAGGTAGCTGTAAACGAACTGCGCCTGAGGCTCGATTTTCCAGGTGCGCTCATTTTCTGAATTAATCACCCACGCATGACCCACTTCGACAGAGGCAGCGAAACCTTCACTGTCGTAATCTTCGTCATTACGGTTGCTGGTCACTTTATTGTTGTACCAGCTATAGGCGGCCCAGGTATCAATGTAGCTGCCAAGGCGTAAGTTCTGATCTTCCTGCCAGGTGGCGTATAAACCTGCATTGAAGCCGTCGACTTTACCCTGCGCATCACGCACATTGTGTCTGGCCTCCGAGTGGGTTTTTGCCTGACCCGCACCAAACATGCCGCCCGCCCGCAGGATACCGTTATCCAGTGGCTTGCTCATGAAATCGCTGCCTATCTGAAGCACGGTAGTGGTGGTGTCATAATTGACTCTGTCGCCACCTGCGTCGTTTTCATGATAGCGGCCCTTTACGTACATCCAGGTATTGAGGTTATCTTCATTGCGGAAGGTGATTTGATCGCGATCGTCGCGCTTGTGGAGGAACATGCTTTGAGCAGCAAGGTAGTTGCCTAAATATGCGCCGACTTCCGGAGCCATGACTTCAGGGCTATTGTTACTGCCATTACCGCCGTTGTCTCCATTGCCGCCGTTGTCACCGCTACCACCGTTGTCTCCGTTGTCTCCGTTGTCTCCGTTGTCGCCGTTGCTGCCGTTGCTGCCGTTGTCGCCGTTGCTTCCGTTGTCGCCGTTGTCACCATTGCCGCCGTTATCTCCGTTATCGGGATCGTCAGCCGGATCGTCGGAAGGCGAAGCCTTCGATTCCAGATACCAGTTGCCATTACTGTGTTGATAAAGATTATATTCCCACGCGCCGGCAACGACGGGTTTGGCAAGCGTCAACTGCGCTTCAGAGCTTCCATTCACGCTGACAATTTCCATGCCATTGACCGTTTGAGCGCCTAACCCACCCATATTGGTGACAGAAACGCCTGACTGCCCAAAGCTGCTGCCCGTAATCGTAAGATGATCGGTAGGTGCATCATCCGCGCCCAGCGTGCTGTTCAATACGATTTGGCTCCCCGCAGTGCCGATATAATCTCCATTGATGGTAAAGTCGTTGCCGACTGAATTATCCGCTGCGCTCAGTAAAAGCGTACCGCTGTTGGTCACGTTGCCGTTGATGGTATCCGCGCCCGAGTTGCGCAATGTCGGGTTGCCCTGAATGGCATTCCATGCAGCCAGCGTGCCGCCGCCAAGAATAGAGATGTTATCGTATACCGTCCCTGCCGTGGCAAACGTTGCTCCGCTCTGCACGGTCACCGTGGCATGACTGTTTTCAACGCCCAGGGTCGCACCGGACGCGACCAGCGTGGTGCCGCTATACAGGGTAGTATCACCGCTATAGCTGTTGTTACCGGTCAACGTCAGCGTATGCGAATCCCTTTTTTCAACACTCCCGCTGCCGGTCATGTTAGTGGTGAAGGTGAAATTATCGCCCTGGTTGAAGATAACCGAGCCGTTATTCGTGAGTCCCCCACTCAGGTTTGCGACGCTTTCGCCATTACCCAACTGCAGAACCGCTTTTTCAGCGATCAGCGTGTTCCCCGCATTTGCGACGGTTCCAGCCAGGGTCAGATTGCCGCTATTGACCTGCAGTGAATCACCCGTGCCGATAATGTCGACATCACCAGTGAGCGTCCAGTCTTCACCGTCCATAGTAAGAGAAGCGAAACCGTCACCTTCGTTTAGCCCAATGAAATTGCTGTCCTCGGCGCCGGTTCCCACAAGCCTAAGGATGTTCCCTTTTGAGAGGGTAGAAATGACATCACCTGACAGTGACGATCCTGTGTTAAGCGTCAGTGTATTATTTTTGTTGCTGGCGAACAGGATTGCGGTACTACCGCCGCCAATTGAACCAGTATTAATGATCTCAATTTTGGATGAGCCCATGACGTTAATACCATTCTGATAACCATCAATAATACCACTATTGATAATTTTCGAGTTTCCGTCACTTAGGGCAATTCCATCATTTTGAGTGCCTTTGATAGAACCCTCGTTATTAATGGGCGTGCCGATGTTCACCAGCATACCCGTCTTGCCTTCAATAAGGCCTGTTGCGCTGTTTGAAATATTTACTGCTGAGGACTCTTCATCAATATAAATACCATTTTCAAAACCAATGATACTTCCTTTGTTATTAAGTTCGCCCTGCATGGATTGAATGTTTAGTGCGTTTGCGGTTGTTGAGGAAATAGTTGCCCCCTCCTCGTTGTTAATCACAACACGCTGTGCGTTAGTATTAATATCAAGTCCGTCCGCTTTTGCGGTGATTTTTCCTTTATTGGTGACAGAGGTAACGTCCATACCAGAAACAGTTACTGCGGCAACATTATCAAGAGAGGAAATCGTGACGTTTTTATTAATGATATATTCAGATTCTGAGGAAAAATCTTGCGGGACAGAAGTCGACTGATCAATGGTTACTGCATGGCTTATTATTGGCGTAAAAACTAACAGGACGGGAAATAACTTTCCCAGTAATTGGGTTGTCCTGTTTAATATGTGGTGTTTGTCACTCATATTCACATCCATTTAAAATGAAAGTTGAAGAACAAAGAAGTATGTTCTCTTTTAAAGAGAGTTGTTATTCGGAAAGGGGTTAAATTATTATATTTTCAATGGGTTATGTATACATCTATTTATTAAAATGCGATTTTAATTATTCTTAATATTTCATATGTGCAAATGAAAAAGAGTCATTTATTGGTGAGGTTAATAAGATTAACGATGTTCAGATAAGTGCTGGCATAATCATGTGAATGGGGCGCCGTGAGTAGCAATACTTGCGTTTTGCATCTGCGATGCCAATCAACACTTTCAGCAGGCTGGTTAACTGTCTACACTCACACCTACAAGAGAGATAAGCCAGTCAACGCAGGCCCATTGATGATTCTGATAATTTACGCCCATCCTTATCCGCAACACTCGCATGCGAATAAGCGGATGCTTGAGCAGGTAAGGACGCTTGATAACGTAGAGATACGTTCCCTGTATCAACTCTATCCCGATTTTAATATCGATATCGCCGCCGAGCAGGAGGCGCTTTCCCGTGCCGATCTGATCGTCTGGCAGCATCCCATGCAGTGGTACAGCACGCCCCCGCTCCTGAAACTGTGGATTGATAAAGTGTTCTCCCACGGCTGGGCGTATGGTCACAATGGCCATGCGCTAAAAGGGAAAAGCCTGATGTGGGCGGTTACCACCGGCGGCGGGGAAAGCCATTTTGATATTGGCACCTTCCCGGGGTTTGACGTCCTGGCGCAGCCGCTGCAGGCGACGGCGCTCTACTGCGGTCTGAACTGGCTCCCGCCATTTGCGATGCACTGTACGTTTGTCTGCGATGATGAAACGCTGCAGGCGCAGGCTCGTCATTATAAACAACGCTTACTTGAATGGCAGGAGACGCATCATGGATAGCCATACGCTAATACAGGCGCTGATTTACCTCGGCGCGGCGGCGCTGATTGTGCCTGTCGCGGTTCGCCTGGGGCTGGGTTCTGTTCTTGGCTACCTGATTGCGGGCTGCGTTATTGGTCCTTGGGGCTTTCGTCTGGTGACGGATGCCGAGGCGATTCTCCATTTCGCAGAGATTGGCGTCGTGCTGATGCTCTTTGTGATTGGCCTGGAACTCGATCCGCAGCGCCTGTGGAAACTTCGCGCTTCGGTATTTGGTGGTGGGGCGTTACAGATGGTGGCCTGCGGCCTGCTGCTGGGTGGGTTCTGTATCCTGCTGGGAATGGACTGGAAAGTGGCAGAGCTTATCGGCATGACGCTGGCGCTCTCCTCGACGGCGATTGCCATGCAGGCGATGAACGAGCGCAATTTGACGGTTTCGCAGATGGGGCGCAGCGCGTTCTCGGTGCTGCTGTTCCAGGACATTGCCGCTATTCCGCTGGTGGCGATGATCCCGTTGCTGGCGGCCAGTGGGTCCTCGACGACGCTGGGCGCTTTCGCGCTGTCCGCACTGAAAGTGGTGGGTGCGCTGGCGCTGGTGGTTCTGCTTGGACGCTATGTCACCCGTCCGCTGCTGCGGTTTGTTGCCCGCTCCGGTTTGCGCGAAGTGTTCAGCGCCGTGGCGCTGTTCCTGGTGTTTGGCTTTGGTCTGCTGCTGGAAGAGGCCGGGCTGTCAATGGCGATGGGGGCGTTCCTCGCCGGCGTTCTGCTGGCGAGTTCTGAATATCGTCACGCGCTGGAAAGCGATATCGAGCCGTTCAAAGGGTTGCTGCTGGGGCTGTTTTTCATCGGCGTGGGGATGTCCGTTGACTTCGGCACGCTGGTGACGCACCCGCTGCGTATTGTCATCCTGCTTGTCGGCTTCCTGGTCATTAAAATGGCGATGCTGTGGCTGATTGCGCGTCCGCTGAAGGTGCCAAATAAGCAGCGCAGCTGGTTTGCGGTTCTGCTGGGGCAGGGGAGCGAATTTGCGTTCGTGGTCTTCGGCGCAGCGCAGATGGCAAATGTTCTCGATCCGGAGTGGGCGAAAGCCCTGACGCTGGCGGTCGCCCTGTCGATGGCGGCGACGCCCGTCCTGCTGGTCGTACTGACGCGCCTGGAAAAATCGGGCAGCGAACAGGAGCGCGAAGCTGATGAGATCGACGAGGAGCAGCCGCGCGTGATCATCGCCGGATTTGGTCGCTATGGGCAGATCGTGGGACGTTTACTGCTGTCGAGCGGCGTGAAAATGGTCATCCTCGATCACGATCCCGACCATGTCGATACCCTGCGTAAGTTCGACATGAAAGTCTTTTACGGCGACGCAACGCGCGTCGATCTGCTGGAATCTGCTGGCGCGGCAAAAGCCGAGGTACTGATTAACGCCATTGACGATCCGGAAACCAGCATGCAGATGGTGGAACTGGTCAAAGAGCACTTCCCGGCGCTGACCATTATCTCCCGCGCCCGCGATGTAGATCACTATATCCGGCTGCGGCAGGCGGGGGTAGAAGCACCGGAGCGTGAAACATTTGAAGGTGCGCTGAAATCTGGCCGTATGGCGCTGGAAAATCTGGGGCTCGGCGCGTATGAAGCGCGCGAGCGTGCAGACTTGTTCCGCCGCTTTAATACCGGGATGGTGGAAGAGATGGCGGCAATGGCTGGCAGCTCGGCCACGGAGCGCGCGGCCGTGTTCAAACGCACCAGTGCGATGCTGACGGAAATCATTAATGAGGACCGCAATCATCTGTCGCTGATCCAGCGTCATGGCTGGCAGGGCACGGAAGAGGGCAAGCATACCGGCGATCCGGCTGATGAGCCTGAGAGTAAACCTTCCGCGTGAAGTGGAGTTGCCAGCAATAATAAAAAATTTCTTTATCTTTACCCTGCCGCCAGTCGACGAAAGATTAAGCTTTCCGTATAGTGGCGGCAATTTTTTGCATCCGGGAAATTTTCAATGATCAGTCTGATTGCAGCGCTGGCGGTGGACCGCGTTATCGGTATGGAAAATGCCATGCCGTGGAACCTGCCTGCCGATCTTGCATGGTTTAAACGTACTACGTTAAACAAGCCGGTAGTGATGGGCCGCCTGACCTGGGAGTCGATTGGTCGTCCATTGCCGGGCCGGAAGAATATCGTTATCAGTAGCCAGCCAGGCACTGACGATCGCGTCGAATGGGTAAAATCTGTCGACGAGGCGATTGCTGCGTGTGGCAATGCCGAAGAGATCATGGTGATTGGCGGTGGGCGTGTATACGAGCAGTTCCTGCCAAAAGCGCAGAAGCTGTATCTGACCCACATTGATGCGGAAGTGGAAGGGGATACCCATTTCCCGGACTACGATCCGGACGAGTGGGAATCCGTATTCAGCGAATTCCACGACGCGGATGCTCAGAACTCCCACAGCTACTGCTTCGAGATTCTGGAACGTCGTTAAGTGATTTTTCCCTCTCCCGGCCGGGAGAGGGAATGACGTATCAGGAGGCAACGGCCTCGTCTTCCCCTAAGTCCAGCTGTCGGTTGGATGGCTGAACAAAGTAAGCTTTATCTTCCCAGCGCAGACAGGTTAACTCTCCACCCCAGCAGCATCCGGTATCCAGACCGTAGATCCCCTCCGGTGTCCCTTTTCCTTCAAGTGCCGCCCAGTGACCAAATACCACGCTGTACTCGCTTGTCACCGGCCCCGGAATGGCAAACCACGGCTTGAGCGGGGCTGGCGCGCTTTCCGGCGTCTCTTTGGAATACATGTCCAGTTGCCCGTTCGGGAAGCAGAAACGCATCCGGGTGAAGGCGTTGGTGATAAAGCGCAGACGGGCCAGGCCGCTGAGATCCTCGCTCCAGTGGTTCGGCATATCGCCGTACATGGCATCAAGGAAGAAAGGATAGGAGTCGCTCGCCAGCACTGCCTCCACGTCACGCGCACAGGTTTTCGCCGTCTCCAGATCCCATTGTGGCGTGATCCCGGCATGCGCCATGACCAGCTTTTTCTCTTCGTCGATCTGCAGCAAGGGCTGACGGCGCAGCCAGTTAATCAGATCGTCGGCGTCCGGCGCATCCAGCAGCGGAGTGAGGCGATCTTTAGGCTTGTTGCGACTGATCCCGGCGAAGACCGCCAGCAGATGCAGATCGTGATTGCCCAGCACCATGCGTACACTGTCGCCGAGTGATTTTACGAAGCGCAGAACCTCCAGTGAGCCAGGGCCACGCGCGACCAGATCGCCCGTCAGCCAGAGCGTGTCCTGCCCTGGCGTAAAGTCGACCTGTTTTAATAATGCGATCAGTTCATCGTAGCAACCGTGAACGTCGCCAATCAGATATGTAGACATTAGATTAATGAATGAGTGTTGTAACGGCGAGACGGAACACAGGAATGGCAACGCGGAATCCATTGCCATCGACGTCGACCATTTCATAATGGCCTTGCATGGTACCCATCGGCGTTTCAATCACTGCACCGCTGGTGTACTGATACTCTTCACCAGGGGCGATGTGGGGTTGTTCACCGACCACACCTTCTCCCTGAACTTCGATTTCGCGGCCATTGCCGTTGGTAATAAGCCAGTAGCGCCCACGCAGCTGCACAGGCACCCGCCCCAGGTTACGAATGGTCACAGTGTAAGCAAAGACAAAACGTTCTTCATCCGGCGAGGATTGCGATTCAACATAGACGCTTTGTACATGGACACATACGCGGGGCGAATCAATCATGGCTTAACTCTCCTTCGGCGGCGCATTTTCGCTGATGTAATTAGCCAGCTTGCAGTACTGCTCTACGGAAATGTTTTCCGCTCGCATTGCCGGGTCGATCCCCAGTTCCGCTAACACCTCAACGGTGAACGAATTGCTCAGACTGTTGCGGATCGTTTTCCGGCGCTGATTAAAGGCTTCTGTGGTGATGCGGCTCAGTACACGCAGATCTTTTACCGGGTACGGTTTCGTTTTATGCGGCACCAGGCGTACAACCGCAGAATCCACTTTCGGTGGTGGCGTAAAGGCGGATGGCGGAACTTCGAGAACCGGGATCACGTTGCAGTAATATTGCGCCATCACGCTTAAACGACCATACGCTTTACTGTTCGGGCCTGCAACCAGACGGTTCACAACCTCTTTTTGCAACATGAAGTGCATGTCGGCAATGGCATCAGTATAGCTAAACAGGTGGAACATCAGCGGGGTGGAAATGTTGTACGGCAGGTTGCCGAACACGCGCAGCGGCTGACCCATTTTCTCTGACAGCTCGCCAAAGTTCATGGTCATGGCATCCTGCTGATAAATGGTCAGCTTCGGCCCAAGGAACGGGTGCGTTTGCAGGCGTGCGGCCAGATCGCGGTCCAGTTCGATGACGGTCAGTGCGTCAAGGCGTTCGCCGACCGGCTCGGTCAGTGCGGCAAGACCCGGGCCGATTTCGACCATCGCCTGACCTTTTTGCGGGTTGATAGCCGAGACAATGTTTTCGATCACGAACTGATCGTTAAGGAAGTTTTGCCCGAAACGTTTACGGGCTAAGTGGCCCTGATGGACTCGATTAGTCATTGAGTATTAACAATCATTTTGATGGCGAGATTAAGCGCCGTAATAAAACTGCCGACATCCGCTTTTCCCTGGCCTGCCAGATCCAGCGCAGTACCGTGGTCAACGGACGTTCGAATAAAGGGTAAACCGAGAGTGATATTCACCCCGCGGCCAAAGCCCTGGTATTTTAGCACGGGCAGGCCTTGATCGTGGTACATCGCGAGCACGGCGTCGGCATTATCCAGGTATTTCGGCTGGAAAAGGGTATCAGCAGGCAGCGGCCCGCTTAAGTGCATCCCTTTTGCGCGCATTTCTTCAAGGACCGGAATAATGGTGTCGATCTCTTCGGTACCCATATGCCCGCCTTCACCGGCGTGCGGATTCAGGCCGCAAACCAGAACGTGCGGCTGCTTGATGCCGAATTTGGTTTGCAGATCATGATGCAGGATCCCGATGATCTCCCGCAGCAGTTCCGGGGTAATGGCATCCGGAATGGCCTTGATGGGCAGATGGGTTGTGACAAGCGCAACACGCATCGCCTCCGTTGCCAGCATCATGACGACTTTCGGGCTGTGCGAGCGCTCTTCAAAAAACTCTGTATGCCCGGTAAAGGGAATACCCGCTTCGTTAATGACGCCTTTGTGGACCGGGCCGGTAATCAGGGCAGCAAATTCACCCTTCAGACAACCGTCGCAGGCGCGCGCAAGAGTTTCAACGACATAGTGACCGTTTTCCGTGCTGAGCTGGCCCGGAATAACAGGTGTACGCAGGGGAACAGGAAGGAGCGTGAGCGTACCGGCTTGCTGTGGTGCAGGCTGTTGGCCTTCAACGTAGGGGATGAGCGTTAAAGGCAGACCGAGCAGCGTTGCCCGGTCTTGTAACAGTGTTGCATCAGCGCAGACGACCAGCTCCACCGGCCAGCTGCGCTGGGCAAGCTGAACGACGAGGTCAGGCCCAATCCCGGCGGGTTCGCCGGGCGTGATCACAACACGATGCTGTTTCATTAGTTGCTCAGAATTTTTACGTAAGCGCTGGCGCGTTGTTCCTGCATCCAGGTTGCCGCTTCTTCAGAGAACTTACGGTTAAACAGCATACGGTAGGCTCTGTCTTTCTGCGCCGCATCGGTTTTATCCACGTTACGGGTGTCCATCAGCTCGATGAGGTGCCAGCCAAATGAAGAGTGTACTGGCGCACTGATCTGGCCTTTGTTCAGCTTCATCAGGGCATCACGGAACGCAGGATCGTAAATATCTGCAGCCGCCCAACCCAGATCGCCACCCTGGTTAGCAGAGCCGGGATCCTGAGAAAACTCTTTTGCCGCATTTGCAAACGAGGTTTTACCGCTCTTAATGTCAGCAGCAATCTGCTCAAGCTTTGCACGAGCCTGATCGTCAGTCATGATCGGTGACGGTTTCAGAAGAATGTGGCGAGCATGCACTTCGGTGACGGAAATACTCTGGCTCTGTCCACGCAGATCGTTCACTTTCAGAATATGGAAGCCCACACCTGAACGGATTGGACCGACGATATCACCTTTCTTCGCGGTGCTCAGTGCCTGGGCGAAGATGGAAGGCAGCTCCTGAATACGACCCCAGCCCATCTGGCCGCCTTTCAGCGCCTGCTGGTCAGCGGAGTAGGTAATGGCCAGCTTGCCGAAGTCACCGCCATTACGCGCCTGCTCGACAATGGAACGCGCCTGGCTTTCGGCTTCCGCAGCCTGGTCGGAGGTTGGATTCTCAGGAAGCGGGATCAGAATGTGGCTCAGGTTCAGCTCTGTACTGGCGTCATTCTGGTTGCCCATCTGTTTTGCCAGCGCGTCCACTTCCTGCGGCAGGATCGTGACGCGGCGACGCACTTCATTGTTACGCACTTCTGAAATCAGCATCTCTTTACGGATCTGGTTACGGTAGGTGGCATAACTGATACCGTCATAGGCCAGACGGCTGCGCATCTGGTCTAAAGACATATTGTTCTGCTTCGCGATGTTAGCGATGGCCTGATCGAGTTGCTCGTCAGTGACCTTCACGCCCATTTTCTGACCCATCTGCAAAACGATCTGATCCATGATCAGACGCTCCAGGATCTGGTGGCGCAATGTGGCGTCATCCGGCAGCTGCTGACCTGCTTCGCCGGAATTGAGCTTCACCGACTTCATCAGACCGTCAACGTCACTTTCGAGTACAACGCCGTTGTTAACCACAGCGGCGACTTTATCAACAACCTGGGGGGCCGCGAAGCTGGTATTCGCAACCATAGCGACACCGAGCAGCAGCGTTTTCCAGTTCTTCATACTTTTTCCATTTCAATTAACCGCAAAGCGGATTACGTTGCAAATCAAGCACATTACAAGGAACTGCGGTAAGGCAGAATGTTCGAGCGCAGCATCTGCTGCGTGCCCAGGCCATAGTTGGAGCTCAGGCCGCGCAGCTCGACATTGAAGCCAATCACGTTATCGTATTTGCTCTGATTGTTGTCAGTATTCCAGCCGTTAAGCTTACGTTCGTAACCGACGCGCAGCGCGTAACAGCAGGAGTTATATTGCAAACCGACCATTTGGTCGGCAGGCTTACTGGTGTTGGTGTCAAAGTAGTAAGCACCTACGATTGACCAACGGTCGGCGATAGGCCAGCTTGCTGCGCCACCGACCTGCGAAATACCGTCTTTATACTGTTCTCTGTTCGCATAGTCTGGCAATGTCGCCTGGATATATTCCGGGCTGGCATAACGGTACGTCAGCTGCACCATACGGTCTTCATCACGACGGTACTCAATTGCCGCACTGCTGGTCGCAATGTTGTCGAGACGCGTATCGTACTGCAGCCCACCGCGTAAGCCCCAGCGGTCCGTCATGCGCCAGTAGGTATCGCCCGCCCAGACCAGGGAACCGGTCTTGTTGTCTTTCTCCCAGTTAATGTTGTCATCACCGGTGCGAGACTCGGTGAAATAGTAGATTTGACCAACAGAAACGTTAAAACGTTCAACGGCAGCGTCATCATATACGCGCGTTGTGACACCGGTCGTTAACTGGTTAGCGGAGGCAATACGGTCAAGACCGCCGTAGGTACGGTCACGGAACAGGCCGCTGTAGTCAGACTGCAGGAAGGACGAGTCGTAGTTCTGGATTTTGCTCTGGTCGCGATACGGAACGTAGAGATACTGCATCCGCGGTTCCAGCGTTTGCGTATAGCCATCAGCCAGTAACCCCATATCACGTTCAAAGATCAGCTTACCGTCCATTTTAAATTGCGGAAGGGTACGGTTAACCGATTCCTGAAGATCGGTGTTGTTAGTGGCGTTGTAATCATCCACATTTTTCTGCTGATAGTGTGTCGCCATCAGCTTGGCTTCTGTGTTCAGGCTTGCCCAGTCGTTAGACCACGGCAGGTTGATGGTCGGCTCCAGGTGGATACGTGTGGCTTCCGGCATATCCGAGTTGGTATTCACGAAATGTACCGCCTGCGCGTAAACGCGGGTGTCAAATGGCCCAACATCGTTCTGATACCAGTTCACATCCAGCTGCGGCTCTGCGCCGTAAGTGCTTCGCGTCTGGGTACTAAAGACCTGGAACTGTTTCGTTGAGACCGTGGCGTTAAAGTTTTGAAGAGCATAGCCAACGCTGAATTTCTGCGTCGCATAACCATCGGTACTTGAACCGTATTTGGAGTCAAAGTCGTTGAAGTAGTAAGGATCGCTGACCTTGGTGTAGTCGACGTTAAAACGCCAGACCTGATCCATCACACCCGCATGGCGCCAGTAGTACAACCAACGATGTTTATCGCCTTCGGTCGGATGCTCATCCTGGAAGACTTTATCTGACGGCAGATAATCGAGCTCCATCAGGCCTGTACCCGCCTGGGTCAGGTAGCGGAACTCGTTCTCCCACATGACGTTGCCGCGCTTATGGATATAGTGCGGCGTGATCGTCGCGTCCATGTTGGGCGCGATGTTCCAGTAATACGGCAGGTAGAACTCAAAATAGTTCGAGGTGCTGTATTTGGCATTCGGGATCAGGAAGCCTGAGCGACGTTTGTCACCGACAGGAAGCTGCAGATAAGGGCTGTAGAAAACGGGCACCGGACCCAGCTTGAAGCGGGCGTTCCAGATCTCTGCGACCTGCTCTTCACGGTCGTGGATAACCTCGCTTCCGACCACGCTCCAGGTATTAGAACCCGGCAGACAGGAGGTAAAGGAGCCATTTTCCAGGATCGTATAACGGTTTTCACCGCGCTGTTTCATCAGGTCTGCATTACCACGCCCCTGACGACCCACCATCTGGTAATCACCTTCCCAGACGTTAGTGTCTTTGGTGTTCAGGTTTGACCAGGCTTTCGGACCTTTCAGGATGACCTGATTGTCGTCATAGTGCACATTACCCAGCGCATCCACCGTTCGTACCGGCTCGGCCGCACCTTCCGGCTGCTTCTGGTGCAACTGCACTTCATCTGCCTGCAGGCGGCTGTTGCCCTGGTTAATATCCACATTGCCCGTAAACGTGGCATTGTCAGGATAGGTACCTTTCGAACTGTCGGCAGTAATGGTTACCGGCAAGCTATTTGTATCGCCCTTCACCAGTGGACGATTATAGCCTGGGACGCCAAGCATACATTGCGAGGCGAGATCGGCCGCCAGCCCCTGTTGACTGTACAGGGCGGAGCCAATCATTGTGGCCAGGAGGGTGGGGATACGTTTTTTCATACGTTGTATTTTATTGTTCCGTCATCAGTGGCTACGGCTTACAAACGCTCAGAGACTATCTTACTCATCTGCGCAGTACCAGCGTTAATCCTGCCTGTTTGCGTGCCAGAGTGTTAGGCTCGCTATCGAATGACGAGTATGATAAAGCAAATTATAGGCGATGTCCTTCAATTGACCGTGACTTGAACACAGTGATGATGACGTTGCGTCGGCAAGGAATATGACTATCCGGGGAGTATATGCAGTATTGGGGTAAAATAATCGGCGTTGCGTTCGCCATCATCATGGGTGCCGGGTTCTGGGGAATCGTGCTTGGGCTGATTATCGGGCATATGTTTGATAAGGCGCGCAGCCGCAAAATGGCCTGGTTTGCCAATCAGCGCGAGCGTCAGTCGCTCTTTTTCTCTACCACCTTTGAGGTGATGGGGCACTTAACCAAATCCAAAGGGCGGGTAACAGAAGCCGATATTCAGATTGCCAGCGTCTTTATGGATCGCATGAACCTGCATGGTGACTCCCGTCTGGCCGCGCAGAATGCGTTTCGCATTGGCAAATCGGACAACTATCCGCTGCGCGAAAAAATGCGTCAGTTCCGCAGCATCTGCTTCGGACGTTTTGATTTAATTCGGATGTTTCTGGAAATCCAGATCCAGGCGGCCTTTGCCGACGGTTCCCTGCACCCCAATGAACGCGACGTACTGTACGTCATTGCGGAAGAGCTGGGTATCTCCCGTATGCAGTTCGACCAGTTCCTGCGCATGATGCAGGGCGGGGCACAGTTTGGCGGCGGTTATCACCAGCAGTCGTCTGGCGGCACCTGGCAGCAGGCGCAGCGTGGCCCGACGCTGGAAGATGCCTGCAACGTACTAGGCGTGAAGCCCACCGACGATGTGACCACCATTAAACGTGCCTATCGCAAGCTGATGAGTGAACATCACCCGGACAAACTGGTCGCGAAAGGTTTACCGCCGGAAATGATGGAGATGGCGAAGCAAAAAGCGCAGGAAATCCAGAAGGCCTACGAGCTCATTAAAGAGAAGAAAGGTTTCAAATAAAAAAAGCCCGACGATGTCGGGCTTTTTTTTAGAAATCCACCGGGGCTTTAAACGTCATCGCGTTACCGAAGGCCGGATGGGTGATGGTGAGCGTCTGCGCATGGAGCTGAAGACGCGGCGCTAACGCCAGCGCCTCAGGCGGGGCGTAAAACCGGTCGCCCAGAATCGGATGCCCCAGGGCGAGCATATGCACGCGCAGCTGATGTGAACGTCCGGTAATCGGCTTAAGCAGGACGCGCGCGGTGTTATCCGTTGCGTACTCCAGCACTTCATACTCGGTCTGCGCGGCCTTGCCGGTTTCATAGCACACCTTCTGCTTTGGCCGGTTCGGCCAGTCGCAAATCAGGGGTAAATCCACCAGCCCTTCCGCCTGCGCAGGATGGCCCCAGACGCGGGCGACATACTGTTTCTTCGGCTCACGCTCGCGGAACTGGCGTTTTAACTCGCGTTCCGCGGCTTTATTCAGCGCCACCACAATCACACCACTGGTGGCCATGTCCAGGCGATGGACGGACTCCGCCTGAGGATAATCACGCTGAATACGCGTCATCACGCTGTCTTTGTGCTCATCCAGACGCCCCGGCACGGACAACAGGCCGCTGGGCTTGTTGACCACCATAATATGCTCATCCTGATACAGAATGACCAGCCAGGGATCCTGCGGTGGATTGTACGGCTCCATCACCATCTTGCGCTCCGTTTACTGATGCGTCACAACGATAAGACGCAGGGCGTCCAGACGCCAGCTCGCCTGATTCAGGCTTTCCAGCACCTGCTGACGGTTGCTTTCAATCGCCGTCAGTTCGTCGTCACGGATGTTGGGGTTAACCGCTTTTAACGCTTCCAGACGTGACAGCTCCGCAGACAGTTTCTCGTCGGCTTCATTGCGCGCGGTATCAATCAGCGCTCGGGCCGATTTTTCAATCTGGGTTTCACCCAGCTGGAGAATGGCGTGGACATCCTGCTGAACTGCGTTAACCAGTTTGCTGCCCGTATGGCGATTCACCGCGCTCAGCTGGCGGTTGAAGCTCTCAAATTCAACCTGTCCTGCCAGGTTAGTGCCGTTTTTGTCCAGCAGCAGACGGACAGGCGTTGGCGGCAGGAAGCGGTTGAGCTGCAGCTGTTTCGGCGCCTGCGCTTCCACAACATAAATCAGCTCCAGCAGCAGGGTGCCGACAGGCAGCGCCTTGTTTTTCAACAGGGAGATAGTGCTGCTGCCGGTATCGCCGGACAGGATCAGGTCCAGGCCGTTGCGGATCAGCGGGTGTTCCCAGGTGATGAACTGGGCGTCTTCTCGGGAGAGCGCCACATCACGCTCGAAGGTGATGGTGCAGCCATCTTCCGGCAGGCCCGGGAAATCCGGAACCAGCATGTGATCGGACGGGGTCAGGACAATCAGGTTCTCGCCGCGATCGTCCTGGTTAATGCCCACGATGTCGAACAGATTCATGGAGAAGCTGATCAGACTGGTGTCATCATCCTGCTCTTCAATGCTCTCGGCAAGCGCCTGCGCTTTTTCACCGCCGTTGGAGTGGATCTCCAGCAAACGGTCGCGGCCCTGTTCCAGCTGCGCTTTCAGCGCCTCGTGTTTCTCACGGCAGGTGGCGATCAGCTCATCGAACCCGTCCACGTTTTCCGGTGCGGCAAGATAGCCGATCAGATCGCCATGCACCTGATCGTAAATCGTGCGGCCCGTCGGGCAGGTATGTTCAAACGCATCCAGACCTTCGTGGAACCAGCGTACCAGCACGGACTGGGCGGTTTTTTCCAGATAAGGGACATGGATCTGGATATCATGCGCCTGGCCGATACGATCGAGACGGCCGATACGCTGTTCCAGCAGATCCGGGTTGAACGGCAGATCGAACATGACCAGGTTGCTGGCGAACTGGAAGTTACGGCCTTCAGAACCGATTTCAGAGCACAGCATCACCTGAGCGCCGCTGTCCTCTTCGGCAAACCACGCCGCGGCGCGGTCGCGTTCAACGATGGACATGCCTTCATGGAACACGGCGGCGCGGATACCTTCGCGTTCACGCAGGACCTGTTCCAGCTGTAGCGCAGTCGCCGCTTTGGCACAGATCACCAGCACTTTCTGGGAACGGTGGGCGGTCAGGTAGCCCATCAACCACTCCACGCGCGGATCGAAGTTCCACCAGGTGCCGGTATCACCTTCGAATTCCTGGTAGATTTGTTCCGGATAGAGCATGTCACGAGCACGCTCTTCCTGAGTTTTGCGTGCGCCCATGATGCCGGAGACTTTTATCGCCGTCTGATACTGTGTCGGCAGCGGCAGCTTTATGGTATGCAGTTCGCGTTTCGGGAACCCTTTCACACCGTTACGGGTGTTACGGAACAGCACGCGGCTGGTGCCGTGGCGGTCCATCAACATGTCGATCAGCTCTTTACGCGCGGATTCTGCGTTATCGCTTTCACTGTTGGCAGCCTGCAGCAGCGGCTCAATGTCCTGCTCGCCAATCAGATCGCTCAGGGTATTAAGTTCGTCATTAGAGAGGCGCTTGCCCGCCAGCAGCAGGGCGACGGCATCCGCGACCGGACGGTAGTTATTTTGTTCTTCGACGAACTGCGCAAAATCGTGGAAACGGTTAGGGTCGAGCAGACGCAGACGGGCGAAGTGGCTTTCCAGACCCAGCTGTTCCGGCGTTGCGGTCAGCAGCAGGACGCCAGGCACGCGCTCGGCAAGCTGCTCAATAGCCAAATATTCGCGGCTCGGTGCCTCTTCGCTCCAGACCAGATGGTGCGCTTCATCGACCACCATCAGATCCCATTCGGCATCACACAGGTGCTCAAGGCGCTGCTTGCTGCGGCGCACAAAGTCCAGGGAGCAGATCACCAGTTGTTCCGTTTCGAACGGGTTATCCGCGTCGTGCTGGGCTTCGGCATAGCGCTCGTCATCAAACAGGGAGAAGCGCAGGTTAAAGCGACGCAGCATTTCGACCAGCCACTGGTGCTGCAGGGTTTCAGGAACCACTATCAGCACGCGCTCGGCGGCGCCGGAAAGCAGCTGCTGATGCAGGATCATACCTGCTTCAATGGTCTTACCCAGGCCCACTTCATCTGCCAGCAGCACGCGCGGGGCGTGACGACGGCCCACGTCATGAGCGATGTTCAGCTGGTGGGGTATCAGGCTGGTACGCTGGCCACGCAGGCCGCTCCACGGCATACGGTACTGTTCACTCTGGAACTTACGCGCGCGATAGCGCAGCGAGAAGCGGTCCATTCGATCGATTTGCCCGGCAAACAGGCGATCCTGCGGTTTGCTGAAAACCAGTTTGCTGTCGAGCAGCACTTCACGCAGGACGACATTGGTCTCGTCAGTATCCAGGCGAGTGCCAATGTAGGCGAGCAGTCCATTCTCTTCTTTTACGTCTTCAATCTTGAGCTGCCAGCCATCATGGCTGGTCACGGTGTCACCCGGATTAAACATTACGCGGGTCACAGGGGAGTCATTGCGAGCGTACAGGCGGTTTTCACCGGTGGCGGGGAAGAGGAGGGTAACCATACGCGCATCGACAGCAACGACGGTTCCCAATCCAAGTTCGCTTTCTGTATCGCTGATCCAGCGTTGACCAAGTGTAAAAGGCATAGTTGTTCGGCTCTAATCTTTAATTGCAGGCAATAGTTCGACCCCGTCAAAAAAGACGGTCATCGAAAAATGGGTCCGGGAATGGAAAGGGCGCTATGGTACTGGATGGCAGCCATTTCGTCACGCGTCAAAATAGGCCAAGTTGCCCTGTAACCAGTGTAGCAAAATCGTCGTCGATGAAGGGCAAAATTCCGTCTGCGACGGGCTGAAGCTGACGCGTCAGATAGTGATCGTAATCCAGAGGAGAGTGTTGATAATCCACAGGTTCCGGGCCGTTAATCGTCCAGACATATTTAATGGTTCCCCGGTTCTGATACTGCGGTGCACGACCCCGGCGCACGTTTTCTTCATCCGCCAGCCGCGCGGCGCGAACGTGGGGAGGGACGTTACGCTGGTACTCTGCGAGCGGGCGGCGCAGGCGCTTGCGATAGACCAGCTGTGCGTCAAGCTCACCCGCCATCAGGCTGGCTATCGTCTCGCGCACGTAATCCTGATAGGGCTCATTGCGAAACACCCGCAGATAGAGCGTTTGCTGGAACTGCTGCGCCAGGGGCGTCCAGTCGGTACGTACGGTCTCCAGCCCTTTAAAGACCATCCGCTGCGTGTCGCCTTCCTGAATCAATCCGGCGTAGCGCTTCTTGCTGCCCTGTTCGGTCCCGCGAATCGTGGGCATTAAAAAGCGGGCGAAATGGGTTTCAAATTCCAGCTCCAGCGCGCTGGTTAACCGCGCTTTTTGCAAATGCTCCTGCCACCAGCCGTTCACGAATTCGACCAGCGTTTTGCCGATGTGCGCGGCGTCCTCTTCTGAATGCACGCCCTTAAGCCACACAAAAGTGGAGTCCGTGTCGCCATAGATAACGTCATAGCCCTGAGATTCAATCAGCGCTTTGGTCTGGCGCATAATCTCGTGCCCGCGCATGGTGATCGAGGAAGCTAGCCGTGGGTCGAAGAAGCGACAGGCGCTGGTGCCCAGCACACCGTAAAAGGCATTCATGATGATTTTCAGCGCCTGTGAGAGTGGCTTGTTGCCGTGGCGCTTTGCCTCGTCGCGGCCATGCCAGATATTTCCCACAATGTCAGGCAGGCAGTGTTTTTCCCTCGAGAAGCGGGCGCCGAGGAAGCCTTCTGTGCTGTGTTCATCATCCGGCTGGGCCATGCCCTCAATCAACCCGACGGGATCGATCAGAAAGGTGCGGATAATCGACGGATAGAGGCTTTTGTAATCGAGCACCAGAACGGAGTCATACAGTCCTGGCCTGGAATCCATAACGTAGCCGCCAGGGCTGGCCTGCGGCGGCACCTCGCCGAGGTTAGGGGCGACATAGCCTGCCCGGTGCATCCGGGGGAAGTAGAGGTGGCTAAAGGCCGCCACGGAGCCGCCGTGCCTGTCAGCCGCAAGACCGTTCACCGTCGCACGCTCCAGCAGAAAGGGCATGATCTCGGTTTTGTGGAAAATCTGCGTGACCAGCTCGCAATCTTTCAGGTTATAGGTGGCGAGCGCCGGTTTATCTTCATTAAAGCGCCGGTCAATCTCATCCATTCTGTCCCAGGGGTTGTCAATGGATTTGCCCTCGCCAAGCAGCTCCTGTGCGACCGCTTCAAGGGAGAAGGAAGAGAAGTTCCAGAAGGCGGATTTCAGCGCCTCAATGCCGTCGATAATCAGGCGGCCAGTCGCCTGGGCGAAGAAGACGCCGTTTTTAAAACCGTGTTCGCGCCACTCCAGCTCGTTGTTGCCGCGCCCGAGCATCAGCGGGATGCGATACCGCTCGGCGTGTTTTTGCAGTACGCGCAGGTCGAACTGTACCACGTTCCAGCCGATCAGGACGTCGGGATCGTAGTCGGCAAACCACTGGTTGAGCTTCTCCAGCAGCTGTGGCCGGCTGTTAACATACTCAAGCCGGAAATCCAGCGCGGAGGCATCACCGTTCGGCGGCCCAAGCATATAGACAACGCGATCGCCGCAGCCTTCAAGACCGATGCAGTACAGTTCACCGTGGCGGGTGGTTTCGATATCCAGCGACACCCATTTTAGCGGCGGGCGGTAGTGCGGGTTCGGCTTCAGGCGCGCGTTGCTAATTTTGCCGTTTTGCAATGAGCCATCGACCCAGACGGGAGCGGTAATAAACCGCTCCATCAGAAAGCGTTCAGGTGGGCGGATATCGGCTTCGTAGAGCGTCACGCCCGCTTCACGAAGCAGTTTTTCATAGCGCATCAGCTGGCGATGTGCGCGGCAGTAGAGGCCGAAAACCGGCTGACGGTGGAAGTCTTTCAGTTCAAGCGGCGTCAAACGCCAGCCGTTTTCGCCGCGCAGCAACTGCTTTACTTTCCCGACATGCGCTTCAGGAATAAACGCTACGGACTCCTGTGGGGGCAGCGTGACCTGCAGCGGGCCGTTGTCCGTTGCCAGCCAGAATTCAACTTCAGTGCCCTGGGGGGTATCCCGCCAGTGTCGGGTCAGTAAAAAGCCTTCTTGCGCCTGCGCCACGCCGTTATCCCATAAAACAAAACCAGGCCTGATTATAGCCTGGTTGAATGTTTTATGCTGGGGATATATACAGCTTACTGGCCGTAGTAGGCCTTTGCACCGTGCTTGCGCAGATAATGTTTATCCAGCAGGGTTTGCTGCATGTCCGGCAGCTGTGGCGCCAGCTGGCGACAGAAGATCCCCATATAGGCAACTTCTTCAAGCACAATCGCGTTATGCACCGCATCTTCCGCGTTTTTACCCCAGGCAAAGGGGCCATGGGAGTGTACCAGCACGCCGGGCATTTGCGCCGCGTCGATTCCCTGTTTCTCGAAGGTTTCAACAATCACGTTGCCGGTTTCCCACTCGTACTCGCCGTTAATTTCAGCGTCGGTCATCAGGCGCGTGCAGGGGATGGTGCCGTAAAAGTAGTCTGCGTGGGTGGTGCCGGTCGCCGGGATAGACTGGCCCGCCTGCGCCCAGATGGTGGCATGGCGCGAATGGGTATGCACAATACCGCCGATGGTCGGAAATGAACGATACAGCAACCGGTGGGTTGGCGTATCGGAGGAGGGCTTTTTGTTCCCTTCCACCACTTCACCCGTTTCGATGCTGACAACGACCATATCGTTTGCGGTCATCACTGTGTAATCCACGCCGGAAGGCTTGATCACGAAGACGCCTTTTTCACGGTCAACGGCGCTCACGTTGCCCCAGGTGAGGGTGACGAGATTGTGTTTCGGCAGCGCCAGGTTAGCTTCGAGAACCTGACGTTTGAGATCGTCTAACATTGTTGTCTCCTGCCGGATGGCGCTTCGCTTATCCGGCCTACAGAACCGTAGACCCGTTCAACGCAGCGCCACCGGGCATTCAGGGCTTAGCGTTTTGAACCGTAATAAACTTCGTTCCAGCGCAGCGCGTCTTTGAAAGCCGGCAGGCGGGTATCGTTATCAATCACAGTCAGCTCGATATCGTGCAGCTCGGCGAACTGACGCATGTCGTTCAGATCCAGCGCGTGGCTGAAGACGGTATGGTGCGCGCCGCCGGCCAAGATCCACGCTTCTGACGCGGTTGGCAGATCCGGCTGTGCTTTCCACAGGGCGTTAGCGACCGGCAGTTTTGGCAGAGAATGGGGCGTTTCAACGGCATCAACGCAGTTCACCAGCAGGCGGAAACGATCCCCCAGATCGATCAGGCTGGCGTTGATGGCCGGGCCGGTACGGGTGTTGAAGATCAGACGTGCCGGATCGGCTTTACCGCCAATGCCGAGGTACTGCACGTCGAGGATCGGCTTCTCTTCCACCGCGATAGAAGGGCACACTTCAAGCATGTGCGAGCCGAGCACCAGATCGTTGCCGTTCTCGAAGTGGTAGGTGTAGTCCTCCATGAAGGAGGTGCCGCCCTGCAGACCGGTTGACATCACCTTCATGATGCGAAGCAGAGCGGCAGTTTTCCAGTCGCCTTCCCCGGCAAAGCCGTAGCCCTGCTGCATCAGACGTTGTACTGCCAGGCCGGGCAGCTGTTTCAGGCCATGTAGATCTTCAAACGTCGTGGTAAAGGCGTGGAAACCGCCCTGTTCCAGGAAGCGCTTCATGCCCAGCTCAATGCGCGCCGCATCCAGCACGTTCTGGCGCTTGTCGCCGTTGATTTGTGCCGCAGGCGTCAGGCGGTAGCTGCTTTCGTACTCATCCACCAGCGCGCTGACGTCGCCGTCGCTGATTTCATTGACTACCTGTACAAGGTCGCCCACGGCCCAGGTGTTGACGGAGAAGCCAAACTTGATCTGCGCGGCCACTTTGTCGCCGTCGGTCACCGCCACTTCACGCATGTTGTCGCCAAAACGCACCACTTTCAGGTGGCGGGTATCCTGTTTAGAGACCGCCTGGCGCATCCAGGATCCGATACGCTGTTGCGCATGGCTGTCCTGCCAGTGGCCGGTCACCACCGCGTGCTGCTGACGCATACGCGCGCCGATGAAGCCGAACTCACGGCCGCCGTGCGCGGTCTGGTTCAGGTTCATGAAGTCCATGTCGATGCTGTCCCACGGCAGGGAGGCGTTGAACTGGGTATGGAACTGCAGCAGCGGTTTGTTAAGAATGGAGAGACCGTTGATCCACATTTTGGCCGGTGAGAAGGTGTGCAGCCACACCACCAGACCGGCGCATTTATCGTCGTAGTTCGCGTCGCGGCAGATATGGGTGATCTCATCCGGCGTCGTGCCCAACGGTTTCAGCACCAGTTTGCATGGCAGTTTGGCTTCCGCATTCAGCGCGTTAACAACGTGCTCCGCGTGTTTCGTTACCTGCTGCAGCGCCTGTGGTCCGTACAGATGCTGGCTGCCAATCACAAACCACACTTCATAGTTATTAAAAATGGTCATCATCGTGTCCTTAATGGGTCAGGGTTGCCGTAGTGTCCGCGGTGCTTTTGGCCGGGGCGGCGACAGGGAGATAGTGAAGTTCGGCGCTTTTTGCCCATTGCTGGTAGCGCTGATAAAGCTGTTCGAAGCGTTGTGCCTGCTGGGTACGCGGCTGGAGCGTATTTTCAACGGCGCTTGCCATGTGCCGCTGCGCAGTCGGGATATCGGCATGAACACCGGCGGCCACGGCGGCAAAAATTGCCGCGCCCAGCGCGCAGCATTGATCGGACGCGACAATCTGCAGCGGACGGTTCAGCACGTCGCAGCAGGCCTGCATGATTACCGGGTTTTTACGGGCAATGCCCCCCAGCGCCATCACGTTATTCACGTCGATGCCCTGCTCGGTGAAGCACTCCATAATCGCGCGGGCACCGAAGGCGGTGGCGGCAATCAGGCCACCGAACAGCGCTGGTGCGTCGGTCGCGAGGTTGAGATCGGTAATGACCCCTTTCAGGCGCTGGTTGGCAAACGGCGTGCGGCGACCGTTAAACCAGTCCAGCACTACCGGCAGGTGATCGAGAGACGGATTTTTTGCCCAGGCGTCCGTGAGCTGCGGCAGAAGCTGTTTTTTACTCTCGGCAATGTGCGCTTTCAGTTCCGGATGCGCGGCCGCCAGCTGATCCAGCGGCCAGCCCAGCACGCGACCAAACCAGGCGTAGATATCGCCAAACGCGGACTGACCGGCTTCGAGGCCGATGAAGTCCGGCACCACGCTGCCGTCAACCTGGCCGCAAATACCTTTCACCGCACGCTCGCCGACGGTGGCTTTATCCGCCGTCAGGATGTCGCAGGTGGAGGTGCCAATCACTTTCACCAGCGTATTAGGCTGCGCGCCGGCACCGACGGCGCCCATATGGCAGTCAAATGCGCCGCCGGAGATCGCCACGTTCTGCGGCAGGCCGAGACGCGTCGCCCACTCTTCGCAAAGCGTGCCGACGGGAATATCGGCGGTGAAGGTGTCGGTAAACAGCGGGTATTTCAGGTTTTTGTTGATGATCGGGTCGAGTTCGTCGAAGAACGCCGCCGGAGGCAGGCCGCCCCAGCTTTCGTGCCAGAGGGATTTATGTCCGGCGCTGCAGCGGCCGCGGCGGATATCCTGTGGCCGCGTGGTGCCAGAGAGCAGGGCGGGAACCCAGTCGCACAGTTCAATCCAGGAGACGGCTGCCTGGGCAACCGATGCGTCCGCGCGGGTTACGTGCAGGATCTTGGCCCAGAACCATTCGCTGGAGTAAATCCCGCCAATGTAGCGCGAGTAGTCTGTTTTACCTGGCTGATGGCACAGGCGGGTGATAGCTTCGGCCTCTTCCACGGCGGTATGGTCTTTCCACAACACGAACATGGCGTTCGGGTTGTCGGCAAACTCCGGGCGCAGCGCGAGTACGCGCCCTTCGGCATCCACAGGGGCGGGCGTGGAGCCAGTGCTGTCGACGCCAATCCCGACAATCTCTGCCCGCTGGGCCTCAGTCAGGTCAGCAAGGACGGTTTTGATTGCCGCTTCCATCGACTCAATGTAGTCACGCGGGTGGTGACGGAACTGGTTGTTTGGCGCATCGCAGTAGCGCCCCTCTTGCCAGCGCGGGTACCACTCAACGCTGGTTGCTATCTCCTGGCCGGACATACAGTCCACTGCCAGTGCGCGAACCGAATCGCTGCCAAAATCGAGGCCAATCGCAATTGCCATGGTGTTGCTCCATCGAAAAAACAGGTATGGAAGAACATTAGAGACTGGGGGCAAAAATCGTCAGGCAGGATCCGCTAATCTTATGGACTAAATTGCTGTTACAACGGAAAGTGTGACGCCGTGCAAATATTCAATGTGGACATTTCTGCCGCACTTATAGACACTTTTGTTACTGCTGATCTGCCTGCTCTGGCGGAGAAATCAGGGGGAAAGGCTGAAACATGGCGGACGTAAAAGAGGCATAACGCTTTTGAGATCTTTTCGCAGACCATTTTTGACCTGCTTTTAATGATATGGACAATTGGTTTCCTTCAGGACCCTTGGGAGAACTGAATCTATGGCCGAAACGCAAAACGATCCCCTGCTGCCGGGATACTCGTTTAACGCGCACCTTGTGGCGGGGCTGACCCCTATCGAGGCTGAGGGATATCTCGATTTTTACATTGACCGACCGCTCGGGATGAAAGGTTATATTCTCAACCTGACCGTGCGAGGGGAGGGAGTTATCAAGAATGGCGACCAGCAGTTCATCTGCCGCCCCGGTGACATCCTGCTGTTCCCTCCGGGAGAGATCCACCATTACGGCCGTCACCCGGATGCCAAGGAGTGGTATCACCAGTGGGTCTACTTCCGTCCGCGCGCCTACTGGCAGGAGTGGCTTTCATGGCCAGCCATTTTTGCGCACACCGGTTATTACCGCCCGGATGAGGCGCATCTGGCGCAGTTTCGCGAGCTTTTTGCGCAGATTATTGAGGCGGGGCAGGCGGGAGGCCGTTATGCCGAACTGCTGGCGATTAACCTGCTTGAACAACTGCTGCTGCGACGAATGGAGGCGATTAACGCGTCGCTGAATCCGCCGCTGGATAACCGCGTGCGCGATGCCTGCCAGTACATCAGTGACCATCTGGCCGATAGCCAGTTTGATATCGCCAGCGTTGCCCAGCATGTTTGTCTCTCACCGTCGCGGCTGTCGCATCTGTTTCGTCAGCAGCTTGGCGTCAGCGTGCTGAGCTGGCGTGAGGATCAGCGGATAAGCCAGGCGAAGCTTCTGCTCAGCACCACCCGGATGCCGATCGCCACCGTGGGGCGCAACGTAGGCTTTGAAGATCAGCTCTATTTTTCTCGCGTGTTTAAAAAGTGTACCGGCGCCAGCCCGAGCGAATTCCGTGCGGGTTGTGAATGAACGGTAAAAAAAGATAAACAAACAGGTGAATGCTCAAAGCAACCTGTAAACTATTCAGACAATTGTTGCCTTGACGCGGTGCGGGGCGCTAAGCAGAATCGCTGATTCGTTTTCTGACCGGAATAGTTATGCAGGCATTGCTGGAACACTTTATCACCCAGTCCGTTATGTATTCGCTCATCGCCGTGGCGCTGGTGGCCTTTCTGGAATCGCTGGCGCTCGTGGGGTTAATCCTGCCCGGCACCGTGATGATGGCAGGGCTTGGCGCGCTGATTGGCAGCGGTGAGGTCAATTTCTGGCAGGCGTGGCTGGCCGGGATCGTCGGCTGTCTGCTGGGCGACTGGATCTCCTTCTGGCTGGGCTGGCGCTTTAAGAAGCCGCTGCACCGCTGGTCGTTCATGAAAAAGAACAAAGCCTTGCTGGATAAAACCGAGCAAGCGCTGCACCAGCACAGCATGTTTACCATTCTCGTCGGCCGCTTTGTCGGCCCCACGCGTCCGCTGGTTCCCATGGTCGCCGGGATGCTGGATCTGCCGGTCGCAAAATTCGTAGTGCCGAATATCATCGGCTGCGTCTTCTGGCCTCCGTTCTACTTCCTGCCGGGGATCCTCGCGGGTGCGGCCATCGATATTCCTGACGGTATGCAAAGCGGCGAGTTTAAGTGGCTGCTGCTGGGTACCGCGCTGCTGCTGTGGCTGGCGGCATGGCTGTGCTGGCGTCTGTGGCGCAGCGCGAAAGCGAATATCGATCGCCTGACGCGCTATCTTCCCCGCGCTCGCCTGTTGTGGCTGGCGCCGCTGACGCTGGGCGTGGCGGTGGTGGCGCTGGTGGCGTTGATTCGTCACCCGCTGATGCCGGTGTACGGTGAGATCCTGTTGAAGGTTGTGAGCCGTTGATGTTGTTTTCCCTCTCCCCGGACTGTACATGGGAGAGGGGCAGGGTGAGGGTATCAGGCCGCAGGAATGCCCAACAATGAAGACGCCCCCGCTTTACCACTCAGCAGCGCTTCTGTTGCTCCATCCCACAAAATGCGTCCCTCCGCGATCACTACCGATCGCGGCGCAATCCGTGCGGCATCCTCGATGCTGTGCGACACCATAAGCATCGTCAGCTGCTGGCGCTGACAGACGTCCTGCACCAGCGCCAGCATCTCCTGGCGCAGGGCGGGATCGAGCGCAGAGAACGGCTCATCCAGCAGCAGTACCGGCTGTTCGCGCACCAGACACCGCGCCAGCGCCACGCGCTGACGCTGGCCGCCAGAGAGCTCGCCCGGCAGTCTGTCGATAAACCCGATGATCCCCATCTGTGTGGCAATATTCTCCAGCTTTTGACGTTGGGCTGCGTTCAGCTTGAGTCCCGGATCCATCCCGAGAGCAATGTTCTGCCGCACTGTCAGATGGGTAAACAGGTTATTTTCCTGAAACAGCATGGAGACAGGACGTTTTGCGGGGGGCGTGTGGGTATGGTCCCGGTTTTCAATGACTATCGATCCGCTCGCCGGCTGCAGAAAACCCGCAATCAAATTAAGCAGCGTGCTTTTGCCCGCTCCGCTTGGTCCGAGCACGGCAATCATCTCTCCCTGGCGCACGGAGAGCGTGAAGCGCATCGGCAGATGCTGATAGAGCCAGGTTACATCAGTCAGTTTTAACATTACGCCCCGGAAGTTTTTCGATTACGGTAAATAAAGCAAAGCACAGCAGCAGCAGTAACAGCGCGGTAACCGCGCCGTCCTGGCTGCGGTAAGAGCCGATTTGCTGATACAGCCAGTAGGGCAGCGTACGGAAATTGTCATTGCCAAACAGCGCCACGACCCCAAAGTCACCAATGGAGAGCACGCAGGCAAACGCCAGCGCCTGCGCCAGCGGGCGTTTTAGCGCGCGTAATTCCACCACCTTCAGCCGTTGCCAGCCCTGCATCCCCAGCGACTGACAGAGCAAACTGTAGCGGCTGTTGACATCGCGCATCGGGTTTTCCAGTACCTTGAGCGCGTAAGGGATGGCCATTAACGCATTGGTAAATATCACAATGCCGTCAGCGCTGTCCGGCAGGCCGAGGGTGCTGTTGAACAGCAGGAAGAAGCCCGTCGCCAGCACGATGCCTGGCATGGCCAGAATCAGCATGCCTGTCAGCTCCAGCGCGTGTCCGGCCTTTCGGGCGTGCCGGGCATAGAGTTCACGGCTGCTCCACAGCAGCATCATGGTCAGCATGACGCACAGCAGCCCGGCCGCCAGCGCGATGCGAAGCGAGGTCCCGGTGGCCTGCCAGAGGACTGGCTGTTGCAGAACGGACAGAAGATTGAGGTTCAGACCGTCAATGATAACGGCCAGCAGCGGCGGCAGCAGCAGCGCCAGCGCCAGCACAATCAGGAGAAAATCGGAGATGCGGCTGTGCAGGCTGTCCTGCGGATCGCGCCAGCCCGCTATCTGATTACTGCCCGGGGGAATGGCTTTACTCAGGCGCTGGCTGAGCATGACCAGAGCCAGACAGCACGTCATCTGGACTATCGCCAGCAGCGCGGCGCGTCCGGGATCGTAGTCGTAACTCAGCGCCTGGTAAATCGCCAGCTCAATGGTGGTGGCCTGCGGCCCGCCGCCGAGTGAAAGCACGGTTGCAAAGCTGGCAAAGCAGAGCATGAAGATCAATGCCGCTACGGGCGGGAGCTGGCGGCGCAGCCACGGCCATTCGACAAAGCGGAAGAATGAGATGCCGCGCATACCAAGCTGGGCGGCAATCTGACGCTGTTCGCCGGGAATGTTCTCCAGCGCCTGCAAAAAGAGGCGTGTCGCCATCGGCATATTGAAAAACACGTGCGCCAGCAAAATGCCTTTCAGCCCGTAAGGCGAGAAGGTCCATTCAAGACCAAGCAGGCCGCACAGAGAGGCCAGCCAGCCCTGACGGCCGTAAACGCTCAGAATGCCAAAAACGGCCACCAGCACGGGCAGGATCAGGGTCATGGCGCACAGGCGCAGCAGGGCCTGCCTGCCGGGGAAACGCCTGCGATAGAGCGCGCGCGCAAGAAAAATGGCCGGAATGACCGACAGCAGGGCAGACAGAAACGCCTGCCAGAATGAAAAACGGATGACGTGCCAGAGATAGCTGTCGTGCCAGAGCGCGAGCAGGTCGCTCTCTGGCGCGTTAAACCACAACGCAAGAAAGGCACCCAGACTGACCGCCACCATCACGCTGGCGGCGAGCAGCCCGGGCAGTAACCAGCCGGGAATTAACGGCTGACGGCGCGTTGCCATTCACTTACCCATGCTGCACGCTGCGCGGCGACCTGCTGCGGCGTAAATTCCAGCGAGTTTTTTGGTTTGGTCAGTTGCTCGAACCCTGCTGGTAGCGCAACATTCGTGACGGGATACATCCAGTTCCCTGCAGGAATAGCGTTCTGGAAGGCAGGTGATACCATAAATTTCAGGAATTTTTCTGCCAGCTCCGGCTGTTTGCTGGCGGCGGTACACGCGGCCACTTCCACCTGCAGATAATGCCCTTCAGCAAAATCAGCAGCGGCATAGTTATCTTTCTTCTCGGCGATAATGTGGTAAGCCGGAGAGGTGGTGTAGCTCAACACCAGGTCGCTTTCGCCTTTCAGGAACAGGCCATAGGCTTCGCTCCAGCCTTTGGTCACCGTCACGGTTTTGGCGGCCAGCTTCTGCCACGCCTGGGGCGCTTTGTCCCCGTAGACTTTTTGCATCCACAGCAGCAGGCCCAGACCCGGCGTACTGGTGCGTGGGTCTTCATAAATTACACGCCATTTCTGGTCGCTTTCCACCAGCTCTTTCAGGCTCTTCGGCGGGTTTTTCAGCTTGTTTTTGTCATAGACAAAAGCAAAGTAGCCGTAGTCGAACGGCACAAAGGTGTCGTTTTTCCAGCCGCCAGGCACGTTAACGGCTTCTGCCGCTACGCCGCTTTTGGCAAAGAGTTTGGTTTGCGAGGCGGCCTCCAGCAGGTTGTTATCGAGCCCGAGCACCACATCCGCTTTGCTGTTTTTTCCTTCCATGCGCAGACGGTTGAGCAGGGAAACGCCGTCCTCCAGCGCCACGAACTTCAGTTCGCAGTTACAGTCCGCTTCAAAGGCTTTTTTGACGACCGGGCCTGGGCCCCAGTCGGCAGAGAAAGAGTCGTAGGTGTAGACCGTCAGAACGGGCTTAGCTAAAGCAGGCAGCGCAAACAGCGCCAGCAGGGGAAGAACTTTTTTTAACACTTTGCACCTCAGGGTTGAGTGGCAAAGGATTTTGAGCGACAGCCTCAAATCCCTTCGCCGGCGTTATCCGGATCAGGTTCGACGGGTATTATCTCAGCGCACATCTGTGATGCAGCACCCCGTTGAGAACGGCGGTATTGTAATGATTTGGTGAATATTACGAAAGTGTTATGGTTCCGGCGGTGCAAACCAGGCCGATTTGAAATCGAACCAGCCCAGGGTATTCATCCGCAGGCCTCGCATACTGCGTTGCCCCTGGATCATCAGCCAGTGGTGGATCAAGGGAACGATCGCCTGTTCAGCCAGCAGCTGCTGGCACCATACGGCAAGATTCATCTCGCCCGCACGCCACCGGGCGGCATCCTGTTGCCAGTCACGGTCGATGCAGTGCTGGATCAGCGGGACTTCATAAAGGTGTGAGAATAATGAAAAATCGAGCGGCAGGGTGAAATTGGCGCTGTTCAGCCAGATATCACTGGTTATCTCTCCCTGGTGCCATTCGTGATAATCCACTTCCCTGATCTCCAGCCTGACGCCTTCCGCTGCCAGCAGTCTGGTCATGATCCTGGCGATAAAACGATGCTCCACATGCTCGCGGTAATAGGTCAGTGAGATGGACTCCAGCCCAGCAGGTTTGTCGGCGTGCACTGGGCGGGCATGGTGCCAGCGCGGTAGCAGGCCGTACGCCGGGAACCAGTAGGTCTGGTACTGCTCTTCCGCATGGTAGATCAGGTTGGAAGGGGACAGTATATGGCTGATCCACTTACGGACGGCCGGGTTGGCCCCGCGGTGAGTGCGGCTGTCGAACAGCAGATAGTAGCATCCCTCCTCCAGGCGACTCTCCACAGCCTTTTCTCCCGTGGTGGGACCTTCCAGCGTCAGGCCGGCGCTCAGCTCTTCATTCAGATCCGGTAATACCCACACATTCACTTCGTCGATCAGAGCCCGATAGCCAAAGTAGTCATCAAACGCGCGGATTTTCAGCTGGTTGTTATTATTGCGGGAGACGGCGTAGGGCCCGGTACCTATCGGCAGGCTGGCAAAATTGTTCATCGATTCCCACTCGCCGGGCAAAATCATTGACGGCACATAGCCCAGCAGCCAGGGGAGCCACTGGTCCTGCTGTGAAAGCTCAATATCCAGCGTCCATGCCGTTGGCGAGTGGACGCGCGAAATATGCGAGTAGAGCGGCAGCGTGCGGGCGCGTTCCAGAGAGGTGATGACGTCGTGCATTTCCAGCTCGCGGCCATGATGAAAGTGGATGCCAGGGCGTAAAAAAAAGCGCCAGTGAAGCGGGGAAAGTTGCTGCCAGTGGTGAGCGATATCTGCTTCCAGTTCCCCATTTTCCTCATTTATCCGCGTCAGGCCGCTGAAGATTTGTCGGGCCATGTGGGTTTCTGAGCGGCGCAAGGCCGTGCCGGGCAACAGGTTTTTCATCGGGCGATAGTAGAGGACCCGCAGGATGTGACGGCCCTGGCGGAAACTGCGTCCGAGATGGGAAACCAGCATCTGGCGCACCGCGGCTTTATCGCCCACCAACTGCACCAGCTGGTCAATTCGGTCCTGCTCCAGCAGGTCTTCGGCGCGCTGCTGCTGCAACGCCAGCCCGGTATAGAGGAAGGTCAGGCGCGATCGTTTGCCACGTCCCGCCTCCGCTTCCCAGCTTAACCAGCCCTGCTGCTGCATGGTATTGAGCAGCGTGCGCATATGGCGGCGGGAGCAGCTCAGCAGGTCGGCCAGCTCGTTCAACGTGGTCTCCTGTGATTGCCCCTCGCAGCACTGCCAGAGGCGGATAAATTGTTGTTGCAGTCGACCAGAAGGCATAAAAGGGGAACTCCTGACAAAAAATCAGCAATTTATTAATCCCTATATTAAGCCAATAATCCTTACCGATGAAGTGAGGAGGTAAATTATGAAGAGGTCTACCGCACGTCAGTTTTATCAGCACTATTTTTCAGCGACAAAAGGAACGTCCTGGCTGGCCCGCCAGTGTGCAGAGCAACGGCTGAAAATACTGGAAGACCTGATGCAGTGGGATGTTACGAAACCGACCTCTTCTCGCTAACTCGCCTCGATCATGTGTGACTGAGTATTGGTGCTTATCACCCGCCAGCAAAATGTTTTTGCTGGCTTTTTTCGTTTATTCTTTCACCCGGTTTTGATCCGCTTTCACAAGGACTTGCGCATGCTCTGGTTGATGACGATGGGGCGACGCCTGAATGGCGTCTATGCCGCTTTTATGCTGGTGGCCTTTATGATGGGCGTGGCGGGGGCGCTGCAGGCACCGACGCTGAGCCTGTTCCTCAGCCGCGAGGTGGGCGCGCAGCCGTTTTGGGTGGGGCTGTTTTATACCGTCAACGCCGTTGCCGGGATCCTGGTCAGTCTCGCGCTGGCGAAACGCTCGGACAGCCAGGGCGATCGTCGTAAGCTGATCCTCTTTTGCTGCGCCATGGCCGTGGGTAACGCGCTGCTCTTTGCTTTCAATCGGCACTACCTGACGCTCATTACCTGTGGCGTGCTGCTGGCCTCGCTGGCGAACACCGCCATGCCGCAGCTGTTCGCCCTGGCCCGGGAATATGCCGATAACTCGGCGCGGGAAGTGGTGATGTTCAGCTCAGTGATGCGTGCGCAGCTCTCGCTGGCGTGGGTCATTGGCCCGCCGCTGGCCTTTATGCTGGCACTGAACTATGGCTTTACCGCCATGTTCTCTATCGCCGCAGGGATTTTTGCCATCAGTCTGCTCCTGATCGCCTTTGCCCTGCCGTCCGTGGCACGCGTTGAACAGACGACGGATAAACCCATCACCGAGGTGAGCGGCTGGCAGGATAAAAACGTCCGGATGCTGTTTATTGCCTCCACGCTGATGTGGACCTGCAACACCATGTACATCATCGATATGCCGCTGTGGATCAGCAGCGATCTGGGCTTGCCGGACAAGCTCGCCGGGATCTTAATGGGGACCGCGGCCGGGCTGGAAATTCCGGCAATGATTCTGGCGGGTTACTACGTTAAGCGTTTCGGAAAGCGTCGGATGATGATCGTGGCGGTGGCGGCTGGGGTGCTGTTTTACGCGGGGCTGATTCTTTTCCATTCGCGCGAAGCGTTACTGGCGCTGCAGTTGTTCAACGCTGTGTTTATTGGCATTGTCGCCGGTATTGGCATGCTCTGGTTCCAGGACTTAATGCCTGGCCGCGCGGGCTCGGCAACGACGCTTTTTACCAACAGTATTTCGACCGGGGTGATCCTGGCGGGCGTGATTCAGGGGGCGCTGGCGCAAAGTTATGGGCATGCCTCGGTGTACTGGATGATTGCGGTGATTTCGGTGGTTACGCTTGGGCTGACCTGCCGGGTCAAAGACGTTTGATTCTGGAAGACGGCTTCACGAAATGGAACGACTTTCTGACAGGTACGAAGAAGGGGAATAGAGTGCGTGGCGGGTGCTTGAGGCTGTTTGCCTCAGGCTTTCGCAAGAGGCAAACAGTGGAGAGTCCCACATCAATAAACTGATGGGGAGACCAACTTCACAACCAACATTGCGAGGTTAGTCTCTTCATTGCCGAAAAGCAATAAGGAGGCTGGAATGCCAAAACGTACTCTGCTGTTAGGTTTGTTTCTGATCTGTACGACGCTGTTGATCTTTACCTGGATGGTGCGCGACTCGCTGTGTGAGTTGCACTTCAAACAGGAGAAAACGGAGCTGGCGGCAGTGTTGGCTTACGAAGCAAGACGTTAGCGGTAGTGGCGGGGAGTGTTTCCCCGCCACTCCAGAGTGGTTGAGCCTCAACGCACCCTTTGTAATGGCCCGCTCGTTGCGGGCCATTGCCTTTAGCCCATAAACGCTGGCTGTTTTTTCTCGTAGGCTGAAATGGCATCTTCATGCTGCAGGGTCAGACCAATGCTGTCCAGACCGTTCAGCATGCAGTGACGACGGAAAGCATCGATGCTAAAGCGGTAGGTTTTATCGCCCGCTTTAACCACTTCTGCTTCCAGATCCACCTCAAACGACATCCCCGGATTCGCCTTAACCTGCGCGAACAGTTCATCGACCTGTTCGTCGCTCAGCGTGACCGGCAGCAGCTGGTTGTTAAAGCTGTTGCCGTAAAAGATGTCCGCGAAGCTTGGGGCGATAACCACTTTAAAACCGTAGTCGGTCAGTGCCCAGGGGGCGTGCTCACGGGATGAGCCGCAGCCGAAGTTTTCCCGCGCCAGCAAAATGGAGGCCCCTTTGTATTCCGGGAAATTCAGAACGAACTCGGGATTCGGCACTTCGCCTTTGTCGTCCAGGAAACGCCAGTCATTAAAGAGGTGGGCGCCAAAACCGGTACGCGTCACTTTCTGCAGAAACTGTTTCGGAATGATCGCGTCAGTATCGACGTTAGCGGCGTCCAGGGGGACAACCCGGCCGGTATGTTGGGTAAATTTCTCTGCCATGATTGTCTCCTTATTTCAGGCTGCGAATATCGGCGAAATGGCCGGTGACTGCCGCAGCGGCGGCCATTGCCGGGCTGACCAGGTGGGTACGCCCACCGCGGCCCTGACGGCCTTCAAAGTTACGGTTGCTGGTGGAAGCGCAACGTTCGCCCGGATTCAGGCGGTCATTGTTCATCGCCAGACACATGGAGCAGCCAGGCAGGCGCCACTCGAAACCGGCCTCGATGAAGATCTTATCCAGACCTTCGGCTTCCGCCTGAGCTTTCACCGGACCGGAGCCTGGAACGACCAGCGCCTGCACGCCCGGCGCCACTTTGCGGCCTTTGGCAATCTCTGCAGCCGCCCGTAAATCTTCAATACGGGAGTTGGTGCAGGAACCGATAAACACCTTATCAATGGCCACGTCGGTTAACGGTACACCGGGCTTCAGGCCCATATAGGCCAGCGCTTTTTCCGCACTGGCACGCTCCACCGGATCGGTAAAGGACGCCGGGTCAGGAATCGTGTCGTTAACGGAAATCACCTGGCCCGGGTTGGTGCCCCAGGTCACCTGAGGTGCAATCTCT
Organism: Enterobacter sichuanensis; assembly: GCF_002939185.1. Taxonomy (GTDB): domain Bacteria; phylum Pseudomonadota; class Gammaproteobacteria; order Enterobacterales; family Enterobacteriaceae; genus Enterobacter; species Enterobacter sichuanensis. The sequence continues at coordinate 46,660 of NZ_POVL01000004.1, read as the reverse complement.
TCTGCCTGCAGCGTGACGACGGTATCAAAGGTTGCGCCGTCGTCGGTTTTCAGGGTTTTCCAGTACGCCACCGCGTCGTCAAAATCCTGACCTTTCGGCGCGTGCAGACGGCCCTTCACATAGTTAAAGGTTGTTTCATCTGGCGCGACCAGACCGGCTTTGGCACCCATCTCAATGGCCATGTTGCAAAGGGTCATACGCCCCTCCATGCTCAGCGCCTGGATAGCCTCGCCGCAGAATTCCACCACATGGCCGGTACCGCCCGCGCTGCCGGTTTTACCGATGATCGCCAGCACGATATCTTTTGCGGTAATGCCCGGCGCGGCTTTACCCTTCACTTCTATCTTCATGGTTTTGGCGCGGCCCTGTTTCAGGGTCTGCGTTGCCAGCACGTGTTCAACTTCAGAGGTACCAATCCCGAACGCCAGGGCGCCAAACGCACCGTGGGTCGCGGTATGGGAGTCACCGCAGACGATGGTCATGCCCGGCAGGGTAATCCCCTGTTCAGGTCCCATCACGTGAACGATGCCCTGGTAAGGGTGGTTCAGATCGTAAAGCTCAACGCCAAACTCGTTACAGTTCTTAATCAACTCCTGCATCTGGATACGTGCCATCTCACCCGAGGCATTAATGTCTTTGGTCTGGGTGGAAACGTTGTGATCCATCGTGGCGAAGGTTTTTCCCGGCTGACGTACCGGACGCTTGTGCGCACGCAGGCCGTCAAATGCCTGAGGAGAGGTCACCTCGTGTACCAAATGTCGGTCGATATACAGCAGCGGGGTTTCGTTTGGTGCCTCGTAAACAACGTGCGCATCAAACAATTTTTCATATAAGGTTTTGGCCATGATTACACCCCTTGCGCGACATAGCGGGCAATAATGTCGCCCATTTCATCAGTACTGACTGCCGCCGTGCCGCGTGCTAAATCACCGGTACGGACGCCTTCTTCTAACGCCCGGTTAATGGCGTTTTCAATTGCGGTTGCCGCATCGCCTGCATCCAGGCTGTAGCGCAGCAGCAGGGCCAGAGAGAGGATCTGCGCAATCGGGTTCGCGATGTTTTTGCCCGCGATATCCGGGGCGGAACCGCCCGCCGGCTCGTACAGGCCAAACCCTTCTTCGTTCAGGCTTGCGGATGGCAGCATGCCCATCGAGCCGGTGATCATTGCGCACTCGTCCGAAAGAATGTCCCCGAACAGGTTGGAGCACAGCAGGACATCAAACTGCGAAGGATCCTTGATCAACTGCATGGTCGCGTTGTCGATGTACATGTGAGACAGCTCAACGTCCGGGTACTGCTTAGCGACTTCACTGACGATCTCGCGCCATAAAATGGAAGACTGCAACACGTTCGCTTTATCAATAGAGGTTACTTTATGGCGGCGCTTGCGCGCAGACTCAAACGCGATATGAGCGATACGTTCAATTTCGAAACGGTGATACACCTCGGTATCGAACGCTTTTTCATGCTGGCCGCTGCCTTCACGTCCTTTGGGCTGACCGAAATAGATCCCGCCGGTCAGTTCACGCACGCACAGAATATCGAACCCATTGGCGGCGATGTCCGCGCGCAGCGGGCAGAACTCTTCCAGCCCCTGATACAGCTTCGCCGGACGCAGGTTGCTGAACAGCTTGAAATGCTTACGCAGCGGCAGCAGCGCACCGCGCTCGGGCTGCTCTGCGGGCGGCAGGTGTTCCCATTTGGGGCCACCGACGGAACCAAACAACACGGCATCGGCATTTTCGCAGCCTTCAACGGTGGCTTTCGGCAATGGCGTGCCGTGGTTATCAATCGCAATACCGCCCACATCGTAGTGGCTGGTGGTGATTTTCATCGCAAAACGCGCGCGAACGGCTTCCAGTACTTTCAGCGCCTGTGCCATCACTTCCGGGCCAATACCGTCACCCGGCAACACAGCAATATGGTAATTCTTCGACATTACACGGTTTCCTTGTTGTTCTCTTTATTCTGAGCTTTGCGTTGCAACTCTTTCTCGACTTCGGCGGCGCGCCAGATGTTGTTCAGGACATGCACCATCGCTTTGGCGGAAGATTCCACGATGTCGGTCGCCAGACCTACGCCGTGGAAGCGACGGCCGTTGTAATTGACGACGATATCCACCTGACCCAGCGCATCTTTACCGTGGCCTTTGGCCGTCAGGTCATATTTCACCAGCTCAACGTCATATTCGGTGACGCGATTAATCGCCTGGTAGATGGCATCGACAGGGCCGTTACCGTTAGCCGCTTCTGCTTTAATCTCATCCCCGCAGGCCAGTTTGATGGACGCCGTGGCGATGTCGCTGGAGCCGGACTGAACGCTGAAGTAATCCAGACGGAAGTGCTCCGGCTCTTCCTGCTGCTTGTTAATAAAGGCCAGCGCTTCCAGGTCATAGTCGAACACCTGACCTTTTTTGTCGGCCAGTTTCAGGAACGCGTCGTACAGCTGATCCATGTTGTAATCGCTGTCCTTATAGCCCATCTCTTCCATACGGTGTTTCACCGCCGCACGCCCGGAACGCGAGGTCAGGTTCAACTGCACCTGATTCAGACCGATAGATTCCGGGGTCATGATTTCGTAGTTTTCGCGGTTTTTCAGCACGCCATCCTGGTGAATACCGGAGGAGTGCGCGAAGGCGCCAGTACCGACAATGGCTTTGTTGGCCGGAATTGGCATGTTGCAAATCTGGCTGACGGTCTGGCTGGTGCGCCAGATTTCGTTGTGATTAATGCGAGTGTGCACGTTCATGATGTCTTTGCGCACTTTGATCGCCATGATCACTTCTTCCAACGAGCAGTTGCCTGCGCGCTCACCGATGCCGTTCATCGCCCCTTCTACCTGACGTGCGCCAGCATGTACCGCGGCGATGGCGTTACCGACGGCCAGGCCTAAATCGTCATGGGTATGAACGGAGATAATGGCTTTATCAATATTCGGTACGCGCTCATACAGACCGGTAATGATGCTGGAGAACTCAAATGGCATGGTGTAGCCGACGGTGTCCGGGATATTGATGGTTTTTGCGCCCGCGTTGATGGCCGCTTCCACAACGCGCGCCAGGTCTTCAATTGGCGTACGGCCTGCATCTTCACAGGAGAATTCAACGTCATCGGTATAGTTGCGTGCACGCTTAACCATATACACGGCACGTTCAATCACCTCATCCAGCGTGCTGCGCAATTTGGTCGCGATATGCATTGGCGAGGTCGCAATAAAGGTATGGATACGGAACGCTTCGGCGACTTTCAGCGACTCGGCTGCGACGTCGATGTCTTTCTCTACACAGCGTGCCAGGCCACAGACGCGGCTGTTTTTGATGGTGCGGGCGATGGTCTGTACGGATTCGAAATCACCCGGAGACGAGACAGGGAAACCGACCTCCATCACGTCGACACCCATACGTTCGAGAGCCAGCGCGATCTGCAGTTTCTCTTTAACACTCAGGCTTGCCTGTAATGCCTGTTCACCGTCACGTAAAGTGGTATCGAAAATAATGACTTGCTGGCTCATGGGTTAGGTCCTTGTCAGTCTTAGGGCGCCTTGCTACGAGCATAAAAAAACCCGCGCAATGGCGCGGGTTTTAGTCTTACTGGTGACGATTCAACGCTGAATTTCGCCCGCCAGTCTACCGCGCACAGTGGATGCGTTTAGTAGTAGTAGACCGGTGAAACGAATGGTGCGAATCATGAATCGTGCTCCGTTAAATTCAATATGCTTTTAGTGGTACTGGATACGCCCGTTCATGTCAACCCCTGAGGATAAAAACGGCGCTGACAGCCTAAATGTGCAGTCTGTTTGCTTTAGCTAATTGTGCTGGTTTTGTGTTTTTTGACCTGTTTAATTGTCTATTTTTGGACTTGAAAAAAGGTTGCAGAAATAAATAAAAATAATTTGTTTAAACCGGAAAGGTGCCGTTGTTAAGTGTGTTGCAGGCGTAAATGGTTTTAATATCATTAAGTTATAAGTTCTATGAATCAATCCAGGCCCTTTGGTAAAGGAGTGTGAATAACAGCTTGTTAACGTAATGAGGTGCAGCGGTAATAACAGTTTAATAATACTTAAGTCATCATTAACTCTCGGGGAATTGTATATTTGTTTGGTTTATGGTTTCATCTTAACCCTAAAGTTAAACATATCATTTGCACCTTTTATTGCCGTTCTTTTAGTGTCTTTATATATTCCGAATTTTAAACAATTCTCTTTCGCTGGTTATATTTGCATGATAAATCATATTTTTCGAGATTATTACAATACGTTGGCAAAGGGAGTGTAGCGTGACAGTGGAGTCTGAAGTGCCAGAAAATAATATTAAACAAGCTCAAACTGCTGATGGGATTAAACCGCAGTTACGTACCGTGGACCTGAATCTGTTGACGGTGTTTGATGCTGTCATGCAGGAACAGAATATCACCCGCGCGGCACAAACGTTGGGGATGTCACAGCCTGCGGTCAGTAATGCCGTCGCCAGGCTCAAGGTTATGTTTAACGATGAACTGTTCGTCCGCTATGGCAGGGGGATTCAGCCCACGGCGCGTGCATTTCAGCTATTCGGCTCAATCCGCCAGGCGCTGCAGTTGGTACAAAATGAATTGCCGGGCTCGGGGTTTGAACCCTTAAGCAGCGAACGCGTTTTTCATCTTTGTGTCTGTAGCCCATTAGATAATTATTTAACGTCGATAATATATAATAAGGTGGAAGAGATCGCACCGAATATCAATTTGGTCTTTAAATCCTCTCTTAATCAAAACACCGAACATCAGCTACGTTATCAGGAGATCGAATTTGTCCTGGGATATGAAGAGTTCCGTCGGCCTGAATTTTCCTGCGTACCGCTGTTTAAAGATGAAATGGTGTTGGTCGCCAGTAAAAAACATCCGCGCCTGTCTTCTCCGCTACGAGAAAGTGATGTTTATAACGAGCAGCACGCCGTTGTTGCTCTCGACAGGTACGCTTCTTTTAGCCTGCCGTGGTATGACACGGCGGATAAACAGGCGTGTGTAGCCTATCAGGGCATGGCGATGGTCAGCGTATTAAATGTGGTCTCCCAGACACACCTGGTGGCCATTGCGCCACGCTGGCTGGCAGAAGAGTTTTCTGAGCCCTTAAATCTGCAAATTTTGCCACTGCCGCTTAAGCTTAATAGCCGAACCTGCTATCTCTCCTGGCATGAAGCGGCGGGGCGGGATAAAGGACATCAGTGGATGGAAGAGTTGCTTGTTAGCATTTGTCGCCGGTAAACGCATCAGGATAAATCGCATCAGGTTATGTGGTTTATCCTGTGTTTATTAAGCGTAGTGATATTTTATTCTGTTGTGCTTTTTCTCGGGCGGCTGTCTGGTTCGCAAAAATAGATGATTTCCTGCATTGTCGCGCTTTTCAGCGATGATTCGTCATCCCATCCTCCATTCTCAGATGAATTAACCATATCTTCCGTTAACGGCTGCTTTTTCTGCTTCAGGCACCGATTGTCTCCCCGGGTTTGCTAATTGCCTGCCTCAAAACGAGCGGTTAAGGTAAAGAACACTCTGCAAAAATATAAGATTGGTTTATCCCAATCGTAAGACGGTGCGGAAATGATTTCGGCAGTCCGTCTGTAACACAATGCCTGGAGGCAAAGCATGGAGATGTTGTCTGGCGCGGAAATGGTCGTCCGGTCGCTGATCGACCAGGGCGTGAAGCAAGTGTTCGGCTACCCTGGCGGCGCGGTCCTTGATATTTATGATGCGCTGCATACGGTTGGGGGCATTGACCATGTTCTGGTACGTCACGAGCAGGCGGCGGTCCACATGGCTGACGGCCTGGCGCGTGCGACGGGTGAAGTGGGCGTGGTCTTAGTCACGTCCGGTCCCGGCGCAACAAACGCCATTACCGGCATTGCAACGGCGTATATGGACTCTATTCCGCTGGTGATCCTCTCCGGGCAGGTGGCAACCTCACTGATTGGCTACGATGCGTTTCAGGAGTGCGACATGGTCGGGATTTCGCGTCCCGTGGTGAAGCACAGCTTCCTGGTCAAGCAAACCGAAGACATTCCAGGCGTACTGAAAAAAGCCTTCTGGCTGGCGGCAAGCGGGCGTCCGGGTCCGGTCGTGGTCGATCTGCCTAAAGATATCCTGAACCCGGCCAACAAACTGCCTTACGTCTGGCCGGAATCGGTGAGCATGCGTTCCTACAACCCAACCACGCAAGGCCATAAAGGTCAAATTAAGCGCGCGTTGCAAACGCTTCTGGCAGCTAAAAAACCGGTTGTCTATGTTGGTGGCGGCGCGATCAATGCTGCCTGCGAGGTCCAGCTGCGTGAACTCATTGAAAAGCTTAACCTTCCTGTTGCATCGTCGCTGATGGGACTGGGGGCATTTCCCGCTACCCACCGTCAGGCACTGGGTATGCTGGGTATGCACGGCACCTATGAAGCCAACATGACGATGCATCATTCCGATGTGATCTTTGCCGTAGGCGTGCGCTTTGACGATCGCACGACCAACAATCTGGCGAAGTATTGTCCGAACGCGACCGTCCTGCACATTGATATCGATCCGACGTCAATCTCAAAAACGGTGTCCGCTGACGTGCCGATCGTCGGAGATGCCCGACAGGTCCTGGAGCAAATGCTGGAGCTGCTGGGGCAGGAAAGTACTACCCAGCCGCTGGATGAGATCCGCGACTGGTGGCAGCAGATTGAACAGTGGCGTGCGCGTCAGTGTCTGAAATATGACACGCACAGTGAAAACATTAAGCCGCAGGCGGTTATCGAAGCGGTGTGGCGGCTGACCAAAGGTGAAGCGTATGTGACCTCCGATGTAGGGCAACACCAGATGTTTGCCGCCCTGTATTATCCATTTGATAAACCGCGACACTGGATCAACTCGGGTGGTTTAGGAACGATGGGATTTGGTCTGCCCGCAGCGCTGGGCGTGAAGCTGGCGCTGCCGAATGAAACCGTCGTCTGCGTGACCGGAGATGGCAGTATCCAGATGAACATTCAGGAACTGTCGACTGCGCTGCAATATGAACTGCCGGTTCTCGTGCTGAACCTGAATAACGGCTACCTCGGCATGGTGAAGCAGTGGCAAGATATGATCTATTCTGGCCGTCACTCACAGTCTTACATGAAATCGCTACCGGATTTTGTTCGCCTCGCAGAAGCATACGGCCATGTTGGCATGCGTGTGACTGAGCCGGCTGAGCTGGAAACGAAGCTCGCAGAAGCGCTTGAACACGTTAAAAACAACCGCCTCGTCTTTATGGATGTCATTGTTGATGGCACCGAGCACGTTTATCCGATGCATATTCGTGGTGGGGGTATGGATGAAATGTGGTTAAGCAAAACGGAGAGAACCTGATATGCGCCGGATATTGTCTGTTTTACTGGAAAACGAGTCTGGCGCCCTGTCGCGCGTCATTGGGCTTTTTGCACAGCGCGGCTATAACATTGAAAGCCTGACTGTCGCCCCGACGGATGACCCAACGCTGTCGCGCATGACGATCCAGACCGTCGGCGACGCGAAAGTCCTTGAGCAAATTGAAAAACAGCTGCATAAACTGGTCGACGTACTGCGCGTGAGCGAGCTGGGGCAGGGGGCTTACGTTGAGCGTGAGGTTATGCTGGTGAAAATTCAGGCCAGTGGCTACGGGCGTGAAGAAGTCAAACGCAATGCGGATATTTTCCGCGGACAGATTATCGACGTCACGCCTTCTCTTTATACGGTGCAGTTGGTGGGGACGAGCGACAAGCTGGATGCTTTCCTGGCATCCGTGCGGGATGTAGCCAAAATTGTTGAGGTGGCGAGATCGGGTGTAGTGGGTCTGTCACGCGGCGAGAAAATCATGCGTTAGTTGTCAAAAAGGTTCGCCTCTTTCTGCCCGGTCACCAAAGCCGGGCTTTTTTTTGCGTAATCAGCCGACAACGCAGATAAAAGCGGTTGCCGCGAAGGCTTTTCTGCGTTTAGATGTTAAAAGATTTAACCATAACCTTGACAGGGCCATGGACTCTTTTCTTTTTTTAAGGGGCAATTGTGAAACTGGATGAAATCGCCCGGCTAGCCGGCGTGTCACGAACAACGGCCAGCTATGTGATTAACGGTAAAGCAAAACAGTACCGTGTCAGCGATAAGACCGTTGAAAAAGTTATGGCGGTGGTTCGTGAACATAACTACCATCCGAATGCTGTCGCAGCCGGCCTGCGTGCCGGGCGCACCCGCTCTATTGGTCTGGTGATCCCGGACCTGGAAAACACCAGCTATACCCGTATCGCCAACTATCTTGAGCGTCAGGCGCGCCAGCGCGGCTATCAACTGCTGATTGCCTGCTCGGAAGATCAGCCCGACAACGAGATGCGCTGTATTGAGCATCTGCTCCAGCGTCAGGTCGATGCCATTATCGTGTCGACTTCCTTACCCCCGGAGCATCCATTCTACCAGCGCTGGGCGAACGACCCGTTCCCGATCGTCGCGCTGGATCGCGCCCTGGACCGCGAGCATTTCACGAGCGTCGTGGGTGCCGATCAGGATGATGCAGAAATGCTGGCCGCTGAGCTAAGAACGTTCCCGGCAGAAACCGTGCTTTATCTTGGCGCGCTGCCTGAGCTTTCTGTGAGTTTTTTGCGTGAGCAGGGTTTCAGAACCGCCTGGAAAGACGATCCGCGCGAGGTACATTACCTCTATGCCAACAGCTACGAACGTGAAGCCGCTGCGCAGTTGTTCGAGAAATGGCTGGAGACGCACCCGATGCCTCAGGCGTTGTTCACTACCTCTTTTGCACTTCTGCAAGGGGTAATGGATGTGACCTTACGGCGTGAAGGCAAGCTCCCCTCCGACCTGGCCATTGCCACTTTCGGCGATAACGAGCTGCTGGACTTTCTCCAGTGCCCGGTGCTGGCGGTAGCGCAGCGTCATCGTGATGTGGCTGAACGCGTGCTGGAGATTGTGCTGGCGAGTCTGGATGAGCCCCGTAAACCGAAGCCAGGCCTGACGCGTATCAAACGTAATCTCTACCATCGCGGAATTTTAAGCCGTCATAAATGAAATGTCCGGGGCGGAGAAATCTGCCCCATTTTGTTGTGATAATTCGGGAAGATAATTCCCGGAGAGAAATTAGGATAATTCTTGAGGGATCATAATCTCCTATTTTTCTTAATTCATTCTGACGCTTAAATTGTCCTTTTAAGAACGACTGAGCCCTTTTAATCGGCTATTTTTGTATTACTTTGTTACAAACCCTCTTCGGTCGATGAATATTCAGACGTTTTTTCTCTTCCTTTGACAGCTGACCTGCTAACCGCCGCGTTTACCGTGTGTCCTGGTGAATCTGGCACTGTTATCCCCTGAGAATCTGTCATAAAATGCTGCCCGCGTCGCAAACTGACACTTTATATTTATCTGCGATGATATTGAGTGAGCTTTAACGCTAGTGTGCATATTCGGTTTTTTTCTTACAAATATTCATAACGTTAATTTTGCCTCGCCAGTTGTGCAGTTATTAACCAGGAGTGTTTATCTCTGTAAATAGAGGGCTTTCGGGTCCTTACAGGGAGAGTCCTGGCTTGACAAGCTTTTCCCTCGCTCCGTAAACTCCTTTAGGTGGGAATTTGTGGGTTAAAGTGGTGAGGAGGGGTGAGACTGGCATGTTCCGTGGAGCAACGTTAGTCAATCTCGACAGCAAAGGGCGTTTATCGGTACCAACCCGATACCGCGACCAGCTGATTGAGAACGCTGCGGGTCAAATGGTTTGCACCATTGACATTAACTCCCCCTGCCTGCTGCTTTACCCCCTGCCTGAATGGGAAATTATTGAGCAAAAGCTGTCGCGACTGTCGAGCATGAACCCGCAGGAACGCCGCGTGCAGCGGTTGTTATTGGGACATGCCAGTGAATGTCAGATGGATAACGCAGGGCGATTACTGATTGCGCCTGTATTACGGCAACATGCCGGTCTGACCAAAGAAGTGATGCTGGTTGGGCAGTTCAACAAATTTGAACTGTGGGATGAAACGACCTGGTATCAACAGGTCAAGGAAGATATCGACGCTGAGCAGTCTGATTCCGCGACATTATCGGAACGGCTGCAGGACTTGTCTCTATAAATATGATGGAAAATTATAAACATAAAACGGTGTTACTGGACGAGGCTGTTAACGGCCTGAATATTCGTCCGGATGGCATCTACATTGATGGCACTTTTGGTCGCGGTGGCCACTCGCGTTTGATCCTCTCCCAGCTGGGTGAGGAAGGACGTCTGCTGGCAATCGATCGCGATCCGCAGGCGATTGCCGTTGCACAGACCATCAATGATCCACGTTTTTCCATCGTGCATGGACCTTTCTCTGCGCTCGCGGAATACGTTGCCGAGCGCGGCCTGACGGGAAAGATCGACGGGATTCTTCTCGATCTTGGCGTCTCTTCACCTCAGCTTGATGATGCTGAACGCGGCTTCTCTTTTATGCGCGATGGTCCGCTGGACATGCGGATGGACCCGACGCGTGGTCAGTCTGCCGCCGAGTGGTTACAGACCGCTGACGAAGCGGATATTGCATGGGTCATCAAAACCTTTGGCGAAGAGCGTTTTGGCAAACGTATTGCGCGCGCCATTGTTGAGCGCAACCGCATTGAGCCAATGACTCGCACCAAAGAGCTGGCCGAAGTGATCGCGGCGGCGACGCCGGTGAAGGACAAACACAAACATCCCGCGACCCGTACCTTCCAGGCGGTTCGCATCTGGGTAAACAGTGAACTGGAGGAAATAGAGCTGGCGCTAAAAAGCTCGCTCGACGTGCTGGCCCCGGGTGGGCGGTTATCCATCATCAGCTTCCATTCGCTGGAAGACCGTATTGTGAAACGCTTTATGCGTGAACAAAGTCGCGGTCCACAGGTGCCAGCGGGGCTGCCGATGACGGAAGAACAACTCAGGAAGCTGGGTGGCCGTCAGTTGCGAGCACTAGGCAAGTTGATGCCGGGCGAAGAAGAGGTGGCAGAGAATCCACGTGCCCGTAGTTCAGTGCTGCGTGTTGCAGAGAGGACGAACGCATGATCGGCAGAGTGACAGAGACCCTCAGCAAAGTTAAGGATTCGTTAGGAAGCAACGAGCGCCATGCCTTGCCTGGCGTGATCGGCGACGATCTTTTGCGGTTCGGGAAACTGCCACTCTGCCTGTTCATTTGCATCATTGTTACGGCAGTTACGGTGGTGACTACCGCACACCATACACGTTTATTGACTGCGCAACGCGAGCAGTTGGTACTGGAACGCGATGCGCTGGATATTGAATGGCGAAATCTGATCCTTGAAGAAAACGCGCTCGGCGATCACAGCCGGGTTGAACGGATCGCAACGGAAAAGCTGCAACTGCAGCATGTTGATCCTTCCCAGGAAAATATCGTAGTACAAAAATAAGGGAAAACGCGACGCATGAGAGCAGCGGCAAAAACGCTAAAACCAAAACGTCAGGAAGAACAGGCCAACTTTATCAGTTGGCGTTTTGCGTTGCTTTGCGGCTGCATTTTACTGGCGCTGGGTTTCCTGCTGGGACGCGTGGCCTGGTTACAAATCGTCGCGCCTGACATGCTGGTACGCCAGGGAGACATGCGTTCCCTCCGTGTCCAGGAAGTCGCCACTTCCCGCGGGATGATCACCGACCGTTCTGGCCGTCCTCTGGCGGTGAGCGTGCCGGTGAAGGCGATCTGGGCCGATCCGAAAGAGCTGCACGACGCGGGGGGGATCACGCTCGACAATCGCTGGAAAGCGCTGTCTGATGCGCTGAAAATGCCGCTCGATCAGCTGGCTTCCCGCGTTAATGCCAACCCGAAAGGGCGTTTTATCTATCTAGCGCGTCAGGTTAACCCTGACATGGCAGACTACATCCGCAAACTGAAGTTGCCAGGTATTCATCTGCGTGAAGAGTCACGCCGTTACTACCCATCCGGCGAAGTAACCGCTCACCTCATTGGCTTTACCAACGTCGACAGCCAGGGGATTGAGGGCGTTGAAAAAAGCTTCGATAAGTGGCTCACCGGCCAGCCTGGCGAGCGAATCGTCCGTAAAGACCGCTATGGGCGCGTTATCGAAGATATCTCGTCTACGGACAGCCAGGCGGCACACAACCTGGCCCTGAGTATTGACGAGCGCCTGCAGGCGCTGGTCTACCGCGAGCTGAACAACGCTGTGGCATTCAACAAGGCGGAGTCAGGCAGCGCCGTGCTGGTAGATGTCAGCACCGGTGAAGTACTGGCGATGGCCAACAGCCCATCCTACAACCCGAACAATTTTACCGGTACCGCCAAAGATGCGATGCGTAACCGGGCCATTACCGACGTGTTCGAACCCGGCTCCACGGTAAAACCGATGGTCGTGATGACGGCGCTGCAACGCGGTATCGTCAATGAAAACACGGTTCTGAACACGATCCCATACCGTATTAACGGCCACGAGATTAAAGACGTGGCGCGCTACAGCGAATTGACCCTGACCGGGGTGTTACAGAAGTCGAGTAACGTCGGTGTTTCAAAGCTGGCGTTAGCGATGCCGTCCTCAGCGTTAGTAGAGACTTACTCACGTTTTGGACTTGGAAAGGCGACCAATTTGGGGTTGGTCGGAGAACGCAGTGGCTTATATCCTCAAAAACAACGGTGGTCTGACATAGAGAGGGCCACCTTCTCTTTCGGCTACGGGCTAATGGTAACCCCGTTACAGTTAGCGCGAGTCTACGCAACGATTGGCAGCTACGGCGTCTATCGCCCGCTGTCGATTACCAAAGTTGATCCACCGGTTCCGGGCGAGCGTATCTTCCCGGAATCTATCGTTCGCACTGTCGTGCATATGATGGAAAGCGTAGCGCTGCCTGGCGGTGGTGGCGTGAAGGCGGCGATTAAAGGCTATCGCATCGCCATCAAAACCGGTACAGCGAAAAAAGTGGGGCCAGACGGTCGCTACATCAACAAATACATTGCCTATACCGCAGGCGTTGCGCCTGCAAGCAATCCGCGTTTTGCGCTGGTGGTCGTGATAAACGATCCACAGGCGGGTAAATACTACGGCGGCGCCGTCTCTGCGCCTGTGTTTGGCGCCATCATGGGCGGCGTATTGCGCACCATGAACGTTGAACCGGATGCGCTGGCGACGGGCGAAAAAAGTGAATTTGTAATTAATCAAGGCGAGGGTACAGGTGGCAGATCGTAATTTGCGCGACCTTCTCGCTCCGTGGGTGTCAAATGCACCGGAGCGAGCACTGCGAGAGATGGTACTGGACAGCCGCGTAGCGGCTTCTGGCGATCTTTTTGTGGCGGTGGTCGGTCATCAGGCGGACGGGCGTCGTTATATCCCGCAGGCGATTGCGCAAGGTGTTGCTGCCATTATTGCTGAGGCCAAAGATGAGGCAACTGACGGCGAGATCCGTGAAATGCACGGTGTGCCGGTTATCTATCTCAGCCAGTTAAACGAGCGTCTTTCCGCGCTGGCGGGGCGTTTCTATCATGAGCCCTCTGACCAGCTGCGTCTGGTGGGCGTGACCGGGACAAACGGAAAAACCACCACCACGCAGCTGATGGCGCAGTGGGCCCAGTTACTGGGTGAGACCGGCGCAGTCATGGGCACCGTAGGTAACGGCCTGCTGGGCAAAGTCATCCCGACAGAAAACACCACCGGCTCCGCGGTTGACGTACAGCATGTCCTTGCCGGTCTGGCAGAGCAGGGGGCCACCTTTGCGGCGATGGAAGTCTCTTCGCACGGTCTGGTGCAGCATCGCGTAGCGGCTCTGAAGTTTGCCGCCTCGGTGTTCACAAACCTGAGCCGCGATCATCTCGATTATCATGGTGATATGGAGCATTACGAAGCTGCAAAATGGCTGCTTTACTCCACGCACCATTACGGACAAGCCATCATCAACGCCGACGACGATGTCGGTCGCCGCTGGCTGGCAGGGCTGCCGGACGCGGTTGCGGTGTCGATGGAAGATCATATTAATCCGAACTGCCATGGTCGCTGGCTGAAAGCGGTTGAGGTTCACTATCACGACAGCGGGGCGACGATCCGCTTTGCCTCCTCCTGGGGGGAAGGCGAAATCGAAAGCCGCCTGATGGGGGCGTTTAACGTCAGCAACCTGCTGCTGGCGCTGGCGACACTGCTGGCGTTGGGTTATCCGATGGCTGAACTGCTTAAAACTGCCGCGCGTTTGCAACCGGTTTGTGGCCGTATGGAAGTGTTTAGTGCCCCTGGCAAGCCTACCGTCGTGGTGGATTATGCCCACACGCCGGATGCGCTGGAAAAAGCGCTGGAAGCGGCGCGTCTGCACTGCACCGGTAAACTCTGGTGCGTGTTTGGCTGCGGCGGCGATCGCGATAAAGGCAAACGCCCGCTAATGGGGGCTATTGCGGAACAGTTCGCGGATATTCCGGTTGTCACCGATGACAACCCGCGTACGGAAGAGCCGCGCGCCATCATCAATGACATTCTGGCGGGCATGCTGGACGCGGGCCGTGCTCGCGTCGTGGAAGGCCGTGCGGAAGCCGTAACGAACACCATCATGCAGGCTCAGGAGAACGATGTTGTCCTGCTGGCGGGTAAAGGTCATGAAGATTATCAGATTGTTGGCAACCGCCGTCTGGACTACTCGGACCGCGTAACGGCAGCACGTCTGCTGGGAGTCGTGGCATGATTAGCCTTTCATTAAGTCAGGCGGCTCAAATCCTGCAGGGCGACCTGTATGGTCAGGATCGCACCATTGATGCTGTGACGACGGACACCCGTAAAGTCACTGCCGGCTGTCTGTTTGTGGCCCTGAAAGGGGAGCGTTTTGATGCGCACGATTTTGCGGATAACGCCAAAGAAAATGGCGCCGGTGCGCTGCTGGTTAGCCGCAAGCTGGATAGCGATCTGCCACAGATTGTGGTGAAAGATACGCGTCTCGCGTTCGGTGAACTGGCTGCCTGGGTTCGTCAGCAGGTGCCGACGCGCGTCGTCGCCCTGACCGGGTCATCCGGCAAAACGTCCGTGAAAGAAATGACGGCGGCAATCCTGAGTCAGTGCGGCAATACGCTTTACACCGCGGGCAACCTCAATAATGACATCGGCGTGCCGATGACATTACTTCGCCTGACCAAAGAGCATGAATTTGCCGTGATCGAGTTAGGAGCTAACCACCAGGGGGAAATCGCCTGGACCGTGAGCCTGACTCGCCCGGAAGCCGCGCTGGTCAATAACCTGGCGGCTGCGCATCTGGAAGGTTTTGGTTCACTGGAAGGTGTGGCGAAAGCGAAAGGTGAGATCTACACCGGTCTGCCCGCAAACGGCATTGCCATTATGAATGCCGATAACAATGACTGGCTGAACTGGCAGAACATCATTGGCTCGCGTAAAACCTGGCGCTTCTCGCCAAATGCAGCCAACAGTGATTTTACCGCGACCAATATTCATGTGACGTCGCAGGGGACGGAATTCACGCTCATGACCCCAACGGGGGGCGTGGATGTGCTGTTGCCGCTTCCGGGCCGCCATAACATTGCCAATGCCCTTGCGGCAGCGGCATTGTCGACCGCGGTGGGCGCATCACATGAGGCAATTAAAAACGGGCTGGCAAACTTAAAAGCCGTCCCGGGACGCCTGTTCCCCGTCCAGCTTGCGGAAAACAAACTGCTGCTGGATGACTCCTACAACGCGAACGTTGGCTCCATGACGGCGGCGGTGCAGGTGTTATCGGAGATGCCGGGCTACCGCATCATGGTGGTCGGTGATATGGCAGAGCTGGGCGACGAAAGTGAAGCCTGTCATACCCAGGTAGGGGAAGCGGCGAAAGCGGCAGGGCTGGACTGCGTCCTGAGCGCAGGAAAACTGAGCCAGGCGATAAGCCAGGCCAGCGGTGTTGGTGAACATTTTGCCGATAAAGCCGCGTTGATTGAGCGCCTTAAGGCATTAATTACAGAAAAACAAATTGTGACAGTGTTAGTGAAAGGTTCACGTAGTGCCGCCATGGAAGAGGTTGTGCACGCATTACAGGAGAACGGGACATGTTAGTTTGGCTGGCCGAACATTTGGTCAAATATTATTCAGGCTTTAACGTCTTTTCCTATCTGACGTTTCGCGCCATCGTCAGCCTGCTGACTGCGCTGTTCATCTCATTGTGGATGGGCCCGCGCATGATTGCCCGTCTGCAAGAACTCTCTTTCGGCCAGGTTGTGCGTAACGACGGTCCGGAATCGCACTTCAGCAAGCGCGGTACGCCGACCATGGGTGGGATCATGATCCTGACCGCCATTGTCGTTTCCGTGCTGTTGTGGGCGTACCCGTCCAACCCGTACGTCTGGTGTGTGCTGACGGTACTGGTGGGGTACGGGATCATCGGTTTTGTTGATGATTATCGTAAAGTCGTTCGCAAAGATACCAAGGGTCTGATCGCGCGCTGGAAATATTTCTGGATGTCGGTGATCGCGCTGGGCGTGGCCTTCGCGCTGTATCTGGCAGGCAAAGACACGCCAGCGACCGAGCTGGTCGTGCCGTTCTTTAAAGACGTGATGCCACAGTTGGGGCTGTTTTATATCCTGCTGGCCTACTTCGTGATTGTAGGTACCGGTAACGCGGTGAACCTGACCGACGGTCTGGATGGCCTGGCCATTATGCCAACCGTCTTTGTGGCCGCCGGTTTTGCACTGGTGGCGTGGGCGACCGGTAACATGAACTTTGCGAACTACCTGCACATCCCTTATTTGCGTCACGCGGGTGAGCTGGTGATCGTCTGCACGGCGATTGTCGGCGCAGGGCTGGGCTTCCTGTGGTTCAACACCTATCCGGCGCAGGTCTTTATGGGTGACGTTGGTTCACTGGCATTGGGCGGCGCGCTCGGCATTATTGCTGTGCTGCTGCGTCAGGAGTTCCTGCTGGTGATCATGGGTGGCGTGTTTGTGGTTGAGACCCTGTCGGTCATTTTGCAGGTTGGCTCCTTCAAGCTGCGTGGACAGCGCATCTTCCGTATGGCGCCTATTCACCATCACTATGAACTGAAAGGCTGGCCGGAGCCGCGCGTCATTGTGCGCTTCTGGATTATTTCGCTGATGCTGGTGCTGATTGGCCTGGCAACGCTGAAGGTACGTTAATCATGGCAGATTACCAGGGCAAAAAGGTCGTTATCATCGGGTTAGGCCTCACGGGCCTGTCCTGCGTGGACTTTTTCCTCGCGCGTGGCGTGACGCCGCGCGTGATGGATACGCGTGTCTCTCCGCCGGGTCTGGAAAAACTGCCGGAACAGGTTGAACGCCACCTTGGTGGTCTGAATGATGACTGGCTGCTGGCAGCCGATCTGATTGTCGCAAGCCCGGGTATGGCGCTGGCACATCCTTCACTGAGCGCTGCCGCGGATGCAGGCGTTGAGATTATCGGCGATATCGAGCTGTTCTGCCGCGAAGCGCAGGCACCGGTTATCGCGATTACTGGTTCTAACGGGAAAAGCACCGTCACCACCCTGGTGGGTGAGATGGCGAAAGCGGCGGGCATGAACGTCGGAGTCGGCGGTAATATCGGCCTGCCGGCGCTGATGCTGCTGGACAAAGGCTGTGAGCTGTATGTCCTCGAGCTTTCAAGCTTCCAGCTGGAAACCACCTCCAGCCTGCATGCTGCCGCTGCGACGATCCTCAACGTGACTGAAGATCATATGGACAGGTATCCATTTGGTCTGCAGCAGTACCGTGCCGCCAAGCTGCGCGTTTATGAGAATGCAAAGGTCTGCGTCGTTAACGCAGATGATGCGCTGACCATGCCGGTGCGCGGCGCGGACGAGCGCTGCATCAGTTTTGGCATCACCATGGGTGATTACCACCTGAACCGTCAGCTGGGCGAAACCTGGCTGCGTGTGAAAGGTGAGAAAGTGCTGAACGTGAAAGAGATGAAACTTTCTGGTCAGCATAACTATACCAATGCGCTGGCAGCGCTGGCGCTGGCGGACGCAGTCGGGCTGCCACGCTCCTCCAGCCTGAAAGCATTGACGACGTTTTCCGGTCTGGCGCACCGTTTCCAGCTCGCGCTGGAGCATAACGGCGTGCGCTGGATTAACGACTCCAAAGCCACCAACGTGGGAAGCACCGAGGCCGCGCTGAACGGCCTGCACGTTGAAGGTACTCTGCATTTACTGCTGGGCGGCGACGGCAAATCTGCTGATTTCTCCTCCCTGAAGCCGTATCTCTCAGGTGATAACATCCGCCTGTACTGTTTCGGCCGTGACGGCAGCGAGCTGGCTGAGCTGCGCCCTGAGATTGCCGAGCAGACCGAAACCATGGAACAGGCGATGCGGCTGATTGCCCCTCGCGTGAAGCCAGGCGATATGGTGCTGCTCTCTCCGGCGTGTGCCAGCCTCGATCAATTCAAGAATTTCGAACAGCGTGGTGATGTCTTTACCCGCCTGGCGAAGGAGTTAGGCTGATGCGTTTATCTCTCCCTCGCCTGAAAATGCCGCGCCTGCCAGGATTTGGGATCCTGGTATGGCTGTTTGCGGCACTCAAAGGCTGGGTGATGGGCTCTCGTCAAAAAGATAACGACAGCCTGATCATGTACGATCGCACGCTGTTCTGGCTCACGCTGGGACTGGCGGCGGTCGGCTTTATCATGGTGACGTCCGCTTCCATGCCCGTCGGGCAGCGTCTGGCGAACGATCCCTTCCTGTTTGCCAAGCGTGATGGCCTGTACATCATCCTGGCGTTCTGTCTGGCGCTGGTCACCCTGCGTCTGCCGATGGAGTTCTGGCAGCGGCACAGTACGGCGATGCTGATCGCCTCGATTATTATGCTGCTGATTGTTCTGGTCGTCGGGAGCTCCGTTAACGGGGCATCCCGCTGGATTGCTTTTGGCCCGCTGCGTATTCAGCCTGCGGAATTTACCAAGCTTTCCCTGTTCTGCTACCTGGCGAACTACCTGGTGCGTAAAGTGGATGAAGTGCGTAACAACCTGCGCGGCTTCTTAAAACCGATGGGCGTGATTCTGGTGCTGGCGGTGTTACTGCTGGCGCAGCCTGACCTTGGTACGGTGGTCGTACTGTTTGTAACGACGCTGGCCATGCTGTTCCTGGCGGGCGCAAAACTGTGGCAGTTCATCGCTATCATCGGGATGGGGATATCAGCGGTTGTGCTGCTGATCCTCGCTGAGCCTTACCGTATTCGCCGTGTGACCTCGTTCTGGAACCCGTGGGAAGACCCGTTCGGCAGTGGTTACCAGCTGACGCAGTCGCTGATGGCCTTTGGCCGCGGTGAAGTCTGGGGACAGGGTCTGGGCAACTCGGTTCAAAAACTGGAGTATTTGCCGGAAGCACACACTGACTTCATCTTCTCCATTATTGCGGAAGAACTGGGTTATATCGGTGTGGTATTAGCGTTATTAATGGTATTCTTCGTCGCTTTCCGTGCCATGTCCATCGGCCGGAAAGCGCTGGAGATCGATCACCGCTTCTCAGGTTTCTTAGCCTGCTCAATTGGTATCTGGTTTAGTTTCCAGGCATTGGTTAACGTCGGGGCCGCAGCGGGCATGCTGCCGACCAAAGGTCTGACGTTGCCGTTGATCAGTTATGGTGGTTCCAGTCTGTTGATTATGTCGACGGCCATCATGCTGTTGTTGCGCATAGATTATGAAACGCGTCTGGAAAAAGCCCAGGCGTTTACACGAGGTTCACGATGAATCAACCGAAGCGGTTAATGGTGATGGCAGGCGGTACCGGCGGACACGTGTTCCCGGGGCTGGCGGTTGCGCACCATTTAATGGATCAGGGCTGGCAGGTACGCTGGCTGGGAACCGCAGACCGCATGGAAGCCGATCTGGTACCGAAGCACGGTATCGAGATCGACTTTATCCGTATTTCTGGCCTTCGAGGCAAAGGCCTCAAGGCAATGCTGCTGGCGCCGGTGCGTATTTTTAACGCCTGGCGTCAGGCGCGCACCATCATGAAGCGCTTTAAGCCTGATGTGGTGCTGGGCATGGGCGGCTATGTCTCGGGGCCTGGTGGGCTGGCCGCGTGGTCGTTAGGGATTCCCGTCGTGCTGCATGAGCAGAACGGTATTGCCGGCCTGACCAACAAGTGGCTGGCGAAAATCGCCACCAAAGTGATGCAGGCGTTTCCCGGTGCGTTTCCGAAAGCAGACGTGGTGGGTAACCCGGTGCGTGTCGACGTGCTGGCGCTGCCGCTGCCGGATGCTCGCCTGGCGGGTCGTGAAGGGCCGGTTCGGGTGCTGGTTGTCGGCGGTTCGCAGGGGGCGCGCATTTTAAACCAGACGATGCCGCTGGTTGCCGCAAAGCTGGGCGATGCCGTTACCATCTGGCACCAGAGTGGAAAAGGCGCTCAGCAGACCGTTGAGCAGGCTTACGCCGAGGCCGGGCAGCCGCAGCATAACGTCACCGAGTTTATCGATGACATGGCCGCCGCTTATGCCTGGGCCGATGTCGTCGTTTGTCGCTCAGGTGCGCTGACGGTGAGCGAGATTGCCGCCGCCGGGCTGCCGGCCCTGTTTGTGCCGTTCCAGCACAAAGACAGACAGCAGTACTGGAACGCATTGCCGCTCGAGAAGGCCGGCGCGGCGAAAATTTTTGAGCAGCCACAGTTTACCGCCGACGCGGTCGCCACCACCCTGGCGGGCTGGAACAGAGACGTATTGCTGGAGATGGCAGAACGCGCGCGCGCGACCGCTATTCCTGATGCGACTGAACGGGTGGCAAAAGAAGTGAGCCTGGCATCCCAGGCTTAACCCTCGCAGCGCGTGAAGCGCGGCACGAATTTTAAGTAGTCGATGGCGTTTAGAGAATGAATACACAACAACTGGCAAAACTGCGTTCAATCGTGCCCGAGATGCGTCGCGTCCGGCACATTCACTTTGTTGGCATCGGTGGTGCTGGCATGGGCGGTATTGCCGAAGTGTTAGCTAACGAAGGCTATCAGATCAGCGGGTCTGACCTGGCGCCAAACCCTGTTACGCAGCAGCTGGCGTCACTTGGGGCGACTATCTATTTCAACCATCGCCCGGAAAACGTGCGCGATGCGAGCGTGGTGGTGGTATCGAGCGCCATCTCCTCTGACAACCCGGAGATCGTTGCCGCGCATGAAGCGCGCATTCCGGTGATCCGCCGCGCAGAAATGCTGGCGGAACTGATGCGTTTCCGTCACGGCATTGCGATTGCCGGGACCCACGGTAAAACCACGACCACGGCGATGGTTTCCAGTATTTATGCGGAAGCGGGTCTTGACCCGACGTTCGTCAACGGCGGTCTGGTAAAAGCCGCGGGCGTGCATGCACGTCTGGGACACAGTCGTTATCTGATTGCGGAAGCGGATGAAAGCGATGCGTCTTTCCTGCACCTGCAGCCGATGGTGGCGATTGTCACGAACATCGAAGCTGACCATATGGATACCTACCAGGGTGACTTCGAGAACTTAAAGCAGACCTTTATCAACTTCCTGCATAACCTGCCGTTCTATGGACGTGCGGTAATGTGCGTAGACGATCCGGTCATTCGCGAGCTTCTGCCGCGCGTGGGTCGTCAAATCACCACTTACGGCTTCAGTGAAGACGCTGACGTCCGCGTGGAAGAGTACAAACAGATTGGCGCGCAGGGGCACTTCACTCTGGCGCGTCAGGACAAAGAGCTGCTCCACGTGACGCTGAATGCGCCGGGGCGTCATAACGCTCTTAACGCCGCTGCGGCAGTGGCCGTGGCTACGGAAGAAGGCATTGATGACGACGCGATCCTGCGTGCGCTGGAAAGCTTCCAGGGGACCGGGCGTCGTTTCGACTTCCTCGGTGAATTCCCGCTGGATGCCGTAAACGGTAAAACCGGCACTGCGATGCTGGTGGACGACTACGGTCACCATCCGACTGAAGTCGACGCCACCATTAAAGCCGCACGTGCAGGCTGGCCTGACAAAAATCTGGTGATGATCTTCCAGCCGCACCGTTTCACGCGTACGCGCGATCTGTACGACGATTTCGCCAGCGTCCTGTCACAGGTGGATACGCTGCTGATGCTGGACGTATATTCCGCAGGCGAAACACCGATTCCGGGCGCGGACAGCCGTTCCCTGTGTCGCACGATTCGCGGACGCGGTAAAGTTGATCCTATTCTGGTTTCTGACCCGGCACAGGTGGCGGAAATTCTGGCACCGGTCCTCACCGGTAACGATTTGATTCTGATTCAGGGCGCGGGAAATATCGGTAAAATCGCCCGTACCTTAGCGGAAATCAAACTGAAGCCGCAAAACCAGGAGGATGAGCATCATGGCTGATAAGATTGCTGTCCTGTCTGGTGGTACCTCCGCAGAGCGTGAGGTTTCCCTGAATTCCGGCGCTGCGGTGCTGGCGGGCCTGCGTGAGGGCGGCGTTAATGCCCACCTGGTTGATCCAAGAGAGGTCGACGTAACGCAATTAAAAGCGCTGGGTTTCGATAAAGTCTTTATCGCGTTACATGGCCGGGGCGGTGAAGACGGTACCCTGCAGGGATTGCTGGAATTAATCGGCATGCCGTACACCGGTAGTGGCGTGATGGCATCCGCCATCTCTATGGATAAACTGCGCAGTAAGTTACTGTGGCAGGGCGCGGGATTACCGGTTGCGCCGTGGGTGGCACTGACGCGTCGCGAATTTGAATTGGGCCTTCCGGATAGCGTTAATACACGCATTGCGGAACTGGGCTTACCGGTTATTGTAAAGCCGAGCCGGGAAGGGTCGAGCGTGGGGATGTCTAAAGTCGACAAAGCTGACGATTTAGCCTCCGCTTTAGCGCTGGCATTTCAACATGATGAAGAAGTTCTGATTGAAAAATGGCTTAGCGGGCCGGAATTTACCGTCGCAATGCTTGGTGAAGAAATTTTACCGTCAATCCGTATCCAACCGGCCGGAACCTTCTATGATTATGAGGCAAAGTATCTCTCTGATGAGACGCAATATTTCTGCCCTTGTGGTCTGGATGCTGAGCGTGAAGCAGAATTACAGTCCCTGGTGCTTAAAGCCTGGCATATTCTGGGTTGTCGCGGCTGGGGACGCATCGACGTGATGCAGGACCGTGATGGACAATTTTATCTGCTGGAAGCGAATACGTCCCCGGGAATGACCAGCCACAGCCTTGTGCCGATGGCCGCTCGTCAGGCGGGGATGAGCTTCTCGCAGTTAGTCGTACGCATTCTGGACCAGGCGGGCTGATATGTCTCAGGCTGCATTGAACACGCGCAACCGCGATGACGAAGAAGAATACGCCTCTTCACGCCGGAGTAATGGAACGCGTCTTGCAGGCATTATTTTCCTGCTCGGGGTGCTGTGCACCGTGTTTATCAGCGGCTGGATGGTACTGGGCTGGATGGAAGATGCGCAGCGGTTGCCACTTTCTAAGCTGGTGGTCACCGGTGAGCGCCACTACACGCGTAACGATGATATTCGCCAGTCAATTCTGGCGCTGGGGTCGCCCGGCACCTTTATGACTCAGGACGTTAATATTATCCAGAGCCAGATTGAACGTCTGCCATGGATAAAACAGGCGAGTGTAAGAAAGCAATGGCCTGATGAATTGAAGATTCATCTGGTTGAATATGTGCCCATTGCGCGTTGGAATGATCAGCACATGGTTGACGTAGACGGAAACTCCTTCAGCGTCCCGGCCGATCGTGTCAACAAGCAAAATTTACCGATGTTGTATGGCCCTGAAGGTAGCGAAAACGAAGTGTTACAGGGTTTTCGTGAAATGGGTCAGGTGCTGGCGAAGGACAGGTTTACGTTAAAAGATGCTGCGATGACGGCGCGCCGCTCCTGGCAGTTGACGTTAACGAACGGCATTAAGCTCAACCTGGGTCGCGGGGACACAATGAAGCGTCTGGCGCGTTTTGTAGAACTTTACCCGGTTTTACAGCAGCAGGCACAGACTGACGGCAAACGGATAAGCTACGTTGATTTGCGCTATGACTCAGGCGCAGCAGTCGGTTGGGTACCGGCTCCGGTCGAGGAACCTAATCAGCAACAGAATCAGGCACAGGTACAGGCAGAACAACAATGATCAAGGCGACGGACAGAAAACTGGTAGTTGGACTGGAGATTGGCACCGCGAAGGTTGCCGCTTTAGTAGGGGAAGTTCTGCCCGACGGTATGGTCAATATCATTGGCGTAGGCAGTTGCCCGTCCCGTGGTATGGATAAAGGTGGGGTAAACGATCTTGAATCGGTGGTGAAATGCGTCCAGCGCGCCATCGATCAGGCTGAATTGATGGCCGATTGCCAGATTTCTTCTGTCTATCTGGCCCTTTCTGGCAAGCACATTAGCTGCCAGAACGAAATCGGTATGGTGCCGATTTCCGAAGAAGAAGTGACGCAGGAAGACGTTGAAAATGTTGTGCATACGGCGAAGTCCGTGCGCGTGCGCGATGAGCATCGCGTGCTGCATGTGATCCCGCAGGAATACGCGATTGACTACCAGGAAGGCATTAAAAACCCGGTCGGTCTCTCCGGCGTACGTATGCAGGCAAAAGTGCACCTGATCACATGTCACAACGATATGGCGAAGAACATTGTAAAAGCCGTTGAACGTTGTGGCCTGAAAGTTGACCAACTTATTTTCGCCGGTCTTGCAGCAAGTTATTCCGTGCTGACCGAAGATGAACGTGAACTGGGCGTCTGTGTGGTCGATATTGGTGGTGGTACAATGGACATGGCCGTGTATACCGGCGGTGCGCTGCGCCACACCAAAGTGATCCCTTATGCGGGGAACGTGGTGACCAGCGATATCGCTTACGCTTTCGGTACGCCACCGAGCGATGCAGAAGCGATCAAAGTGCGTCATGGCTGTGCGCTGGGGTCTATCGTTGGCAAAGATGAGAGCGTTGAAGTGCCAAGCGTCGGTGGTCGTCCACCGCGTAGCCTGCAGCGCCAGACGTTGGCAGAGGTCATTGAGCCGCGCTATACCGAGCTGCTCAATCTGGTCAACGAAGAGATTTTACAGTTACAGGAACAGCTTCGTCAGCAGGGCGTGAAACATCATCTTGCGGCGGGGATTGTATTAACCGGCGGTGCAGCGCAAATTGAAGGTCTTGCGGCCTGTGCGCAGCGCGTGTTCCATACGCAAGTACGTATTGGCGCGCCGCTGAATATCACCGGTTTAACGGATTATGCTCAGGAGCCGTATTATTCAACGGCTGTTGGCCTGCTCCACTACGGGAAGGAAACGCATCTCAGTGGTGAAGCAGAAGTGGAAAAACGCGTCTCAGTGGGGTCGTGGGTCAAACGACTGAACAACTGGCTGCGAAAAGAGTTTTAATTTTTTTAAGAGACCGGAGAGAATTAGCGGTCTCGGGCGACAGGCACAACGGAGAGAGAAATTATGTTTGAACCTATGGAACTGACCAACGACGCGGTGATTAAAGTCATCGGCGTCGGTGGCGGCGGCGGTAACGCCGTAGAGCATATGGTGCGTGAACGCATTGAAGGTGTTGAATTCTTTGCAGTTAACACCGATGCACAGGCACTGCGTAAGACGGCTGTAGGCCAGACTATCCAGATCGGCGGTGGTATCACCAAAGGGCTGGGAGCCGGGGCTAACCCGGAAGTGGGTCGCAACGCGGCTGAAGAAGATCGTGAAGCACTGCGCGCTGCACTGGAAGGTGCGGACATGGTCTTCATCGCAGCAGGTATGGGTGGCGGTACCGGTACCGGCGCAGCACCTGTTGTGGCTGAAGTGGCGAAAGATTTAGGGATCCTGACCGTTGCTGTCGTGACCAAGCCTTTCAATTTTGAAGGCAAGAAGCGTATGGCCTTCGCGGAGCAGGGTATCACCGAGTTGTCCAAGCATGTGGACTCACTGATCACCATCCCGAACGACAAACTGTTGAAAGTTCTGGGTCGCGGTATCTCTCTGCTGGACGCGTTCGGTGCAGCAAACGACGTGCTGAAAGGCGCGGTGCAGGGCATCGCTGAACTGATTACCCGTCCTGGCCTGATGAACGTTGACTTTGCTGACGTTCGCACCGTGATGTCCGAAATGGGCTACGCGATGATGGGCTCTGGCGTGGCGAGCGGTGAAGACCGTGCAGAAGAAGCGGCTGAAATGGCTATCTCTTCTCCACTGCTGGAAGATATCGATCTGTCTGGCGCGCGCGGTGTGCTGGTCAACATTACCGCTGGCTTTGACCTGCGTCTGGATGAGTTCGAAACCGTGGGTAATACCATCCGTGCGTTCGCCTCTGACAATGCGACGGTGGTAATCGGTACGTCTCTTGACCCTGAAATGAACGACGAACTGCGCGTAACTGTTGTGGCGACCGGTATCGGCATGGACAAGCGTCCTGAGATCACCCTGGTGACCAACAAACAGACTCAGCAACCGGTAATGGATCGTTACCAGCAGCACGGGATGTCTCCTCTGACTCAGGAGCAGAAACCGGCCGCGAAAGTGGTGAACGACCCAACGCCGCAAACGGCGAAAGAGCCAGATTATCTGGATATCCCGGCGTTCCTGCGTAAGCAAGCTGACTAAGAATTGGCTGGAATTTGGGGATTTGCGCTCTTTGTGCTAAACTGGCCCACCGTTAGTGATATACACTCTCGGTTGGATAGTTAATTTGGCGAGATTATACGATGATCAAACAAAGGACACTTAAACGTATCGTTCAGGCGACGGGTGTCGGTTTACATACCGGCAAGAAAGTCACACTGACGTTACGCCCTGCGCCGGCCAATACCGGGGTCATCTATCGTCGCACTGACTTGAATCCACCGGTAGATTTTCCGGCCGATGCCAAATCTGTGCGTGATACTATGCTCTGTACTTGTCTGGTGAACGAGCATGACGTGCGGATTTCTACCGTAGAGCACCTGAACGCCGCCCTGGCGGGGCTGGGTATCGACAACATTATTGTTGAAGTCGATGCACCAGAAATCCCGATTATGGATGGCAGTGCTGCTCCGTTCGTTTATCTGTTGCTGGATGCCGGCATCGAAGAACTGAACTGCGCGAAGAAATTTGTTCGCATCAAAGAGACCGTTCGCGTCGAAGATGGCGACAAATGGGCTGAATTCAAACCGTACAATGGTTTCTCGTTGGACTTTACCATCGACTTTAACCATCCGGCGATTGATGCAAGCACCCAACGCTATGCGATGAACTTCTCTGCCGATGCGTTTATGCGTCAGATCAGCCGAGCCCGTACATTTGGCTTCATGCGTGATATCGAATATCTGCAGTCCCGCGGCCTGTGCCTGGGCGGCAGCTTCGATTGTGCCATCGTTGTTGACGATTATCGCGTACTGAACGAAGACGGCCTGCGTTTTGAAGATGAATTCGTTCGTCACAAAATGCTGGACGCTATCGGCGACCTGTTCATGTGTGGTCACAACATTATTGGTGCATTTACCGCGTTCAAATCCGGTCATGCACTGAACAACAAATTGTTGCAGGCCGTCCTGGCTAAACAGGAAGCCTGGGAATATGTGACCTTTGAAGACGAAGCGGAACTGCCGCTGGCTTTCAAAGCACCAAACATGGTTCTGGCGTAACGGTTCATCCCGTTTCGTAAAAAAATCGACTGGTTAACCTGGTACTCTCTCCGACCAGGAAGACCAGTCGTTTTTATTTTTACCCTTCGTTGATTGCCCCCTGCGTTATCCCTTATTTACTCTGCGCAGAAAATGTGTGCGTTAGCTGCATTCTTGACCGTTTTTCCCCGCGGCGGCACCTCATTCCTGCTGATGTATATTGGCTTTAGTGGTAATATCTGGGCGCTTAAAAAAATAACTGAATTCAGCCTGTACCGGGCTGGCTTATGTGGTGGAGCAAGTGAGCGGAATACTGACGCGCTGGCGACAATTTGGCAGACGTTACTTCTGGCCGCATCTCTTATTAGGGATGGTCGCGGCGAGTCTCGGCTTGCCTGCGCTCAGCAACAGTGCCGAAGCGGCGACGCCGGCGAAGACCTCCACAACCAAACACGATCTCAACACGCGGGTTAACTTTACTAACCTTGCGTGGCTTGAAGCCAATCGCCGCCCGAATTTCTCCGTTGATTACTGGCACCAGCACGCAATCCGTACGGTAATTCGTCATCTGTCATTTGCAATGGCACCGCAGGCGATGCCTGTTGCTGAAGAGACGCTGCCGGTCCAGGCGCAGCATCTTGCCCTGCTGGACACGCTTAACGCGCTGCTCACGCAGGACAGTCAGCCGCCGGTCATGGTTCGCCAGTCAGCGCAACGTGCGCTCGTTTCTCCCGTCTTATTCTCTGTCACAACATGGATTAGCCAGGCTCACGGCATTCGCGCCGGGCCTCAGCGCCTCAGCTAAATTAACTTTTTCAATACCTTAATTTATCTGCCCACAATGGGGCGTTTGAGAATTTATTATGCTAATCAAATTGTTAACTAAAGTTTTTGGTAGTCGTAACGATCGTACCCTGCGCCGTATGCGCAAAGCTGTTGCTGTCATCAACGGTATGGAACCGGCGATGGAGAAGCTCTCTGATGATGAGCTGAAAGCGAAAACGGCAGAATTCCGCGCGCGTCTGGAAAAAGGCGAAACCTTAGAAAGCCTGATCCCGGAAGCGTTCGCCGTGGTGCGTGAAGCGAGTAAGCGTGTATTTGGCATGCGTCACTTCGACGTTCAGTTGCTGGGCGGTATGGTGCTCAATGAGCGCTGCATCGCGGAAATGCGTACCGGTGAAGGTAAAACCCTGACCGCAACGCTGCCGGCATACCTGAACGCCCTGACCGGTAAAGGCGTACACGTCGTCACCGTCAACGACTATCTGGCACAGCGTGACGCCGAAAACAACCGTCCACTGTTCGAATTCCTCGGGATGACGGTGGGTATCAACATGTCCGGTCTGCCCGCGCCAGCTAAACGTGAAGCGTACAACGCGGATATCACCTACGGCACCAACAACGAATACGGCTTCGATTACCTGCGTGACAACATGGCGTTCAGCCCTGAAGAGCGCGTCCAGCGTAAACTGCACTATGCGCTGGTGGATGAGGTGGACTCCATCCTGATCGATGAAGCGCGTACACCGCTGATCATCTCCGGCCCGGCTGAAGACAGCTCTGAGATGTACCGTAAAGTCGACAAAATCATTCCACACCTGCTGCGTCAGGAAAAAGAAGACTCCGACACCTTCCAGGGTGAAGGCCACTTCTCCGTAGATGAAAAAGCGCGCCAGGTGAACCTGACCGAACGTGGTCTGGTGAAAATTGAAGAGCTGCTGGTGGCTGAAGGCATCATGGAAGAGGGTGAATCTCTCTATTCCCCGAGCAACATCATGCTGATGCACCACGTGACTGCCGCCCTGCGCGCCCATGCGCTGTTCACCCGCGATGTCGATTACATCGTGAAAGACGGCGAAGTGATTATCGTTGATGAACACACCGGCCGTACGATGCAGGGACGTCGCTGGTCTGACGGTCTGCACCAGGCCGTTGAAGCCAAAGAAGGCGTGGATATTCAAAACGAAAACCAGACGCTGGCCTCCATCACCTTCCAGAACTACTTCCGCCTTTACGAGAAGCTGGCAGGGATGACCGGTACGGCTGATACCGAAGCGTTTGAATTCAGCTCCATCTACAAGCTGGACACCGTGGTCGTTCCAACCAACCGCCCAATGATCCGTAAGGACATGCCGGACCTGGTGTACATGACCGAAGCGGAAAAAATTCAGGCCATCATCGAAGATATTCGCGAGCGTACCGCGAAAGGCCAGCCGGTGCTGGTGGGGACCATCTCCATCGAAAAATCCGAAGTGGTCTCTCACGAGCTGACGAAAGCGGGTATCAAACACAACGTTCTGAACGCTAAATTCCACGCCAAAGAAGCGGAAATCGTTGCACAGGCGGGTTATCCGGCTGCGGTGACCATCGCCACCAACATGGCGGGTCGTGGTACCGATATTATGCTGGGCGGTAGCTGGCAGGCGGAAGTGGCAGAGCTGGAAAACCCAACCCCTGAACAGATTGCACAGATCAAGGCCGACTGGCAGGTTCGTCATGACGCGGTTCTGGCCTCCGGCGGTCTGCATATCATCGGTACCGAGCGTCACGAATCTCGTCGTATCGATAACCAGCTGCGTGGTCGTGCGGGTCGTCAGGGGGATGCCGGTTCTTCCCGCTTCTACCTGTCGATGGAAGATGCGCTGATGCGTATTTTCGCCTCCGACCGTGTGTCCGGCATGATGCGTAAGCTGGGTATGAAACCTGGCGAAGCTATCGAGCACCCGTGGGTCACCAAAGCGATTGCTAACGCACAGCGTAAAGTGGAAAGCCGCAACTTCGATATTCGTAAGCAGCTGCTGGAATATGACGATGTGGCTAACGATCAGCGTCGCGCAATTTACACCCAGCGTAACGAACTGCTGGACGTGTCTGACGTAAGCGAAACCATCAACAGCATCCGTGAGGATGTGTTTAAGGCGACAATCGATGCGCATATTCCACCGCAGTCTCTGGAAGAGATGTGGGATATCGAAGGCCTGCAGGAACGTCTGAAAAACGACTTTGACCTCGATCTGCCAATCAAAGAGTGGCTGGACAAAGAGCCTGAACTGCATGAAGAAACCCTGCGCGAACGTATCTTTGAAACCGCGCTGGACGTATACAAGCGTAAGGAAGAGGTCGTTGGCGCTGAGATGATGCGTCACTTCGAAAAAGGTGTGATGCTGCAGACCCTGGACTCCCTGTGGAAAGAGCACCTGGCCGCGATGGACTATCTGCGTCAGGGGATCCACCTGCGTGGCTATGCGCAGAAAGATCCTAAACAGGAATACAAGCGTGAATCCTTCGCTATGTTTGCCTCTATGCTGGAGTCACTGAAGTATGAAGTGATCAGCACCCTGAGCAAGGTTCAGGTGCGTATGCCGGAAGAAGTGGAAGCGATGGAGCAGCAGCGTCGTGAAGAAGCTGAGCGCCTGGCACAGATGCAGCAGCTTAGCCACCAGACTGACGACAGCGAAGCCGCCGCAGCAATCGCCGCGCAGACCGGGGATCGTAAAGTGGGTCGTAACGATCCGTGCCCATGTGGATCCGGTAAAAAGTACAAGGCGTGCCACGGCCGTCTGAACTAAGTTCATAAAAAAACAAAAAGGCGCAGACATCTGCGCCTTTTTTATGGAAGTGACACGATGAAAATACTGCAAATTGCCGTCGGGATTATTCGCAACCCGCAAAACCAAATCTTCATTACCCAGCGCGCTGCCGACGCCCATATGGCAAACAAATGGGAGTTTCCCGGCGGAAAGATCGAGTCAGGTGAAACGCCGGAACAGGCGCTCGTTCGCGAGCTTCAGGAAGAGGTGGGGATCACTCCGCTTGGCGCCACGCTGTTTGATAAGCTCGAATACCAGTTCCCGGACAGGCACATCACGCTGTGGTTCTGGCTGGTGGAAAACTGGGAAGGCGAACCCTGGGGAAAAGAGGGGCAGCCGGGTAACTGGGTTGAACTTCAGGCAAGTGATGCCGAAAAATTCCCGCCGGCCAATGAGCCTGTGATCCTGCGGTTAGTCGCACAGCCGTAGGCCTGCTAAGCGAAGCGCCAGCAGGCTTTACAGACTACTGCTGGTTTTCACTCCAGTCATCGCTGTCCGAGAGAACGCCTTCGCTTGGAATACGTTTCTCTTCCGCCGCCCATTCACCCAGATCAATGAGCTGACAGCGTTTGCAGCAGAAGGGGCGGAACGGACTCACTTCGCCCCAGACAACGGTTTTGCCACAGGTTGGGCAGTTAACGGTGGTGATATCAGACATCGGCACTCCTTAACAACAGGCCAGTTCAAAATCGAGACGTTCCGGCACGGTGCCATTCTCACTGTCCAGCGGCATAAAGCGAATTGCAAAACGGCTCTTATGCCCTGAAATCTGTGGGTAAAGCTGTTCGCCAAGCGATACATTCAGGCGCAAAAGATCGGCATCATCGCCGTTATCCTGGTAGAAACCATTCAGGCTGGTTTGTTTGCGGAACGGCGCTGAGTTACGGATCAGATCGAGGATCAGCGACAGCGTCTGTTGCATGGGCTCCAGGCTTTTCAGCCAGCTGTTTACCTGTGCGTCACGCTGCACTTGCGGCATATGTAGCCACATGTGAAGCGTCGGCAAATCGAAGCTACAGCAGCCGCCAGGGATGCTCAGGCGCTGGCGCACCAGACCGATCAGACGATCTTCACGCAAAAACTGCCCGACGCGCGGCGCAGCCATCAGGTTGCTGCTGCTGGTTTTAAGCTGCTGACGAAGGGAATCGATACGGCTTACATCCACTCCCGGAACTTCAGCCCATGCCTGCAATTTACGCTGCTGACGCTCCAGCTCTTTGAGCAACTCTGTGCGGACATCGCCGCGCTCAATCACATCCAGTAGATCGCCCACGTTGCGGAAGAAGTGCAGCGCCGTGGCATGATCGTTAACAGGCAAATGTTGTGAAAGCTGTTGAATGAGGAATTCGATGCGCAGCCAGGTACGCATTTTTTCGTTGAGCGGATGCTCAAAAAGGATGTGTGTCGACATTATGGTTTTTCCTGTGCAACGGCCTGCGCGGCGAACGTCAGATACTGCGCGTGCAGACGGGCAACATCCGATGCAATGGCATCTGGTGCGCCGTTATTATTAATGACATCATCCGCAACGGCAAGGCGCTGAGCGCGCGTGGCCTGGGCGGCAAGAATTTGTTCAGCATGCTCACGTGAGACGTGGTCACGCGTCATGGTTCGCTGGATCTGCGTTTCGGGAGAGACATCAACCACCAGTACCCGATCGGCTCTCTTCTGCAGCTGATTTTCCACCAGCAGTGGAACGACCCACACTACGTAGGGAGAGTTGGCCGCAGCAATCTGACGCTGGGTTTCCTGGTGGATAATGGGGTGGAGCAGGGCATTAAGCCAGCGCTTTTCCGACGCGTCAGCAAAAATACGCTCACGAAGCTGGCGGCGATTAAGCGTGCCATCCGCAGTGAGGATGCTCTGACCAAAGTGGTTTTCGATAGCCTTTAGCGCGGGTGTACCTGGTTCTACCACCTGACGGGCAATGATATCGGCATCAATAATCGTGATACCCAGACGAGAGAACGCGTCCGCAACGGTACTTTTACCACTACCGATGCCGCCGGTTAATGCAACGATATACCCCATTAAATCAAATCCTGGGAATTATTCATTATTAAAATCAGTTGATTAAAACTCTAAGGTGCGCCAGCAACTGTTTAGCCCTGTTTACCGGCTTTTTACCAGGTAAATTTATAGGATTGTAGCGTAAAAAAAGAGAATTTCGCAGTCTTGCGGAGCAGGTATTAGTGCGTATGATAACGTCACTGGAGTTGTGCTTTTAACATATTTGCCTCTAACCCCAGGAATCCGCACATGCGTATCGAAGAAGATCTGAAGTTAGGTTTCAAAGACGTTCTCATCCGCCCTAAACGCTCTACACTGAAAAGTCGCTCAGACGTTGAACTCGAACGTCAGTTCACCTTTAAGCATTCCGGTCAGACCTGGTCTGGCGTGCCGATCATCGCTGCCAACATGGATACTGTGGGAACCTTTGAGATGGCAACCGCCCTGGCACAGTTCGACATTCTGACTGCCGTACACAAACATTACAGCCCTGAAGAGTGGAATGCATTTGTTGCGTCCGCATCTGCTGATGTGGTTAAGCATGTGATGGTCTCCACCGGTACCTCTGATGCCGATTTCGAAAAGACCAAACAGATCCTGAATGCGAACCCGGCACTCAGCTTCGTTTGTATTGATGTGGCGAATGGTTACTCCGAGCACTTCGTGCAGTTCGTCAGCAAGGCGCGTGAAGCCTGGCCGACGAAAACCATCATCGCGGGCAACGTGGTAACCGGCGAAATGTGTGAAGAACTGATCCTCTCCGGTGCAGATATCGTGAAAGTGGGCATTGGGCCGGGCTCCGTGTGCACCACGCGCGTCAAAACCGGCGTCGGTTATCCTCAGCTCTCCGCAGTCATTGAATGTGCCGATGCGGCGCACGGGCTGGGCGGCCAGATCATCAGTGACGGCGGGTGCACCATGCCGGGTGATGTGGCAAAAGCCTTCGGCGGCGGCGCGGACTTCGTGATGCTCGGCGGTATGCTGGCAGGCCACGAAGAGAGCGGTGGCTCCGTGGTTGAAGAGAACGGCGAGAAATTTATGCTGTTCTATGGAATGAGCTCTGAGTCTGCAATGACCCGTCATGTTGGTGGCGTGGCAAAATACCGCGCGGCAGAAGGCAAAACCGTTAAGCTGCCCCTGCGCGGCCCGGTTGAAAATACCGCACGTGATATCCTCGGTGGCCTGCGTTCCGCCTGCACCTACGTGGGGGCATCCCGCCTGAAAGAGCTGACGAAACGCACGACGTTTATTCGCGTTCAGGAACAGGAAAACCGCGTTTTCAACAGCCTGTAAGGGCTTTTGCTGGCGCATCTCCGTGCGCCAGCACGTCAGCACTATCCCGCACTCATCGCATCCCCCAGATGGAAAATCGGCAGGTACATGGCGACCACCAGCGTGCCGATGATGACTCCCGTTACAATCAGAAGCAATGGCTCCAGAAGCGCCGCCAGATTATCGGCCCGTTGCAAGGTCTGTTCCGTGTGATGGCGGGCCAGGTTTGCCAGCATGCTGTCCAGCGCGCCAGACATTTCACCGGTTCGTAAAAGCTGGATACACAGCGGGGTAAACATGGCCGCTCTCTGAAAGGATGACCAGACGGGGAAACCTTTTTCAACGTCCTCCCGAATCGTGCGGAGTATTCCCTGCCAGTACCGACTATCAACGGTCTCCTCTGCGCTCTCCAGCCCCTGCAAAAAGGCGATCCCCGCCTGCTGCGTGAGCGACAGAACGGTAAAAATGTGTCCCAGCTTTTGGCCCTGTGCCAGCGACCCCATCACTGGCATATGCATCAGAATGCGCTGCCAGCGAGGATTCTGCCGCAGAGCCCACGCGCCAGTGACGGTTGCCAGTATCACGGCAAACAATGCGAGGGCGTAGGACTGCATAAATGCTGCTATTCCCATAACCTTTTGTGTCAGCCACGGGAGCGGAGTGTTAAATGTTTTGTAGATCGCGGCGAACTCGGGCAAGACCAGGGTGACCATCGCCAGCACGACGAGGACGGCCAGCGTCAGAACGATCGCCGGATAGCGCAGCGCCTTTTTCACTTTCGCACTGAGTTGCTGCTGCGCTTTTTGTTGCTGCGCGAGTTGACGACAGCACGCCTCAAGCTTCCCGGTTAGTTCTCCGACCTTTACCATCGAGACATGCAGTGGGCTAAAAACCGCAGGCCATTTTTTGAGTGACTCAGAAAAGGGGCATCCTTCACTGAGTTCATCAGCAAGACTTTGCAGCAGCGCCTGCCAGGGTTTTGACGGATGCTGGTCAGCCAGCATTTGCAGGCTGTGGGACAATGTCAGCCCAGCCTGCAGCAGCGTGGCGAGCTGGCGAAACATCTCATAGCAGTGATGTGGCTGCCAGCGGTGTCTCTGCGTGCAGCGGGTCAGCGTTAGAGGATGAAGATCGTGACGCATCAACCTGCTGTAGGCTGCATTGCGGTCTGTAGCCCAGAGCGTCCCGCTTCGGGGTTCTCCTTCTTTGGTGAGCGCTCGCCAGCGCCAGAGCCGGTTAGCTGGCATCGGGCATGCCCAGGACGCGAATCAACTCTTCAATCGTGGTCAACCCTTCTTCAACAGCCATGCAGCCGTGCTCAAAAAGAGAAACCATTCCCGTCTGCCGGGCGCTCGCCTCGATCACTTCTGTTCCCGCTCCGCGGGTAATGGCCTGTCGCAGGTCATTGTCGATCGTGAGCACTTCAAAAATGGCCACCCGGCCATAAAAACCGTGATAACAGCGATCGCAGCCGGTGGGCTGCCAGCGGGGAAGCGGTCTGGGCCACACTGCGCGAGGTAAATCCGCATGCTCGCTGGCTTCCCGACGACAGTGGGGACACAGACGCCGGACCAGCCGCTGGGCAATTACCATCGAGAGTGCGGAAGATATCATCCAGCGCGCCACGCCCATCTGCTCCAGACGCGTCAGGGCTTCCGTTGTTGAGTTCGTGTGCAGTGTCGACAGCACCAGGTGTCCGGTCTGCGCGGCGTTAATGGCAATCCCGGCCGTTTCACCGTCACGAATTTCACCAACCATAATGATGTCGGGATCCTGACGCAGCAGCGCCCTGAGCACGCTCTGAAAGGTTAAACCCGCCCGGGGATTTATCTGTGTCTGGTTTAACCCCGCCAGGGGAATCTCAATGGGATCCTCCACGCTGCAGATGTTGACCTCCGGAGTATTACGCGCCTGCAACGCGCTGTAGAGCGTCACGGTTTTGCCGCTGCCGGTGGGGCCGGTGACCAGAATCAACCCCTGCGGCTGGTGGAGTACCCCATTAAAACGGGCCAGTTGTTCAGCGCTCATACCGAGCGCTTTCGGTTCCAGCGCCTGCTGAACCTGATGCAGAAGACGCAGTACAATTTTCTCGCCACCGTTGCAGGGAAGCGTGGCAATCCGAAATGAGACCGGCGCGTTTGCCAGCTCAATCGTGAACTGACCGTCCTGCGGTAAGCGGCGCTCTGCAATATCCAGATTACCCAACACTTTTAAACGTGCGCTGAACTGGCTGGCCAGCGAGGCGGAAAGCGGAGGTTGTGGGTAAAGCACCCCATCGATACGTAAACGGATCTGACAGGCATGCTCTCCCGGTTCGATATGAATGTCGGATGCGCGCTGGTTTATTGCCTGCTGCAGCGTGTGGTTGAGGATATCGACCGTTGAGTGTGTTTGCGAAACGACGGGCAGATGCGATTGCGACATGAGCTGCCGGTGTTTTTCCATGCGTTCTGCGCTCCAGCACTCGATATCAACCCGTTTCTGGGTCGCGAAGCGCAGGGCTTCCATCAGTTCACTGGCGGGGGTTCCCACGACGGCGATGCTTACCCTGTCACTGTCGCTGGTGAGCAGCAGAGCATGATGGCGCAGACAAAGTGCCACGAGTTGATCGGTTTTCATTAGCCGCTCCTCAGTTATTGTCGAAGCGGAAAACGTCTTCGCAGGCCTGTTTGAGCTCGCTGTCGTTACTGATATTGCAGCTGCGTTTCCAGCCCGTCATACCGTTGCCGCTGCTCCACTGGGGTGTCATCACCACCTCCAGCCCGGTCAGGCTCTCCTGGCCCGTTAATGACACGACGCCCTGCGTTACGCTCATGCCCGAGATATAACGCGTTGTCGTCGGGGAAGGGATGCCGTTGCTGCCGCCGTCACAGCCTGTCACGCCGCCATGATCCAGTGCGCACAGCTCAATGGCGGTGCGGTAGGGGACGAAGGTTTGCAACATATCGGTCAGCGCCGCTTTGCGCAGGTAGTTCTGATAGGCGGGGACGCCGATGGCGCTCAGAATCGCAATAATGCCAATGACCACCATGATATACTGCTTATTACTGTTGTGGTCTTAGGAAAAATTAAATGAAAAAAGCGGTGTATTGCTATGCTCGCGTCAGTTCGAGAGGACAAGCTAAAGATGGCTATGGTATGTCGAGACAGCAAGAAATGCTGCGGGATTACGTTGCTGCTTACGATGATTCTCTACATAATCGAGGATACGAGTTAGGATCGGTTAACTGGTTGTTCGCAGAAGGTATCTCGGCGTATAGCGGTAAGAACATAGAAGATGGTTCAGTGCTGAAATCATTTATTGATGATGTATTGGATCGTAAAATCATCAATGCAGTTTTAGTTATTGAGAACCTTGACCGATTTAGTCGAGCAGAACCAATTAAAGCCGCTAATTTATTCCTCAATTTGATTACTGCCGGATGTGATATCCATGAAGTCGAAACTGAAACAATACATCATTCCAGTAGCGATCTCAGTATCATTACGGGCGGGTTACAGCGTGCTCATAACGAGAGTAAACGCAAAGCCCGATTGAGTATCAAGAATTGGGATGAAAGAATCAAAAACGCAATTGATGGTAAAGCAGTACTGACTAATCGAGTCCCATCATGGTTGGAAGTAAAAAACAATGGATATGTAATCAAGGAAGGGGAGAGGGAAAAGTACAATCTTATATTCCAGATGTATGCTGACGGTTTCGGTCCGGCAGCAATACGCGATGTATTAAAAGAAAGGAGAATGTTAATCAATGATAGTGAACCAACTATTGCTCATTTAAACAAGATAATAAAAGATGAGAGATTGATTGGAAAATTCAATTCAACTGGCAGGAAAAAACTGAGTGGTCTTGTTATCTATCCAGTAGTTGTAGATTTATCACTATTCCATATCGTTGATCAACTACGGAAACAGAGGAATCCCGTTGGTAAAATCCATCGCAAGGCAAATAATTTATTTGCTGGCTTATGTATATGTATGGAGTGTGGTAGATATGTTCAGGTTAACAGTATTGAAGCTAATGGTGAATCATACTTTCGTTGTGGTGGAAGTCTCGTTAAGATTGATAGATGTCAGGAACGTGGATTTAAATACAAATTTTTTGAAAATGCATTATTGCAACATATAAGGAATTTTGATTTCTCATCATTGAATGCGAATGAATCTAAAGTTCAGATTAGAGTAAATCATCTTTCAATGGAGTTGTTAACACATTTAAAGTATAAAGATGAGATATTACAAGATATCGAGAAAGAGGATATACCCGATCCTAATGATAGGAGAATTTTGAAAAACTTACAGAAGAAAATAGGAGAAATTGAATCTGAAATATCGAATCTAAAACATTTGAATGTGAATGTCAGTGCATTTGATGAGTTGAAACAATATTCAGAGGAATTACGCGATCCAACGAATGTAGATATAAGACTCGATTTTAATATCAAGATTAGACGTGTAATTAAAAACATTATTGTAAAACGCTATAGTGATGCTATATTTTTAGTTGTTAATTACATAGCCATTAACGAAAAACAAGCTATCGTAATTAATAGTAAAAATGGTGAAATACTGTACATGGGTGTCCAGAATGATGACTTAAAAACAGTTGAGCATCTAATTGGTAATTAATTCTGTTTTTTTATGTGTTTTATTATTGCTTGGGATTAAGGTTTGATAATGTGTACTCTAAATACTAATAACTAAAACGACGAAAGGCCGACTCACTGGAACGAATCGGCCTTTCTAAATTAATCAATATGGAGCGTGTACAAATGATTAATCCTACACCTATTTATAACAAGTTTAAGTACGTATCTGCTGAGTGTGGTTCAGGTAAAACCACAGCTATATGTAATATAATCAATAACAGTACTGAAAGATATATTTTAGT
Organism: Enterobacter sichuanensis; assembly: GCF_002939185.1. GTDB lineage: Bacteria > Pseudomonadota > Gammaproteobacteria > Enterobacterales > Enterobacteriaceae > Enterobacter > Enterobacter sichuanensis. The sequence goes on along the minus strand of NZ_POVL01000004.1, from coordinate 7,444 downwards.
ACAGAACACACAAGAGCTTATTAAGCAGACAGTGAAGAAACTTAATGATTGTGAGTGTATTATTACGGATACAGTTTCAAAAGATGAAAGCGTTATTAGTTCAGTTATTGAATTTCTTTCATCTGGAAGTAATAAAACATTAATCATAACAGATAAAACGTTTTTCAAAATACCTCGTGAATTGTTATCTAACTGGAATGTATATATTGACGACGTGACTAATTTTCACTCTTTTCAGAATATAAATGAAGGTAATACTGAAATAAAAAACGTCATCCGTAATGTTTTAATCCACAAAGTACAGCCATTAGATGACAGAAATATGTATATTGCGGCTGAAAGAAACCCAGAAGTACAGGGGGATGTAGTAAGGAACATTTTAAATCAACTTTCAGTATTGAATGATAATGATCTTTTTATAATGAATAATGAGTACTTTATCGATGCGGAAAAGGAACAGCTTAATATTACCGCATGGAAAGATCTCAATAAGTACAAAGACGTATCAATCACCTTTCTCGGAGCTAATTTCGAAAACTCATTGATCTATAAAGGCAATAAAGAACTATTTGAAAGTACTGAACTTGAAGGATTACAGACACGAGAAACAGAACTCAAAGACAGGCTAAAGGTTTATTACTTCTCTAAAAAATTCAAATTATCAAGGACATGGAAAACTAACAACCCTGATAAAGTACAAAAAATATACGACTTCCTCGATGCCAGACTTGACGGGCAAGACTTCTACTGGACGAAGAACAAAAGTGACTCTCAGAGCCTCAAGAATGGCACAGAGATAAGCCCGGATGCCAGAGGATTCAACCAGTACCAACACTTGCTCACGTGCGTTTGGCTGGCCTGTATGCGTCCCTCTGAAACAGAAGCTAAACAGTGTGAATTGTTCTTTAAGATTGACGGCGAGGCGATACACATCGCAAGGGAATACGAAAGTCTACACCAGTTCGTACTACGAGGGATTTCGAGGAATTTTGACAGTACTGAAACGCAGATAGTCTATGTTTTTGATGAGTGGCAGGCCAGATCTCTTACAGACAATATTGAGTACATAGATCTCGGTATTGATGATGATGAACAAGGACAGAGAGGCAGGCCGCAAGGCTCAATGAACAAGGAAAAGCGTTTCACACTCGATGATACCAAAGCAAAGCGTTTCCGCCGCTGGAAAGACAGCAACCCAGGGCTTGAGTTAGAAGCGTTCAGGGCGTTTCTTGCCAGTGCTACCAACGCAGGTCTCAATACTGAAGAAATAAAGGCTATGTGGGACAAATACGAAAGTGAAGTACAAAAAACAAGCAGAAATTGAAGTCCAGAACACCATCATAAAAACGGATAAATGTCCGAAAAATAATACCTTAAATTCCTTTAGGTAATAAATTTCGGACATAAAAACGAGCGAAAGCGAATTAACTACCTGAAAACGGGAGCGGCGAAGCAAGCGAACTGTTTCGGGTAGTTAGTGAGAGTGCTCACGCAGTGAGTACTTGATGGTTATCTCATTGTTTATATAGATAAAAGAATTAAACAGTACCCGCTTTGCGTGTACTGTTCGCTGGATTCGGTTCTACTGCCCGTTCCCTTCGGTCACAGGCAGAGCGAACCCAATTGCGTTTCTTGTTCTGCCAGTAAGTGCGTAACTAACTGTTATTTAATTACTTATTCTACAAATCATTCCTTTTGTACTTCGTGGGGTATCTGCTGTTTCAGTTGCTGGAAAAGCCCTGTCAGTACTGACCAGAGCGAAGCACCCCGATCCGATTAATCCCGCTCCATGATGGTGTTTCGGACAAAACGCACAGGAAGCCCCTGAACGTGATGTTCATTACTGGCATACCTCAACGTACAAAACTCCATAAAACGCCGTAGCAATGTTTTGAGAGCGTTTGTGTGGTGGCATCGTCAGTACTCCTGTATTGAAATCAGACATATAGCCAGTTTCATGTCCTACTAATCCCCTTGATCGATTTTACCTATTGATTTGTATTGAATTAATAGATATCGATAGTTTGTAACGATCAATTGTCGTCAAATTGATCGTTAATATCAATCTAAATCGAACGTGCGTGTTACTCTTGAGAACCTGAATACGGACGGCTTTAAGTCCTTACTTTTGGCCTGAGAGAAGCTAACGGGAGTGACAAAACGGTGAGAGTGGTACAACTGCTAACCTATAAACTTTGGGGGGATTCCTTTTTAAGGGAGCTACCTAAAGGCAAACGAATTATTGTCGATAATACAAATAGAACGAACCATTGATTTGGACAATTATTAAAGGATAATTTCGGTGAGTAAATATTTTAAAATAGGAATTTTTGGCATTTGGGGAGTGTTTTTATTCCTTGCGTCAATGGATAAATTTGGTGATCTTTTCTCAGTCGGTACTGGCTTCTGGTCGGTAGTCATGCTTTCCCTCGCTGGATTGTGCCTGCTACTGGCAAGTACTGCCGCGATAGGTTGGGCTGTTTTGGGTTTAGGTACTCTCCGGGCTGAGTACTTACCCTATAAACTTGTTAACAATTATACAGTGCCAGTACTGATCATTGTACTGGCTTTCGTGGCGAGTGCTGCCCGATCCTCAAGTGATGAATCCAGAGCACAAAAACTTGGATTTAAAGACGGAAAAGACTTTTCTATTGCTCGTGAAAATAACATTACTAACGTTGCCGATTATGCCAAATTCGTAGAAGAGCAAAAAGTTATAAAGGCTGAAAAGGCGGCTCAAGATGCGTTAGCGGCAGCCGATAAAGCTGAACAGGATAAGGTGGCTAAGTATGTGGCTATATTTTCCGATTCTGGTAGAAAGGAGCGAGCACAAGAGTTAATCAGTAAAGATCTAAAAGAAAATACTGAATTGACTAAAAAGATACTTGATGAAATAGCATCTTATTCAAATGATTCAGTAGAAAGAGATGTGGCAGAAACGGACTATTTAGATTATGGGGTAAGTCTTAAATTGTATGATTTGGCAATAGATAAATCTAATTGCCGTGAGGAATTGAAAAATCAATTAGCTCCATATACAGCATGGAAAGACTCTCAGGATTGGCGACCATTCAGTGAATTTCCTAAGTCTATGCTAAAACAGGAAATGTATAGAAGGGATATCGTTAATGCCGATTACTCTAAGAAGAAAACTGAACTGGAAAACATTTTCAGAGAATGTGTTTTTTCACTAATTAATCAAACTAATCACCTTTCTCGTCCTAATGCCAAACCAGTAATTCAAGAGGCATATTTTCCTGAGAAGCTACAATGCGTTCAGAAAAATGGAGGTGATTATAATGCGTGTTATCCATAATATGATGTTTTCTGTATCAAATTGTATTGTTATTTTGGTTTAGAAACATATAACTAAGAGGCTATATAAAATGAAAAAGTTACTAATTTTAGGGTTGTTATTCAGTACTTCGACTTTTGCCGCATACAAAACATATGATCCGCATAAAGATAGCAAACTTGTAACTAAAGCGATTTCTGGCGTATGTAAATCAGAACATCAAAAATATGATGATCTTGATTATCAGCTTAAATCAAATATCGGTAGTATGAGCGATGCTGACGCAAAAAATGCCGTAGCAAATCTTAAGGATGCTAAACGTAAGCGTTGGGAATGTATTGAAAAAGAATTGAATAAAAAGAATATAACATTGAACTTAGAACAGTTGTTTAAAGAGGATAACCTTTAGCGAATAGTTCATAATAAGGGCAATGCTTATTCATTGCCCTAACTTATAATTAATCATTGCTGTAAGTAGTTGTAATGATTTTTTGTATTAGGTGATATAAACTGTATGGAAATCGGAGGTATGATAATGAATGTATTAATATATACGGTGGTTTTAGTTGGACTGTCATTCTCTGGTGTAGTTCGAGCCGATTTATTTTGTTATGAAAATACTCCCGTTTATAATTTTACTGAGGATGGTGTCAGTAAGTACCCTAATATTCAAGCGAATATTGTGATGCGAACAGTCAAAACAGATACAGTGCTCAGGTCATATAGTAGTGATGATCATGTAGTGCTTGAATACTATAAAAATAAAAATCTTATACAAAACAATTTAAAGAAAGTGAAAAATGGAATTTTTCGTGATAATGCGAATTTGATAGTGATAGTGAATCAAGCAACAATGTACCATTATCAACGCATTAAGTTTCAAGGGAAACCTGTAGTGGTTAGAAATCAATATAAATGTACGCCAGCTTGATTTTGCTAATTTAGTTTGTCGTAAGGAATTGTCTCATCAACTCTACTGTAGGGCAATGCCAGATATGCGGGCATAAACATTATCTAAGGCCGCTTTTGTGGCCTTCTGTATACAGAAATGGAAATGCCGCTAAGTTACCAGCCTTTAGAACATAAAATAATCGAAACCCAGTTCACCCATTTTTTGACCAAAAAGTTAAAGGGATCGTTTACTCAGATAAAAGTAGAGTCTGTTTTTTTCCGCACGATTTAAAATCTCGTTCGTCTGATCAGGTTCAACCCTGTCAACCAAATGCCGTGAACTCAGATCTCAGTACAGAACTTTTCACTAATCCGATATCGACTAAAAAACGCACGATCAAAAAATCTCTTTTGGGTAGTCCCTTGTGATACACCTCTTTTGTGTCTCGTTTAGTATCATTTAGATGTTGAATGCATTTAAATGATACAGTATCATTCAGTTAGTTAAAATGATACTAATCGGTTGCGAGGGAAGGAAAATGATTTTTGGTTATGCGAGAGTCTCAACGAAGGATCAGAATCTTGAGCGTCAGTTGGCAGTACTGGAACCAGTTTGTGACAAAATCGTTACAGAGAAAGAATCAGGCAAGTCCACCAGCGAAAGACCTGAATTGTTGAACCTTCTTTCTCACCTACGCCAAGGTGACACTCTCATTGCTCATTCAATTGATCGCCTTGCACGTAATACCCGCGATTTACTTGAAATAATTGATAGCCTTGTAGCACGTGGGATCACTGTGCAGTTTCTTGCAAATTCAATGAGTTTTGATAATTCCCCTCAATCACGCCTGATTCTAACAATGATGGGAGCCGTAGCGGAGTTTGAGCGAGGCATGATCGCATCACGCCGTCAGGAGGGGATTGCCCTTGCTAAAGAGGCTAAGAAGTACAAAGGCAAGCAAAAAAACAAAGAACTACATAGCAAGATTATCGATATGTTACAGGCTGGGAAGAACACACCGGACGAGATCGCTAAGTTGTGCGATTGCGGTAGAGCTACGGTTTTCCGTGTTAAGAAGGGAATGAATGTATAAAATAATAATGAACATAGATGCAGATGGCGGGAGTTTAATTAACAAAGGAATTGATTAATAGAATCCTTTAGATATCCATTGTTAAAATTTGCTATACTGTTTCATAAAAGATTAGTTTGGAATATTTAACTCTTCTCTAATGAGATCAATTAAATCTGTGTGCAACATTTTTAGTTCTTTTATTTTTTCTGCATAGGGAGCGTATAAATGTTCCATTTTTACGTTACCAGTAACCATCAGTTCAGTTCTAAAGTCTTTCGTGCCCATAAATGTCAGTATGCCATTGCTATAACTAATTAAATCAGCTAGTCCTTCTTTGTAAGTTTGTAATTCATTCTTCAAATCTGAACTTGAAACTAAAAGTAATTCAGATAGTTGGCTATGCAATGAGGCTTGCAGACCTGTTAATTCGGCAATGTAATTAGAGGCTTTTCTATTAAATTCAGTTTGTATTTGCCTTTCTAATTCCTTAGCTCCAGAGAAAAAAGGAGGTATTTCAAAATAACTAAGCATGAGTTCTTTGGCTTCGGAAAGAATAAACTCCGAGCCCTTCAGGTTTAATTTATCCACAGTAGACATAAAGTTTTTATATATTGATAAACGCTCTTTGAATATTGTTGCTTTCTCGTCTCTCTCGGCCTGTAACTTATTTTTTAGATTTTCAATTTCAATTGTGTGTGTTTTATCTAAAAGTTTTAATTCTTTATCATAATTTTCTTTTGCTTTCTTCGTGGCTATTTCTTTGACAAATACTGTAATAAAAGTCCAAATTACCATTACTGAAATGATAGAGAAAATAGCCAGAGGGCTATATTGTTCCCCTAATAATTGTATTATTCCCTTAATATCCATGCTAAATTTAAGTATCCTGTGTATTCAAACTGTTAGAATAAATTATAACCTCTTTTCCTTTAGATTTGAACTGAGCACTATAATTTAAAGTGTAATCTATCTGTCTAAATGAACTGTACATTGATTTGATTTCATCATTATTATCATAGGATACAATCCAATTAAAATTAGAGTCTAATAGTATATCCCTTATGTGAATATGATCGTCATGGTTGTAATAATTCCTATACAATCCCTGACCTTTAACATAATAGGGAGGATCTAAATATACAATAACTTTTTCATTTTGGGTGTTTTTAATTTGTTGCAACAATAATGCTGCATCATCATTAGATACGATTATTTTTTCAGCGTGTTTTTGTATTTTAATTATTCTTTTAATTAAGTTTTTCTTATTGAATCTGGCATCTAATTTATAGTTGCCAGATTGTGATTTACCACCAATTACTCCACCCTTCAAAATTCCAGAGCGGTTTGTTCGGTTAAGAAAAAATGATGCAAAACCTAATTCTTTCAAAGTGAAAAAAGATGGGTTTTCAAGTATATATTTTTGTTCATGCCAGCTTTCCATAGAGACATTCACTGTTTCTATGAAGTTAATTAAATCTTCCGTATGCTCAGTGGCAGTTTTCCAAAAAGAGTAAACAGCCAAATCGGCATCATTTATGTGAATTTTAGAGGCCCAACCTTCTAAAAGAAGACTAAGGGCAACACCTGCCCCCCCAGCGTAGGGCTCAACATAAAGACACCCTTCAAGGTTATTTTTACGAATAATATCTTTCATATGAGGAGCAAGTTTTGCTTTCCCACCAGGATATCTCAAAGGGCTATAGTTCATCGTTCACCACTGTTTTAATATAACATTCTATCAATTTTCAGAGTGTTTTTCAATAGAATATGAAAATTGCCATTCTTTACGCTCAATGCCATTCGGCATACATACTTTATAAAATAATTTCTCTAGATTTTTAGCAAACAGATGAATTTCTTTACTGTTAGTTGGGTTTTGTAACCAATGTAATATTACGAGCCTAAAGAAACTTGAATGTCTATTGAAGATATTTTTATTTAATTCTCTTTCAATGCCTTTTGATGTCCCATTTAATCTTTTACTTTCTTCAACTTTATCTTTAATAGATAGTATTTCAGGACGAATGTCATTAACATATTTTTGTTTGGTATAGCCTTGTCCGTAAATATTTTTATTACGCCAAAATGTTGCATCATTTGTAGAGTACAAATATTCAATATAATTGAAAAACATATTCTCAGGAGACTCATTTCCAGGAAGTGTCATGGTGCATCGCTCTAA
>NZ_POVL01000039.1 GCF_002939185.1 Enterobacter sichuanensis | reverse complement strand
ATTTTGAACCCCGCTTCGGCGGGGTTTTTTGTTTTCTGCCACTTTTCTTCCCTGTAGTGATTCCCCGACAGCACTCCATCTTATTGTCGCGATTCAGCGACATTCAACATATTGAAAATAAAGTGTTTTCCAGGATATGTGTTTTGCTGTCTCCTCCTGGCGACATATTTCTGTATTGAACGATATGTTGTCGGGCTTAAGACGACGCTCAACAGCATAATTTCCTTTTATCTTAAAATGTTGCGCCATGTAAAACTTCCTGGTGTCATGTTGGCACGTTACATGCAATAATATGCGTGTAGATGCTCATTCCATCTCTTATGTTCGCCTTAGTGCCTCATAAACTCAGGAATGACGCAGAGCCATTTACGGTGCTTATCGTCCACTGACAGATGTCGCTTCGGCCTCATCAAACACCATGGACACAACGTTGAGTGAAGCACCAAATATGTTGTCTTACAGACCTGTTTTAACGCCTGCTTTTATAGCAGGCGTTTTTTTATGCCTTATTCCCGATACCGGCGCATGATCAGGGCCACCAACAGCAGGGCGGCTGACGAGACCATATAAAGCGCCTGCACTGAGCCAAACCCAACTGCCACCATTGCGGCAATGCCGGTGAAAAGAGAGGCGCTGAGCGTTTGCCAGCGCCAGGCTTTACCGCTGGCTGAAGCGGTTTGTGCAAAATGAAAACTACTGAGAATGCCGAACGTGCCAGCCGCGAAGAGAACATTCGAGGCCAGATGTGCGATAAAGATCATCCCCGGCGCATATACCACCCACCCGGACAACAACGGCAGTATTCCATAAGCGGCCAAAAAGATGCCGAGACAAACGATGAGTCGCGGTGTGTGAACCACAAAGCGGGTAAGACTCTCTTTTTTTAACAGCAGGGGGCCGCAAAGTTGCCCCATGCTCCTCGCGAAAAGCAGAGGCAGGGCAAGGCCCGCCGCATCCTGAGGGTGGAGTTGCTGCGCCAGTGCCGGAAGAAGCGCCATGGCCGGTGAGCCGACGGCTGCCAGCGCCGGCAGAATGAGCAGGCTGCGTTTTTGTCGAACGGTCAATGTCCCCCAGCGTAACGCCACCGGTACCTCCTTTTTGCCGGAGATCGGCAGCGCTGGCGCAGATAACCGGCGTCCAGCTAGCCACAGCAAAAACAGGGACCCGACAAAGCTGGCGGCATCAATCGCCAGCAAGGTAAACACGGATATCTTCTGGAACAACACTACGCCGAGTCCGGTGCCTAACAACACCTGCGAGGCAAAAATCACATTTTCCAGACAGGTTGCCGCAGGCAGTTCCGCTTCACTAAGGCCGCGCTTAAAAAGCAACGTCAACGCGGGCCAGCTCATCCCGCTGAGCAGCGCTTCGGTGGACTGCACGGCGAGTAGCGCGGCAATGCTGTGATAACCCACGCCAAGCAAGGGAAAGAGCAGGGCGAGCAAGCCCAGTGCTTCGGTCAGTATCAGCAGGGACAGGGGAGAATAGCGTGAGCATAGCTTTTCGCCGATCAGGCTGCCGATAAATCCCGGGATCGTAGCAAAAAGAAAAGCGAGGGTGAGCAGAGCGGGCGGGGCTGACCACGCTAACAGCAACCCGAAGACCACCACCTGGGTTAACCCATTCCCCAGCGAAGAAAAAATAAAGGCACAGGCAAGCAGGCGCAGCCAGCGATGGCAGCGTAGCGCTTCAATAAGCGCATACATAAGCGAGTTCATGACGATTTCCTTTCAAAAACGATTTAATCCACGCTGCAGAAAATGCGCGTGTGTGAAAAAAGGTTAATGAAAAGACATCGTTACATTGGCGGGTTCGTTTGCGGATTAGGGTGTAAAGAATGTAGCAGGAGAAAGGCGATAAAAAAAGGAGGCCGTCTGGCCTCCTTTTTATTTATTGCTGGCTGCCGTTATTTCGCAGCGTCAGCAATAACCCATCGCGGCGCATCGCTGCCGCCTCTTCCGGCTTATGCTGCTTGTCCAGCGTATCGGCAAGCCACGCATAGTCGAAGGCATCCGGACGCTGTTTCAGCGCCGCGCGGAAGGCAAGGCTCGCCTCCTGCCATTCGCCGTGCTTCATCAACGACTGACCGAGCGTACTCCACAGCAGCGGGCGATCGCCGACGGTTTTAATCTGCTGACGCAGCACTTTCTCGACTTGCTCAGGATTGTTGGTTTTCAGGCGCGGGATCACCATCACCAGACGATCGTCGTACTGACGCTTAAGACCGTCGAGGAGGATCTCCTGGGCGGTGTCATGATCGTCACATTCAATCAGATGTTCCGCCATTGCCACCTGCAGTGGAACCTGCTGGCGCGTTTTACGGCTCTGGTTCTTCCACCACGTTTTCAGACCGTCGCTGCCGAGATCGGCGCGCGCCTGGTCCATCAGGCCAATCCACGCCAGACGCTGAAGCTCATCACGGTGCTCATCATCGCCAACATCGGCCTTCGCCATCGACGGAATGATGTCCAGCAGCGAGCCCCACGCACCGGTACGGATATAGGCCTGCTCGGCAAGACGCAGCACTTCCGGATGACGTGGCGCGACTTCCAGCAGGCGGTCGATACCGTGGCGGGCCGCGTGGTTCTCATTGCGTGCCAGCTGCAGACGTACGCGCGTAATTTCCACCGGAATCGGGTCGCCATGCGCCAGCTCAGCCGCCCGTTCCAGGTGCTGATTGGCGCGGGCTTCATCACCGCGCTGCTGCGCCGCTTCGGCAGCAAGCAGGTAGTTCACCACCGGCTGCTCGGCATGGTCGGCATTTTTCGACATCAGCTTTTCAACCTGCTGATAGTCACCTTCTGCGAGCTTAAGCAGCGCCTGTTCGGTCTGCTTACGGGCGCGGCGGCGCTTACGGCCAACGAACCAGCCGCGCGTGTGGGCACCGGTGCGGAAAAGACGGCGCAGGATCCATTCGAGCGCAAACAGCACCACTACGCCGAGGATCAGAATGATCGTCAGGCCCGTTACGCTGGTTTCGATGTTGTAGTTATCGGTCTGGATCAGGACGTAGCCCTGATGGCCGGCAAGCATCGGCCCCAGCACGATCCCGGCGATCAGCAGAACGAAGAGTAAGAGGACTTTTAGCATCATTACTCTCCTTGCGGCGCGCTTTCAGGCGCCGGTGCGGAAGCAGGAGCGGGTGCCGCTCCGCCCGTCTGCTCTGCCGGTACGCCCGGCTGCGCCAGAAGATTGCGTACGCGCGTCTGCATCAGTTTTTCCAGAATCGGCTGGCTGGCCAGCTTGTCCGGCACGTTCATGGTGATGTTCTGCTGGCTCAGTTTATCAATGTCTTCAAGGAAGGCGGTGGTCGTCGCATCATCGGTGTTGTAGTAAGCGCGTACCCACGTTGAGACGTTATCCAGCGCCTGTTTGTAAGTCTCTTCCTGATGACGCGGCACGGCCTGAGCGGCCACCAGCAGGCGGGAACGAATATTTTCGCGCAGATAGACATCCTGGTTCGGCGCCAGCAGCGGGACCGCGGTTTCGTCGCGGCGGCGAATCGTGATAAAGCTGTCCATAAAGTTCTGCCAGCTTTTTTGCAGGTTCACGCGCCATTCGCTCAGGGAGCTGGAAAGCTCGGTCCCGTCGGAATCCATCGGGGAGTCGTCGTCGTTGTTATCCGCCAGCTGCAGGTTATCAATCTGATTCGAAAGCTGATTCACTTTAAGGATAATGCCGTCATAATCCACCTGCGAGACGGCAGAGAGGCTGGCGATGTCTTCGGTGATCGCGCGACGTGCGGTGATAAGGCTTGGATCGTTCATGTCTGCCAGGCTTGCATCGGCGCTTTTCAGCAGCGCAGCGGCAGTGGTGACGTCCTGATCGCTCCAGAGCTTACGTCCGGCGAGCTTCACCAGGAAGTCAGCCTGCGAGAGCAACCAGGTTTTGGCATCGGTACCGGAGATCGTGGCGACCTTCTGCTGCACTTCGCCCAGCTGTTTGGTCAGTTCTTCCTGTTTGCTGTTCGCTTCGGCAAGCGCGGCGGCCTGCTGTTTAATCACCGATTCCAGTTCAGTTTTCTGTGTCTCCTGCGCTTTTTGCAGGGCGCTGAGCTGATTCACCAGCGCATCGCTGGTAGAAGTCTGGTTAGCGCTCTGTTGTTTTACCAGACCGTACAGACCCACCCCGGCTGCCAGCGCAATGGCGATGGCAATCGCGCTCAGCGTGAGGCTCGTTTTGTTGCTGCCGTTTTTCTTCTCAGCGGTTTTCTCAGTCGTCTCTGGCTGTGGTGTTGTCTCCACAGTCTCCCTGGTCTCTTCAACCACGGCGGAGGATTTATCGTGTTCCGTCATTATGGCTTCCCATTTGAGAGTTATTGTAATGCGCGCAGCAGCGCATCGTTGTCGGCGTTATCAGCGATCCGAATATCATGCCAGCCCAGCTCCCGGGCCTGGTTCGCCAGACGCTCACTGACGACCAGAAGCCGACAGTGGAGTAACCAGTTTTCACGATACCATTGCGGCACAAGTGACCAGAGCTGCTGCAGCATTTCACCGCTGGTCACGACCAGTGTATTAATGCCGCGCGTATGCCAGCGCATCGCCTCTTCTGCACCGTCATAATGTTTTGCACAACGCTGGTAGCATTCGCAGAACGTCACGTTAGCCCCGCGCTCCTGCAACGTTTCACCTATCAGTTCGCGTCCGCCGTTACCGCGTAATATCAGCGCACGTTTTCCAGCAATAGTTTGTAATTCAGGTAATTGTAGCAAGACTTCACTGATTTCCCGATCTAACGGGTAACGAACGTCCGCGCCGCTTACGGTATGCAGCGCCAGTGCTGTTGTGCGGCCAATCGCGAAATAGCGGGGGGCAGTTGGCCAGGGCAGACCCTGCTGTTGCAGCTGCGCGTGGGCAAATTCCACGGCATGTTGCGATAACGCAAACAGCAGGTCACCGTCCTGAAGGGTATTCATCTGGTCGGCGAGCGCAGAGAGCTCCCGACCCGGGGAGAATTCAATCAGCGGAAAACTCCAGGCCACCTGCCCCAGTGCGCGCAGACGGCTCACTAATTGCTCTCCTGCGGGAGAAGGGCGGGTGACAAGAATACTCATGCAGGGGGTTCTCCATTATAAACGTCAGCCAGGATTTCGCGGGCGCCGTTATCCAGTAACTCTTCTGCCAGCGAGACGCCAAGCTGTTCGGCATCCTGCGCGTTGCCACGACGTTCACCGCGCACCATCTGCGAACCGTCCGGCGCGCCGACCAGCGCGCGCAGCCACAGTTCACCATTCGTCAATTCAGCATAGCTGCCAATCGGCACCTGACACCCCCCTTCGAGGCGGGTATTCATCGCACGCTCGGCTTTTACGCGGATAGCGGTCTCGTCATGGTTCAGCGGGGCAAGGAACTCGCGGGTACGCGCATCGTCCAGACGGCACTCAATGCCGACGGCACCCTGGCCAACAGCCGGCAGCGACAGTTCTGGCGGCAGTGCCACGCGAATGCGTTCTTCCAGCCCCAGACGCTTCAGCCCGGCAACGGCGAGAATAATGGCATCGTAATCACCGTTATCCAGTTTGCCCAGACGCGTGCCGACGTTACCGCGCAGCGAGCGAATGATCAGATCGGGACGACGCGCCGCCAGCTGACACTGGCGACGTAAACTGGACGTGCCAACCACGCTTCCCTCAGGCAGCGCATCGAGCGAGTCGTAGCGGTTAGAGACAAACGCATCACGCGGATCTTCGCGCTCGCAGATGGTCACCAGCCCCAGCCCTTCCGGGAACTCGACGGGCACGTCTTTCATCGAATGTACGGCGATATCGGCGCGGTTCTCAAGCAATGCCAGTTCCAGTTCTTTGACAAACAGGCCCTTGCCGCCCACTTTCGCCAGTGGCGTATCCAGGATCACATCACCGCGCGTGACCATCGGCACCAGCTCGACGCGCAATCCACTGTGGCAGGCTTCAAGGCGCTGCTTAACATAATGTGCCTGCCAGAGCGCGAGAGGGCTTTGGCGTGTGGCAATTCTCAAAACATTGTCTAACATGCTTGTTACCGTCATTATCAATCGCCAACCATCCTAACATTGTTGACTCTGGGATGGCAGTTTTACGGTTGATGAAGAGTGAGAGGGACAAGGCGGCGTATTCGTCAGCCACAGCCGTATTAAGGAATTTACACGTACAGAACGGTGCTACACTTTGTATGTAGCGCAACTTTCTTTACGGTCAATCGGCAAGGTGTTAAATTGATCACGTTTTAGACCATTTTTTCGTCGGTACCAGCATAATGATAAGGCGAAAAAGGGTAACGGTTATCTTTTTGAAATACTGCGGGGCCCGCTGTTATTCGTGTTTTGAATAGCATGCGATACCCGGAAACATCAGGCGATACGTCTTGTACCTCTATATTGAGACTCTGAAACAGAGACTGGATGCCATAAATCAACTGCGTGTGGATCGCGCGCTTGCTGCTATGGGACCTGCTTTCCAGCAGGTTTACAGTCTGCTGCCGACATTATTGCACTATCACCATCCGCTAATGCCTGGCTACCTTGACGGTAACGTTCCCAAGGGCATTTGCCTCTTCACGCCTGATGAAACCCAACAGCATTATCTCAACGAACTGGAACTCTACCGCGGCATGCCGCCACAGGAGTCTCCGAAGGGTGAACTGCCGATTACCGGGGTTTACTCGATGGGGAGTACCTCATCGGTAGGGCAAAGCTGTTCGTCAGACCTCGACATCTGGGTCTGTCATCAATCCTGGCTCGATAACGAAGAGCGTCAGCTGCTGCAGCGTAAATGCAGCCTGCTGGAGAGCTGGGCGGCGTCGCTCGGCGTGGAAGTGAGCTTCTTCCTGATTGATGAAAACCGTTTCCGCCATAACGAAAGCGGCAGTTTGGGTGGTGAGGACTGCGGCTCGACCCAGCACATCCTGTTGCTGGATGAATTTTACCGTACTGCTGTGCGCCTGGCCGGGAAGCGTATTCTGTGGAATATGGTCCCGTGCGAAGAAGAAGAGCATTACGACGATTACGTCATGTCGCTTTATGCGCAGGGCGTACTGACGCCAAACGAATGGCTGGACCTCGGCGGCCTGAGCTCGCTGTCAGCCGAAGAGTACTTTGGCGCAAGCCTCTGGCAGCTCTATAAGAGCATCGACTCACCGTACAAAGCGGTGCTGAAAACGCTGCTGCTTGAAGCCTATTCCTGGGAATACCCCACGCCACGCCTGCTGGCGAAAGATATCAAGCAGCGTCTGCACGACGGGGAAATTGTCTCCTTCGGGCTGGACGCTTACTGCATGATGCTGGAGCGCGTGACCGAATACCTGAAAGCTATTGATGACACCACGCGTCTCGACCTGGTGCGTCGATGTTTCTATCTCAAAGTGTGTGAGAAATTGAGCCGCGAGCGCGCCTGCGTCGGCTGGCGTCGTGAAGTGGTCACGCAGTTAGTGAAAGAGTGGGGATGGGGCGAAGAGCGTCTCTCCATGCTCGACAACCGGGCCAACTGGAAAATCGATCAGGTGCGTGAAGCGCACAACGAACTGCTCGATGCGATGATGCAAAGCTACCGTAATCTGATCCGCTTTGCGCGCCGTAACAACCTCAGCGTTTCCGCCAGCCCGCAGGACATCGGGGTATTGACCCGTAAACTGTACGCCGCGTTTGAAGCGCTGCCGGGTAAAGTGACCCTGGTTAACCCACAGATTTCGCCTGACCTGTCAGAACCGAACCTGACCTTTATCTATGTTCCGCCGGGCCGCGCGAACCGCACCGGGTGGTATCTGTATAACCGTGCCCCCAGCATGGACTCGATCATCAGCCATCAGCCGCTGGAGTATAACCGCTACCTGAACAAGCTGGTGGCCTGGGCCTGGTTTAACGGCCTGTTGACCTCACGCACGCGCCTGTTCATCAAAGGCAACGAGGTGGTCGATCTCGCTAAACTGCAGGAGATGGTGGCGGATGTCTCCCACCACTTCCCGCTGCGCCTGCCGGCACCCACGCCGAAAGCGCTCTACAGCCCGTGCGAGATCCGCCATCTGGCGATCATCGTTAACCTGGAATACGACCCGACGGCGGCCTTCCGCAATCAGGTGGTTCATTTCGACTTCCGCAAGCTGGACGTCTTTAGCTTTGGCGAGCAGCAAAACTGCCTGGTGGGTAGCGTGGATCTGCTGTACCGCAACTCGTGGAACGAAGTGCGTACCCTGCACTTCAACGGCGAGCAGGCGATGATCGAAGCGCTGAAAACCATTCTCGGCAAGATGCACCAGGATGCCGCGCCGCCGGACAGCGTGGAAGTGTTCTGCTACAGCCAGCATCTGCGTGGGTTGATTCGTACCCGCGTGCAGCAGCTGGTCTCGGAATGTATTGAGCTGCGTCTCTCCAGTACCCGTCAGGAAACCGGCCGCTTTAAAGCGCTGCGCGTTTCCGGCCAGACCTGGGGCCTGTTCTTCGAACGTCTCAATGTGTCAGTACAGAAGCTGGAAAACGCCATCGAGTTCTATGGGGCGATTTCGCACAACAAACTGCATGGTCTGTCGGTGCAGGTGGAAACCAACCACGTTAAGCTGCCGCAGGTGGTGGATGGTTTTGCCAGTGAAGGGATTATTCAGTTCTTCTTTGAAGAGTCGGGCGATGATGCCGGTTTCAACATCTACATTCTGGATGAGACCAACCGCGCCGAGGTTTATCACCACTGTGAAGGCAGTAAAGAGGAGCTGGTGCGCGACGTCAGCCGCTTCTACTCCTCTTCGCATGACCGGTTCACCTACGGCTCAAGCTTTATCAACTTTAACCTGCCGCAGTTCTACCAGATTGTGAACGTTGATGGCCGTGCGCAGGTGATTCCGTTCCGGACTCAGACCGTAACGCCTGCTGCCCCTGCCAATCAGGACACCGCGCCGCTGTTGCAGCAGTACTTCTCTTGACTCTTTTCGCCGGGTGGCGCTGCGCTTACCCGGCCTACAGTTCTAGTTGTTGTAGGCCCGGTAAGGCGTAGCCGCCACCGGGCAACAAAATTATCTGAAACTGACTTCCTCGCCCGCCTGCGCGGTCGCCGCCTGTTCCAGCAGATCCCAGAACGGTACGCCGCTGCGGTCGCAAACCCACTCCCCGTCTTTCAGATCGAAATGATAGCCGCCCTGTCTGGCCGCCAGCCATACCTGGTGAAGCGGCTCCTGGCGGTTAATAATAATTTTGCTGCCATTTTCGAAGCTCAGGGTCAGAATACCGCCGTTGATTTCACAATCGATATCGCTGTCGCCGTCCCAGTCGTCAAGACGCTCTTCAATGGTCATCCACAGGGTGTCGGCAAGGCGATGGAATTCACTGTCGTTCATGGTTTTGTTCCTGTTTTTCGTGATGCCGGCAGTATAACCCTAAATAAATCCCGTTGCAGGAAAGCGGCAAACTCTTGCTTTTGTGTCTTCTCCTGCGATGATAGAAACAGATTTGAACTTACGGGCAACTTTATAATGAAAAACGCTTTCCGAACGCTTGCCGTTCTCATCACGCTGTTTAGCCTGACTGGCTGCGGACTGAAGGGACCGCTGTACTTCCCGCCAGCGGATAAAACCGCACCACCGCCGACGAAACCGGTCAACAGCGGTATTGAGTCTTCTACGCCAGATACTAACGATCGTGGCAACAACGGCGGCCCGACTCAGGTTAATCTCTGACGACAACGTTCTGTACCCGCGCAATGGAGCAAATGATGCAGTTCTCTAAAATGCATGGCCTTGGCAACGATTTTATGGTCGTCGACGCGGTAACGCAGAATGTGTTTTTCTCCCCGGAATTGATCCGCCGCCTGGCGGATCGGCATCTGGGCGTGGGGTTCGATCAGCTGCTGGTGGTTGAACCACCGTACGATCCCGACCTCGATTTCCACTACCGTATTTTTAACGCGGATGGCAGCGAAGTGAATCAGTGCGGCAACGGCGCGCGCTGTTTTGCCCGCTTTGTCCGCCTGAAAGGGCTGACCAACAAGCGTGATATTCGCGTCAGTACGGCCAATGGTCGTATGGTGCTCAGCGTCACCGATGATGAGCTGGTGCGGGTGAACATGGGCGAGCCAAACTTCGAGCCTTCCGTCGTGCCGTTTCGCGCAAACAAAGCGGAAAAGACCTATATTATGCGTGCGGCCGAGCAGACAGTATTGTGCGGCGTCGTCTCAATGGGTAACCCGCACTGCGTGATTCAGGTTGATGATGTGGAAACGGCCGCCGTCGAAACCCTCGGCCCGGTGCTGGAGAGCCACGAACGTTTCCCGGAGCGCGCGAACATCGGTTTTATGCAGGTGGTGAAACGCGAGCACATCCGTCTGCGGGTTTACGAGCGCGGCGCGGGCGAGACGCAGGCCTGTGGAAGCGGCGCCTGTGCGGCGGTGGCCGTGGGCATCTCTCAGGGGTTACTGGCAGAAGAGGTGCGCGTGGAGTTACCAGGCGGTCGGCTTGATATCGCCTGGAAAGGACCGGGTCATCCACTGTATATGACTGGCCCGGCGGCACATGTCTATGACGGGTTTATCCATCTATGAAACAACCAGGGGAAGAACTGCAGGAAACAGTGACGGAACTGGACGACAGGGCTGTTGTTGATTATCTGCTGCGCAATCCTGAGTTTTTTATTCGCAATGCACGCGTCGTCGAAGAGATGCGCGTGCCACATCCGGTTCGCGGAACCGTGTCGCTGGTCGAATGGCATATGGCGCGCTCGCGCAACCACATCAGTCAGCTTGAAGAGAACATGACGCTGCTGATGGAACAGGCGAGTACAAACGAAAGTCTGTTCTACCGTCTGCTCCATCTGCAGGCGCGTCTGGCGTCGGCGCACAGCCTCGAAGAGTTCCTCAGCCGCTTTCATCGTTGGGCGCGCGAGCTTGGGCTGGCGGGCGCAACGATCCGTCTTTTCCCTGACCGCTGGCGCATTGGCGCGCCGTCGGGATTTACCCATCTGGCACTTAGCCGTCAGGCGTTTGAACCGCTGCGCATTCAGCGTCTGGGCCATGAGCATCACTATCTGGGACCGCTGAACGGACCCGAACTGCTGGTGGTATTGCCGGAGGCCAAAGCGATTGGTTCGGTAGCGATGTCTCTGATGGGGCGCGATGGCGATCTGGGGGTCATCTTATTTACCAGCCGCGACGCGCATCACTACGAGCGCGGGCAGGCCACGCACCTGCTGCAGGAGATTGCCCTGATGCTGCCTGAGCTGCTGGAGCGCTGGATTGAGCGCGTATGATGGACGGATTGCTCGCCACAGACGTCTCCCGCTTTCTGCGCTATCTGGGCGTGGAGCGTCAGCTTAGCCCTATTACCCTGCTCAACTATCAGCGTCAGCTTGATGCCATCATGCAGATTGCCGACGAAATCGGCCTGAAAAGCTGGCAACAATGTGATGCTGCGACGGTACGCGGGTTCGTTGTGCGTAGCCGTAAAAAAAATCTCAGTCCCGCAAGTCTGGCGTTGAGGCTCTCCGCCCTGCGCAGTTTCTTCGACTGGCTGGTCAGCCAGGGAGGCTTAAAAGCCAATCCGGCAAAAGGGATCGCCACGCCGAAAGCCCCGCGCCATCTGCCGAAAAATATCGACGTTGACGACGTCAACCGCCTGCTGGATATCGATCTGAACGATCCGCTGGCCGTGCGCGACCGCGCGATGCTGGAGGTGATGTACGGTGCCGGGCTACGTCTCTCGGAGCTGGTTAACCTTGATGTAAAACATCTCGACCTGGAGACCGGCGAAGTGTGGGTGATGGGCAAGGGCAGCAAAGAGCGCCGCCTGCCGATTGGCCGCAATGCGGTCTCCTGGATTGAGCACTGGCTGGATCTGCGCGGGCTGTTTGGCGCAGAAGAGGATGCGCTGTTCCTGTCGAAACTCGGCAAGCGGATCTCGGCGCGTAACGTGCAGAAGCGCTTTGCGGAGTGGGGCATTAAGCAGGGGCTTAACAGCCACGTTCACCCGCACAAGCTGCGCCACTCCTTTGCGACACACATGCTTGAGTCGAGCGGCGATCTGCGCGGCGTGCAGGAACTGCTCGGCCACGCGAATCTGTCGACCACTCAAATTTATACCCACTTAGACTTTCAACACCTTGCCTCGGTGTACGACGCGGCGCATCCACGCGCCAAACGGGGGAAATAATGCGTTTTTACCGCCCACTCGGTCAGATCTCCGCCCTGACGTTTGACCTTGATGACACCCTTTATGACAACCGCGACGTGATTCTGCGTACCGAGCAGGAGTCGCTGGCGTTTGTCCAGAACTACCATCCGGCGCTGAAGACGATACAGAACAAGGACTTCCAGAAGCTGCGTCAGTCCCTGCGGGAGACCGAGCCGGAGATTTACCACGACGTGACCGAATGGCGTCGCCGCGCGGTTGAGCAGGCGATGCTCAACGCAGGGCTCAGCGTACAGGATGCAGCCATTGGGGCTGAAGCGGCAATGGAACACTTCGCCAAATGGCGCAGCCGTATCGACGTGCCGCAGGAGACCCACGACACGCTGACTGCCCTTGCCGAAAAATGGCCGCTGGTGGCGATCACCAACGGCAATGCCCAGCCGGAGCTGTTTGGCCTGAGTGATTACTTTGAATTTGTGCTGCGTGCGGGCCCCCACGGGCGCGCGAAGCCGTTTAACGATATGTACCATCTGGCGGCGGAAAAGCTGAACCTGCCGCTGGGTCAGATCCTGCACGTGGGGGATGACCTGACCACAGACGTGGCCGGAGCCATCCGCTGCGGCATGCAGGCCTGCTGGATCAAGCCGGAAAACGCCGACCTGATGATCGCCTCCGATAGCCGTCTTCTGCCACACCTGGAAATTTCGCGGTTGGCATCCCTCACGACGCTGATATAATCATCAATTGTTCTGTATAAATTAACAGGGTTTTGGCGAATGCTATTCGCCTGCCCGACATGACGTGACGGTGCCAATGGACGTTTCTTACCTGCTCGACAGCCTTAATGACAAACAGCGTGACGCGGTTGCCGCCTCGCGCACCAACCTGCTGGTGCTGGCGGGGGCGGGCAGTGGTAAGACACGCGTGTTGGTTCACCGTATCGCCTGGCTGCAGAGCGTGGAGAACTGCTCGCCGTACTCCATCATGGCGGTCACGTTTACCAACAAGGCGGCGGCGGAGATGCGCCACCGTATCGCCCAGCTGATGGGCACCAGCCAGGGCGGCATGTGGGTCGGCACCTTCCACGGCCTGGCGCACCGTCTGCTGCGCGCGCACCATATGGATGCCAATCTGCCGCAGGATTTCCAGATCCTCGACAGCGAAGACCAGCTCCGTCTTCTCAAACGCCTGATTAAGGCGATGAACCTTGACGAGAAGCAGTGGCCACCGCGTCAGGCGATGTGGTACATCAACGGCCAGAAAGACGAAGGCTTGCGCCCGCACCACATTCAGAGCTTCGGCAACCCGGTCGAGCAGACCTGGCAGAACGTCTACAAGGCCTATCAGGAAGCGTGCGATCGCGCCGGCCTGGTGGATTTCGCCGAGCTGCTGCTGCGCGCCCACGAGCTGTGGCTCAACAAACCGCATATCCTGCAGCACTACCGCGAACGCTTCACCAATATTCTGGTGGACGAATTCCAGGATACCAACAACATCCAGTACGCGTGGATCCGCCTGCTGGCCGGCGATACCGGCAAGGTAATGATCGTGGGTGATGACGACCAGTCAATCTACGGCTGGCGCGGGGCGCAGGTAGAGAATATCCAGCGCTTCCTCAATGACTTCCCGGGCGCACAGACCATCCGTCTGGAGCAGAACTACCGCTCAACCAGCAATATCCTGAGCGCGGCCAACGCCCTGATTGAAAACAACAACGGGCGTCTGGGGAAAAAACTGTGGACCGACGGCGTCGACGGCGAACCGATTTCGATTTACTGCGCCTTCAACGAACTCGATGAAGCCCGCTTCGTGGTGAACCGCATTAAAACCTGGCAGGACAACGGTGGCGCGCTGGAACAGTGTGCCATTCTCTATCGCAGCAACGCCCAGTCGCGCGTGCTGGAAGAGGCGCTGCTGCAGGTGGGGATGCCATACCGCATTTACGGCGGTATGCGCTTCTTCGAACGTCAGGAAATCAAAGACGCGCTCTCGTATTTGCGCCTGATTGCCAACCGTAACGACGACGCGGCGTTTGAGCGCGTGGTCAACACGCCAACCCGTGGCATTGGTGACCGCACGCTGGACGTGGTGCGCCAGGCCTCGCGCGATCGCCAGCTGACGCTGTGGCAGGCGTGCCGCGAGTTGTTGCAGGAAAAAGCCCTTGCCGGCCGCGCTGCCAGCGCCCTGCAGCGTTTCCTCGAGCTGATTGACGCGCTGGCGCAGGAAACGGCCGACATGCCGCTGCACGTGCAGACCGACCGGGTGATCAAAGACTCCGGCCTGCGCACCATGTACGAGCAGGAAAAAGGCGAGAAAGGCCAGACCCGTATTGAGAACTTAGAAGAGCTGGTGACGGCAACGCGCCAGTTCAGTTACAACGAAGAAGATGAAGACCTGATGCCGCTGCAGGCGTTCCTCTCTCACGCTGCGCTGGAAGCGGGCGAAGGGCAGGCGGACACCTGGCAGGATGCGGTTCAGCTGATGACCCTGCACTCCGCCAAAGGTCTGGAGTTCCCGCAGGTGTTTATCGTCGGTATGGAAGAGGGAATGTTCCCGAGCCAGATGTCGCTGGATGAAGGCGGACGCCTGGAAGAGGAGCGTCGTCTGGCCTATGTCGGCGTGACGCGAGCGATGCAAAAGCTGACGCTGACCTACGCCGAAACCCGCCGCCTGTATGGTAAAGAGGTCTATCACCGCCCGTCGCGCTTTATCGGTGAGCTGCCGGAGGAGTGCGTGGAAGAGGTGCGTCTGCGTGCCAGCATCAGCCGTCCGGTCAGTCATCAGCGGATGGGAGCGCCGATGGCGGAAACCGACACCGGCTACAAGCTGGGCCAACGTGTGCGCCATTCTAAGTTTGGCGAAGGGACCATTGTGAATCTGGAAGGCAGCGGTGAGCACAGCCGCCTGCAGGTGGCGTTCCAGGGGCAGGGAATCAAATGGCTGGTGGCAGCCTACGCGAAGCTGGAAACGGTGTAAGATTCAGAAAAATATCATTATTTTGTAATAATCTGCTAACCTTATACGTTGAAGGTCAATTAATGCCCTTCAGCGTTCCGTTGCGTGTTGACGCCACAGTTATAGCTGGCGTAACATGCGCGCACGATTACGCTAAGAGGACATTCGCCTTGGACACACCCAGTAGATACTGGCTCAATTCCCTGTCATCCAGGAACAACTCCTAAGGCTATCTCCTCTTGCTGATGGCCTTAGTGGTTGTCAGCGACTGCATTATTCCCGTCGCGCTGAGTCAGGCTGTTTAATGGTCTGAAACCCAATTTGTTTCTGTGTGCCCACCGAACTGTCCGATTTTTTTTGCATTGGGAGTCCCGGTCATGTTGAGCGCATTTCAACTCGAAAATAACCGACTGACGCGGCTTGAAGCCGAAGAGTCACAGCCCCTCATTGATGCCGTATGGGTGGATCTGGTCGAGCCGGACGACGATGAACGCCTTCGCGTACAATCTGAGCTGGGACAAAGCCTGGCGACACGCCCGGAACTGGAAGACATCGAAGCATCTGCGCGTTTTTTTGAAGACGAAGACGGTTTGCACATTCACTCTTTCTTCTTCTTTGAAGATGCCGAAGACCACGCGGGAAACTCCACCGTGGCGTTTACCATTCGTGATGGCCGCCTGTTTACCCTGCGCGAGCGTGAGCTGCCGGCATTCCGTCTCTACCGCATGCGCGCCCGCAGCCAGCCATTAAATGACGGTAATGCCTGGGAGCTGCTGCTCGACCTGTTCGAGACCAAAATTGAACAGCTGGCGGACGAGATTGAAAACATCTACAGCGATCTGGAAAAGCTGAGCCGTGTCATCATGGAAGGCCATCAGGGCGATGAGTACGACGAAGCGCTCTCCACCCTGGCGGAGCTGGAAGATATCGGCTGGAAAGTGCGTTTGTGTCTGATGGATACCCAGCGCGCGCTGAACTTCCTGGTGCGCAAGGCGCGTCTGCCGGGCGGCCAGCTGGAGCAGGCGCGGGAGATCCTGCGCGATATCGAATCTCTGCTGCCGCACAACGAATCCCTGTTCCAGAAGGTCAACTTCCTGATGCAGGCGGCGATGGGCTTTATCAACATCGAGCAGAACCGCATCATCAAGATCTTCTCGGTGGTATCCGTGGTGTTCCTGCCGCCGACGCTGGTGGCCTCCAGCTACGGGATGAACTTTGAGTTTATGCCGGAGCTGAAGTGGAGCTTTGGTTACCCGGGGGCGATTATCTTTATGATCCTCGCCGGGCTAGCGCCGTATCTGTACTTTAAGCGTCGTAACTGGCTGTAAACATCTGGCGGGTAGCGCTGCGCTTACCCGCCCTACAAAACACCTACATTCCTTTGCGGGCCCTGCGCTGGGTGTAAATCGCATCGGCGACAAAAATCGCCAGCGCCACCCAGATAAAAGCGAACGTCACCATTTTATCCGCACCCGGCACTTCACCGTAAAACACCACCGCCAGCAGGAACATCAGCGTCGGGCCAATATACTGGAAGAAGCCCAGGGTAGAGAGACGCAGGCGCGTCGCCGCACCGGTGAAGCACAGCAGTGGGATCGTCGTTACCACACCTGCCGCCATCAGCATCAGATTCAGCGACCACGGGTTGCTGCCCATATGGCTGGTCGGGCTGTCGGCGATGCCGAAAAGATAAATCGCCGCAACCGGCAGCAGCCACAGGGTTTCAAACAGCATGCCGGTTTGTGCTTCGACAGCTATCTTTTTACGCACCAGGCCATAAAAGGCAAAGCTGAACGCCAGGCCGAGGGCAATAATCGGCAACGAGCCGAAGGTCCAGAGCTGTACCATCACGCCGCAGAAGGCCAGAATGACGGCCACCCACTGCATACGTCGGAAGCGCTCGCCGAGGAAAATCATCCCCAGCACAATATTCACCAGCGGGTTAATGAAGTACCCCAGACTCGCTTCGAGCATGTGGTGGTTATTCACTGCCCAGATAAACAGCAGCCAGTTACCGCCGATCAGCACGGCAGAGAGCGCCAGCAGGAAAATCTTCTTCGGGGTTTGCAGCAGCGTTTTGACGCCTGACCACTGACGGCTGAGGCTCATCAGCGCAATCATAAAGAAGAACGACCAGATGACGCGGTGAGTCAGGATCTCATCGGCCGGAACGTCGGCGATAAGCTTGAAATACGCCGGGGCGATACCCCAAATAAAATAAGCGGCAAGGGCGAGTAAAACGCCCTGCCGCGTCTGTTTAGCATCCATCGGGAAAATCCGTTACAAAAAAGTGAAATAATTTTACCCGATTTTGCAGCCTCAACCCACCATATAAGTGGCAGTTGCGCTGGCGATATAGACCTGTTCCTCGTTGTGTAATTCAACGCGTGCCACGGCAACTTTGTTGCCCGCGCGCAGCAGGCTGCTGGTACAGGTAAAGCGATTTCCGCGCCCCGGGCGAAGATAGTCAACGCGTAAGTCGATAGTGCCCATGCGTGCCAGACGCTGGCGAAGTTCGTCTTCGTTGATGGTGTCATGGCGGGTCAGCGTGCTGCCCACACAGACCAGGCCTGCCGCGACGTCCAGCGCGGAGGCAATCACCCCGCCGTGTAAAATACTTTGCGCCCAGTTACCCACCATCATCGGCTGGTTGTTGAAACTCAGCTGGGCAAAGTCCTTTTCATAACGCTCCAGCTCCAGTCCCAGCGCACGGTTAAACGGCATATGGTAAACAAAAATCTCGCCCACGAGTTTTAACACTTCATCGGCGGTAAGCATGGCTGACATGAGGCATCACATCCTTATTGTTAATGAAATGTTGATTTTATGCCTCAGCAATAAGGAATTCCACTTTCAGAAACGAGGATGCAGCAGTTGTCGCAGAAGTCTGTAGAATGACTGCCACATAACTATTCAACGAAATTTACTCTTTTGCAGGAGAACACCACCGATGCGGACGTATCTGGCCTGGTTACTGGCGGCGGTTTCGCTGCCCCTCACAGCGTATGCGCAGGAAGCGACGATCAAAGAGGTGCATGACAAACCTGCCGTTCACGGCAGCATTATCGCCAACCTACTTCAGGAGCATGACAATCCGTTCACGCTCTATCCGTATGACGCCAACTACGTGATTTACACCCAGACCAGCGACCTCAACAAAGAGGCGATAAGCTCCTATAACTGGTCTGATAATGCGCGTAAAGATGAGGTGAAGTTCCAGCTCAGCCTGGCCTTCCCGTTCTGGCGCGGCATTCTGGGGCCGAACTCGGTGCTGGGCGCGTCTTACACGCAGAAATCCTGGTGGCAGCTCTCTAACAGCGGAGAGTCCTCCCCGTTCCGTGAAACCAACTATGAGCCACAGCTGTTCCTCGGTTTTGCAACGGATTATGAGTTTGCGGGCTGGACACTGCGTGACGTCGAAGTGGGCTTTAACCATGATTCTAATGGCCGTTCCGACCCGACTTCCCGTAGCTGGAACCGCGCCTATACGCGCCTGATGGCGCAGAACGGCAACTGGATGGTGGAGGTGAAGCCGTGGTATGTGGTGGGCGAAACCGATGACAACCCGGACATCACCAAATACATGGGCTACTACCAGCTTAAAGTCGGCTATCAGCTGGGCGATGCCGTGCTGAGCGCGAAGGGCCAGTATAACTGGAACACCGGTTACGGCGGTGCGGAAGTGGGCTTAAGCTACCCAATGACGAAGCACGTGCGTATCTATACGCAGGTCTACAGCGGTTACGGCGAGTCGCTTATCGACTATAACTTCAACCAGACCCGTGTCGGCGTGGGCGTGATGCTGAACGACATTCTCTAGGCAGCTCGAATGTTTTTGCGTTAAACGTTGAAGTTTCTCTCTCAGGCGCTGAAAATAGCGCCTGTTTTATTTTTCGCAGATGGGGTTAATGTGGCGCAGGCGGAAGTATTGAATCAGGAGTCGCTGGCTAAACAGGTTTTGCATGAAACCTTTGGCTACCAGCAGTTCCGCCCTGGCCAGGAAACCATCATTGAAACGGTGCTGGAAGGCCGCGACTGCCTGGTGGTGATGCCAACCGGCGGCGGTAAATCGCTCTGTTATCAGGTGCCCGCGCTGGTGCTTAACGGCCTGACGGTGGTGGTATCGCCCCTGATTTCGCTGATGAAAGACCAGGTGGACCAGCTGCTCGCTAACGGCGTGGCGGCGGCCTGCCTTAACTCCACGCAATCCCGCGAGCAGCAGCAGGAAGTGATGGCCGGGTGCCGCACCGGGCAGATCCGCCTGCTGTATATCGCGCCCGAACGCCTGATGCTGGATAACTTCCTCGACCATCTCGCGCACTGGAACCCGGTGCTGCTGGCGGTGGATGAAGCGCACTGTATCTCCCAGTGGGGACACGATTTCCGTCCGGAATACGCCGCACTCGGTCAGCTGCGTCAGCGCTTCCCCGAGCTGCCGTTTATGGCGCTTACCGCCACGGCAGATGACACTACCCGTCTGGATATTGTTCGCCTGCTGGGGCTGAACGACCCCTATATTCAGGTCAGCAGCTTCGACCGCCCCAACATCCGCTATATGCTGATGGAAAAATTCAAGCCGCTGGATCAGCTTTTACGCTACGTGCAGGAGCAGCGCGGCAAGTCCGGCATCATCTACTGCAACAGCCGTGCGAAGGTGGAGGACACCGCCGCGCGCCTGCAAAACCGCGGCTTTAGCGCGGCGGCTTACCATGCCGGGCTGGAAAACCACATCCGCGCCGACGTGCAGGAAAAATTCCAGCGCGACGACCTGCAGATTGTGGTGGCGACGGTGGCGTTCGGCATGGGGATCAACAAGCCAAACGTGCGCTTTGTGGTGCACTTCGACATTCCACGCAATATCGAATCCTACTATCAGGAAACCGGTCGCGCCGGGCGTGACGGTCTGCCTGCGGAAGCGATGCTGTTCTACGATCCGGCTGATATGGCGTGGCTGCGCCGCTGCCTGGAAGAGAAGCCGCAGGGACAGCTGCAGGATATCGAACGGCACAAGCTCAACGCGATGGGCGCGTTTGCCGAAGCGCAAACCTGCCGTCGCCTGGTGCTGCTCAACTACTTTGGTGAAGGGCGACAGGAGCCGTGTGGCAACTGCGATATTTGCCTCGATCCGCCGAAACAGTACGATGGTCTGATGGACGCGCGTAAGGCGCTCTCGACCATTTATCGTGTGAATCAGCGCTTCGGGATGGGCTACGTGGTGGAAGTGCTGCGTGGTGCCAATAACCAGCGTATCCGAGATATGGGCCACGACAAGCTGCCGGTCTACGGTATTGGCAAGGATCAGAGTCACGAGCACTGGGTCAGCATTATTCGTCAGCTGATTCACCTCGGTTTTGCCACACAGAACATCGCCCAGCACTCCGCGCTTCAGCTCACCGAAGCCGCGCGCCCGGTGCTGAGGGGGGACGTTGAACTGAAGCTTGCCGTGCCGCGCGTTATCGCCCTGAAGCCGCGAGTGATGCAAAAATCGTACGGCGGCAACTACGACCGCAAGCTGTTTGCCAAACTGCGCAAGCTGCGTAAAGCCATCGCCGATGAAGAAAACATCCCGCCTTACGTGGTGTTCAACGACGCGACGCTGATCGAGATGGCCGAACAGATGCCGCTGAGCGCCAGCGAAATGCTCAGCGTTAACGGCGTTGGCACGCGCAAGCTGGAGCGTTTTGGTAAGGAGTTTATGGCGCTTATCCGTTCCCATGCTGACGGTGATGATGAGGAGTAGTCAGCCGGGCGAAAAAGTGCCAGGATGGTGACTCACTGAATTATTTCCCCGCGAGCGAATTATGTTAATGCTATTTCTCACCGTGGCGTTAGTGCACATCGTTGCGCTGATGAGCCCGGGCCCTGACTTCTTCTTCGTATCACAAACCGCGGTCAGCCGCTCCCGCAAAGAGGCGATGATGGGCGTGCTGGGTATCACCATGGGCGTTATGGTCTGGGCGGCGGTGGCGCTGCTTGGCCTGAACCTGATTCTGGCGAAAATGGCCTGGCTGCATAACATCATTATGGTTGGCGGTGGCCTGTATCTGTGCTGGATGGGCTACCAGATGCTGCGCGGGGCGCTGAAGAAAGAAGAGAAAAAACCGCAAGAGCCAAAGATTGAGCTGGCAACGGGCGGCCGCAGTTTTGTAAAAGGTCTGCTGACCAACCTGGCGAACCCGAAAGCGATTATCTATTTCGGCTCTGTCTTCTCGCTCTTTGTCGGCGACAGCGTTGGCGCGGGCGCACGCTGGGGGATCTTCCTGCTGATCGTGGTTGAGACGTTTGCCTGGTTCACCATCGTGGCGAGCCTGTTTGCCTTACCGGCGATGCGCCGTGGCTACCAGCGCATCGCGAAGTGGATTGACGGCTTCGCCGGCGCGCTGTTCGCCGGCTTCGGTATTCATCTCATCATTTCTCGCTAAGCGTGACGCGCTGACGCAAGCAGCGCGCCAACCAGCATGAACAGCGAACCAAACACCTTATTCAGGGCCTTCATCTGTTTAGGCCCTTTAATCCATGCCGCAATTCGCTGCGCCAGCGTCGCGTAACCAATCATCACGATGATATCAACGATAATGGTGGTCGCGCCCAGCACCACGTACTGCATCACCTGGGGCTGATGCGGCACGATAAACTGCGGGAACAGCGCGGCGAGGAAGACGATGCTTTTCGGGTTGGTCAGGTTAACGAACACCGCACGCTTAAACAGATGGCCACGATTTTGCGTCTGCGCGAGCGTGTTCAGGTTGATGGAGCCCGCCGCGCGCCACTGCTGAATACCCAGCCAGATCAGATACGCTGCCCCGGCCCATTTCAGTACTTCAAACGCCAGCACCGAGCGGGAGAACAGGGTGCCCAGACCAATCCCGACCAGCACGATGTGAATGCCCAGTCCGGCCTGCAAACCAGCAATCGACGCCGCCGCACCGCGATAGCCGTGATTAATGGAGGTGGTCATGGTGTTAATGGCGCCCGAGCCTGGTGAAAGGCTAAGGATGATGGATGTCAGCAGGTAAGCGAACCACCACTCGAAGGTCATTTGAAACTCCCGAATCGTCTGTTTTTATGCCACAATACGCTATTGTTGAGTCATTTTGTGACCGGTGACGAAAAAACGATATTCCTTGGCTTAGGTGAGTAGAAACCCGATGTTTCAGCAGAAAAAGGACTGGGAAACACGAGAAAACGCATTTGCTGCTTTCTCCATGGGGCCGCTGACCGATTTCTGGCGCCAGCGTGAGGAAGATGAGTTTACGGGTGTCGGTGATATTCCGGTACGCTTTGTGCGTTTTCGCGATAAGAAAAATGACCGGGTCATTGTGGTCTGCCCCGGGCGTATCGAGAGCTACGTCAAATACGCCGAACTGGCCTATGACCTGTTCCATCTTGGCTTCGATGTGTTGATTATCGACCATCGCGGGCAGGGGCTTTCCGGCCGCCTGTTATCGGACACGCATCGCGGCCATGTGGATAACTTCAGTGATTACGTCGACGATCTCGCCGCGTTCTGGCAGCAGGAGGTCGAGCCTGGCCCCTGGCGGAAGCGCTATATCCTGGCACACTCGATGGGCGGTGCGATTTCAACGCTGTTCTTACAGCGCCACCCGCATCAGTGCGACGCCATTGCGCTCACCGCGCCGATGTATGGCATCGTCATGCGTTTTCCTGACTGGATGGTACGTCATATTCTCGACTGGGCTGAGGGCCATCAGCGCATTCGGGAAGGCTATGCCATCGGAACGGGGCGCTGGCGAGCATTGCCCTTTGCGATGAACGTCCTGACGCACAGCCGACAGCGCTATCGTCGTAACCTGCGTTTTTATGCCGATGAGCCGCGCCTGCGCGTGGGCGGCCCGACATATCACTGGGTACGTGAAGGGATCCTTGCCGGTGAGCAGGTTCTGGCAGGCGTCGCGAATGATGACACGCCAACCCTCCTGATTCAGGCTGAAGAAGAGCGTGTGGTGGATAACCGCATGCATGACCGCTTTTGTGAACTCCGCGCTGCCGCCGGCCACCCTTGTGAAGGGGGAAAACCGTTGGTTATCAACGGCGCGTACCATGAGATCCTTTTTGAAAAGGACGCTATGCGCTCAGTCGCGCTTAACGCCATCGTCGAGTTTTTCGACCGGCATAACTGATTGTCTATTGAGGTTAAATTTTCCTATGTACCAGGTTGTTGCATCTGATTTAGATGGCACGCTGCTCTCCCCCGACCACACCCTGTCGCCTTACGCGAAAGAGACCTTAAAGCTGCTGACTGCCCGGGGCGTGAACTTTGTGTTTGCCACCGGCCGCCACCACGTAGACGTGGGGCAGATCCGCGATAATCTTGAGATCAAATCGTACATGATCACCTCCAACGGTGCGCGCGTACATGATACCGACGGCAATCTGATCTTTACGCACAACCTGGATCGCGATATTGCTGCCGATCTGTTCGGTGTGGTGCACAATAATCCGGCTATCGTCACTAACGTTTATCGCGATGACGACTGGTTCATGAACCGCCATCGCCCGGATGAAATGCGTTTCTTCAAAGAAGCGGTATTCAACTACTCCCTGTATGAACCAGGCCTGCTGGAGCCGGATGGCATCAGTAAAGTGTTCTTCACCTGCGACAGCCATGAAGAGCTGCTCCCGCTGGAGCAGGCGATCAACGCCCGCTGGGGCGATCGCGTTAATGTCAGCTTCTCAACGCTGACCTGTCTGGAAGTGATGGCGGGAGGTGTCTCCAAAGGCCACGCCCTGGAAGCGGTCGCGAAACGTCTGGGCTTTGGGCTGAAAGATTGTATCGCCTTTGGTGACGGCATGAACGATGCCGAAATGCTATCAATGGCAGGTAAGGGCTGTATCATGCAGAACGCGCACCAGCGTCTGAAAGATCTGCACCCGGAACTGGAAGTGATTGGTTCTAACGCTGATAACGCGGTACCGAAGTATCTGCGCAAACTGTTCCTTGAATAATCTTCATTCGGTTATTTATTGCTCAGTTGTCAACTAAAGAGTTCGCTACAATGCCTCTCCTTATTTCTGAGAGACAAGCATTGTGGCGCTACTCATTATCACCACTATCCTGTGGGCCTTCTCCTTTAGCCTGATTGGCGAATACCTTGCCGGTTCGGTCGACAGCTACTTCTCGGTGCTGATGCGCGTGGGGCTGGCGGCGCTGGTGTTCCTGCCGTTTCTGCGTACGCGCGGGCAATCGTTGAAAACGATCGTGCTGTATATGCTGGTGGGGGCGATGCAGCTCGGCATCATGTATCTGTTTAGCTTCCGGGCTTACGTCTACCTGTCCGTCTCTGAATTCCTGCTGTTCACCGTGCTTACGCCGCTCTATATCACGCTGATCTACGATTTGCTCAGCAAGCGCCGCCTGCGCTGGGGATACCTGCTGAGCGCGGCACTGGCGGTGATTGGCGCGGCGATTATTCGCTACGACAAAGTGAGCGATCACTTCTGGACCGGGCTGATGTTCGTCCAGCTCGCCAACATCAGTTTCGCCATCGGCATGGTGGGCTACAAGCGTCTGATGGAAACCCGTCCGATGCCGCAGCATAACGCGTTCGCCTGGTTCTATATGGGGGCTGCGATTGTTGCGGTGGCGGCGTGGTTTATGCTCGGTAATCCGCAAAAACTGCCAACCACGAACGTGCAGTGGGGCGTTCTGGTCTGGCTGGGCGTGGTGGCTTCAGGGCTGGGATACTTCATGTGGAACTACGGCGCGACCCAGGTCGACGCCGGTACACTGGGGATCATGAACAACGTGCATGTCCCGGCGGGGCTGCTGGTTAACCTCGCCATCTGGCAGCAACAGCCGCACTGGCCGAGCTTCCTTATTGGGGGAACGGTGATCCTGGCTTCGCTGTGGGTCCATCGCCGCTGGGTCGCTCCGCGCTCCGCACAAACGGAAGATGGTCGCACGCGTGGTTCCGCGCTGAGCGAATAAACGCCTCTGTAATCGGCTGTCGCTGCTCGCCATCGCGCACGGCGGCGTACAGCCGGCTCCACAGTCCTTCACCCAGGGTTTTAGTGACCACCAGGCCCTGGCGTTCAAAACTCTCCACCACCCAGTGCGGCAGCGCTGCGATACCCATTCTGGCCGCCACCATCTGAATCAACAGCAGGGTGTTATCCACGCTTTTCAACTGCGGGCTAATGCCTGCCGGCTGCAGGAAGTGACGCCAGATATCCAGACGACTGCGCTGAACCGGATAAATTAGCAGCGTTTCTGTCGCCAGGTCTTCCGGCGTGATGCGCGTTTTGGCCGCCAGCGGATGGTCCGGCGCCAGCACCAGGCGCACTTCATAATCAAACATCGGTGAATAGTGCAGGCCACTGCGCGGCAGAATATCGGACGTCATCACCAGATCCAGCTCGCCCTGCTGCAACGAGGGCTGCGGGTCGAACGTCACGCCGGATTTAAAGTCCATCTCCACCTGTGGCCACTTCTGGCGGAAGTTCTCAAGCGCGGGGGTCAGCCACTGGATACAGCTGTGGCACTCAATGGCGATACGCAGTGTGGTCTGCTGCGGTTCGTTACACGCCTGCAGCGCGCTGGCGATCTGCGGCAGGACCTGATTCGCCAGCTGCAACAGGATCTCGCCCTGCGGTGTAAAGCGCAGCGGCTGGCTCTTACGCACAAAAAGACGAAAGCCGAGGCGTTGTTCCAGATCGCTGAACTGGTGAGAAAGGGCGGACTGGGTCTGGTGCAGCGTGGCCGCCGCTGCCGCGAGCGAGCCGCAGTTCCGTAACGCCTGGAGCGTTTTCAGGTGTTTTATCTCGATCATGAAAGTCCTTCACTTCGGCATGAACATTTTGCGCTTGAGGAATATACAGTAACCGCCAATTATAGAAGTGTAAACATCTGGACGTCTAAAATCCTTCGTCTTTTAAATTTATGGTGCGTTGGCTGCGTTTACTCACCCCGGTCACTTACTCATGTAAGCTCCCGGGGATGAGCAAACTTGCCGCCTTCCCTGAATTCAAAATCCAAAGGATTTACAATTAATTAGAGGAAGAACACATGACTATCCGCAATCACACTCTCGGTTTCCCTCGCGTTGGCCTGCGTCGCGAGCTGAAAAAAGCGCAAGAAAGCTACTGGGCGGGAAACGCCACCCGTGAAGAGCTGCTGGCAGTGGGACGCGAGCTGCGCGCCCGTCACTGGGATCAGCAAAAACAGGCGGGCATTGACCTGCTGCCGGTGGGCGATTTCGCCTGGTACGACCATGTTCTGACGACCAGCCTGCTGCTTGGCAACGTGCCGGCTCGTCATCAGAACAGCGATGGATCGGTAGATATCGATACCCTGTTCCGCATCGGCCGTGGCCGTGCGCCAACGGGTGAGCCAGCGGCAGCGGCGGAAATGACCAAGTGGTTTAACACCAACTATCACTATATGGTGCCGGAGTTCGTAAAAGGTCAGCAGTTCAAACTGACCTGGACGCAGCTTCTTGATGAAGTGGACGAAGCGCTGGCGTTGGGTCACCAGGTGAAGCCCGTATTGCTGGGGCCGGTAACCTACCTGTGGCTGGGTAAAGTGAAAGGGGAGCAGTTCGATCGTCTGAGCCTGCTCAACGATATTCTGCCGGTCTACAAACAGGTCCTGATTGAGCTGGGCAAGCGCGGCATTCAGTGGGTGCAGATCGACGAACCTGCGCTGGTGCTGGAGCTGCCGCAGGCATGGCTCTCTGCCTTCAAACCGGCATATGACGCGCTTGCGGGGCAGGTGAAGCTCCTGCTGACCACCTATTTCGAAGGCGTGACGCCAAACCTGAAGACGATTACCGCGCTGCCGGTGCAGGGTCTGCACGTCGACCTCGTACACGGTAACGATGATGTGGCAGAGCTGCACAAACGGCTGCCAGCGGACTGGCTACTCTCTGCCGGCCTCGTGAACGGGCGTAACGTCTGGCGCGCCGATCTGACGGAGAAATATGCGCAGATTAAAGACATCGCAGACAAACGTGAACTGTGGATCGCCTCTTCCTGCTCCCTGCTGCACAGCCCGATTGATCTCAGCGTAGAAACCCGTCTGGATGCGGAAGTGAAGAGCTGGTTCGCCTTTGCCCTGCAAAAGTGTGAGGAGCTGGCCCTGCTGCGTGATGCCCTGAACAGCGGTGACACGACGGCGATTAGCGAATGGAGCGCACCCATCCAGGCGCGCCGTCACTCGGCCCGCGTGCATAATCCGGCGGTGGAGAAACGTCTGGCGGCCATCACCGCCCAGGACAGCCAGCGTCAGAGCCCGTATGAGGTGCGTGCCGAAGCGCAGCGCGCGCGCTTCAACCTGCCTGCGTGGCCGACCACCACGATTGGTTCTTTCCCGCAGACCACCGAGATCCGCGGCCTGCGCCTGGACTTCAAAAAAGGCAACCTGGACGCGAATCACTACCGTACCGGTATCGCCGAACACATCAAACAGGCGATTGTGGAGCAGGAGCGCTTAGGTCTGGACGTGCTGGTGCACGGAGAGGCCGAGCGTAACGACATGGTGGAATACTTCGGTGAGCATCTGGACGGTTTCGTGTTCACCCAGAATGGCTGGGTGCAGAGCTACGGCTCCCGCTGCGTGAAGCCGCCGGTGGTCATCGGTGATATCAGCCGCCCGGAACCCATCACCGTGGAGTGGGCGAAATACGCCCAGTCCCTGACCGACAAGCCCGTGAAAGGAATGTTGACCGGCCCGGTGACCATTCTTTGCTGGTCCTTCCCGCGTGAAGATGTGTCCCGTGAAACCATCGCGAAGCAAATCGCGCTGGCGCTGCGTGATGAAGTGGCGGATCTCGAAGCCGCAGGCATTGGCATCATCCAGATTGACGAACCGGCCCTGCGTGAAGGTCTGCCGCTGCGCCGCAGCGACTGGGAGGCCTACCTGAAGTGGGGCGTGGAGGCGTTTCGCATCAACGCCGCGGTGGCGAAGGACGACACCCAGATCCACACCCACATGTGTTACTGCGAATTTAACGACATCATGGATTCGATCGCCGCGCTGGACGCTGACGTGATCACCATCGAGACCTCGCGTTCAGATATGGAACTGCTGGAGTCGTTTGAAGAGTTCGACTACCCGAACGAAATCGGACCGGGCGTGTACGACATCCACTCCCCGAACGTGCCGAGCGTGGAGTGGATCGAAGCCCTGCTGAAGAAAGCCGCCCAGCGCATTCCGGCTGAGCGCCTGTGGGTAAACCCGGACTGCGGCCTGAAAACCCGCGGCTGGCCGGAAACCCGCGCGGCGCTGGCGAATATGGTGAAGGCGGCACAGAATTTGCGTCAGGCGTAGCCACGACGCGCGATGGCCGGGCGTCTGCCCGGCCTGCGCATACTTAGCTCAGGTCTGCGCCGTTACTGGCAATCACTTTTTGGTACCACCAGAAGGAGTCTTTTTTCAGCCGTTTTAACGTGCCGTTGCCTTCGTCGTCCTGATCGACATAGATAAAGCCATAGCGCTTGGACATCTGCGAGGTGCCTGCGCTAATAATGTCGATACACCCCCATGTGGTGAACCCCATTACCTCCACGCCTTCATTAATCGCCGCCAGCGTTTGTTCAAAGTGGGCGCGGAAATAGTCGATGCGGTAGCTATCATGGATCTTGCCGTTTTCGACCACATCCTTCGCACCCAAACCGTTTTCAACGATAAACAGCGGTTTTCGGTAACGGTCATACAGCTCCAGCAGCGAGATTTTCAACCCAAGCGGATCAATCTGCCAGCCCCATTCCGACGCAGGCAGATAAGGGTTTTTCACACCGAGCACGGTATTGCCGGGAATGCGTTCAGCGTCTGGCTGAGTGGATTCGGTCATCGACATATAGTAACTAAAGGAGACGAAATTGACGGTATGCTCCTTTAAAATACGCCGATCGTCAGGGTGCATTTCAATATGGATATTTTGTCTTTCCAGATCGCGCAGGATCAGCGGCGGGTAGTCGCCAAATACCTGCACGTCGGCATAAAAATAATTCTCCAGGTTTTTCTTCAGCGTAGCTTCAACGTCTTCCGGGCGGCAGCTGTGCGGATAAGTGGTCAGTTTTGTCAGCATGCAACCGACCTGGCTGCCGGGAATTTTGGCGTGGCAGTCGCGCGTCACCAGTGCTGAGGCGACAAACTGATGATGTAGCCCCTGGTAAATATCCTGCTTTGCCTGACCCGGTGCACTCTTCTCTTCGCGAATACCCGCCGTGGTAAACGGATGACGGTGAATACTGTCTATTTCGTTAAAGGTCAGCCAGTAACGCACCAGATCTTTATAGCGGTCGAAACAAACATTGCTGAAGCGGACAAAGGCATCCACCACGTTGCGATGTACCCAGCCGTTATATTTTTCGCTCAGCGCCAGCGGCATTTCATAGTGGGAGAGGGTGACCAGCGGCTCGATGTGATGACGACGCAGCTCGCGGAACATCTCTTCATAAAACTGCAGCCCGGCCTCGTTGGGCTTAGCGTCCTCTCCGGTCGGGAAAATGCGCGACCAGGCAATGGAGACGCGCAGCACCTTAAAACCCATCTCAGCAAACAGGGCGATGTCGTCTTTATAGTGGTGATAAAAATCGATGCCGCGGCGCTTCGGGTAGCGCGCGTCATGGTTGCCTTCAAACGCATCACGAATGTTCTCGTCCGTCAGGGCCATATGACCCCTGTAATCTTTTACGGACAGGTTGGGTTTCCAGGCGACGGCGTCTGCCACGGACGGCCCTTTGCCGTCCACGTTCCATGCCCCTTCAGCCTGGTTGGCGGCAATGGCGCCGCCCCAGAGAAAACCGCGTGGAAACGAGAGGGATTGCTCCATAACACGCACTCCTTATGCGTCATGACAATGGGAAAGGCTTAGCCTTTTTTACCACCGTACTGACGGAACCATGTAAGCATCCGCTGCCATCCATCCTTAGCCGATTCCGCGTGATAGCTCGGGCGATAATCAGCGTTAAAGGCATGTCCGGCATCCGGATAGACCACAATCTCGGCCTTCGCATTGGCCGCACGGAGCGCATGGCGCATGGTCTCTACCGAATCAAGGGAGATACCGGTGTCCTGACCGCCATACAGTCCTAATACGGGGGCATTCAGCTCCGTGGCGATATCCACGGGATGTTTCGGTGAATTCAGCGTTTTTTCGCCCACCAGTTTGCCGTACCAGGCGACTGCGGCTTTCAGCTGAGGGTTATGCGCGGCATATAGCCAACTGATGCGTCCACCCCAGCAGAAACCGGTGACCAGCAGCCGGTGCGGATCGCCCCCGTTGCGCGCCGCCCAGCTGGCAACGTGGTCGAGATCGGCCATGACCTGCGCGTCCGGGACTTTGCTCACCAGATTGCTGAGCAATGTAGGGATGTCGCTGTAGTCGTCGGGATCGCCCTGCCGGAAGTAGAGTTCAGGCGCAACGGCCAGGTAACCCTCCAGCGCCAGTCGGCGGCAGAGGTCGCGAATATGTTCATGAACGCCGAAAATTTCCTGAACCACGATCACGATGGGTAGCGGGCCATCTGCTGATTTTGGTCGCGCGTGGTAAGCAGGCATATTCTCTCCCTGCGAGGGAATAGAGGTCTCACCCGCCGTGATGGCCTCTTCAGACGTAGAGACGATGGTTGAGGCATGCGGGGCCGCAGCAGGTGCAAAACCGGTTTTTTCAGTCATGGCATTCTCCGTACCAATGAGTTAGCGCAAAGGTAAATATAGACACCAGGTTAACAACTCACAGTGCCTTAAACGGTCTATCTTTTGTGCAGCGGCCAACGATATAACTTGTTAATGTGATGTAAATCACTATTTTATGGAAATTAACTGCAATCATTTTCAGTCATGGTGAGTTGTGTCACGAAATTATGCGTATTGCTTCTGTAAAGTACCGTTTTACTTCTTCTGACTAACCGACCCACAGAGGAGTCACCTATGTCTAAGTCTGATGTTTTTCATCTCGGCCTCACCAAAAACGATTTACAAGGGGCTACGCTCGCGATCGTCCCGGGCGATCCTGAGCGTGTGGAAAAGATCGCCGCGCTGATGGATAAGCCGGTTAAGCTGGCAGCCCATCGTGAATTCACCACCTGGCGTGCAGAGCTGGATGGTAAAGCCGTGATCGTCTGTTCTACCGGTATCGGTGGCCCGTCTACTTCTATTGCCGTTGAAGAGCTGGCGCAGCTGGGCATTCGTACTTTCCTGCGTATCGGTACCACTGGCGCTATTCAGCCGCATATCAACGTCGGCGACGTGCTGGTCACGACAGCATCCGTGCGCCTGGACGGTGCAAGCCTGCACTTTGCGCCAATGGAGTTCCCGGCAGTGGCTGACTTCGAATGTACTACTGCGCTGGTTGAGGCCGCGAAATCTGTGGGGGCCACCACGCATGTGGGCGTAACCGCCTCTTCCGATACCTTCTACCCAGGCCAGGAGCGTTACGACACCTTCTCTGGCCGCGTGGTAAGCCGTTTCAAAGGCTCAATGGAAGAGTGGCAGTCCATGGGCGTGATGAACTACGAAATGGAATCCGCAACGCTGCTGACCATGTGCGCAAGCCAGGGTCTGCGTGCCGGTATGGTGGCGGGCGTTATCGTCAACCGTACCCAGCAGGAGATCCCGAACGCTGAAACCATGAAGCAGACCGAAAGCCATGCGGTGAAAATCGTGGTTGAAGCCGCGCGTCGCCTGATCTAATCCTCTCCCTTCGAAATCAAAGGCCGACACGTTCGGCCTTTGTTTTTTTGCGTAGCGCCTCGCAGGAAAACCCTTTCAAACTGGACGTTTATACAGCACAATCTTATTTTGTGCGGGTAATACGTTGATGCAGGGGGCATTGTGGATATCTCAGTCCTGATTTATGCGGTGATTGCGCTGGCGGGCGTGGCGATAGGCTGGCTTATTTCCAGCTATCAGCATGCGCAGCAGAAGGCCGATCAGCTGGCAGAGCGTGAAGAGATAGTCGCCGAATTAAGTGCGGCAAAGCAGCAGCTTGCGCTGAGTGACCACTGGCGAGAGGAGTGCGAGTTACTCAATAACGAGCTGCGCAACCTGCGTGATATCAACACCTCGCTGGAGGCCGATCTCCGCGAAGTGACCACCCGTCTGGAATCCACGCAACTGCATGCGGAAGACAAAATCCGACAGATGCTCAACAGCGAGCAGCGCCTCAGCGAACAGTTTGAGAACCTCGCTAACCGTATTTTCGAGCACAGCAACCGCCGCGTTGATGAACAGAACCGCCAGAGCCTGAATAGCCTGCTGACGCCCCTGCGCGAACAGCTGGACGGTTTTCGCCGCCAGGTGCAGGACAGCTTTGGTCAGGAGGCCCGCGAGCGGCACACGCTGGCGCATGAGATCCGCAATCTTCAGCAGCTGAATGCGCAAATGGCGCAGGAGGCGGTCAACCTCACCCGTGCGCTTAAAGGGGATAACAAAACCCAGGGCAACTGGGGAGAAGTGGTGCTGACCCGCGTCCTGGAAGCCTCGGGCCTGCGGGAAGGGTATGAATACGAAACGCAGGTGAGTATCGAAAACGATGCCCGCTCGCGCATGCAGCCGGATGTCATCGTAAGACTGCCGCAGGGTAAAGATGTGGTAATTGACGCCAAGATGACGCTGGTGGCGTATGAGCGTTACTTCAATGCGGAGGATGACTACACGCGCGAGTCTGCCCTGCAGGAGCACATTGCATCCGTGCGTAATCACATTCGCCTGCTAGGCAGAAAAGACTACCAGCAGCTGCCCGGCCTGCGCTCACTGGACTATGTCCTGATGTTTATCCCGGTAGAGCCCGCGTTTCTGCTGGCGCTCGACAGACAGCCGGAACTGATCACCGAAGCGCTCAAAAATAACATTATGCTGGTCAGCCCCACCACGCTGCTGGTGGCCTTACGCACCATTGCTAACCTGTGGCGGTATGAGCACCAGAGCCGCAATGCGCAGCAGATAGCCGATCGCGCCAGCAAGCTATACGACAAAATGCGCCTCTTCGTGGACGATATGTCTTCGGTCGGGCAGAGCCTGGACCGCGCGCAGGATAACTACCGCCAGGCGATGAAAAAACTCGCCTCCGGGCGAGGTAATCTGCTGGCGCAGGCCGAAGCCTTCCGCGGCCTTGGGGTGGAGGTGAAACGCGAGATTAATCCGGAATTGGTTGAACAGGCTACCGCGCAGGACGAAGAGTTTCGCCTGCGCGAAGGGGCGGATGAACAAAAGACACGCAGTGAAGACAACGCGTTAGCAGCGACGCACTCACCCGACGCGCAGCCAGCGCGTTTCTTCCGCGGTGGTTGAAACGTAGGGCAATCGCGCCCAATCTGTTACACTTCACGGACATTTTACTGATAAGCAGGCTCTGAGATGGTTGACGATTCACAAGACACAACGCACTTTGGCTTTCAGACTGTCGCCAAAGCGCAGAAAGCTGACATGGTGGCCCACGTATTTCATTCCGTGGCGGCGAAGTACGATGTGATGAATGACCTGATGTCGTTCGGCATTCATCGCTTGTGGAAGCGCTTCACCATTGACTGTAGCGGTGTGCGTCGTGGACAAACGGTGCTGGATCTCGCCGGCGGAACGGGCGATTTAACCGCAAAATTCTCCCGTCTGGTGGGCGAAACCGGGCGTGTTGTTCTGGCCGACATCAATGACTCTATGCTGAAAATGGGACGCGAGAAGCTGCGTAACATTGGCGTGGTGGGGAATGTGGAGTATGTGCAGGCGAACGCCGAAGCGCTGCCGTTCCCGGATAATACCTTTGACTGCATCACAATCTCCTTCGGTCTGCGTAACGTCACCGACAAAGAAAAAGCGCTGCGCTCCATGTACCGCGTGCTGAAGCCGGGTGGACGTCTGCTGGTGCTTGAGTTCTCCAAACCGGTTATCGAGCCCCTGAGCAAAGCTTACGACGCCTATTCCTTCCACGTTCTGCCGCGTATTGGTGAACTGGTCGCAAACGACGCCGAAAGCTACCGCTATCTGGCAGAATCCATTCGTATGCACCCGGATCAGGACACCTTAAAAGCCATGATGCAGGATGCAGCGTTTGAAAACGTTGAGTATTTCAACATGACGGCAGGTGTCGTCGCACTGCATCGCGGTTACAAGTTCTGAGTGGAGGTGTCCCGTGCCCTTTAAACCCTTAGTCACCGCAGGCATCGAGAACGTACTGAATGCCTTTCTCTATCGCGCGCCGGCGCTAAAAGCCGCACGCCAGCGGCTTAACGGGAAGGTATTACGCATTGTTTTAAAAGAGTTCTCGACGCCGCTTGTGCTGGTCTTCAGCGAACGCCAGCTTGACGTCCTGGGGGAGTGGGAAGGTGAAGCCGACTGTTCGGTCATTACGCACATGAGCGTGTTGCCTAAACTGCGCGACCGTCAGCAATTAACGGCGCTGATCCGCAGCGGTGAGCTGGAAGTGGAAGGCGACATTCAGGTTGTCCAGAGCTTCGTGGCGCTCACCGATCTGGCGGAGTTCGATCCGGCAGAGCTGCTCGCACCGTTTATTGGTGACATTGCCGCTGAAGGGATCGGTAAAGCCCTGCATGGCGGAACGGCATTCCTGCGTAAAAGCCTGCAACGACAGCAACGCTATGCGGCGGAAGTGCTGACGGAGGAGTGGCGAATGGCGCCCGGGCCACTGGAAGTGGCGTGGTTTGCGGAAGAGACCGCTGCTGTTGAACGTGCGGTTGATGCGTTAACCAAACGGCTGGAAAAACTGGAGGACAAATGACGCCTGGTGAAATTCGGCGCCTCTACTTCATCATTCGCACCTTTTTGAGCTACGGGCTCGACGAGCTTATCCCCAAAATGCGCATTACGCTGCCGCTGCGTATCTGGCGGCGGATGCTGTTCTGGATGCCCAATCGCCATAAAGGTCAGCCGCTGGGTGAGCGTCTGCGTCTGGCGCTGCAGGAGCTCGGCCCGGTATGGATTAAATTTGGTCAGATGCTATCGACCCGCCGCGATCTCTTCCCGCCGCTCATTGCTGATGAACTCGCGCTGCTGCAGGATCGCGTTGCGCCGTTTGACGGTGCGCGCGCGAAAAAGCAAATTGAAGAGGCGATGGGCAATATTCCTGTCGAGACCTGGTTTGACGATTTCGATATACATCCCCTGGCGTCAGCCTCTATCGCGCAGGTGCACACTGCGCGTCTGAAAGAAAACGGCAAAGAAGTGGTGATTAAGGTGATTCGCCCGGACATCCTGCCGATCATCAAAGCAGACATGAAGCTGATTTACCGTCTGGCGCGCTGGGTACCGCGTTTGCTTCCGGACGGGCGTCGTCTGCGTCCGATGGAGGTGGTACGGGAGTATGAAAAAACCCTGATTGATGAGCTTAACCTGCTGCGCGAATCAGCAAACGCCATTCAGCTGCGCCGCAACTTTGAAAACAGCCCGATGCTCTATGTACCCGAAGTCTACTCTGACTACTGCAGCCAGAATATGATGGTGATGGAGCGAATCTACGGGATCCCCGTTTCGGATGTGGTGGCCCTGGAGAAACAGGGAACGAACATGAAGCTGCTGGCCGAGCGTGGTGTGCAGGTCTTCTTTACCCAGGTATTCCGCGACAGCTTTTTCCACGCAGACATGCACCCGGGCAATATCTTCGTCAGCTACGAGCATCCTGAAGATCCGCAGTACATCGGCATTGACTGCGGGATTGTAGGCTCGCTGAACAAAGGAGATAAACGCTATCTGGCTGAAAACTTTATTGCCTTCTTTAATCGCGATTATCGTAAAGTGGCCGAACTGCACGTTGATTCCGGATGGGTTCCGCCGGACACCAACGTCGAAGAGTTTGAGTTTGCTATCCGTACCGTCTGCGAACCGATTTTTGAAAAACCGCTGGCGGAAATCTCTTTCGGCCACGTGCTGCTGAATCTGTTTAACACCGCTCGTCGCTTCAACATGGAAGTGCAGCCACAGCTTGTTTTACTTCAGAAAACATTACTTTACGTTGAAGGTGTAGGTCGACAGCTCTATCCTCAGTTAGACTTGTGGAAGACGGCGAAACCGTTCCTTGAATCCTGGATTAAAGATCAGGTCGGCATTCCGGCTCTGGTGCGGGCATTCAAAGAGAAAGCACCGTTCTGGGTTGAGAAGATGCCGGAGCTTCCGGAACTGGTCTATGACAGTTTGCGTCAGAGCAAGAACCTTCAGCTCAGCATGGATAAAATCGCCCACGAGCTTCAGTCAAACCGGGTTCGTCAGGGCCAGTCTCGCTATCTGTTTGGCGTAGGCGCAACCCTGCTGTTAAGCGGTACGTTGCTGTTAATCAACCGTCCGGACTGGCAGATGATGCCCGCCTGGCTGATGGCCGCCGGGATCGTGGTCTGGTTCGTTGGCTGGAGAAAGACGCGCTGAGCAGGCGTCGCTATCACCAGGCCGCATACGTATAATGCGGCCTGACTCCTTAATCATCTATCACTGAGGAATATGTATGGGTGGTATCAGTATCTGGCAATTGTTGATCATTGCCGTCATCGTCGTGCTGCTGTTTGGCACCAAAAAGCTCGGTTCCA
This sequence comes from Enterobacter sichuanensis, assembly GCF_002939185.1. Lineage (GTDB taxonomy): Bacteria > Pseudomonadota > Gammaproteobacteria > Enterobacterales > Enterobacteriaceae > Enterobacter > Enterobacter sichuanensis. The sequence continues at coordinate 12,976 of NZ_POVL01000039.1, read as the reverse complement.
TTGGATCCGATCTGGGCGCGTCTATCAAAGGCTTCAAAAAAGCGATGAGCGATGATGAGAACAAGCAGGATAAATCCAGCCAGGACGCTGATTTTACTGCTAAGTCCATCTCCGACAAGCAGGATGATGCGAAAAAGGAAGACGCTAAACGCCACGATAAAGAGCAGGTGTAAGTCGTGTTCGACATTGGTTTTGGTGAGCTGCTGCTGGTCTTCGTGATTGGCCTGATTGTGTTGGGTCCACAGCGTTTACCCGTTGCAGTAAAAACGGTTGCGGGGTGGGTGCGTGCGCTTCGTTCGCTGGCGTCCACCGTACAGAACGAGCTGGCGCAGGAACTTAAGCTGCAGGAATTCCAGGAAAGCCTGAAAAAGGTCGAGAAGGCGAGCATGGATAACCTGACGCCGGAACTGAAAGCCTCAATGGATGAACTGCGCGAAGCGGCAGAGTCCATGAAGCGCTCGTACAGCGTCAACGACCCTGAAAAAGCGAGCGATGAAGCCAACACCATTCATAACCCGGTGGTGAAGGGCAGCGAGGCGCAGCGTGAGGGCGTCACGCCAGCCAGCGCTGAGCATCAGGTTGACGCCCCAGAACAGACGCCGCAGGAAGCCGAAGTGAAAAAACAGGCGCAATCAGTAGAGCCCGCGGTTAAAGCGGCTGAAGCGAAGCCCGTCGCACCTGTTTCCGAATCATCCCCCTCGTCGAGTGATAAAGCGTAAACATGGCAGTAGATGATACTCAACCGCTCATTACGCACCTCATTGAGCTGCGTAAGCGCCTGTTAAACTGCATTATTGCGGTTTTCGTGATTTTTTTATGCCTGGTCTATTTCGCCAATGATATCTACCAGGTTGTCTCTGCACCGTTGATCAAGCAGATGCCGCTGGGCGCAACGATGATTGCGACGGACGTGGCTTCTCCGTTCTTTACCCCCATCAAGCTCACCTTCTGGGTATCGTTGATCGCCTCTGCGCCAGTCATTCTGTATCAGGTCTGGGCGTTTGTGGCGCCGGCCTTGTATAAGCATGAACGCAAGCTGGTGATCCCGCTGCTGATCTCCAGTTCTCTGCTGTTCTATATCGGCATGGCGTTTGCCTATTTCGTCGTCTTCCCGCTGGCTTTCGGGTTCCTGACGCACACCGCGCCGGAAGGGGTTCAGGTGTCGACGGATATCGCCAGCTACCTCAGCTTTGTGATGGCGCTGTTTATGGCGTTTGGCGTGGCCTTCGAAGTACCGGTGGCCATCGTGCTGCTGTGCTGGGTTGGGGTCACGACGCCGGATGACCTGCGTAAGAAGCGTCCCTATATCCTGGTTGGCGCATTCGTGGTTGGCATGCTGCTGACTCCGCCGGATGTTTTCTCCCAGACCCTGCTGGCCATACCGATGTACTGTCTGTTTGAGGTCGGCGTCTTCTTCTCGCGTTTCTACGTGGGAAAAGGTCGTCGCGCGGATGACGAAGACGATACGTCGGACAAGACCACTGAAGAGTAAAACCAGCCGCCCGTCAGGGCGGTTGTTACATGGGGATTTGCATGTTTGATATCGGACTTAACCTGACCAGTTCGCAGTTTGCGAAAGATCGTGATGAGGTGGTTGCGCGCGCGTTTGCCGCCGGGGTGAACGGATTGCTGCTGACGGGCACCAACCTGCATGAAAGCGAGCAGGCGCAGCAGCTGGCGCAACGCTACGAGCGCTGCTGGTCTACTGCCGGGATGCATCCTCACGACAGTAGCCAGTGGACGCCGCAGAGCGCTGAAATCATTCACCGGCTGGCGAAAACGCCTGAGGTGGTGGCCATTGGAGAATGCGGACTCGATTTCAACCGTAACTTTTCCACTCCAGCCGAACAGGAAAAAGCCTTTACCGCCCAGCTTGCGCTGGCGGCCGAGCTTGAAATGCCGGTGTTTATGCACTGTCGCGACGCGCATGAGCGTTTCCTCGCTCTGCTGGATCCGTGGCTGGATAAACTGCCTGGCGCGGTGCTGCACTGTTTTACCGGTTCACGCCAGGAGGCGCTTGAGTGTCTGGATCGCGGGCTTTTTCTGGGCATTACCGGCTGGGTTTGCGATGAACGTCGCGGGCTGGCGCTTCGTGAGCTGTTACCGGCGATCCCGGTCGACCGGCTGCTTCTGGAAACCGATGCACCTTATTTGCTCCCGCGCGATATGCAACCCAAACCGGCTTCGCGGCGAAATGAGCCCGCTTACCTGGGACACATTGTTGAGCGTGTAGCGACGTGGCGCGGAGAGGATCCGGCCGAGCTTTCCGCGCAAACGGATGACAACGTGCGTACGCTGTTCGGGATACGTTTTTAAACTTTGCGGAAGTCGGTGTTTTTCACGCTCTGCAGCACCTGCTTGTTCAGCAGATTGAGCAACAGCATGGAGCGCGCTTCGCCGTCCGGCTCGGCAAAAATTGCCTGCAGGCCTTCAAAAGCCCCTTCCGTAATAACGACGCTGTCTCCCGCGTACGGAGTTTCCGGGTCGGTGATGCCTTCAGGTTGTTGATAAACCGAAAGCTGGTGAATGACCGTCGACGGAACCGTTGCCGGGTGAGCGCCAAAACGAACGAAGTGGCTGACGCCACGCGTGGCGCTGATGGTGGTGGTGTGGATCACCTCCGGGTCGAACTCAACGAACAGATAGTTCGGGAACAGAGGTTCACTGACGGTTGTGCGCTTCCCGCGCTGCATTTTTTCAAGCGTGATCACGGGCGTCAGGCAATTTACAGACTGACGTTCAAGATGTTCCTGCGCGCGCTGAAGTTGCCCGCGTTTGCAATACAGTAAATACCAGGCCTGCATAATCACTCTTTCCCTTAGTTCGGGGCGCAAGCATATCAAAACCCTGGCGGGATCGCTAAGCTGATTATAATGGGGGAAATGGGAACAGAACGCATAAGTTCACGCTTGTTTAACAAAATTACAGCATCACGCAGGCTAACGCCGTATAATGAAGCGCTTACAGAGAGGCCATGATTAACTGCATGAAATACCACGATCTCCGCGACTTCCTGACGCTGCTGGAAAAGCAGGGTGAACTCAAACGCATTACACTTCCTGTTGATCCGTATCTGGAGATGACAGAAATTGCTGACCGCACCCTGCGTGCCGGTGGCCCTGCATTACTGTTTGAAAATCCGAAGGGTTACTCAATGCCGGTGCTGTGCAACCTGTTTGGTACGCCGCGTCGTGTCGCACTGGGAATGGGGCAGGAGGACGTCACGGCGCTGCGTGAAGTGGGTAAGCTGCTGGCGTTTCTGAAAGAGCCGGAGCCACCAAAAGGTTTCCGCGACCTGTTCGACAAACTGCCGCAGTTTAAGCAGGTGCTGAACATGCCCACCAAACGCCTTCGCGGCGCGCCATGCCAGCAGAAAGTGCTGGAAGGTGATGCAGTTGATTTGACCAAAATCCCGATCATGCAGTGCTGGCCTGAAGACGCTGCGCCGCTCATCACCTGGGGGCTGACCGTCACGCGTGGGCCGCATAAAGAGCGGCAAAATCTGGGTATTTACCGCCAGCAGTTGATTGGCAAGAATAAGCTCATCATGCGCTGGCTGTCGCATCGCGGCGGCGCGCTGGATTTCCAGGAGTGGTGTGCTGCGCATCCGGGTGAACGTTTCCCGGTTTCTGTTGCGCTCGGCGCTGACCCGGCCACCATTCTGGGCGCGGTAACGCCGGTGCCGGATACGCTGTCTGAATATGCCTTCGCAGGCCTGCTGCGCGGGACCAAAACCGAAGTCGTGAAGTGTATTTCTAACGATCTTGAAGTCCCGGCCAGTGCGGAAATTGTGCTGGAAGGTTACATTGAGCAGGGTGAACTGGCACCGGAAGGTCCTTACGGCGACCACACTGGCTATTACAACGAAGTGGATAACTTCCCGGTGTTTACCGTGACGCACATAACCCAGCGTGAAGATGCGATTTACCACTCCACGTATACCGGACGTCCACCGGATGAACCTGCAGTGCTGGGCGTGGCGTTGAATGAAGTGTTTGTGCCGATCCTGCAAAAGCAGTTCCCGGAAATTGTTGATTTCTATCTGCCGCCTGAAGGATGCTCGTATCGCCTGGCAGTGGTCACGATGAAGAAGCAGTATCCTGGTCACGCTAAACGCGTGATGATGGGCGTATGGTCATTCCTGCGCCAGTTTATGTATACCAAATTTGTTATTGTCTGCGATGATGACGTTAACGCCCGCGACTGGAATGACGTAATCTGGGCCATTACCACGCGAATGGACCCGGCGCGCGATACGGTGTTAGTCGAAAACACGCCGATAGATTACCTGGATTTTGCCTCGCCGGTTTCCGGCCTTGGCTCAAAAATGGGACTGGATGCCACAAATAAATGGCCTGGCGAAACCGACCGTGAATGGGGTCGCCCGATCAAAAAAGATCCTGCTGTGACCGCGCGAATTGACGCGATCTGGGACGAACTGGCCATAATGAATAACGGTAAACCCTGAGCTGACCGTTAAGCCCTTTAGACTTCCCGACAGAGAGAGCGAATGACAACCTTAAGCTGTAAAGTGACCTCGGTAGATGCCATCACCGACACCGTATATCGCGTCCGTTTAGTGCCAGAAGCGCCATTCTCTTTCCGCGCGGGTCAGTACCTGATGGTCGTGATGGATGAACGTGATAAGCGTCCTTTCTCTATGGCCTCAACGCCAGCGGAGCAGGAATTTATTGAGCTTCATATCGGTGCGTCAGAGCTTAACCTGTATGCGATGGCCGTCATGGACCGCATTCTTAAAGAGCGTGAGATCGTGGTGGACATCCCACACGGTGACGCGTGGCTGCGTGATGACGAAGACCGTCCGCTGATCCTGATCGCCGGAGGGACAGGCTTCTCCTACGTACGTTCTATTCTGCTGACTGCCCTCGCGCGTAACCCGGACCGTGATATCACCATCTACTGGGGTGGCCGTGAAGAGAAACATCTCTACGACCTGTCTGAACTGGAAGCGCTGAGCGTCACCCATCCTAACCTGCGTGTTGAGCCGGTGGTTGAACAGCCGGAAGAGGGCTGGCGTGGGCGTAGCGGTACAGTGCTGACGGCAGTACTGCAGGATCACGGCACGCTGGCAGGGCATGATATCTACATCGCTGGCCGTTTTGAGATGGCGAAAATTGCCCGCGATCTGTTCTGTAATGAACGTGACGCGCGTGAAGACCGCCTGTTTGGCGATGCGTTTGCGTTTATCTAAATAAAAAACCCGCCCCTGACAGGCGGGAAGAACGGCAACTAAACTGTCTCTCTTCGCCAGTGACGTCACTGGCGGCGAGGTACCTCTCGTAGGCCGGGAAAGCACAGCGCCTCCCGGCAAAAGCCCGATGGCGCGATGCTTATCGGGCCTACGTTAAAGCCTTACACTCTCTCAAACACTGTCGCGATACCTTGACCCAGCCCGATACACATCGTTGCCAGACCAAACTGGGCATCTTTGCGTTCCATCAGGTTGATAAGCGTGGTGCTGATGCGCGCCCCGGAGCAGCCCAGCGGGTGACCGAGGGCGATCGCGCCGCCGTTGAGGTTGATCTTCTCGTCTATCTGCTCTATCAGCCCCAGATCTTTAATGCACGGCAGGATCTGCGCGGCGAAGGCTTCATTCATCTCAAACAGGTCGATATCGCTGGTGGTTAATCCTGCTTTTTTCAGCGCCAGCTTCGAGGCCGGAACCGGACCGTAACCCATAATCGAAGGATCGCAGCCCACGACTGCCATCGAGCGCACGCGGGCGCGAGGCGTTAGCCCCAGCTCGCGGGCGCGGCTTTCGCTCATCACCAGCATCGCGGCCGCGCCATCGGACAGCGCCGACGAGGTACCGGCTGTTACCGTACCGGTGACCGGATCAAACGCCGGGCGCAGCGTGGAAAGGGCTTCCACGGTGGTTTCCGGGCGGATCACCTCGTCGTAACTGAACTGCTTCAGAACGCCGTCAGCATCGTGGCCGCCGGTTGGGATGATCTCATTTTTGAATGCGCCGGACTGCGTTGCGGCCCATGCGCGAGCGTGAGAGCGCGCGGCAAAGGTATCCTGCATTTCACGGCTGATGCCGTGCAGGCGGGAGAGCATCTCAGCGGTGAGGCCCATCATCCCCGCGGCTTTCGCCACGTTACGGCTCATGCCCGGGTGGAAATCGACCCCGTGGCTCATCGGTACGTGACCCATATGTTCCACGCCGCCGACCAGGCAGGCCTGGGCATCGCCGGTCATGATCATACGTGCCGCATCGTGCAGCGCCTGCATGGACGAACCACACAGACGGTTAACGGTGACGGCCGGAACGGAATGCGGGATCTCCGCCAGCAGGGAGGCATTACGGGCGATGTTGAAGCCCTGCTCCAGGGTCTGCTGCACGCAGCCCCAGTAGATATCGTCGAGTGCAGCCGGATCCAGTGCCGGGTTACGCGCCAGCAGGCTACGCATCAGGTGCGCGGAGAGGTCTTCCGCACGCACGTTGCGGAATGCGCCGCCTTTTGAACGGCCCATCGGGGTGCGAATCGCATCAACAATGACAACCTTTTCCATTGTGACTCCTTAAGCCGTTTTCAGCTCGCCAACCGGACGGGCTGGCTCAACTGCTGGATAGTAGGGTTCGTTATGGCGCGCTTTGTTGCGCAGCCCTTCCGGCACCTCATACAGCGGGCCGAGGTGCTGATACTGCTGGGCCATATCGAGATAGCGGGCGCTGCCGAGCGTGTCCAGCCAGCGGAACGCGCCACCGTGGAACGGCGGGAAGCCCAGGCCGTATACCAGCGCCATATCGGCTTCTGCCGGGCTGGCGATGATGCCTTCTTCGAGGCAACGCACCACTTCGTTGATCATCGGAATCATCATCCGGGCGATGATCTCATCGTCGGTGAAGTCGCGTTTCGGCTGACTGACATCGGCCAGCAGGCTATCCACCGCCGCGTCTTCTTCTTTCTTCGGTTTGCCTTTGCTGTCTTCTTTATAGCGCCAGAAGCCCAGGCCGTTTTTCTGACCAAAGCGGTTGGCGTCGAACAGGGCGTCAATGGCGTCGCGATAATCTTTCTGCATGCGCTGCGGGAAGCCCGCCGCCATGACTGCCTGAGCGTGATGTGCCGTATCAATGCCGACCACATCCAGCAGATATGCCGGGCCCATCGGCCAGCCGAACTGTTTTTCCATTACTTTGTCTATCTTGCGGAAATCCGCGCCGTCGCGCAGCAGCTGGCTGAAACCGGCGAAGTAAGGGAACAGAACGCGGTTGACGAAGAAGCCCGGGCAGTCGTTAACAACGATCGGCGTTTTACCCATCTTGCTTGCCCACGCCACCACTTTGGCAATGGTGTCGTCAGAGGTTTTTTCCCCGCGGATCACCTCGACCAGCGGCATACGGTGTACCGGGTTGAAGAAGTGCATCCCGCAGAAGTTCTCCGGACGCTTCAGCACGCTCGCCAGCTCGCTAATTGGGATCGTTGAGGTGTTAGACGCCAGGACGGTATCCGGGCGAACCTTCTCTTCCGTTTCCGCCAGTACCGCTTTTTTCACTTTCGGGTTTTCTACGACCGCCTCAACTACCACGTCCACGCGGTCGAAACCGGTGTATTCCAGCGTTGGCTGGATAGTCGAGATCACACCGGAGAGCTTAAGTCCGTCAATTTTGCCGCGTTCCAGCTGTTTATTCAGCAGCTTGGCCGCTTCGCTCATCCCCAGCGTCAGGGATTTCTCACTGATGTCTTTCATCACCACCGGCACGCCTTTCCAGGCAGACTGGTAAGCGATACCGCCACCCATAATGCCAGCACCGAGTACGGCCGCATGTTTTGGCGTCTCAACGTTTTTGGTCAGCTGTTTGGCTTTACCCTTCACGAACTGATCGTTGAGGAAGATGCCAACCAGCGCGCGGGCTTCGTTGGTATGCGCCAGCGGGACAAAGCTTTGGTTTTCCAGCTTCAGGGCTTCATCGCGGCCAAGGCGGGCGGCGGCTTCAATGGTTTTCACCGCTGTGATCGGCGCCGGATAGTGTTTACCCGCGGTCTGCATCACCATGCCTTTGGCGATGGTGAAGCTCATCGTGGCTTCAATCTTGCTGAGTTTTAACGGCTCCAGCTTCGGCTGGCGTTTGGCTTTCCAGTCGAGATCGCCGTTAATTGCCTGACGCAGAATGGCGAGGGAACCTTCAATCAGTTTTTCTGGCTTCACGACACCGTCGACCAGGCCGATTTTCTGCGCCTGTTCTGCACCGACATCTTTACCTGCGGCAATGATCTCAAGCGCGCTGTCGGCACCCAGCATGCGCGGCATGCGCACGGAGCCGCCAAAGCCCGGCATGATACCCAGCTTCGTTTCCGGAAGGCCAATACGCAGGTCCGGCGTAGCCAGACGGTAATCAGTCGCTAACACGCATTCACAGCCACCGCCCAGCGCGTAGCCGTTGACGGCGGAGATCGTCGGAACAGGCAGATCTTCCAGACGATTAAAGACGCTATTGGCAAAATGCAGCCACTGGCTCAGCTGCTCTTCAGGCACCAGGAAGAGCGAGAGGAATTCGGTGATATCGGCGCCGACAATAAAGGCCGCTTTGTTCGAGCGCAGCAGCAGCCCTTTTAATTCAGATTGTTTTTCAAGAACATCCAGCGCCTGGCCAAGACTGGCCACCGTCGCGGTATCAAGCTTATTTACTGAGCCGGGGGCATCGAACACCAGTTCGGCAATGCCATCTTCCAGCCAGTTGAGGTACAGGGTGTCGCCTTTGTAAAGCATGTCAGTCTCCTGAATCCAGCAAGTGGATCTGGTCATACCAGATGAGTCGGAGTGTGGGATTTATGTTAATAAAATGCAAATTACTCATTAAGAAATTGCTGCATTGATCACGGTCGGCGGAAATCACGCAGCCGGAGAGAGGTGTGCTAAGATGCGATGACTTGAGGTCAAAAAAACGAAAGGAAGAATGATGGACTCACTGGCTTCGCTTTATAAAAATCATATCGTTACCCTACAGGAACGTACCCGCGATGTACTGGCCCGCTTTAAGCTGGATGCGCTGTTGATCCACTCCGGCGAGCTGATGAATACCTTTCTCGACGACCACGCTTACCCGTTTAAGGTGAACCCACAGTTTAAAGCCTGGGTGCCGGTGACTCAGGTTCCAAATTGCTGGCTGCTGGTGGATGGCGTGAACAAGCCGAAACTGTGGTTCTACCTGCCGGTCGATTACTGGCACAACGTGGAACCGCTGCCGACCAGCTTCTGGACAGAAGAAGTGGAGGTCATCGCCTTACCAAAAGCCGACGGCATTGGCAGCCAGCTGCCTGCCGCGCGCGGCAATATCGCCTATATTGGTCCGGTACCGGAACGTGCGCTGGGCCTGGACATTCCGGCCGACAAGCTCAACCCGAAAGGGGTGCTGGATTACCTGCACTATTATCGCTCGTATAAAACCGACTACGAACTTTACTGTATGCGTGAAGCGCAAAAAACGGCGGTGAATGGCCACCGTGCGGCGCACGAAGCGTTCCAGTCGGGCATGAGCGAGTTCGATATCAACCAGGCCTATCTGACCGCGACAGGCCACCGTGATACCGATGTGCCGTACAGCAATATCGTCGCGCTCAACGAGCATGCGTCTGTGCTTCACTACACCAAACTGGATCATCAGGTTCCATCGGAAATACGCAGCTTCCTGCTTGATGCGGGTGCCGAGTACAACGGTTATGCGGCGGACCTGACCCGAACCTGGGCGGCCAACGCGGACACCGATTTCGCACAGCTGATTAAAGACGTTAACGATGAACAGCTGGCGCTTATTGGCACCATGAAAGCGGGTACCCGCTATGTGGATTACCACATCCAGTTCCATCAGCGCATTGCGAAACTGCTGCGTAAGCATCAGATTGTGAAAGACATGAGCGAAGAGGCGATGGTCGAGAACGATCTGACCGGGCCATTCATGCCGCACGGTATTGGTCACCCGCTGGGTCTGCAGGTTCACGACGTTGCCGGCTTCATGCAGGACGATACCGGTACGCACCTGGCGGCACCGTCTAAATACCCTTACCTGCGCTGCACCCGCATTCTTGAGCCGCGTATGGTGTTGACCATCGAGCCGGGGATCTACTTTATCGAATCCCTGCTGGCACCGTGGCGTGAAGGCCAGTTCAGCAAACACTTCAACTGGGAAAAAATTGACGCGCTGAAGCCGTTTGGTGGTATTCGCATCGAAGATAACGTTGTGGTTCACGAAAATGGTATCGAGAACATGACGCGAGACCTGAAGCTGGCCTGATGGAAAGCTGGCTGATACCGGCTGAACCGGTCACCTTTGTTGAGGAAATCAAGAAAAGCCGCTTTATTACGCTGCTGGCGCATACCGACGGCGTGGACGCGGCAAAAGCGTTTGTCGAGTCCGTTCGGGTCGCACATCCTGACGCGCGTCACCACTGCGTGGCGTGGGTGGCAGGGCCGCCGGACGATTCACAGCAGCTGGGGTTTTCCGACGACGGTGAACCGGCGGGCACGGCCGGTAAACCCATGCTTTCGCAGCTGATGGGCAGCGGCGTGGGTGAAATTACCGCCGTGGTGGTGCGCTATTACGGCGGCATTTTGTTAGGTACCGGTGGGCTGGTTAAAGCCTATGGCGGGGGCGTGCAGCAGGCGCTTAATATGCTGGTCACTACCCGCAAAACGCCGCTCACCGAATATACTTTGTTATGCGATTACGCCCAGCTCTCGGGTATTGAAGCGCTGCTGAAGCAGTTCAATGGTGTCATCGCACACAGTGAATATCAGGCAATGGTGCAATTACGCGTGGCGCTTCCTCAGGCGGAACTGGCTGCTTTTTCAGCAAAACTGGCTGATTTTAGTCGTGGTTCGTTGCAATTGCTGCCGATTGAAGAATAATCCCCACCTCACTTTTGAATACCAAAGGAAGCGGCAGAGATGCATTTTCGTGCCATAACCCGAATCGTTGGACTGCTGGTCATACTCTTTTCCGGGACGATGATCCTCCCAGGACTGGTGGCGCTTATCTACCGGGACGGCGCAGGGCGGGCGTTTACTCAGACTTTCTTTGTCGCGCTGGCGATTGGCTCGCTGCTGTGGTGGCCAAACCGTCGTCAGAAAGGTGAGCTGAAATCTCGCGAAGGATTTCTGATTGTGGTTCTGTTCTGGACGGTGCTGGGAAGCGTCGGTTCGCTCCCCTTTATCTTCTCAGAACAGCCTAACCTGAGCATCACGGATGCCTTTTTTGAATCCTTCTCCGGCTTAACGACAACCGGGGCGACGACGCTGGTGGGGCTGGATTCACTCCCGCACGCTATTCTCTTTTATCGCCAGATGCTGCAGTGGTTCGGGGGGATGGGGATCATTGTCCTGGCCGTCGCCATTCTGCCTATTCTGGGCGTCGGTGGGATGCAGCTCTATCGCGCCGAAATGCCCGGGCCGCTGAAAGACAACAAAATGCGGCCTCGTATTGCCGAGACGGCGAAAACCTTGTGGCTGATTTATGTTCTGCTGACTGTCGCCTGTGCGCTGGCGCTATGGTTTGCCGGGATGCCTGCTTTCGATGCTATCGGACACAGTTTTGCGACGATTGCCATCGGCGGGTTCTCCACCCACGATGCCAGCGTGGGCTACTTCGACAGCCCAACGATCAATACTATCATTGCGATTTTCCTGCTGATCTCCGGTTGTAACTATGGCCTGCACTTCTCTTTACTGAGCGGGCGCAGCCTGAAGGTGTACTGGCGCGATCCTGAGTTTCGCATGTTCATTGGTGTCCAGCTTACGCTGGTCATCATCTGTACTCTGGTGCTCTGGTTCCATGATGTCTATAACTCGGCGTTGACGACCCTGAATCAGGCGTTCTTCCAGGTGGTATCGATGGCGACGACCGCCGGGTTTACCACGGACAGCATTGCGCGCTGGCCGCTGTTCCTGCCGGTACTTCTGCTGTGCTCCGCCTTTATTGGCGGCTGCGCGGGGTCGACGGGCGGGGGGCTGAAGGTGATTCGTATTCTGCTGCTGTTCAAGCAGGGCAACCGTGAGCTGAAACGTCTGGTCCACCCGAACGCGGTCTACAGCATCAAACTGGGGAACCGTGCGCTGCCGGAGCGTATCCTCGAAGCGGTGTGGGGGTTCTTCTCAGCATATGCTCTGGTCTTTATCGTCAGTATGCTGGCGATAATCGCGACGGGAGTGGATGATTTCTCCGCCTTTGCGTCCGTCGTCGCAACATTGAATAACCTGGGGCCCGGACTTGGGGTTGTGGCGGATAACTTTGCCAGCATGAACCCGGTCGCGAAATGGATCCTCATCGCCAATATGCTGTTTGGTCGTCTTGAGGTCTTTACGCTGCTGGTGCTGTTCACCCCTACCTTCTGGCGCGAGTAAGGAGCCGTTGATGAAAACACTGATTCTTTTCTCTACGCGAGACGGGCAAACGCGTGAGATTGCCGCGTATCTGGCGTCGGAATTAAAAGAGCTGGGTATATACTCGGATGTGGTGAACCTGAACCGTGCGGAGCAGATTGCCTGGCAGGATTACGACCGCGTGGTGATTGGCGCGTCAATTCGTTACGGGCATTTCCATCCGGCGCTGGATCGTTTTGTGAAAAAGCACACGGCGGTGCTCAACAAATTGCCCGGTGCGTTTTACTCGGTCAATCTGGTCGCGCGTAAAGCGGAAAAGCGTACGCCGCAGACCAACAGCTACACGCGCAAGTTTTTACTCAGCTCGCCGTGGCAGCCAGATCTGTGTGCCGTTTTTGCCGGCGCGCTGCGCTACCCTCGCTACCGCTGGTATGACCGCTTTATGATCCGCCTGATCATGAAAATGACGGGGGGCGAAACGGATACGCGTAAAGAAGTGGTTTATACCGACTGGTCGCAGGTGGCCAGTTTTGCACGGGAAATCGCGCATTTAACGGGCAATTCGCGACTTAAATAAGCGTTGAGTTTGAAAAGTGAGCGAACGAAAAGTTTTTTGTATTTAGTGCTTGTCACA
>NZ_POVL01000038.1 GCF_002939185.1 Enterobacter sichuanensis | reverse complement strand
CCTGGGTTTTCAGACCTTTGTCGTTCAGCTCTTTGATAACGTAGGTGGTACGCGCTTCAGCATCCGGATGGCCGGGTTCGCCTTTCAGCAGCACGAACTGAATCTGACCGTCTTTGTTCAGGTCCCAGTTCGGGTTTGCCGCCCAGTGTTTCGCGATCAGATCGCCCTGAATAATGCCGGACTCTTTGGAGTCGGTACCGACGTAATACGCTTTGTCGTAGCTGTCCAGCGCTTTACGGGAAGGTTCTTTGTTGAAGAAGACGATCGGCACGTTCTGGCCGCGCGCTTTTTCAATCACCGTGCCTGCTGCCGCCGGGTCAACCAGGTTGATAGCCAGAGCTTTCACGCCTTTCGCCAGCAGAACGTCGATCTGGTCGTTCTGTTTGGACTGGTCGTTCTGGGAGTCATTCATCAGCAGCTGAACGTCTGGCGCTGCTTTAGCATCTTTCTCAATTGCTTTACGCACAACAGACATGAAGTTGTCGTCGTATTTATAGATGGTCACACCAATACGGGTATCCGCAGCGTGCGCTGCTGCACCAAAAAGCATGCTTGCCATTACAGCAGACAGAGTCAACACCTTCTTATTCATGGTATCTCCGGTTTTTTTTATGCAGGGTAGTTCTTGTGAATAACGATCGGCGGGCAGGTGTTAATAAAACGTTACTGACAGCCGAAGTTCACTTATAAAATTTCTATCTTCCGTGTTCGGTAACGCTCCAGAAATGCGTTTTATTCGTTGTTTGCGGCACGTTGGCTATAGTGAAAGTGAATAATCACTGTTACATAGCGTTTCAGCCCCTAAAACGCTGACATCATAGTCAGCGCCTTGTTAAGATACTGTGAATTTACTCACAGATTGAAAACGGTTACATCACCCCATGTAATCAGTTAGTGATCGGAACCACAATTTGCCGGGCCGCAACGGAGTGACGACGTACTAAAGTCGGCATGAAACAATGTGTTGCCCCCGGATCCAGCAGCCCTGCTGCCCCCTGTAACGCCAGTTCAGTCGCCAGTTTCGCCATAGAGGCTATCGGGTAACGCACCGTTGTCAGCTGCGGGTCGGTGTAACGGGCAATCGGAATATCGTCAAAACCAATGAGTGATAAATGCTGTGGCACCGCAATGCCGTTATCCTTCAGCGCCGTCAGGGCCCCGGCCGCCATGCTGTCGTTATAGGCAAAGACCGCTGAAAGCTGGAGATTGCGGCCCAGCAGCTCAACCATTGCCGCCTCACCGCCCTGCATATCCGGCGTACCGGTTCCTACCCAGCTCTCGGATGGCGTAATGCCGTGCTCTTTCAGGGCGTTCTGCCACCCCTCGCGCCGCAGTTCGTCATCTTCTATCTGGTGGCTGGAGGCCAGATAACCGATCCGCTGATGGCCGTTGTTGATAAGCATTTTGGTGGCCATCATTGCGCCGCTGACGTTATCCAGCCCGACGCAGCGGTGGGCATAGCCCGGAACGATGCGGTTAATCAGCACCATGCCCGGGATCTGATCCATAAACCCGATTAATTCTTCGTCGCTCAGGGCTTTAGAGTGAACAATCAGGGCATTGCAGCGCTGACGGATCAGCACTTCGATGGCATAGCGCTCTTTTTCCGCCTCATGATAGCTATTGCCGATCAGGACATATTTCTGATGCTGCTGGGCGACCACATCGACCGCTTTCACCAGCGCACCAAAAAAGGCGTCCGATACATCCATCACCACCACGCCGATGGTGTCGCTGACCTGCGTCGCAAGCGCCTGGGCATTGGCATTTGGCCGGTACCCAAGCTGAGTCACGGCTTTCATTACGGTTTCACGGGTTTCAGGGCTGACCAGCGCGCTGTTGTTCAGGACACGCGAGACGGTAGCCACAGAAACGCCCGCCTGACGGGCGACGTCACGAATGGTGATCATATTCACCATCCTTCAAAGGATTGCAGCAACTCACAGACACCCCCTGTGTTTAGCAAGGTGGCTATTTTGGCAGTGAGAGAAATGGGACTACGTGAAGAAGCTCACACTCATGAAAACGCTTACATCCGTTTTGTTAATGATTGTGATCCAGATCGTTATCTGGATGTATTTTTCAATGATATCCCTGAAGCACGTGCGGTTAACTGACGCCATACCCACTCCAGCGGCCCCTGGCGGAAATAGCGTAGCCAGAGCACAGAAAACGCCAGGTTTACCGCCCAGACCGGGATAACAAACGCCAGCAGTTCGAGGCGGTCGAATTTCATAAACAGACCAAAGCGATAGAAAAGCGTGGTGCAGATAAGCGTTTGCAGGAGGTAATTGCTTAACGCCATGCGCCCCACGCAGGCGATAGCGCTGACCATCCACAGGCGAGAAAGCGTCGGCCAGAAGCCATAGATCAGCGCCGCATAGCCGATGGTCTGGAACGGTGCGCTCAGCTCACGTGGTACCTGGAGCAGGAAAGCGCACCAGCGATAATCCCAGTGAAGGTGCCACTGCGCCATCACCGCCGGAAGGTTAATCAGCACGCCGAGCAGCACCAGCCCGGTGCCGGTGCGGCGATAGTGGCGCAGGCTGAATTCGCCTTTCAGCCAGCCGGTGCGCATCAATGACGCGCCCATCAGCATCATTCCCGCCAGCTGCCAGCCGTATTGCGCGCCCAGCGCAAGGAGGCTATCGCCCAGCATATCCGCACGGTTGCTTATTGCTTCCGTACCGCCCTTTAGCTTCCAGTATTGCTCGTACTGCAGGTTAGCGGCATCCGGGATCCAGGAACGGTTTGTCGCCTCGCCCGAGATCATCCCCAACAGCAGCAGCACTGCCAGCCCCATAACATAGAGCATTACGCCGGTGTTAAAGAGGCTTTTTACGCTGTGCGCATCGCGTATGAGACGCCAGCAGATGAGCCCGACTAAGCCATACGCGAGGAGAATATCGCCATCCCAGAAGAACAGCCCGTGGATAAACCCCAGAATAACCAGCAGCGTCAGACGCGACTGGATCCAGCGCGTGCCGCGCCTGAGGAGGAGCTGCAGGCCTGCGCCAAACAGCAGGGCAAAGAGCGTAAGAAATTTGACCTGCGCGAAGAGATCGAGGATCGCCCACGTCCAGGCATCACTGCGCGTGATGTCGCCATACCACGCAGGGTTAAGATAGGCCGCCTTCGGCAGACCGAAGGCGCTGATATTAAGCAGCAGGATACCGAGAATGGCGACGCCGCGAACAAAATCGAGCGTGACGTTTCGCTCCATGGTCCCTGCCCTGTAAGACTTAGTTGTGGTGACGAACGGCGCGCAGGAACTCCTGGCGGGTATTCTGGCTCGATTTAAACAGCCCACCCAGCGAGGTAGTGGTAGTCGCACTGGTGGCATCACGCACGCCGCGCGCTTTCACGCAGTAGTGAACCGCGTCGATTGAGACGGCCACGTTATTGGTGCCGAGCAACGTTTGCAGCGCGGTCAGGATCTGCTGCGTCAGACGCTCCTGCACCTGTGGACGCTGCGCAAAGAACTGCACGATGCGGTTGATCTTCGACAGGCCAATCACCGTATCTTTGGGGATATACGCCACGGTCGCTTTACCGTCGATAGTGACGAAATGGTGTTCGCAGGTGCTGGTCAGCGTGATATCACGCACCGTCACCATCTCATCCACTTTCATCTTATTTTCGATGACGGTAATTTTCGGGAAGTTGGCGTAATCCAGGCCAGAGAAAATTTCGTCGACGTACATTTTCGCGATGCGGTGCGGCGTCTCCATCAGACTGTCGTCACTCAGATCGAGATTCAGCAGCTCCATGATATCGGTCATATGACCGGCAATCAGACGCTTGCGGGTTTCATTGTCCATATCCTGAACGGGCGGACGCAGTGGCGTTTCAAGACCGCGCGCAACCAGGGCTTCATGGACCAGGGCAGCTTCTTTACTGAGTGATGACATTTTATTCTCCTGCAGGTGTGGCGTCTTTTGCCCTCGTTGTGGCAAAAGTATGCGCTCATTGTGCGTGAGGCCGCGCACATAATCCAGTATTCACGACGATAATTATTGCAATTGCTGTTGCCTTTCAGCGTGACGATTCCACACCAGGGCACCGCCGACGAACAGCGCAACGCCCGCCAGGCCCAGTGCAGGCTCCAGCCGGTGGGTAAGCCAGGTCGATAACGCTGAGGTTACCGGCCCTACCAGCTGGCCTATGGCATACCCGGTCGTGAGCAAACCGGCCATATACCGCGTGTGCTCCGGAGCCAGTTCGCGGCCGTACAGCAGCGAGAGCTGAACGGCGCAGAGGAACCCGCCGCCCACCAGTAGCCCGCCTGTCAGCAATCCGCCAATTCCGGGTAGCAGCCAGGCCGCCAGCACGCCGGCCCCCTGGAGCCACAGCACGATAGCCAGCCGGCGGTTAGCCGTTGAGGTATGGCGCAAAAGAATGCTGAGCGCAATGCCCACCACGGCGGCGAGACCAAAAATCGGCCAGACAAACTGGGCAAACAGGCTGCCGGGAAAACGTACGGCCGCCATTTGCGATAAAAAGGTCGCCGGCAGAATGTACCCAAACCCGGCCAGGCTGTAGCTCCAGACCAGGCATTTTAAATCTGCGGTCAGCACCAGCGGCTCCGGTGCGGTGCCGGGTCGATGAAGTTGTCCGGCTCGCGGCAGGTAGCGCGCCACCAGCGCAATCAGCACCAGCGCCAGTACGCCGTAAATTTGCCATGCCGCACCAGCCGAAAGGGATTTCGCCTGAATATAGACGGCGAGCAGCCCGCTCAGGGCAATGCCTGCTCCGGGTCCAGCAAAAACGGCGGCGCTCAGGCCAGGTTTGCCAAGCTGGCCCAGGCGTTCGTTGGTCCAGGCAGCAATCAGCACCATCGACCAGCCGCTCATACAGCCAATCACAAAGCGCAGCAGGCCGTGTACAACGGCGTTATCCGCCGCGGCGGAGAGCAGCGTCAACGCCACCGCCCCCGCGATGCCCAGCCAGAGACGCATTTCAACAAAGCGGTGGGCGCGCATCGCATCCCACGCACCCACCAGATAGCCCAGATAGTTCATCGCCGCCACCAGACCCGCGCTGGTCAGCGTAAGCTGCCCGGCAGCTATCATCAGCGGCACCTGAGGCGTAAAGGCAAAACGCCCGATTCCCATTGCCACCACCAGAACGACGAACCCACTGAGCGCAATACGCAGCGCCATGAACGCTCCAAATGTTAAAGAAAAGTAAATTTATGATGCAGCATCTCGTCGTCTGACGAAAGTGAAAGTTGCTCACAGGTTAATGAAAACGCTGTATTATGGGTTCTATGACGGCACATTTTCATTAAGGAGCCCAGCATGGAACTGCTCGAAGAGCACCGTTGTTTTGAAGGTCGACAGCAGCGCTGGCGGCACGACTCCACCGTTCTGAACTGTGCGATGACGTTCAGCATTTTCCTGCCCCCGACGGAAAACCCGCCGGTTCTGTTCTGGCTTTCCGGCCTGACCTGCAACGATGAAAACTTCACCACCAAAGCGGGCGCGCAGCGTATTGCTGCCGAACTGGGTCTTGCGCTGGTCATGCCGGACACCAGCCCGCGTGGCGATGATGTGGCCGACGATGCGGGATACGACCTGGGCAAAGGCGCCGGCTTTTATCTGAATGCCACCGAACAGCCCTGGGCGCGCCACTACCGTATGTATGATTACATTCGTGATGAACTTCCTGCCCTCGTGCAGTCTGAGTTTGCGGTCAGCCAGCGCTGCGCGATCAGCGGCCACTCGATGGGCGGTCACGGGGCGCTGATCATGGCGCTGAAAAACCCGGGAAAATACGTCAGCGTGTCGGCATTTGCGCCTATCGTGAACCCTACCCAGGTGCCATGGGGGCAGAAAGCCTTTACCCACTATCTGGGTGACGATGCGGAAAAATGGCTGGCATGGGACAGCTGTGCGCTGATGCTGAACAGCAAACCGGAAGATGCCCTTCCCATCCTTATCGATCAGGGAGATGCGGATCAGTTCCTTGCCGGACAGCTACAGCCCGCGGTGCTGGCAGAAGCGGCACGCCAGAAAGACTGGCCGCTGACGATGCGCATTCAACCGGGATACGATCACAGCTATTACTTCATCGCATCCTTTATTGAGGATCATCTCCGCTTCCATGCGGAGCATTTGTTCGGGTAAGTGCGGCCTTTTTTGCCCGGTGGCGCTTCGCTTACCGGGCCTACAAGCTTGTGCCTTTTTGTAGGCCGGGTAAGGCGCAGCCGCCACCCGGCACCTGACTGGGTCAGAACCTGTAATCCACACCCACGAAGTAGCGACGGCCATCTTCTGTATAGCTGTAATCGTCACGGCTCAGGTCTTTATCCAGCAGGTTCTGCACGCCCGCGCGCAGCTTAACGGCTTTCGTTGCCTGCCACGCCGCACCGGTATTCCAGATGACATAGCCACCCGGCGTAGGGGCACTGCTGGTCAACGCGCGTTTCTCGCCGGTGTAGTTGCCCTGAACGTAGAACGACCAGTCCTGGGTCGCCTGCCAGTCAACGGTACCGTTGGCCGTGTGGAATGGCAGATCGGACAGCGGTTTGTTGCCGCCGTTACTGATATCACGACCATCGTTATAGGTGTAGTTCAGCGTCACTTTCCACTCTTCCGCCAGCGGGAATTTCAGCTCCGTCTCCACCCCGCGGATACGCGCCTTGTTAACGTTGTAATAGCGGAAAATCGGTTCACCGTCCGCATTCAGGCCAACATAGTTAGGGTAGCTCTGGGCCTGCTTCACATTGGCCGTACGGCTAATGCTGATGCGGTCATCCACATTATTCTGGAAGGTGGTAATGCTGGCCTGCACGCCCTCTAACCAGCCCTCTTCCCCGCTGTAGTAGAGACCGAATTCGAAGCTCTCACTGGTTTCCGGTTTCAGGTCCGGGTTACCGACAATCTCACAGGCACCGCGGCATGAGCCGCTGACCCAGTCCGGGCTCAGCTGCAGCAGTGATGGCGCTTTAAACGCGGTAGCCCAGCCCCCTTTCACTGTTACGGTATCGGTCGCGTTATACACCAGATACGCCCGCGGACTCCAGTGATCGCCATAGGTGTCATGGTCATCCATACGGATACCGGTGGTCAGCGCCAGAGGTTCAAAGATACGCCACTCATCCTCCAGGAACAGAGCATACTGGCTTGTCGAGGTACTGCTGCTGGAACCGCCAGTCAGGTTGACCGGATCTTTCAGCTTATCGTGACGCCATTCACCGCCGAAGGTCAGGAACTGATTGATTTCGCCCAGAGGCAGCACGTATTTCCCGTCCACTGCGTTGCTCTCGGAGGTGATAGGATTACTGTTGCCCGGGTTTTTGTTGTCAACCTTCTCGCCGTATACCTTCAGCTCACTGTTGCCGATGCCCCAGCGACCGTTGTGACTGAGGGAGTAGTTCTGACGCTCAAGGCGGTTTTTGTCGAGGGAATCCGAGTCGCGATCCTGACGGTCGAAACCATAGCCCGCCGTAAAGTCGTGATTTTCTGACGGCGTCCAGGCGAATTCGACATTAGCATCGCGGCTCGTGAAGCCTTCGATGCGCGGCGTTTCACCGCTCGCCGTGGTAGAGGATTTCTGCTGGCCGTCTTTCTCACGCTTCGCGAGGCTACCGTAGGCTTTCAGCCCCAGCAGACCGTCCACCAGCGGACCGCTGGTGTAAAACTGACCGTTGTAGGTGTCTCCACGGTCGCGATGTTCCTGAATCGTGGAATCGGCGCTCAGGGTGCCCGTCCACTTCTGACCGATTTTTTTGGTGATAATGTTCACCACGCCGCCCAGCGCGTCGGAGCCATAAAGCGAGGACATCGGCCCGCGCACCACTTCGATTCGTTCGATGGCGTCAACCGGCACCCAGCTGAGGTCGAAATCATTATGGCGGAAAACCGCGTTGCGGGAGTTAACGCGCTTGCCGTCGACCAGGATCAGCGTATAGCTGCTGTCCAGACCGCGAATACTTACCCCTTTACGGTTGTCCCCTTCGCTCGTGAGTTGTACGCCCGGCACATCCCGTAACACATCTTTCAGGTTCTGAACGGGTTTGCGCTGCAAATCTTCCTGCGTAATCACGCTGATGCTGGCTGGCGCATCTCTCAGGTTTTGCTCGGTCGCGGAGGCCGTTACAACCAGAGTGTCGCCGGATTCTGCTGCGATAACAGGCAGGGCCAGGGACATTGCGGACGCACAAAGTCCTCCCCTGACGAAGGGATTCAACCTAAACATTCCATATCTCCATGAGGTAAATACAACTACATCAAATCATCACTCACAGCGTCTTCCTTGCCGCCCACATCTGCGGTGGGTCGGTGACACGCTTACTTTTGATAACGATAAAGCAAACGATAATTATTATCAATTAAATTGTTAAAAAATATATCTTTGTTTCAGCCTACAGGGATAAAAAAACCCGCTCGAATGAGCGGGTTAAAAGAGAGGGAGTGCGGTTATTGTTTAAATCGTTCCGGGAATTCCATTTCACTGTAGCGAACGAAGTGTGTGCCTTTCGTCAGTTTGTAACCAAACCAGATGACGAGGAACAGCGGAATACCAATGTAGGTTGCCGTGACGGCGCCCCAGTCAATGGTATCCGCCAGGAACGCTTCATAGTTCTGTCCCAGCGTAATAATCAGGCACAGAATGAAGGCGAAAATAGGACCCAGCGGGAAGAAGCCGGAACGATACGGCAGCGAGTTAATGTCATAGCCCTGTTTGACATAGCCACGGCGGAAACGGTAGTGGCTAATGGCAATCCCCAGCCAGGCAATAAAGCCCGTCATCCCCGAGGTGTTCAGCAACCACAGGTATACCGTCTGGTTGCCAAACATGGAGGTCAGGAAGCACAGACCGGCGATTACCGTTGTTGCGTACAGCGCGTTACGTGGAACGCCGCCGCGGGACAGTTTCGCGAAGATACGCGGGGCTTTACCGTCGCAGGCCAGGGTGTAGAGCATACGGGTGGACGCGTACATCCCGGAGTTACCGGCAGAAAGCACGGCGGTCAGGATCACGGCGTTCATCACTGCCGCCGCAGACAGCAGACCGGCGTGCTGGAAGACCAGCGTGAACGGGCTGACGCTAATGTCTTTGACGTCATTGCGCAGCAGGCTTGGATCGGTGTACGGAATGATCAGGCTGATAATCAGGATCGCGAACACGTAGAACAGCAGGATACGCCAGAAGACCTGACGAACCGCACGTGGAATATTTTTTTCCGGGTTCTCAGACTCACCGGCAGCGATACCAATCAGTTCAGTCCCCTGGAAGGAGAAGCCGACAATCATTGCCACGCCAATCATTGCCGAAAGACCACCGGCAAACGGCGCATCGCCTGTTGTCCAGTTGCTCCAGCCCGCAGGTTCAGCACCTTTGAAAATACCAACGATCATCGCCACACCGACGACGATAAAGATGATGACGGTTGCCACTTTGATCAAAGAGAACCAGTATTCTGCTTCGCCGAAACCGCGCACGGAGATGTAGTTCAGCAGGAAAATGACGGTCAGGAACAGTGCGCTCCAGATCCAGCCCGGCGTATCCGGGAACCACCAGTTCATCACCAGTTGTGCGGCGACGAGGTCAACGGCGATGGTGACCGCCCAGTTGTACCAGTAGTTCCAGCCCAGCGCAAAGCCGAAACCTTCTTCAACGTATTTTTGACCGTAGGTCGAAAACGAACCTGACACCGGCATGTACGCGGCCAGTTCGCCCAGACTGGTCATCAGGAAGTACACCATCAGGCCAATCAGGATATATGAGAAAAGCGCCCCACCCGGGCCTGCTGCCGAAATCGTTGCGCCAGAGGCAACGAAAAGACCTGTACCGATTGAACCGCCAATGGCGATCATCGTCAGGTGACGCGCCTTGAGTTCACGACGGAGCGTGGGCGCTTCTGTGGTTTTAATTTCTGAAACCATATGAAAATGCTGTCCATTTAATAAATGAGGCGCGATTGTAGCAGACGATCCGGATTCCTTCCGGCAGAAATGCTCAGTTATAAGAGAGCTTCATGACGCGGCCAGGATTATAAGTAAAGGATAATTTTTCCCTCTCCCCTTTGGGGTGAGGGACGCGTTTAGATTTCGCAATAGCGCAGAAAACGCTGCAGCGAGCTGGAGAGGTGTTTCTGACGATGGTGAATGCGCCACAGCGTGCGCACCAGTTTCGGGAGCGGAACGGCAATTTCCACCAGCGACCCCGTCTCAAGTTGCTCAGAAATGACCCGCCGTGAAAGGCAGCTGATGCCCAGCCCATGACGCACCGCGTGCTTAATCGCCTCTGAGTTCCCCAACTCCATCCCCAGCTGGAAATGCGGCAGGTGGGACAGCAGCAGGTAATCGACAATTTCCCGCGTGCCGGAGCCCTGCTCACGCAGGATCCACTGCGCCTGCGCCAGCCGCTCCAGCGTCACTTCGCCCTGCAATAAAGACGAGGCCGGGGACGCAAAGACCACCAGCTCATCCTCCAGCCAGGGCTCGGCAATGATATCGACGTTATGGCAGGGACCTTCGATGAGACCGATATCCACGCGGAAATCGATCACCGCGTTGATGACGTCCTGGCTATTACCGACGCTCATTTCCAGCGGCAGGGTGGGAAAATCCCGACGGTAGCGGGCAATCACTTCCGGCAGGATGTAATTCCCGATGGTGCTGCTGGCGTAGACGCGGATCGCGCCGTTGTCTTCGCGGAACAGCTGTTCGATTTCGATAGCCTGCTCCAGCAAGGCCAGCGCGCGCGGGTAGAGAAGGCGCCCGTGCTCGTTGACCACCAGGCGCTTCCCTACCCTGTCGAAAAGCTGAACGCCCAGCTGACCTTCGAGGTCGGTCAGGGCTGCGCTGACCGCAGATTGCGAGAGCGCCAGCATCTGCGATGCCTGCGTCGTCGACCCGCTTTTCAGCACTTCGGCAAAGACTTCCAGCTGGCGCAATGTAATGTGCATGGTTGCTTACCACTTATATAGATTGATTATAAGTATATAATCAATTTTATTTTTAAGCCAGAGCGCCGTAACCTTTAGCCAGACAAAGGAGAAGGTTATGTCAGAACTCACCTTACAGCATCATCGTACATTGTGGCACTTCGTGCCGGGTCTTGCGCTCAGCGCCGCGGTGACCGGCGTGGCGTTATGGGGCGGAAGCATTCCCGCCGTTGCCGGCGCAGGTTTTAGCGCCTTAACGCTGGCGATATTGCTCGGCATGGTCGTGGGTAACACCGTTTACCCACATATCTGGAAATCCTGTGACGGCGGCGTGATCTTCGCCAAACAGCACCTGCTGCGTCTCGGGATCATTCTCTACGGCTTTCGTCTCACCTTTTCGCAGATTGCCGACGTTGGCGTCAGCGGGATCGCCATCGATGTCCTGACCCTGACCAGTACCTTTTTACTGGCCTGCTTTATCGGCCAGAAAGTCTTTGGTCTGGATAAGCAGACCAGCTGGTTAATCGGCGCAGGCAGCAGTATTTGCGGCGCTGCGGCGGTACTGGCAACGGAACCTGTCGTGAAGGCCGAAGCCAGCAAAGTGACCGTGGCGGTGGCGACGGTAGTGATCTTCGGTACGGTGGCGATTTTCCTCTACCCGGCGATGTATCCGCTGGTGGCCCACTGGTTTAGCCCGGAAACCTATGGCATCTATATTGGCTCAACCATGCACGAAGTGGCTCAGGTGGTCGCAGCAGGTCATGCGATTAATCCGGAAGCTGAAAACGCGGCGGTGATTGCAAAAATGCTGCGCGTGATGATGCTCGCGCCGTTCCTGATTTTCCTGGCCGCGCGGGTTAAACAGCTGGCTCCGGCGGGCGGCAGCGAGAAAAGTAAAATCACCATTCCGTGGTTTGCGATCCTGTTTATCGTGGTGGCGATTTTCAACTCCTTCCACCTGCTGCCGAAAGCCGTGGTCGATATGCTGGTGACGCTGGATACCGTGCTGCTGGCGATGGCCATGGCGGCGCTGGGGGTGACCACCCACGTCAGTGCGCTGAAAAAAGCCGGTGCGAAACCGCTGCTGATGGCGCTGGTGCTTTTCATCTGGCTGATTGTCGGTGGCGGCGCGATTAACCTGCTGGTGCACTGCGTGATGCGTTAATGCATTGATTCCAAAAACATTAATAAAATCTGAAAAATTCCTAATTGCCATCAACAGCTCAGTAGAGATGAATAATCTCTGCTGAACTGTTTGTCTTTGTGTCATTTTAAGGAAAAAGTCATTTTCGGAACTGGATATTCTTCCACCGGTAAAGATCTTGACTTCTGGAGGTGCATGGATCGTGCGTTTCGTTAATTTATTATTCACCCTCCTTGTAATAACGTCGACACGACAAGCATACGCTAATCCAGTTGATGATCTTGAAGCAGCACAACTTCGCGCCAGAGAAGTACTTGAGCATCGCCTAAATGTCTGCGATCGGTTTAGAAAAATTGAAGCCAACTGGTTTGACTTCTGGCTTCAATCACAGTCGGTTGAGGTTAGAAAAAAAGCAATCTGGGATTTATACAGAAGAGCCAACGAACGATGCTACGGTGCGGAGCGTGACGCCTACTCAATAGCGCTTATTAATTACACGGCTATAACGGGCGATAGAACACTGCTGGATGACTGGATATCGTTCTATGATGATCCAGGGCTAAAAAGGGATATCCAACTCCCCATTCCTGAAATCGAATACGAGAAACAACTCGAACGGCTTACACTGCTTCCTGCTTTCTACATGCCGTTTGATACGATCTCATCCAGAGACGCCATTGCCCCCGATCAAGAATGGCTACTGGACCAAACTGTCCAGCAGACATTCCAACGAACGCCCTATCTTAAAGGTCTCATCATCAACGGACTGCACATTCAATAACGTAAACCCCTTTTAGATCCGCTATTATTGCCCTTTTCGATGGTGGGTTTAACAGGAGTCCCTTTATGAAATATGTTGGAGCGCACGTCAGCGCTGCAGGTGGCCTTGCCAATGCTGCCATTCGCGCCGCCGAAATTGAGGCGACCGCTTTCGCCCTGTTCACCAAAAACCAGCGCCAGTGGCGCGCCGCGCCGCTCACCACGGATGTGATTGATGATTTCAAAGCCGCCTGTGAGAAATACCACTACGGGCCGGGTCAGATCCTCCCCCATGACAGCTACCTGATCAACCTCGGACATCCGGTACAGGACGCGCTGGAGAAGTCCCGCGAAGCGTTTCTCGATGAAGTACAGCGCTGCGAACAGCTGGGGCTGACGCTGCTGAACTTCCATCCGGGTAGCCATCTGATGCAGATCGACGAAGATGCCTGTCTGGCGCGCATTGCCGAATCCATCAACATCACCCTGGATAAAACCAAAGGCGTGACGGCGGTGATTGAGAATACCGCCGGTCAGGGCAGCAACCTCGGCTTTAAGTTTGAACATCTGGCGGCCATTATTGACGGGGTGGAAGATAAATCCCGCGTGGGCGTGTGCATTGATACCTGCCACGCCTTTGCCGCCGGTTATGACCTGCGCACCACCGAAGCCACGAAAAACACCTTCGACGAGTTCGGGCGCATTGTTGGCTTTAAGTATCTGCGCGGTATGCACCTGAACGATGCGAAAAGCGCCTTTGGCAGCCGCGTTGACCGCCACCACAGCCTGGGCGAGGGTAATATCGGCCATGATGCGTTCCGCTTTATCATGCAGGATGCCCGTTTCGATGGGATCCCCATGGTGCTGGAAACCATTAACCCGGATATCTGGGCGGAAGAGATCGCCTGGCTGAAGGCACAGCAGACAGAACAGGCGGTTGCGTAAGAATGAACGAAAGAGAGAAGCAGATACTCAAGATCCTGCGGCGTAATCCCCTTATTCAGCAAAACGAAATCGCCGATATTTTGCAGATCAGCCGTTCGCGTGTCGCGGCACATATTATGGATCTGATGCGCAAGGGGATGATCAAAGGTAAAGGATATATCCTCACCGAACGGGAGTATTGCGTGGTGGTCGGCGCCATCAATATGGATATTCGCGGCACGGCGGAAATCCACTATCCGCAATCTGCCTCTCATCCGGGCAGCATTCACTGTTCCGCTGGCGGCGTGGGCCGTAATATCGCGCATAATCTTGCCTTGCTGGGAAGAGACGTCCATTTAATTTCAGCGGTAGGCAGTGATTTTTACGGCGAAACACTGCTTGAGCAAACGCGTCAGGCGGGGGTAAATGTCTCCAGCTGTATCCGCTTACACGGACATAACACGTCAACCTACCTCTCCGTCGCAAACCAGCAGGATGAAACGGTGCTGGCGATAAACGATACACAGATTCTGCAAAAGCTGACGCCGCAACTGCTGGACAACTCGCGGGATCTGCTCCGTCACGCCGGGGTGATACTTGCCGATTGCAACCTCACCCCGGAAGCGATGGAGTGGGTCTTCACCATAGCGGATGATATTCCGGTCTTTATTGATACCGTTTCTGAATTCAAAGCGGAAAAAATTAAGACCTGGTATTCACGGATCCATACCCTAAAGCCGACCCAAAAGGAAATTGAGATCCTCTGGGGCAATCCCGTTATTACCGATGCTGACCTGGCCCGCGCAGCGGATTTTCTGCATCAGCAAGGGGTTCAGCATGTTTATGTTTACATGAAGGATGAATCGGTTTTTTGTAGCCAGAAGAATGGCGAACAATTTCGTCTCTTCCCGCCTGCGCATCCTGTCGTGGACGGTTTTGGCGCGGATGACGGTTTTATGGCGGGCCTTCTCTATAGTTTTCTGGAAGGGAGCGATTTTCGTGACGGTGCGAATTTCGCGATGGCGTGTGCTGCCTTATCACGCGCCAGCGTCAGCCTCAATAATCCTGCCCTTTCCGCTAATAACGCACTCTATCTGCTCAATACAACCCAGGCATAATGCCTGGGTCATTCTTTATAAACTGATGAAGAAACCCGCAATCGTCGCGCTCATGAGATTGGAAAGCGTGGCTGCTGCCAGGGCCCGCATTCCCAACTGCGCTATTTCGGGCGCCCGCTGTGGCGCAATGGCGGAAAATGCGCCGACGACAACGCCAATGGATCCAAAATTGGCGAAACCGCAGAGGGCGAAAGAGATAATAGCGATGGTTTTTACATCCAGAGAGCCTGCCGTTTGCAGATACGGTGAGAAATTGAGGTAGGCCACAAACTCATTGATTGCCAGCTTCTGACCGATCAGGCTTCCGGCAAGCGTTGCTTCATGCCAGTCAACCCCCATAATCCAGGCCAGAGGAGCCAGAACATAACCAAAAATCCCTTCAAGCGTGGCGTGTTCGTAACCAAACCAGCCACCAATGCCGCCAATCATGCCGTTGATCAGTGCAATGATAGCGACAAACGCCATCACTACCGTTGCAACACCCGCAGCAATTTTTAGCCCGGTCATCGCCCCGCTCGCGGCAGCTTCAATAATGCTTTTCGGTGGGGTTTCAGTGAATGACAGGTTATCAAAAGTGACGTTTGACGCTTCCGTAGCCGGACTGAGTATACGCGCAAACAGGATCCCCCCCGGAATGGCCATCAGCGATGCGGCGAGCAGATAATCAATCGGCACGCCCATTCCGGCATAACCAATCATCATCGAGCCAGCAATCGATGCCATACCGCTACAGATCGCGGTGAACAGTTCATTGCGGTTAAGACGCTCAATAAACGGCTTCACAATTGCCGGGATCTCGTTTTGCCCAAGAAAGATGGTGGTCACGGCAACAAAGGATTCGATCTTACTGATGTGCAGTGCTTTCTGGAAAATACCGCCAAGAAACCGGATAAGCAGCCCCATCACGCCGATGTAATAGAGCAGGCTGATCAGGGCGGTGACAAAAATAATGGCAGGTAACACACGAAACGCGAAGATGAACCCCGCCCCATCAAACAGAACATCCATTTTCGGCCCTACCAGCGAGCCAAAGATAAAGGCGCTCCCTGCATCACTGTAGGACATGACTTTGTGTACGCCCAGCGCGGCCTGCTCAACAAGCCATTTACCGGGAGGAAAATAGAGCATAATCCCACCGATGGCGATCTGCAGAACCAGCGCAGCCCCCACGGTACGCAGGCTGATACGCTTTTTATTGACTGACAACAGGAACGCAATTGCCAGTAAAATTACCATCCCCACAACACTTCTCATGATATCCATAACGAATTCCCTTCATGCCAGTAAACCCGGCGTTGTCGCCGGGCCTCAGTTGTGTTTGCCCCTGGTGGTCGACAGCATGCTGACTGAACGGCTTTAACAGGCGAGACGTTGATAGGCTTTCGCTATCTCGCAGGCCAGCACGGCGTTGTTGAAGACCAGTTGGATGTTGGACTTCAGGCTGTCGCCACCGGTCAGATCGGCCACCCGGGCCAGCAGGAAAGGCGTGCTTTCTTTGCCCACGATGCCCTGCTCTTCAGCTTCTCGTACCGCCTGATCGATGGCTGCGTTAATTTTGCCTTCTGCCATAGCGAACGATTCAGGAATCGGATTGGCCACCACCAGTCCGCCGTTCAGACCCGTCTGCCACTTCACGAGCATGGCGCGGGCAATCTCTTCTGCGGTATCGAGACGAATGCTCACGTCAAATGGACTGGTACGACAGAAAAATGCCGGAAGAGAGGTTGTCTGGTAGCCAATTAGCGGGACACCAAAAGTTTCTAAATATTCGGTGGTGAGCCCCAGATCGAGAATAGATTTCGCGCCCGCACACACCACCGTGACATTGGTATGTGCCAGCTCCTGAAGATCGGCAGAAATATCAAACGTGCGTTCAGCACCACGATGAACACCACCGATTCCCCCGGTTGCAAAAACTTTAATTCCGGCCAGCGCCGCAATAATCATGGTGGAGGCAACCGTTGTTGCACCATTTTTTTTGGCTGCTACGACAAACGGTAAATCCCGGCGACTGACTTTTGTGACGCTGTGCCCTTCGCGCCCCAATAACTCAATTTCATCTTTACTCAAGCCTACTTTCATTATTCCGCCAATAATGGCAATAGTTGCCGGAACAGCGCCATGCTGACGAATGGTTTGTTCGACCTCAATTGCCGTTTGTGCATTTTGTGGGAAAGGCATCCCATGAGAAATAATGGTGGATTCGAGCGCGACGACCGGCTTTTTATTTTTAAGCGCGTCCTGTACCTCTGGTGAGATTTGCAGTAATTCAGCATTCAGTGTTAATTCAGACATGCGGATTTCTCCAGTAAGGAAATAACGTTTTCAACAGATAAATCAGGGTTATTGGTATATTCACAGGCAAGCGCCATGGATGAGCAACCCTGCGCGAAACGTACGGAATCAATAAATGACAAACCATCCACCCAGCAGGAGACCAGCCCGGCCATCATGGCGTCGCCTGCACCGGTCACATTAATGACCTGCGTTTTAACAGGTAATGCCCACCCATGCTCCCCGTTGGCGTGACTGTAGTAAACACCATCCCCCCCCATGCTGAGTACCAGCCGCGTTAGCCCATGCGTATGGAACCAGGCGGCAACATCCGCAGCGTCGTCACGTCCGGAAAGCGCAATCCCACTGAGGGTTTCGGCTTCCAGTCGGTTGGGTTTCAGCGTGTGGATTTTGTCGAGATGATTGCGAATTTTGATACATTTCCAGGCGGATACCGGATCTACAAATACCGGTACGCCGCCGGCATTTTCGAGTATCCAGACCAGTGCCTCCTCACTGATATTACAGTCGGCAACAACTGCTGATGCGTGATGAATGAAATCGGCATGTTGCGTTAAAAAACGGGCAGAAATATGTTCGGAAATACTCATATCATTGATAGCTACTAACATTTCACCCGTGTTATCGAGCAGTGATAAATAACAGGATGTATTTTCACCGGGCACACACAGACTTTTTTCTACGTGGACACCACTCTGACTGGTTTGTGTTAATAACATTTCACCGTAAAAATCCTGGCCTACGGCAGTGAGTAGCCATGATGCTTTACCCAGCAATGAAAGATTATGGGCAATATTTCTTCCCACGCCGCCGGGAGAAAATTTTATCCGCCCTGGATTGGAGTCAGCATAATTGAGTGAATCATGTGAATATCCGGCCACATCCATATTGGCTGAACCGATTGTTACTATGTATTCCTTTTTGCGCATAGCACACCCTCCGGCAAAGCATTGCCATAGTAATGATGTCGCGATTAACGACACCAAAATCTATTAGAGCTTATGTTTGTAAACAAACATCTGTTTGTATTGCGCATGTTTTGATCAAACGGAATCTGGCTGCAAGCGCTAAAGCGAGTAGTTATGAACAGAATCACATTTTTTAGCGGATATAATTCGGGAAGGCAGGAAAACCTGAGAGACAGGGCACAAAATGCAGAAATAAAAAAGGGCAGAGAATTCTCTGCCCTGGGAGAGGGGATTTATATCACGCCGCTTTCGCCACCACGTCCGCTTCAGGACGTTTGAGCACCGCGTAAGAGAGACCTGCCACCAGCGTACCCGCAACAATCGCCAGCAGGTAACCCAGTACCGGTGTGATGGCGCCAGGGATCAGCAGGACAAACAGACCGCCGTGTGGTGCCATCAGTTTTGCGCCAATCGCCATGGAGATAGCGCCGGTCACCGCGCCACCAACGATACAGCACGGCAGAACACGCATTGGATCACGGGCGGCAAATGGAATCGCCCCTTCGGTGATAAAGCACAGACCCAGTACCAGCGCCGCTTTACCCCCTTCCTGCTGCGCTTTGTCGAATTTACGACGCGCGATAATCGTGGCCAGACCCAGTGCCAGCGGAGGCACCATACCTGCGGCCATAATGGCAGCCATCGGCGCGTAGGTCTGGGTACTCAGCAGGCCAACACCGAAAGCGTACGCCGCTTTGTTCACCGGGCCACCCATATCGGTACACATCATGCCCCCGAGGATCGCACCCAGCAGTACCGCATTCGCGGTACCCATGGTTTGCAGCCAGTGAGTCAGGCCCGCGAGGATACCTGCAACCGGCTTACCAATCAGGTAAATCATCGCCAGCCCGACCACCAGACTGGAAATCAGCGGGATAATCAGGATCGGTTTCAGCGCTTCCATACTCTGCGGCAGCTTCAGCTTCGCGCTGATAAGCTTCGCGACGTAACCCGCCAGGAAACCGGCAATGATACCGCCGATAAATCCGGAGCCGGTGCTGACGGCCAGCATACCGCCGATAAGTCCCGGCGTCAGGCCAGGACGGTCAGCGATGGAGAAGGCAATAAAGCCCGCCAGAACAGGTACCATCAGCGCGAACGCAGAACCACCACCGATCTGCATCAATGCTGCAGCCAGCGTCCCTTGTTCTTTAAACGCGGTAATACCAAATGCGAATGACAGCGCAATACACAAACCACCCGCGACCACCATTGGCAGCATGTAAGAGACACCGGTCAGCAAGTGACGATAGGCGCCTGCTGACTCTTTCTTCCCTTCCGTCGCGGTCTGCGCGGTACCGGTAGCCTGATACGGCTTCGCTTCCACCAGTGCTTTATCAAACTCCTGCGCGGTTTTTTTCAGCGCCAGGCCGGTTGAGGTACGGTACATCGGCTTACCGGCAAATTTCGCCAGATCCACTTCGATATCCGCCGCCACAATCACCAGATCGGCTTCCGCCACTTCTTCAGGGGTGATAGCGTTGCCCGCGCCCACAGAGCCACGCGTTTCAACTTTTACCCACCAGCCGCGTTTTTTCGCTTCGGTTTCAATGGCTTCAGCCGCCATGAAGGTGTGAGCCACCCCCGTCGGACAGGCCGTCACCGCGACAATGCGTTTCGGTCCTGCTGCAGCAACCGGTGCAGTGGCGACAGGCGCGCTGTAAACAGACGCATGACCTTTCGCTTCACTCAGGAACAGTTCCGGGTGGGCCACCGCACGATTAATATCGCCCAGCCACACTTTTTTGCCATTCAGCGCACTGTCAGCCGGGATTTTATCGCCCAGGACAATGGCCAGTTCTGCATCACCTGGATTATCGATAATCTCCAGATGCGCTTTTTGTGCCGCCGCGCCCAGCAGGGTCTTCGCCATATAGGCGCGAGCCTGTCCGAGACCGGAGTCAATGATCAGCAGCGTTTTCATTATTCCTCTCCTGCTGTTAGTTAAAAGGTTTTAAGTCAACGCGCGCCATCATCGCGGCTAACTGGGTACGATCGGTAATACCGACATTGCTCTGGCTGACGGCCAGGGCTGCAACGGCGGTGGCAAGACGTAAAGTATGTTCACTGGATTCACGCATCAGCAGACCATAAATCAGGCCGCCAACCATGGAATCCCCTGCACCAACGGTGCTGACAACGTCAACCGATGGCGGTTTGGCGATCCATTCGCCGGACGCGTTAACCCACAACGCCCCTTCAGCCCCAAGCGAAATCACCACATGAGCGATACCCTGCTCGCGCAGCGCATGGGCAGCGTCAATCACATCTTTTAATTCTGGCAGCTTACGACCGGCCCAGATCTCCAGTTCACGGCGATTTGGCTTCACCAGCCATGGAGAGGCTTTCAGACCCGCAACCAGCGCGTCGCGACTGCTGTCAAAAATAATGCATGGGCACTGGCTGCGCAGGCGCGTCATCCAGTCGGTGAACGCTTCCGGGCTCACGCCGGACGGCAGACTGCCGCTGACGCATACCATGTCGAACTGGCCCAGCCAGGTCAGGGAATCGTTCACAAAACGCTCCCAGTCGGACGGAGTCACCTCAAAGCCGGAGAAGTTCAGATCGGTCACTTCACCGTCTTTCTCCGTCAGCTTAACGTTGATACGGGTACGGCCCTGAACAACCTGAAAACGGTTAGCAATGCCCAGCTCGCTGAACAGCTGCTGGAAACCATCCTGGTTATCTTTACCGAGGAATCCCCCCACGGTGACATCGATACCGAGATCCTTGAGCACTTTCGCGACGTTAATCCCTTTACCCGCAGCATGCAGGCCAGTGGTACGCACGAGGTTTACTTCGCCGCGCTCAATTTCCGGGCAAAACCCCACCAGGTCATAAGCCGGGTTCAGCGTAATAGTCGCAACACGTCTGCTCATTATGCGCCCTCCCCCAGACCCGCGGCGATGGCATCGCCAATCGCTTTCAACGCCTGTTCAGCATCCGCACCCTGCGCGGTGAAGCGCAGACGGTGACCTTTCTTCACGCCCAGCGCGACAACTTTCATCAGACTACGGCCGTTGGCCGGTTTGCCCGTGCCATCAAGATTCGCCACGGTGATCTCACTTTCGAATTGTTTAATGGTATTCACCAGCATGGTGCCGGGACGGGCATGCAGGCCGTGTTCGTTACGCACCACGAACTCTGCGGTCAGCACGTCATCCGTCAGCGCATCATCACTGGTCAGCAGTGCCAGCAAGGTGGAGGCATCAGCGTTCAGCAGTTTTTCAGCTTTGTTGTTCAACAGCAGATCGCCCAGACGTTTCAGCACGGAAACCGGCTGTTCATCGTTCATCGCCACGGTCACCAGCATGGCCGCACGTTCGCCGTCTACGTCAAACGCGCTGGCCGCGCGGCTCACGGCGATAGCACTGCGCAAGTTGCCTTCAGCACTGTCGTTCAGCCAGATACCCTGCCCCAGATTCAACGGCTTATCGTTGATCACACGCGTTACGAAGGTGGCATCCGCCGCGCCGGCTTCCTTCAGGCGACCCGCGTTTAGCGCCTGCAGCGTCACCAGGTCGGAGGCAACCACGTCCAGCGTTAGCGTTTCATTATCCAGTTTCAGCGCTTCACTCTGTTTTTCGCCCATCAGCAAGGCGCGCAGCTCTTCCGCTGTCGTGGCGGATTTGAGCTGTTCAGCCACCGCGTCATCGCTCAGGACGTGCGTCAGCTGACGCAGCAGGCCTAAGTGTTCGTCGCTGCTGGCCGCGATACCGATAGCCACATAGGCCACCTGCCCCTCGCCCCAGAGCACGCCCTGCGGGAACTGATAAACCTTAACGCCGGTTTTCAGCACCTGATCGCGGGTGTCCGTCGTGCCGTGCGGAATGGCAATGCCGTTGCCGAGGAAGGTTGAGGTCTGCTGCTCGCGCGCCAGCATGCCGTTTACGTAGCCGTCCGCGACGTTACCCGCCTGCACAAGTGCAGCGGCAACCTGGCGAATAGCCTCTTCTTTATCCCCGGCCTGAGCGCCCGGGTGGATATCCTGAACAGATAACTGGAACATGGTTCTCCTCTCCTGCTGAACTTGAATCGTTTCAGCTTAAATGAGAAAAAATGCGCTAGCCTGCTCCGTTTGTTAAAACAAGATAGCGCTGAAACGTTTCAAAAAGTCTTGCGCTTTCTGCAATTCCTTGCAAGTAAACTCGTATTTCTGATGTCAGAATTTAGAGATACAGCACATTTCTTATTCCTTCAGCTGAATTTTGCTGAAGTTCAGCAAGTCAGTTTCAGCTAAGGTCAGCCGGGGAGGATGCAAGATGAAATGCCATTTTGATTTTTCGTGGCATCATTGACCGCAGCCACTGTTTATTTTTTAGCTGACGGCGTAAACTCCGCTCCCTCTCTGTTACTCGCTAATTATAAAACATGCATAACACCCCTGCGGCTGCCTCGCCGAAGCCCTTTGATTTGACCTCTGCGGCATTCCTCATTGTTGCCTTCTTCACGGGTATTGCCGGTGCGTTACAGACGCCGACGCTGAGTTTATTTCTGACCAATGAAGTCCACGCCCGTCCGGCAATGGTCGGCTTCTTTTTTACTGGAAGCGCCATCATCGGCATCCTCGTCAGTCAGTTTCTGGCAGGGCGCTCCGACAGAAAAGGCGATCGTAAAAGCCTGATCGTTTTCTGCTGCCTGCTCGGTGTACTGGCCTGCGTTCTGTTTGCCTGGAACCGTAACTATTTTATTTTGCTGTTCATCGGCGTGTTCCTGAGCAGCTTTGGCTCGACGGCGAACCCACAGATGTTCGCCCTTGCCCGCGAGCACGCCGACCATACCGGACGCGAAGCGGTGATGTTCAGCTCTGTTATGCGTGCTCAGGTGTCGCTGGCATGGGTGATAGGGCCGCCGCTGGCTTACGCGCTGGCGATGGGTTTTGGCTTTACGGTGATGTACCTGAGCGCGGCCGTTGCGTTTGTCGTCTGCGGCGCGCTGGTGTGGTTCTTTCTGCCGTCAATGCGCAAAGAGCCCAAAGTGTCAACGGGCGTGTTGGAAGCGCCGCGCCGTAACCGCCGCGATGCCCTGCTTCTCTTTATTATCTGCACGCTGAT
The DNA here is from genome assembly GCF_002939185.1 of Enterobacter sichuanensis. Classification (GTDB taxonomy): domain Bacteria; phylum Pseudomonadota; class Gammaproteobacteria; order Enterobacterales; family Enterobacteriaceae; genus Enterobacter; species Enterobacter sichuanensis. Next base: position 29,884 of record NZ_POVL01000038.1, on the reverse strand, counting down.
GTGGGGCACCAATAGCCTGTATATCATCAACATGCCGCTGTTTATTATTGATGAACTGCATCTGCCGGAAAAGCTGGCGGGCATTATGATGGGCACCGCCGCCGGGCTTGAGATCCCAACCATGCTCATCGCGGGTTACTACGCGAAGCGTTTCGGAAAGCGTTTTTTAATGCGTATCGCCGCCGTCGCTGGCCTGCTGTTCTATATTGGTATGTTGACGGCTCACACGCCGGGGCTGTTGCTGGCTTTACAGCTGCTGAACGCCATTTATATCGGCATTCTCGCCGGGATAGGCATGCTCTACTTCCAGGATCTGATGCCGGGCCAGGCAGGCTCCGCCACGACCCTGTATACCAATACCACCCGCGTGGGCTGGATTATCGCCGGTTCAATGGCCGGCGTCGTGGCTGAGATCTGGAACTATCACACCGTGTTCTGGATTGCGCTGGTGATGTGCACGCTGACGCTTGGCTGTCTGGCGAAGATTAAAGACGTTTAAGGCGCGGTGAGCGCTTCCAGCTCAAGCAGGTACGTCATCGCCTGCTCACGCGTGGTGCCGCACATTTCGGCTGAGGGCTGAAGCCCGGAACAGACCTTCGGGCGCAACGGTGAGCCAAAGATCATACACAGGTTAGTCTCTGAGAGCTGAACGCAGCGGGTATTGGCAGGCTTGCCTTCGGGCATTCCTGGAATGGGACTTGAAATGGACGGTGCAGTACAGCACGCGCCACAATCTGGACGGCAATCCATAAATGCTCTCTTCGCTGACGAACGCCCGCTCAGTCGGGCATCGCGCGCACAGTAACACCTTTTGTGTATTGATAGCAAAAGCCACGAATTCCTCTTGCCTGAAAGGCCGCGCACGAGTAATTTGGCGCGATATTTTTTACCTCCCGTAAACAGGATTACTGCAATGCCAAGAGCGAACGAAATTAAGAAAGGTATGGTACTGAATTACAACGGCAAATTGCTGATTGTGAAAGATATCGACATTCAGGCCCCGAGCGCCCGTGGCGCAGCAACGCTGTACAAAATGCGTTTCGCCGATGTCCGTACCGGCCTGAAAGTGGAAGAGCGCTTTAAAGGTGACGATATCGTTGATACCGTCACCCTGACCCGTCGCTACGTTGATTTCTCCTACATCGACGGCAACGAATATGTGTTCATGGACAAAGAAGATTACACCCCGTACATCTTCACCAAAGATCAGATTGAAGAAGAGCTGCTGTTCATTCCTGAAGGCGGTATGCCTGATATGCAGGTTCTGACATGGGATGGCGTGCTGCTGGCGCTGGAACTGCCTCAGACTGTCGATCTGGAAATCGTTGAAACGGCACCAGGCATCAAAGGCGCATCTGCGAGCGCCCGCAACAAACCGGCTACCCTGACAACCGGTCTGGTTGTGCAGGTACCGGAATACCTCTCCGCGGGCGAGAAAATCCGCATCCATATCGAAGAAAAACGTTATATGGGTCGTGCTGACTGATTGCGGCTTTTGCCCGGTGGCGCTACGCTTACCGGGCCTACGAAAAACCGGCCCTGAAGCCGGTTTTTGTGTTTTTGTAGGCCGGGTAAGGCGAAGCCGCCACCCGGTAATTTCGCTTACAGAAGCTCCGGATACTTCGTCATCTTCAGCGCCAGCTCCACACCGCGCACTTCCGCCATCCCTTTCAGACGGCCAATTGCCGAATAGCCAGGGTTGGTTTTCTTACGCAGATCGTCGAGCATCTGGTGGCCGTGATCGGGACGGAATGGAATAGGACGTACATCGCCCGCCTGCTTACGACGCGCCTCTTCCGCCAGAATAGCGTCCACCACCGCAACCATATTCACATCACCGCCCAGGTGCGCGGCTTCGTGGAAGGTTTTTGGGTTCTCTTCACGACAGGTCGCACGCAGATGCGTGAAGTGGATACGATCGCCAAAGGTTTCAATCATCCGCACCAGATCGTTATCCGCACGCACGCCGTAGGAGCCGGTACACATGGTAAAACCGTTGTAGATGCTGTTAACCGTCTCCTTCAGCCACTGCATATCTTCAATCGTGGAGACGATACGCGGCAGGCCGAGGATCGGACGCGGTGGATCGTCCGGGTGTACGGCCAGGCGAACCCCAACCTCTTCCGCCACAGGAACAATGGCGCGCAGGAAGTACGCCATGTTTTCACGCAGCTGGTGCTTATCAATATCGCCGTACTCCGCCAGACGCGCGCGGAACTGATCCAGCGTGTATCCCTCTTCCGCACCCGGCAGGCCAGCAATAATATTGCGGGTCAGCTTTTCAATGTCCGCGTCGCTTGCCGCGTTAAACCACGCCAGCGCCTGCTGCTGCTCTTCCGCGGTATAGTCCGCTTCGGCGCCCGGACGCTTCAGAATGTGCAGTTCGAATGCCGCAAAGGCAATCTGATCGAAACGCAGCGCTTTTGAACCGTCCGGCATCTGATATTCAAGGTCAGTGCGCGTCCAGTCCAGGATCGGCATGAAGTTATAGCAGACGGTATCAATGCCGCAGGCCGCAAGGTTACGAATGCTCTGCTGATAGTTCGCAATCCAGGTCTGATACTCCCCGGTATGGGTTTTGATATCCTCATGAACCGGAATACTTTCCACGACAGACCAGGTTAATCCCTTCTCCGCCAGCAGGGCCTGGCGCTGTTTAATTTCCTCCACCGGCCAGACCTGACCGTTAGGAATGTGATGCAGCGCCGTGACAACACCCGTTGCGCCAGCCTGACGCACATCATCAAGAGAAACCGGATCGTTCGGCCCGTACCAACGCCAGGTTTGTTCCATTACCCCACCCCTCAAGTTGTTATACCAATACATGTTAATGCGATGACGACTACCATACATGTTTGCCATAAAGGGTCAATACACCGCCACACATTGATTGATCAAACTCACAGAACCGGGATATTTACGGCTCACCAATTTTATTTGTTGTCATATAACTTTACACTGGCATTGTTAATTAATGGTTAATCAGGTGTGTATTTCATGAAGACAATTGCCTCCACCTCGCTGCCTGCTCACGTTCAGCAACCTCGCTACGATCGCGCGCAGTTACGCTCCCGCATCGTTCATTTTGGCTTTGGCGCCTTTCACCGCGCGCATCAGGCCTTGTTAACAAACCGGGTGCTGAATGAAAAAGGCGGCGACTGGGGGATCTGTGAGATCAGCCTCTTTAGCGGTGATGTGCTGATGAGCCAGCTGCGCGCGCAGGATCATCTGTTTACCGTGCTGGAGAAAGGTGCAGACGGCAATCAGCCGATTATCGTCGGCGCCGTCCATGAATGCCTGAACGCAAAGCTGGACTCCCTGTCCGCCATTATTGAGAAATTTTGTGAGCCGCAGGTCGCGATTGTGTCGCTCACCATCACCGAGAAAGGCTATTGCATCGATCCTGCGACCGGTAAACTGGATCTGCACAACGCGCGAATCGTCCACGACCTTGAAAATCCGACTGAACCGCATTCTGCCCCGGGGATTCTGGTCGAAGCGCTCCATCGCCGCCACGAGCGTGGCCTGCCCGCCTTTACCGTGCTCTCCTGCGACAATATCCCGGATAACGGGCACGTAGTGAAAAACGCGGTGCTGGGCATGGCGCAAAAACGTTCCGCTGCGCTGGCGGAGTGGATCGAAAGCCACGTCAGTTTTCCGGGCACGATGGTCGACAGGATTGTCCCCGCCGCGACTGACGCTTCGCTTGCGGAAATCACCGAAGCGCTCGGCGTTGAAGATCCGTGCGCCATCAGTTGCGAACCGTTTATTCAGTGGGTGGTGGAAGATAACTTTGTCGCGGGCCGTCCCGAGTGGGAAGTGGCAGGTGTCCAGATGGTGCAGGATGTACTGCCGTGGGAGCAGATGAAACTACGCATGCTCAACGGCAGCCACTCTTTCCTGGCGTACCTCGGGTATCTCGCGGGCTATGCGCACATTAATGAATGTATGGAGGATCCCTCTTTCCGTAATGCCGCCCGTCGGCTCATGCTCGACGAACAGGCGCCCACATTACGTATTCAGGATGTCGACCTCACCGCCTACGCCGATAGCCTGCTCGAACGCTTTGCTAACCCGGCTCTCCAGCACCGTACCTGGCAAATCGCGATGGACGGTAGCCAGAAATTGCCCCAGCGCATGCTGGACGGGATCCGCATCCATCTTGAGCGAAAAACGCCGTGGCCACTGCTGGCGCTCGGCGTGGCCGGCTGGATACGCTACGTCAGCGGCACCGACGACCGTGGCAACGCGATTGATGTTCGCGATCCCCTCAGCGATAAAATTCGTACGGTTGTTGATGCCAGTGACGAGGCCGATCGCGTCAACGCGCTGCTGGGGCTGAGTGAAGTCTTTGGCCACGATCTGGCGCAAAACCACGTTTTTGTTGAGGCGGTTAACCAGGCCTACCAGCGAATCAGCCGCCACGGCGCGCGTCAGGCTGTTATTGAAACGTTAAATATTTAACGTTTATTGCGCTTAACGCGAACGGAAAGGGTCTCCGTTCGCCCTTCCCCTTCTCATTGGTCACGTTTTTCGTCAGGATAAGAGAACAGTGTTATCGCATCACCCTTCTCTCCCGGAGCGCACGTGACCAAAACCAACCTCATCACCGGTTTTCTCGGCAGCGGAAAAACCACCTCCATTCTTCACCTGCTGGCAACTAAAGATCCGGCCGAGAAATGGGCCGTGCTGGTCAATGAATTTGGCGAGGTAGGCATTGATGGCGCACTGCTGTCATCCAGCGGCGCGATGATTAAAGAGATCCCCGGCGGATGCATGTGCTGCGTCAATGGCCTGCCAATGCAGGTGGGACTCAACACGCTGCTGCGTCAGGGCAAACCCGACCGCCTGCTGATTGAACCCACCGGACTGGGCCACCCGAAGCAGATCCTCGATCTACTGACCGCCCCGGTTTACGAGCCGTGGATCGATCTGCGCGCCACCCTGTGTCTGCTCGATCCACGCCAGTTGCTCGATGAAAAAGCCGTCGCCAATGAGAACTTCCGCGACCAGCTCGCCTCGGCTGACATTATCGTCGCCAATAAAGAAGATCGCGCCACGGCTGAAAGTCAGGCGGCACTGGAAGCGTGGTGGCAGCATTTCGGCGGTAATCGTACGCGGGTACAGACCACCCAGGGGAAAATAGACAGCGCCCTGCTTGATCTTCCTCGTCTGAACCTCACCGAGCTGCCCGCCAGCGCGGAGCACGCGCACAGTCATCCGGTTAAGCAGGGTCTGGCTGCCCTCAGTCTGCCGGAGCATCAGCGCTGGCGCCGCAATCTGAATAGCGGTCAGGGATATCAGGCCTGCGGCTGGATCTTTGATGCTGAAACAGTCTTCGACACCATTGGGATCCTGGAGTGGGCCAGACTTGCCCCCGTCGATCGCGTGAAAGGGATTATGCGCACGCCGGATGGACTGGTACGGATTAACCGCCAGGGCGACGATTTCTTCATTGAAACGCAAAACGTGGCGCCGCCGGACAGCCGTATAGAGTTAATTAGTGCGGTTAACACCGACTGGAATGCCCTGCAGTCCAGCCTGTTGAAGATTCGTTTAAGTTCGGGCGGCTAACGTTGCCCCAGTTTTCACTCTATGCTGAATGTTATGACAACGCGATTTCCCCTGATATTACTGCTTAATGTCGCCGGTCTGGCGCTTTTCTTCTCCTGGTATATCCCGGCGAATCATGGTTTCTGGTTCCCGCTGGATTCGACCATTTTTCACTTCTTCAACCAGGAGCTGGTTAAGAGCAACGCCTTCCTGTGGCTGGTGGCTCTCACCAACAACCGCGCCTTCGACGGCTTCTCTCTGCTGGCCATGGGCTGCCTGATGCTCTCATTCTGGCTGAAAGCCGATAACGCGGGACGTCGACGCATTCTGATTATCGGTCTGGTGATGCTGCTGTTCGCGGTCATCATTAACCAGCTGGCTACCGCGATTATTCCGGTTAAACGTTCAAGCCCAACGCTATTCTTCACCGATATTTATCGCGTCAGCGAGCTGCTGCATATTCCGACAAAAGACGCGTCGAAGGACAGTTTCCCCGGCGATCACGGGATGATGTTGCTTATTTTTTCCGCAATAATGCTTCGCTATTTCGGCAGAAAAGCCTTTGCAATAGCCCTGATTATTTTTGTGGTTTTTGCATTCCCGCGCGTAATGATTGGCGCCCACTGGTTCAGCGATATTGCCGTCGGTTCGCTCTCCGTTGCGCTGATTGCGTTGCCGTGGTGTCTGATGACGCCACTGAGTGACAGAATAATAGCCCTGTTCGATCGCTATCTTCCGGGCAAAAAGCAACAATAATTAAACAAACATCTAACTCAAATTAACGTTAATCATCAGGGATCGACATGATCCCTGATAGCCTTCCCGCCACGATCGTTTCGCGCTGTCATATTCCTGTCATCAGTTTCATGATAAAAATGAAGCAATTGCGCGATAACGCGTCGGATCTGACCGTATTTTAAGCAATTACGGATTTTTACTTTCTGTATCACAATTTCTTATAAAAAAAAGGCTTTTTTTACTCGCAATACCCCGGGCAATCGGTTAATCTCGAACTCGTTTTGCCCCATAGAGATAATGATTTCGCTGGTGAATAATTTTGTGCGCTGTGCCACAAATGTGATCAGAAAGAATTGTCTCAATGTGAACAGATAATTAGTCTCGTCACGTTTGGCATTTTTATAACGATATTTGTCGTTAAGGACTTCAAGGGAAAATAAACAAAATGGTCAAATCTCAACCGTTTCTGAGATATATCTTACGGGGGATCCCGGCGATAGCAGTCGCGGTACTGTTGTCTGCATGTAGTACATCGAACACCGCAAAGAATATGCATCCTGAGACGCGTGTTGTGGGAATGGAAGATTCCTCGTCACTGCAAGCCTCTCAGGATGAATTTGAAAATATGGTACGTAATCTGGACGTGAAGTCCCGCATTATGGACCAGTATGCTAGCTGGAAAGGCGTGCGTTATCGTCTTGGCGGCAGCACAAAAACAGGTATTGATTGTTCCGGTTTTGTACAGCGTACGTTCCGTGAGCAGTTTGGGTTAGACCTTCCGCGTTCAACGTATGAACAGCAGGAGATGGGCAAGTCGATTTCACGTACGAAACTGCGCACCGGTGATTTAGTTCTGTTCCGCGCAGGTTCTACAGGTCGTCATGTTGGCATCTACATTGGTAATGACCAGTTTGTACATGCCTCCACCAGCAGCGGTGTGACCATTTCCAGCATGAACGAACCGTACTGGAAGAAGCGTTACAACGAAGCGCGCCGTGTTCTGACCCGCAGTTAAGATGACAATTGTATCGTTGGTTATCCCTTGGCTGGCGATACGATGAAAAAAGCACTGCTTCGGCAGTGTTTTTTTTTGCCCGTTACACTGAATACATCCAGCGGCATTTCAGGAATCACGACGTCTATGTTCACCCGCTACTTTTCCAGCAATCGCAAGATTCTGTTCATCAGCATTATCACGGGTCTTATCGCCGCCCTGCTCCTCGGGTCATTGCAGTTTTTCTGGAGCTACCACAAGCGGGAAACCAAATTCGACACCCTGATTCACGATATCTCCATCTATATGGAGAGCTATTTCGATGAGTTAAAAAACGCTGTCGATATTCTCCAGCCGCTCACGTTGAACACCTGCCAGGAGGTCAATCAGGAGCTCACCTCGCGCGCCGCCTTTAGCATTAACGTTCGCGCCTTCCTGCTGGTAAGAGACAAAATGGCATTTTGCTCATCGGCCACCGGCCCGATGAATGTTCCGATGGAGGAGCTGATACCGGAGCTGCACATCGGTAAACCGATCGATATGGCGTTGCTACCGGGCACCCCGATGTTGCCCAATAAACCCGCGATTGCCATCTGGTACCGTAACCCGTTAGTGAAGGATGGCGGTGTGTTCACCTCGGTGAATATCAATCTGACGCCTTACCTGCTCTATACCGCGCGTCAGGACGAGTTTGCGGGCATTGCCATCATTATTGGTGATAATGCGTTGTCAACGCGATCCAGCAGGCTAGTCAAAGCGCATGATTTACATGATATCCCGGCCCGCACCGCGACGCTGAAAGAGGTCCCCCTGACCATAAAACTGTATGCGGACGCGTGGACCAGCGATGAAATTCTCTATGCCCTGTTCTTCGGGCTGGTATGCGGTATTGCTGCCGGATCGCTCAATTACTACATCCTCAGCATTCGGCTCAATCCGGGTAAAGAGATTTTAAGCGCCATTAAGCGTGGTCAGTTTTATGTGGTTTATCAGCCCGTCGTTGATGCCAAATCGCTCCGGATGACCGGGCTTGAAGTGCTGATGCGCTGGAAACATCCGACAATGGGAGAAATTCCGCCAGATGCATTTATCAACTTCGCTGAAGCGCAGAAGCTGATTGTCCCGCTGACGCTGCATCTCTTTGATCTGATTATTCACGATGCCCCCGTGTTACAGACCCTTCTTCCCCCTGGAGCAAAAGTGGGGATCAACATTGCGCCCGGACATCTGCATGCGGAAAGCTTCAAAGACGATATGCGCACCTTCAAAGCGCTACTGCCGCCGGATTACTTCCAGATCGTGCTGGAAATTACCGAGCGCGACATGCTTAACCATCGGGAAGCCAACAGCCTCTTCGAGTGGCTGCATAATGAAGGCTTTGAGATAGCCATTGATGATTTTGGTACGGGCCACAGTGCGCTAATTTATCTTGAGCATTTCACCATGGACTATCTCAAAATCGACCGCGGTTTCGTGAATGCCATTGGTACCGAGACCGTAACCTCGCCGGTGCTGGATGCCGTGCTCACGCTGGCAAGGCGACTGAATATGTCGACCGTCGCCGAAGGGGTGGAAACGCCGGAACAGGCCGCCTGGCTGCGTGAACATGGCGTCAACTTCCTGCAGGGATACTGGATTAGCCGCCCGATGCCGCTGGCACAGTTCCGTGAATGGCGACCGGACGTGTCACCCGACGGTGAATAATTTCACATTGCCTGCGGCGTCACTTATTATTCAGCTTAACCGAGCCGGTCTGTAAAAGAGGGAGCCGCCGCGAGATGCTTATGCGCGTTATGTTGCTGATGTTGGCATTCACGAGCCTGTCCAGCCAGGCGCAAGCCATCAAAGAAAATATCGCCTTCGCGGTGATTGGCGAGCCGAAATACGCCGTCAATTTTACCCACTTCGATTACGTTAACCCTGACGCGCCGAAAGGCGGAAAGGTCACGCTTTCCGCCACGGGAACGTTCGACAACTTTAACCGCTTCGCCCTGCGTGGGGTGGCGGCGGCGCGAACGGAATCGCTTTACGATACGCTCTTTGTCACGTCTGATGATGAGCCCGGCAGCTACTATCCGCTGATTGCCGGGAATGTGCGTTATGCCGATAACTTCGCCTGGGCGGAAATCACCCTGAACCCCCGGGCACGTTTTCACGATGGCACACCGGTTAAGGCCAGTGACGTCGCCTTCACCTTTCATAAATTTATGACCGAAGGCGTTCCCCAGTTCCGCATTGTCTATAAGGGGGCGTCAGTCAGAGCCATTGCGCCGCTGACCGTACGCATTGAGCTGAGCGAACCGAACAAAGAGAATATGCTTAGTCTGTTCTCGCTGCCCGTGATGCCTGAATCGTTCTGGAAGAATCATAAGCTAAGCGACCCGCTCTCGACGCCACCGCTGGCAGGCGGTCCCTATCGCATCACCGACTGGCGCATGGGGCAGTATGTGGTCTACTCCCGCGTTAAAGACTACTGGGCGGCTGACCTGCCGGTAAACCGCGGGCGCTGGAACTTCGACACCCTTCGCTATGACTACTACCTTGACGATAACGTGGCGTTTGAGGCGTTCAAAGCCGGTGCCTTCGATTTACGCGTAGAGAGCAGCGCCAAAAACTGGGCGACCCGCTATATCGGGAAAAATTTCGCCAAAGGCTATATCGTTAAGGACGAACACAAAAATGCGTCTGCCCAGGACACGCGCTGGCTGGCGTTTAATATTCAGCGTCCGGTATTTACTGACCGCCGGGTGCGGGAAGCCATTACCCTGGCCTTTGATTTTGAATGGATGAACAAAGCGCTGTTTTATGGCGCTTACAGCCGCGCTAACAGTTATTTTCAAAATACCGAGTATGCCGCGCGTGATTATCCGAAAGCGGACGAACTGGCCCTTCTGACGCCGCTGAAAGCCGAGCTCCCCCCGCAGGTGTTCACCCGTGTCTTTCAGCCGCCCGCGTCAAACGGTGACGGTTACGATCGCGACAACCTGCTGAAAGCCAGCAAGCTGCTGGATGATGCAGGCTGGCACCTGAAGAATCAAAAACGGGTTAATGCCAAAACGGGTCAGCCTCTCAGCTTTGAACTGCTGCTTTCGTCGGGGGGTAACGATCAGTGGGTACTGCCGTTTAAGCATAATCTTGAGCGTCTGGGCGTAACCATGAACATTCGCCAGGTCGATAACGCCCAGATCACCAGCCGCATGCGCAGCCGGGATTACGACATGATGCAGCGCCTGTGGCCCGCGCACCCGTGGCCCAGCTCGGACCTGCAAATCTCCTGGGCCTCCCGCTACATCGACTCCTCGTACAATGCTCCGGGCGTAAAAAGCCCGGCGATTGATGCGCTGATTGCGAAAATTGTGGCGGCGCAGGGAGATAAAGAAAAGCTCGTGCCGCTTGGGCGCGCCCTCGACAGAGTGTTAACCTGGAATTACTACATGCTGCCGATGTGGTACATGGGCGAAGACCGCCTCGCGCGCTGGGACAAGTTCTCCGTGCCTGCCGTGCGCCCGGTCTATTCCCTCGGCTTTGATACCTGGTGGTATGACGTCAACAAAGCCGCCAGACTTCCCGCTGAGCGGCGATAAGGAATCATCATGGGTGCGTATCTTCTCCGCCGTCTGCTGCTGGTCATCCCCACCCTGTGGGCCATCATCACGATTAACTTTTTTATCGTGCAAATCGCCCCCGGTGGGCCGGTCGATCAGGCGATTGCCGCCATTGAATTTGGCAACAGCGGCGGCATGCCCGGCGGGGGCGGTGAAGGCATGGGCGCGAGCCATGCGCGAACCGGCGTGGGGAATATAAGCGAAAGCCATTACCGCGGCGGACGCGGTCTGGATCCGGAGGTGATCGCCGAGATCACCCATCGCTACGGCTTTGACAAACCGATTCACGAGCGCTATTTCAAAATGCTCTGGGATTACATCCGCTTTGATTTCGGCGACAGTCTGTTTCGCAGCGCGTCAGTGTTGACGTTGATTAAGCAGAGCCTGCCGGTTTCGATAACGCTGGGGCTATGGGGAACGCTGATCATCTATCTGGTCTCGATTCCGCTCGGGATCCGCAAAGCAGTTTATAACGGCAGCCGCTTTGATATCTGGAGCAGCACATTCATCATCATCGGCTATGCCATTCCGGCGTTTCTGTTTGCCGTCCTGCTGATCGTCTTTTTTGCCGGGGGAAGTTATTTTGACCTCTTCCCACTGCGAGGGCTCGTCTCCGCCGATTTCAGCACGTTGCCCTGGTACCAGAAAATAACCGACTATCTCTGGCATATCACCCTGCCGGTTCTGGCCACCGTCATAGGCGGGTTTGCCGCCCTGACCATGTTGACCAAAAACGCCTTTCTCGATGAAATTCGTAAGCAGTACGTCGTCACCGCCCGCGCCAAGGGCGTGAGCGAAAAGCAGATCATGTGGAAACACGTGTTCCGCAACGCCATGCTGCTGGTGATCGCCGGATTTCCAGCCACGTTCATCAGTATGTTTTTTACCGGCTCGCTGCTGATAGAGGTGATGTTCTCGCTCAACGGCCTGGGTCTGCTGGGCTATGAGGCCACCGTGTCGCGTGATTATCCGGTAATGTTTGGCACGCTCTATATTTTCACCCTGATTGGCCTGCTGCTGAATATTGTCAGCGATATCAGCTATACGCTGGTCGATCCTCGAATCGATTTTGAGGGCCGCTGATGCCGCGTTTAAGCCCCGTCAACCAGGCCCGCTGGGCCCGCTTTCGCCACAACCGCCGTGGCTACTGGTCGCTGTGGATCTTTGCCGTGCTATTTGTGTTGAGCATGTTTTCGGAACTGATCGCTAACGATAAGCCGTTGCTGGTGCATTTTAATGACCGCTGGTACGTGCCTGTTCTGGTCAGTTACAACGAAAGCGACTTTGGCGGCCCATTTGCCACGCCGGCGGAGTATCAGGATCCGTGGCTTCGCCAGCAGATTGAGCAACACGGCTGGGCGCTTTGGGCCCCGGTGCGCTTTGGCGCAAACAGCATTAACTTCGCCACGACGACCCCCTTCCCTTCTCCGCCCTCCGCGCAAAACTGGCTGGGAACGGATGCCAACGGTGGCGACGTGCTGGCGCGCATCCTGTATGGCACCCGTATTTCGCTTCTCTTTGGGCTGATGCTGACCATTTTCTCCAGCGTGCTGGGCGTCGTGGCGGGTGCCGTTCAGGGCTACTACGGGGGAAAAATCGACCTCTGGGGCCAGCGGGTGATTGAAGTCTGGTCAGGCATGCCAACGCTGTTTCTCATCATTCTGCTCTCCAGCGTGGTACAGCCCGGCTTCTGGTGGCTGTTAGGCATCACCGTCCTGTTCGGCTGGATGGCACTGGTAGGCGTCGTGCGCGCGGAATTCCTGCGTACCCGCAATTTCGACTATATTCGTGCCGCGCAGGCGCTTGGGGTCAGCGATCGCGGGATCATCTTCCGCCATATGCTGCCGAATGCCGTGGTAGCCACACTCACCTTCCTGCCGTTTATTCTGTGCAGCTCCATCACTACCCTCACCTCACTCGATTTCCTGGGCTTTGGTCTCCCGCTGGGTTCGCCGTCGCTCGGCGAACTGCTGCTGCAGGGTAAGAACAACCTGCAGGCGCCGTGGTTAGGCATCGCCGCTTTTCTCTCCGTGGCCGTGCTGCTTTCACTGCTGATTTTTATTGGCGAAGCCGTGCGCGATGCCTTCGACCCTAACAAGGCGGTATAAGATGACCCAGCCTCTTCTCAGTATTGATAACCTGTCGATTGCTTTTTCAACGCAGGGCGAGACGCGCACCGTGGTCACCGATCTGTCGCTGCAGATCCAGCGCGGTGAAACGCTGGCCCTGGTGGGGGAATCGGGGTCCGGCAAGAGCGTATCTGCCCTTTCCATCCTGCGCCTGCTGCCGTCTCCGCCGGTGAGCTACCCGCAAGGGGATATTCTGTTTCACGGCAGTTCACTGCTGCATGCCGATGAACACACCCTGCGGGGCATTCGCGGCAACAAAATCGCCATGATCTTCCAGGAGCCGATGGTTTCGCTCAACCCGCTGCACAGCCTGGAAAAACAGCTCTATGAAGTGCTCTCCCTGCACCGGGGGATGCGCAAAGAGGCGGCGCGGGGAGAAATTCTGGATTGTCTTGAGCGAACAGGCATACGCAATGCGGCCAAACGGCTCAATGATTTTCCGCACCAGCTCTCCGGCGGCGAACGCCAGCGCGTGATGATTGCCATGGCCCTGCTCACGCGCCCGGAACTGCTGATAGCCGACGAGCCCACAACGGCGCTCGACGTGACGGTACAGGCTCAAATATTAACGCTGTTGCGGGAGCTGCGTGACGAACTCAATATGAGCCTGCTGTTTATCACGCACAACCTGAGCATTGTGAAAAAGCTGGCCGACAGCGTCGCGGTAATGCAAAACGGGCGATGTGTGGAACAGAATATCGCCTCCACGCTGCTGAACGCGCCACAGCATCCTTATACGCAGCGCCTGCTCGACAGCGAACCCGCCGGCGATCCGGTTCCTCTCGATGCGGACAGCGCGCCGCTGTTGCGCGTTGAGGATCTGTCCGTCTCGTTCCCGATCCGCAAAGGTATTTTGCGGCGCATTGTCGATCGAAACCCGGTGCTGAAAAACCTCCGCTTCTCGCTGCGTCCTGGCGAATCCCTGGGGCTTGTGGGCGAATCCGGTTCGGGTAAAAGCACCACCGGTCTGGCGCTGCTGCGCTTAATTGCCTCGCAGGGCGAGATCCTCTTTGACGGCATGCCGCTGCACCGCTGGAACCGGCGGCAGATGCTGCCCGTTCGTCCACGCATGCAGGTGGTTTTTCAGGATCCCAACTCCTCGCTTAACCCGCGGCTCAGCGTGTTACAGATCGTCGAAGAGGGCCTGCGCGTGCATCAGCCCGCCCTGAGTGCTCAGCAGCGCGAGCAGGAGGTCATGCGGGTAATGGTTGAAGTAGGTTTAGATCCCGAGACGCGTCACCGCTATCCGGCTGAATTCTCCGGCGGGCAGCGCCAGCGTATCGCGATTGCCCGCGCGCTGATCCTGAAACCAGAGCTGATTATTCTGGACGAACCAACGTCCTCTCTGGACAGGACCGTACAGGCGCAGATCCTGGCGCTGCTCAAGGGGTTACAGGAAAAACACCGGCTGGCCTATATCTTTATCAGCCATGATCTACAGGTGGTGAGGGCGCTGTGCCATCAGGTGATTGTGTTGCGACAGGGAGAAGTGGTCGAGCAGGGTGAGTGCCAGCGCGTATTCACCGCGCCAACGCAGCGCTACACGCGCCAGCTGTTGTCGGCAGACTAGCGCTCAGAAGGGGTACTGGCCAGAGAAAGGCTCAGCAATAGCAACGCCAAAATTCTTCAGACGGCAGGTGGCTGCAAACTCGTCCTGGCTTTTCACAAACAGGCACGGCTCGCCTTCGCACTCCAGCACGGAGCTGTCCACTTCGATATCGGTCAGGGCCTGGCTCAGACGTTCCATCACCCGCCATGCATTTTCGTCGCTCGGGCTCAGCAGTTTGAGTGCCACCAGGCAATTCTCGCAGCCCGCGACGTTTTGCGGAATCGGTTCAACTTTCGAACCTGCAAAACCCGCCGACCAGCGATAGCTCTGAGGCAAGCGATGGACAATGGAGAGTTGTAATGTATTCACGTTCGTTCCCCGGAAGTAAAATTCACTTCACAATTTATTTACATTTATAGTAACACATCATCGCCAGCCTGCACTATTCAGCGCTTTTTATTCGTTTCCAGGCTCGCGTCGGCGCTATATGTACCCGTTTCTGCGATCTAACTCAACCTTTTTGAATACAATGATGTGACTTTTTACACAAATAGATTTTACATAAAATAAACAAACACGGGGTAAACGAACACGGGTTTGGTTGATATGTATCAACAAAAAAGGCCCTGCCGGGCCTTCTCTGTAAATCAGTGAGCCGCTTTTCGTGGTCGACTGGCGTAAAGATAGAAAAGGATTGAGCTGGTTGCGCAAAAAGCCATCGCCCACAGCATTGGCCATGCCGTACTGAAGGTGGCCATAGCCAGTAACGCCCCGACGATCGCACCGATACCGAAGCGGAATGTCCCCGCCAGGGATGACGCGGTGCCTGCCATGTGCGGGAACTCATCCAGGATCACCGCCATCGCATTCGATGACACCATCGCCACGCAGCCGACAAAGGCCGCCACGCCAACGACCAGCGCCCAAAAGCCCACGCCCAGAAACGCGCTCACGACCAGCCAGACGGCCATCACAAACTGGATCCACAGACCGGCGCGGAACATGTTCAGCGCCCCCACCCGCCGGACAAAACGGCTGTTGATGATGGTCATGATAAACAGGAAGACGATGTTGAGCGCAAAGTAATAGCCAAAGTGCTGCGGTGAGACGTGGTTCAGTTCAATGTAAACAAACGGTCCGGCGCTCAGGAAGGAGAACATACCGGCGAAGCTGAACCCGCTCGCCAGCATATAGCTCAGCACGCGCTTATGACGAAACAGCGAAGCAAAGTTGCCGATTGTAGTGCGAATATGGAATTTCTGACGGCGCTCGACTGGAAGCGTTTCATCAATAAAGAAGAAAATCATCGCCGAGGCCAGCAGCGCGGCCAGGGCCAGGATCCAGAAAATCATATGCCAGCTAAACCACACCAGTACCGCACCACCAGCCATCGGGGCCACCAGCGGCGCAATCGTCGTCACCAGCATCACAAACGACATCATGCGGGAGAACTCTTCTTTCGGGTAGATATCGCGCATCAGCGCATTAATCACCACGCTTGCTGCCGCCGCCGCCAGACCGTGGAAGAAGCGCATGATAATCAGATGATCAATCGTCTGCGCCAGCGCACAGGCAACCGCAGCAACCGCAAAGACCAGCGTCCCGCCCAGAATGACGGGCTTACGTCCAAGGCTGTCCGCCATCGGGCCATAAAACAGCTGGCCGAGGGCAAAGCCGAGAATATAGGTGCTGAGCGTCATCTGCGCACTGCCCGCCGGGACGCCAAACTGCGCCGAAATGACCGGCAGCGCAGGCAGGTACATATCGATAGACAGCGGCATCAGCATGGCCAGCAGGCCAAGAATGAAAACAATTTTGAACGACGAGTGTGGCCTGGTGGTCACAGAGTTCTCCTGAAATTAGTGCGAAGGCAGACCGACGCTGGCGATCTCTTCTTCCGTTAACGGGCGGTATTCGCCTGGCGCCAGGTCGGGATCAAGTTCAATCGCACCAATCCGTTCGCGATGCAGGCCCACGACGTGGTTCCCCACCGCGGCAAACATACGTTTTACCTGATGATAGCGCCCTTCACTGATGGTCAGGCGGACTTCGGTCGGCGTGATCACCTCGAGCACGGCGGGTTTGGTCAGATCTTTTTCATTATGCAGCTGGACGCCTTTCGCGAATTGCTCTGCCGTGCCATCCGCAACCGGAGACTCCAGCGTCACCAGATAGGTTTTTTCGCAGTGGTGGCGCGGAGAGGTGATGCGGTGAGACCACTGTCCGTCGTCGGTCATCAGCACCAGCCCCGTGGTGTCGATATCGAGTCGCCCGGCGGCATGCAGCTTATGCGCAACCGGTTCGTCGAGGAAATAGAGCACCGTCGGGTGATCCGGATCGTCCGTAGAGCAAACATAGCCTTCCGGCTTATTGAGCATGAAATAACGCGGGCCGTGCTGCTGGGTCAGCGGATTGCCGTCATACTCAACCTGATGGTCAGGTTGCAGTTTGAACGCGCTGTCTCTCACAATGTCGCCATCCACGGTAACGCGGCTGGCGCGAATTTCGCGCCCGGCAATAGCGCGGCTTACGCCGAGTTGCTGAGCGATAAACTTATCAAGTCGCATGAAATCTTTTTAGCCTTAATGGTGCTGGAACTCGGACAACAGGTCCGAAAAAGACGCAGTCTGGAACGGCTCAGTATAATGGTCTGGTTGCGCCACTCAAGGGAAAAAGTTTCGTGGCATACTATGTGCGGAATAACGAAACCGAGACCCCATGACTTTTACACTTCGACCCTATCAGCAGGAGGCCGTTGACGCCACCCTCGCCTGGTTCCGTAAACATCGCGAGCCGGCGGCGATTGTGCTGCCGACCGGTGCAGGCAAAAGCCTGGTGATCGCCGAGCTGGCGCGCCTGGCGCGTGGCCGCGTGCTGGTTCTGGCGCACGTTAAAGAACTCGTTGCGCAGAACCATGCCAAATATTGCGCACTGGGACTGGACGCCGACATTTTCGCCGCCGGACTCAAGCGTAAAGAGAGCCGCGGCAAAGTGGTCTTTGGCAGCGTGCAGTCGGTGGCCCGCAATCTCGACCTGTTTCGCAGCGAATTTTCGCTGCTGATTGTCGACGAATGTCACCGCATCAGTGATGATAACGACAGCCAGTATCAGCAAATCCTCACTCACCTCAAAGAGGTGAACCCTCACTTACGCCTTCTGGGCCTGACGGCAACCCCGTTTCGTCTCGGTAAAGGCTGGATCTACCGCTACCATTATCACGGCATGGTGCGCGGGGATGACAAGGCCCTGTTTAGCGACTGCATTTACGAACTTCCGCTGCGCTATATGATTAAACATGGCTACCTGACACCGCCTGAACGGCTGGATATGCCGGTGGTGCAGTACGACTTCAGCCGTCTGCAGGCGCAGAGCAACGGCTTATTCAGCGAAGCGGATCTTAACCAGGAGCTGAAAAAGCAAAAGCGTATTACGCCGCACATCATCAGCCAGATTGAGGAGTTCGCCGCGACGCGCAAAGGGGTGATGATCTTTGCCGCCACCGTTGAGCACGCACGAGAAATCACCGGCTTACTGCCCTCTGGCGACGCGGCGCTCATCACCGGTGAGACGCCCGGCCCGGAGCGTGACGGGCTGATTGAGGCCTTTAAAGCCCAGCAGTTCCGCTATCTGGTGAACGTGTCGGTGTTGACCACCGGCTTTGACGCGCCGCACGTCGACCTGATCGCCATTTTGCGCCCGACCGAATCAGTCAGCCTGTATCAGCAGATTGTGGGTCGCGGCCTGCGACTGGCGCCGGGCAAAACCGACTGTCTGATTCTGGACTATGCCGGCAACCCGCACGATATCTATACCCCTGAAGTCGGGGCGCCCAAAGGGAAAAGCGACAACGTCCCCGTACAGGTTTTTTGCCCCGCCTGCGGGTTTGCCAACACCTTCTGGGGCAAAACCACCGCTGACGGCACGCTGATCGAACATTTTGGCCGCCGCTGCCAGGGCTGGTTTGAAGATGATGAGGGGCACCGCGAGCAGTGCGATTTCCGTTTCCGCTTCAAAAACTGCCCACAGTGCAATGCCGAAAACGACATAGCCGCCCGCCGCTGTCGGGAATGCGACACGGTGCTGGTTGACCCGGATGACATGCTGAAAGCGGCGCTAAAGCTGAAAGATGCCCTGGTGCTGCGCTGCTCGGGCATGGCACTGCAGCCCGGCGCCGATGAAAAAGGTGAGTGGCTGAAAATCACCTATTACGACGAGGACGGGGCGGACGTGAGTGAGCGTTTCCGGGTCCAGACGCCCGCCCAGCGCACGGCCTTCGAACAGCTGTTTATCCGCCCGCATACCCGCACGCCGGGCATCCCCCTGCGCTGGATAACCGTGGCCGATATCGTGCGCCAGCAGGGGCTGTTGCGCCATCCGGATTTTGTGGTCGCCCGTAAGAAAGGCCAGTTCTGGCAGGTGCGTGAGAAACTCTTTGACTATGAAGGTCGCTTCCGTCGCGCTAACGAATTGCGCGGTTAGGGGACTTTTCATTGATGTGCGGGGCATTTGAGTATAAAATGCCGCCCGCTTCACATCCGTGAGGCAGAACACTCACCTGCTGCTGGGTCGCCTGTAGTAGGGTTTTAAATACAGAGAGAAATCAATGTTTACTATCGAAGCAGAAGTACGTAACGTGCAGGGTAAGGGTGCGAGCCGCCGCCTGCGTGCCGCTAACAAGTTCCCGGCTATCGTTTACGGTGGCGAAGCTGCTCCAGTTGCAATCGAACTGGATCACGACAAACTGTGGAACCTGCAGACCAAAGCTGAATTCTACAGCGAAGTTCTGACCATCGTTGTTGGCGGTAAAGAAGAAAAAGTGAAAGTTCAGGCTGTTCAGCGTCACGCGTTCAAGCCAAAACTGACTCACATCGACTTCGTTCGCGCGTAATCGCAAACCTGTCGAAAAAAACCCCGCTTCTGCGGGGTTTTTTTATGGCTGTTATTTCCCGCCAGAGGTGCGGCGCTGAAGCTGATCGCGCAGGTTCGGCGGCGTCCCTTTGATGGTCAGCGTATCGGTGGCCGGATCCCAGAAAATGCGTTCACCCAGCAGCATCGCGTCAAAGTTGATGGTTAACCCACCGCCGCTGCCGGCAAATTTGGTTAACTGACGCAACGTGCTGCGATCCGCCGGGAAGCTCTCTTCAAGCTCATAGCCTTTATCCGCAGTGAATTCCTGGAAGCTGACTTCACTCACACCTGCCAGCTCTTTGGACAGCGACTCCAGCTCAATTTCTTCCCCTGCCTGCAGCTGTTCGTTGCAGTAGCTGTAAACCTGCTGACGTACGTTCTGACGCTCAGATTTATCAAGCTGTGCTTCAGCCGTGAAGTCGTCAACCGCCTGGAGCAGCCCTTTGTTTTGCGCTTTGGCGTTAAGACCTTCGCTGGCACCGAGGAAGTCCATGAAGAAATCCGCCACTTTGCGGCCCACACGCCCTTTCAGGAAAGTCAGGTAGCGGGTCGATTCCGGGTTCGTTTCCCACTCGGTCAAATCAATGCGCGCCACAATATCCGCATGGTTGATGTCCAGATAATGGGTGGAGCTGATATCCAGCTGCTCGTTCACGCGCATGCTGCTTAAGTTATTCAGCACGGTGACCAGCAGATACTCAACCGCCAGGTAGCGGTAGTGGCAGAACAGAACGATCCCGCCGTCGGCGAAGGGATATTTGGCCAGTTCGTCGCGCAGACGCCCGGTTGCGGCGCGGCTAAACGCCAGGAAATCCTCTTCGCCCTGACGCTGCAGACGCAGGCTATCAGCCAGTTCACTCTCTTCGCTGAACAGACCGTAGGCTTTATTTTTGGCGCTGTAGACGCGATGCAGCTCTGCCATCATCTCCACAACGGTCGCCGTGGGTTCCAGTAACGAATCGCGCAGCACCACTTCAAGGGTTTGCTCATCACGCTTGATAAGCTGGTGCAAGGCAATCTGGTTGATTTCCAGACTCATGATAAACTCTCCTTTTAGACCGGGCGGTATTCAACCACCACCAGGGCATGTGTGCAACAACAGATAAAAAAGGGGAAAAAAAGCTGTTGCTACGGTAATATGTTGCCCTTTCATCAACAAACTGATTTTGATTTATGCCACAACATTCCCGCTACAGTGATGAACACGTTGAACAACTGCTCAGTGAGCTGGTCAACGTACTGGAAAAACATAAAACACCGACCGATCTCTCCCTGATGGTTTTGGGAAATATGGTCACCAACCTTATTAACACCAGCGTTGCTCCGGCTCAGCGTCAGGCGATCGCAAAATCTTTCGCCCAGGCTTTACAGTCATCCGTCAGCAACGACCAGGCCCATTAAGGGATACGAACAACAGTTTATGGTGACGAATCGTCAGCGCTACCGTGAAAAAGTCTCCCAGATGGTCAGCTGGGGGCACTGGTTTGCCCTGTTCAACATTCTGCTGGCGACGGTGATTGGCTGTCGTTATCTGTTTGTCGCAGACTGGCCCACAACGCTAACCGGGCGGATCTACTCCTGGATGAGTGTTGTTGGTCACTTTAGCTTTTTGGTTTTCGCCACCTATCTGCTGATCCTGTTCCCCCTGACGTTTATCGTCATGTCGCAGCGTCTCATGCGGTTCTTGTCCGCCATCCTTGCGACGGTGGGGATAACGCTGCTGCTTATCGACAGTGAAGTGTTCACCCGCTTCCACCTGCATCTTAACCCCATCGTCTGGGAACTGGTGATTAACCCCGACCAGAACGAAACGGCCCGTGACTGGCAACTGATGTTTATCAGCGTCCCGGTGATCCTGTTGATTGAGATGCTGTTTGCCACCTGGAGCTGGCAAAAACTTCGCAGTCTGACCCGGCGACGCCATTACGCGAAGCCTGTCGCCACGCTCTTTTTCGTCTCGTTTATCAGTTCGCACATCATGTATATCTGGGCGGATGCGAACTTCTATCGCCCTATTACGATGCAGCGCGCCAACCTGCCGCTCTCCTATCCAATGACGGCCCGCCGCTTCCTCGAGAAACACGGCCTGCTTGATGCCCAGGAGTATCAGCGCCGTCTGGTCGAACAGGGGAATCCGGAAGCCGTCAGCGTTCAGTATCCTCTGAGCGATCTGCGTTATCGTGATATGGGTCGCGGGCAAAACGTCCTGCTGATCACCGTCGATGGCCTGAACTACTCCCGTTACGAGAAGCAGATGCCTGCGCTGGCTGAATTCGCCAGTCAAAACGTCACGTTTACTCAGCATATGAGTTCCGGTAACTCAACCGATGCGGGCATCTTTGGCCTCTTCTATGGTATTTCAGCCGGATATATGGATGGCGTGCTGTCGAGCCGCATACCTGCGGCGCTGATCACCGGGCTGAATCAGCAAGGTTATCAACTGGGGCTGTTCTCATCAGATGGCTTTAACAGCCCGCTCTACCGCCAGGCGCTGCTGTCAGATTTCTCACTGCCGCCAGCGCAGGACCAGTCCGATGCGCAGACCGCCAGCCAGTGGATAAACTGGCTGCAGCGCTACGCTCAGGAAGATAACCGCTGGTTCTCATGGGTGGCCTTTAACGGCACCACGCTTGCCAACAGCAATAAAAATGACTTTACGCGCCGCTATGGCCGCGCGGCGGGCAATGTTGATGCGCAGATAGCTCGCGTACTTGACGCGCTACGTGAGTCGGGCAAGCTGGAGAACACCGTGGTGATCGTGACCGCTGGCCATGGCGTCCCGCTGGGTGACGAAACGAAGAGTATGAACTGGTCACGTCCGAACCTGCAGGTTCCGCTGGTGATCCACTGGCCGGGCACCCCGGCTCAGCGCATCAATATGCTCACCGAGCATAAAGATGTCATGACCACCCTGATGCAACGTCTGCTGCACGTCAGCACGCCTGCAAACGAGTATTCGCAGGGGCAGGATCTCTTTAGCGCCGCGCGCCGCCATAACTGGGTCACGGCTGCCGGGAATGACACGCTGGTGGTAACCACACCGAAGCTGACGCTGGTGCTGAACAGCAACGGCAATTATCAGACCTATAATCTCGAAGGGGAGCGGTTGAAAGACCAGAAACCGCAGTTGAGTCTGCTGCTGCAGATCCTGACGGATGAGAAGCGCTTTATCGCTAACTGATTAATTATAAACCAGTTAGCGACAGATTCCCTTGCATTCGAAACGGAATCGAGTAGTATGCTTTCTATGCGTCGGCACGTAGCGCAGCCTGGTAGCGCACCGTCATGGGGTGTCGGGGGTCGGAGGTTCAAATCCTCTCGTGCCGACCAAAAATACATTGAAAACCAGCCTTTTATGGCTGGTTTTTTATTGCGCCTCGTCCGGCGTTTTGCGCAGATACACCAGTGTAACCAGGCAAATCACCGCTCCGGCATAAAATGTATATTCCGCACCAAACGTTTCCCAAATAACACCGGCTAGCACGCTGGCGATTAACAACCCAACACCGCTGACCAGGCTAAAAATACCGAAAGCCGTGCCGCGCAAATCCGCTGGCGCAGTTTTCGCAATCATTGCCGCCAGCAATCCTTGCGTCATCCCCATATGCACGCCCCAAAGCGCAACCCCTAAAATAATGCCCGCCCAGTGGGTGCTCAGCGCAAGCACAATGTCCGCCCCTATCAGCACCACCAGTCCCCACTGCAGTAACCGGGTGTGGCTCATGACGTCGGATAACTTGCCAAACGGATAGGCTGAGAGGAAATAGAGCAGATTCATGGCCACCATCACCAGCGGAATGAGCGCCAGCGGCACCCCGGACTGCTGGGCACGAAGGACCAGAAATGCCTCACTGAAACGGGCGAGTGTGAAGACAGCGCCTAACCCAATCACCCACCAGCAGCCTTTACCCAGGCGCCTGAGGTTCTCTTTTTTGATGGGATTCGTGCGTTTATGTTCAACAGGCGTTTTCGGCTCATGCAGCCCGAAGAAAAGCAGGGCAACGGCAAGTACACCGGGGATAACCGCAATCCAGAAAATAGTTCGAAAATCATCATTCCACAGTAGCATCAGGCCTACGGCCAGCAGCGGGCCGAGAAATGCGCCGATGGTGTCCATCGACTGACGCAGACCAAAGGCCGCACCGCGGAGTTCCGGTGGCGTGACGTCAGCGACCAGCGCATCACGCGGTGCACCGCGTATCCCCTTCCCTACCCGGTCGATTAAGCGTGCCCCCAGAATCATGCCGGACGAAGACGCAATAGCAAACAACGGTTTACTTAGCGCGCCAAGACCATATCCCAGTACCGCCAGCCCTTTACGTTTACCCAGATAGTCGCTAATTGCCCCGGAAAACACTTTGATAAACAGCGCAGTGGCTTCGGCCAGCCCTTCAATCAAACCGATGAAAATCACGCTGGCTCCGAGCGTCGTCACCATAAACAGCGGGAGCAGGCTGTGAATGATCTCCGAGGAGATATCCATCAACATACTGACCCCACCGACAACCCAGACGCCTTTCGGGATCCGGCTGAGCGTTGCAAACCGGGATAACATTACGCATCTCCTGCTGTATGTAGAACATTTTGCTCAAAACAGAATATCCTGGAAGCGCAGGTAAAATATCGTCAGGCATAAAAAAAGCCACCCCGCAGGATGGCTTAGTTATCGTGAATCGGTACTTAGTGCTTCTCGCGTCCGCCCAGGAAAAAAATACCCAGCGGTATGGCCAGCAGAACGGTGAACACCAGGCTATAGACGAAGATCATTGCCGATTGCAGCACGTACATGCTGGTTGTCCAGGCTGAGAGGGGGATATTGTACTGTTCGATCACACCCACAATGGTTGCCCGCCCCACGCACGCAGCAGCAATCATAAAGACCACCAGCAGCGCCAGGAGGAACTTACGGCCTTCAGGTGTTTTCAGTTTTGCACGAACCATCTCTCTTCCCTTCACAGATGAATAACATTATGTGAGGAATAAAATAACACGATCTGCCGCCCGATTCCATTCCAGCACAAAAAACCAATTCTCTGGCAAAATCGTAGTTTATTACGCTACTCATATTGAAAATGTAAGTAAATGAAGCTAATCATTCAGAATTGTTATGCTAATCTGGTTCTGCTCGTTTTGACATAAAGGAATGACAATGAAAAACGCACCTAAATTTGCCATCGCTCTGATCGCCGCCGCGTGCGCCAGCGCCAGTGCTTTTGCCAGCGAAACCCCAAAAGAACAGCCGCTGGAAAAAGTCGCCCCGTATCCGAAAGCAGAGAAAGGGATGAAGCGTCAGGTGATTCAACTGCCGGTTCAGCAGGATGAAGCCAATTTCAAAGTGGAACTGTTAATTGGCAAGACGCTGGAAGTGGATTGCAACCAGCACCGTCTGGGTGGCCAGCTTGAAAGCAAAACGCTGGAAGGCTGGGGTTATGACTATTACGTCTTTGATAAAGTGACCTCTCCGGTCTCCACCATGATGGCCTGCCCGGACGGCAAGAAAGAGAAGAAATTTGTGACGGCGTATCTGGGTGATAACAGCCTGATCCGCTACAACAGCAAGCTGCCGATTGTGGTCTATACACCTGAAAACGTCGAGGTGAAATACCGCGTGTGGAAGGCTGAAGAGAATGTCGGCCAGGCGGTAGTACGTTAAAACCAGGTCGGGTGCGCTCTGGCGCCCTCACCGCAACCCTCTCCCACCGGGAGAGGGAGAAAACACGAAAAACGGCAACGTATGTTGCCGTTTTGCTTTTACCTTACAGCGCGATATCCGCAACCGGTTTGTTTTCCGGCTGAGCCTTCAGCTCCGCTTTTGGTGCGGCATCTGCAGCAGCCTGCGGTTTGACGTATTGCAGTTGCAGTACGCGGCTGGTGTATTCCAGCTCCTGCTCCGTCGCGTCCACGTTACCGTTCAGCTTCGTGCCGTAGGATGGAATAATCGTTTTCAGCTTCGCCTGCCATTCCGGGCTGGAAACTTTATCTTTAAACACTTTTTCCATCAGGTGCAGCATGATTGGCGCAGCAGTAGATGCTCCCGGGGACGCCCCCAGCAGCGCGGCAATGGTGCCGTCCTTATCGCTTACCACTTCGGTACCCAGACGCAGCACGCCACCTTCTTTCGGATCGCGTTTGATGATCTGTACGCGCTGACCCGCCTGCCACAAACGCCAGTCTTCTTTTTTCGCCTGCGGATAGTACTCTTTCAGCGCTTCAAAGCGTTCTTCGTCTGAGAGCATCACCTGGCTAATCAGGTATTTCACCAGGTCGAAGTTATCCAGACCGACATCCATCATCGGCTTGACGTTAGACGTGGTCGTGGCGCTCAGCAGATCCCACAGGGAGCCATTTTTCAGGAACTTGGTGGAGAAGGTTGCGAACGGTCCAAACAGCACCACGCGTTTGCCGTCAAGCATGCGGGTGTCGATGTGCGGCACGGACATCGGAGGTGCGCCTACGGAAGCCTGGCCGTACACTTTTGCCAGATGGCGATTCACCACTTCCGGATTATCGGACACCAGGAACTGACCGCCCACCGGGAAGCCCGCATAGTCGTCAGCTTCCGGAATACCGGACTCCTGCAGCAGTTTCAGCGCGGCACCACCCGCACCAATAAAGACAAACTTCGCCTTGATGACGTGCTCAGCTTCGTTATTTTTCAGATCGGCAACGGTCACGCTCCAGCTGTTGTCCGCGTTGCGCTTGAAGCCACGCACTTCGGTGCTGAGCTGCAGGTTGAAGTTCTCTTTCTTCTTCAGAGAGGCTACCAGCTGACGGGTGATTTCACCGTAGTTGACGTCGGTACCAATCTCAGTGCGGGTCGCCGCCACTTTCTGGTTCGGATCACGACCTTCCATGACCAGCGGAGCCCATTCTTTGATCTGCGCGTGATCTTCAGAGTATTTCATGCCGCGGAACAGCGTGCTCTGCTGCAGAGCAGCGTAGCGCGCGCGCAGGAAGTTGACGTTCTGCTCGCCCCACACAAAGCTCATGTGCGGTACGGTGTTGATGAAGGAGTGCGGATCGTGCAGCACGCCGTTGTTGACCTGGTGAGACCAGAACTGGCGAGAAATCTGGAATGCTTCGTTGATCTCTACCGCCTTCTCGATACTAATGGAACCGTCCTTTTTCTGCGGCGTATAGTTCAGTTCCATGAGTGCCGAATGTCCGGTACCGGCGTTATTCCAGCCGTTCGAACTCTCCTGCGCCACGCCATCGAGGCGCTCGACCATGGTCATTGACCAGTCCGGCTGCAGTTCCTGCAGATAGGTTCCCAGCGTGGCGCTCATGATACCGCCACCAATTAAAAGGACGTCCGTTTCCTGCTCTTTTGGTGCGTCAGCTTTCGCCGCCATAGAGACGGTGTTAAGCCCCACGGCCAGAGAAAAGAGCATGGCAGTCATTTTTTTCATAATTTATGCCTTAGTGTAAAAGTGCTTGATGCGTGGAAATTGCAGGTGAAAAAAGCTGCGGGGGCACGGTAACAACTTTTAAATATTGTTTAAAGGTTACGAAATTATTGTAATTGTGAAATTTAATGATGGATTGTTTGTGGGGGATTACGCTGGCGGCTGGCAATAGGCGCTTTTTCTGGCTACTATCCTGCACTTTGTGATCGCGCGCACGGAAGCCTGCCCTAACCAGCGAAGTGTTATGTCCTTACCCCAACCTGCTTTACCCCGCGAAGGCCACGTCAGCACGGTCCTCAGCTCACCCAAACGTCTGATGCGTGAAACGCTGGCGGGGGTGATTACCGCTCTGGCGCTGATCCCTGAAGTGATTTCATTTTCCGTGGTTGCGGGCGTTGATCCAAAGGTCAGCCTTTTTGCCTCTGTGGTGCTGTGTCTCGCCCTGTCCGTACTGGGTGGTCGTCCGGCGATGGTCACGGCAGCGGCCGGCTCCGTCGCGCTGGTCATTGGCCCAATGGTGCATCAGCACGGCGTGCAGTACATTCTGCCGGCGGTGCTGATGGCTGGCGTGATTCAGATCCTGTTCGGGGTATCGGGCATGGCCCGTCTGATGCGCTTTATCCCGCAGGCCGTCATGACCGGGTTTGTTAACGCGCTCGGTATATTGATTTTCTTCGCCCAGGTTCCCCACTTCTGGAGCCGAAGCCCGCTGATTGTAGGCCTGTTTATGCTGACGGTGCTGATTGTGCTGTGGGTACCGCGCTACATCAAAAGTGTCCCTTCGCCGCTGATCGCCATTGTGGTGTTGACGCTGTATACCGTGAGCACCGGTCAAATCCTGCCGACCGTGGGTGATGAAGGCGCGATAAGTGGCGGTTTACCGGGGCTTACCGAATTGCGGGTACCGCTGAATTTACAGACGCTGAGCATTATCTGGCCGTGCGCGCTGAGTATCGCCTTCGTCGGCCTGCTGGAATCCCTGCTTACGGCAAAGCTGGTGGATGAGCTGACCGCAACGCCGTCGAGCAAGCGCCGTGAGAGCATCGGGCTGGGCGTGGGGAATATTCTGTCCGGTTTTTACGGTGGCATTGCGGGCTGCGCGATGATCGGACAAACCATCGTCAACGTCGAGATGGGGAAAGGACGAAGCCGCATTTCAACCCTTGCGGCGGGCATCGTGCTGCTGGTTCTGGTGACAGCGCTCAGTGACGTAATGGCCAAAATCCCGATGGCGGTGCTGGCCGGGATCATGGCGATTGTCGCCATTAAAACGTTCAGCTGGCACAGCCTCCAGCCTGCAACCGTAAAAAATGCCCCGATTGCGGAAACGGTGGTCATGCTGGTCACCGTGGCCGCCACGGTATCAACGGGCAACCTGGCGATTGGCGTACTGGGCGGGATCATCGTTATGGCGCTGCTTCCCGCCCGCGTTAAGCGTCGGCTTAAAGCAGAAAAATCGTTGCCAGGCCAAGAAAAATAAAGAAACCGCCGGTATCGGTGATGGCGGTGATCATCACGCTCGACCCCACAGCGGGGTCGCGCCCCAGTTTGGTCATTGTTAACGGAATAATAACCCCCATCATCGATGCCACCAGCAGATTCAACACCATCGCCAGCATCATTACTCCACCTAACGCCATATCGTCATATAGCCACCAGGTGATGCCGCCCATAATGCCGCCCCATACCAGGCCGTTAATCAGCGCCACGCCCATCTCTCTGAAAATCAGAAAGGCGAAGTTACCCGGCTGAATGTTCTCCAGCGCCAGCGCGCGGACGATCATAGTAATGGTCTGGTTGCCGGTGTTACCGCCAATCCCGGCCACAATCGGCATCAGCGAGGCTAAAGCCACCAGTTGCGAAATGGTATGTTCAAAGCCATCAATCACGCGGGAGGCGATGAACGCGGTACATAAATTTATGGCAAGCCAGGCCCAGCGGGTTTTGACCGCCTTGCCGACGGAGGCATGGACATCGTCTTCGGCGCTGATCCCCCCAAGGGCGCGCAGGTCGTTATCGGTTTCTTCATAAACAACGTCAACGATCTCATCGATGGTCAGACGCCCCATCAGTTTGCCGACGGAATCGACAACCGCCGCGCTCACGAGGTCATCACGTTCGAAGGTACGCGCCGCTTTTTCCGCATCGTCTTCCGGGGAGAAGACCATCGGCTCGTTTTCCATCACCTCGCTCACCTTCCGCTGGGTGCTGTTAAGCAGGATGGTTTTCAGCTCCAGCTCGCCGAGCAGGGTTTTATCCCGCGAGGTGACAAACAGTTTATCGGTGTTGTCCGGCATCCTGCCCAGGCGACGCAGGTAGCGCTGGACGGTACCGAGCGTGACGTCAGGACGAACGGTGATAACCCCGAACTCCATAATCGCGCCGACGCTGTTTTTCTCATAGTGCATCACCTGACGTACCCGCGCCCGTTCATCGGCAGGCAGGGAAGCCAGCAGGCGACCGGTCAGGTTTCGCGGCAGGTGCTGGACCAGGTAAATCTGCTCGTCGATATCCAGCGTTTGCAGGGCGTCGAGGATGTCCCGGTCGCTCATCTCATCAATGAGGTCATCCCAGACGTTTTCCGAGGCCTCAAGCAGCACCTGCCCGCGCTCGTGGTCCTGTACCAGCCGCCACAGAGCGTGACGCTCTTCCGAGGGAAGCGCTTCCAGGGTGTCCGCCAGGTCAGGTGGGGGTAAATGCGCAACCAGCGCCCCTACCTCAGCAATATCGTCGGCTAACGTGCCGACATCATATTGCTCAGCCAGGGTGAGTTTGCCTAATAACGTAGACGTGACCGCCTTATCGGTCGTGAGAAGCCAGATAAGTCGCGCGCGTTCCTGGTCGCGCTGTCTGGCGCTGTTTTTCTTTAATACCGACATCAATCATAAATCCATGAAATAAGTTGGTATTAAGCATAGCGCGGGGATATGTAAATAAGAATAAACAACGGGTCGGGATGGAGAAAAAATCGGCATTACGGCCATGATCTATCCCCTCTCCCT
>NZ_POVL01000037.1 GCF_002939185.1 Enterobacter sichuanensis | reverse complement strand
GGAGAGCAGACCTGCATTAGCCGGTGAAATATGGAACGGTTCACCCTTCAGGAAGAAAGCCAGATAGTTATAAAGTGAGGTAAATGCGCCGAAGATAATAAAGCTGATGACAAACGCCAGCGCCAGATTTTTGTTTTTGAAATGCGATGCTGCCCCTTTTACCATTCGCATCACGTTCAGGTTTTGCGTAGGAGTGAAGTTTTTGGATTCAGGCAGAAGGAATTTCACCAGAATAGCAACCGCAATCAGACTGACGGCAAAGCCGTAAAAGATGACATGAATAGAAACGTGATCGATAAGCTGACTGGCAACAATACGGCCGGACATGCCGCCCATCGAGTTACCGAAGACAAAATATCCCGTGACGATCCCTGCTGCTACCGGTGCGACTTCCTCACTGATGTAGGCGGTTGCCGCTGCCGCGATACCGCTCAGCGCCAGACCAATCACCGCACGCAGCGCCACCAGCATCGCCCAGGACTCCACCAGCGGGCAGAGCAGCGTCAGGATCCCGCCCAGCAGAAGGGAGACAATAATTAACCGCTTCCTGCCATAGTGATCGGATAACGTTCCGGTAAACAGCAAGCCAATTGCCAGCAGCGCCGTTTCTGCTGACAGGATAATACTCACCTGACTGACTGGCACATTATATTCCACAGCCAGCGTCGGCAGCAGAGGTTGAATAAAAAACAGAGAAGCAAGTTCAGCAAGCCCGGATAATGCCAGCGCCAGAATTACGCGAATATGCGCACTGGCTTTTACCGGCTCAGATGCTTTCTGGGTATTGTTAGCATGCGTTAACGCCATAATAACCTCAGTATTATAGTTAAGGTACAGAATTTCGTTGTGTAAGGCAGATGTTTTTCGGATTTTATTTAATCAACTTCAGAGAGCATTTTCTCAGGTACGCAAACAACGCCTTCAAATAATTTACGTGAAGTACGAATAACCGCCGCACGGGTATTTTCGATATTGTTATCTTCCCTCAATAGTGACACCGATATTTTTCCACTTGGATGTTCGATATCAATAATATTGGTAAAACGATCCTTTGGTCGGTCGGCGATAATTTTCGCGGCGACGGATCCTTCAATGAGCGTCGCGGTCGAAATACCAATTGATCCGGTAATCGCCAGTGATTTATGACAGGTGTGTGGCATGAAATAGCGCACCTGAAGCGTTCCGCCGTTACGCGCCTTGCTGAGCAGAACCGGTTTAGGGATCACTTTGTTGGACACGTCCCCTAAGCCCATCGCGGCGCCAGCCTGACGACGCAGATGTTCGAGCTTTTCTTTAAAAGCCTTATCAGCGTCCAGCTCTGCGGGTGACTCCCCTCCTGTTTTTCCCAGGGCTGAGGCGTCAATCAATACCATGGGCATTGCCATATCGATACAGGTGACTTCAATTCCGTCGAATTCGTTTGTCACACTCTCCGTTGGCAGTAATTTTCCTGTTTTAGAACCCGCAGAATTCAGGAACGTTAAGCCAATGGGCGCAGCGGTACCCGGCACACCGTCAATCTGGGTATCGCCTTCATACACGACCCGGAAATCTGGCGTTTGCACTTCCGCATCAACCAGAGTCCCGGTATTAAGATTACGGATCCGCACCGTCGTTACCGGGCTTTGCGCCTTCACCAGCCCTTTTTCTATCGCAAAGGGCCCCACGGCACAGAGCATGTTGCCGCAGTTGGGTGTGGTATCGACGCGACGTTCGTTGACCATCACCTGCGCAAAGAGATAATCCACATCAGCGTCCGGGCTGTCGGAAGGACTGACGATGGCCACCTTACTGGTTTGCGGGCTTCCTCCGCCAATACCGTCAATTTCAAGTTCATGGCCCGCGCCCATCAGGCTGAGTAAAACCGCATCACGCGCTTCGGTTTCCGCAGGCAGGTCGCTGGCCAGAATGACGGGACCTTTTGATGTCCCGCCACGCATTAATACACATGGGATCTTAAGCATGTCTTTTTCTCATTTCACTTTTATCAGGAGCGCAATAAGGTTTTCACACTCCAGTTGATAACTCTAATGTCAAAAAAAGCGGGATTAATACGTTTTGCACATTAATAACCCTTGCGTTATCGTGGTTTAAGAAAAGCGAAAATGGGATGCAGACATGCAACATGAATTACAGGGAATACAAGCGTTTGTAAAAATTGCAGAAATCGGATGTTTTACAAAAGCGTCGCAATTTCTTCATATTTCACAACCGGCGTTAACACGAAGAATTCAAAAACTGGAAGAAAGTCTGGGTACCACGCTGTTTGAGCGTTCAACGCGCAGCGTCAAGCTCACAACGGTGGGAAGAGAATTTTTACCTAAAGCAAAGAATTTAATCGATTTTTATGAAAGCTCAGTCCTGAGTATTAAAGAGATGGCGACGCATCAGGCCGGGGTTATTACAGTTTCCTGTATCCCTATTGCCGCCTTCTATTTCCTGCCTTCCGTGATACGAGATTATAACAATGACTACCCAAACATCCGGATCCGCATCCTTGAGCACAGTGCCAGCGATTGTCTCGAAGCGGTTTTAAATGGCGACGCAGATTTCGGTATAAATATGATAAACATCACACATCCGAATATCGATTTTGCCCCGCTGGTGAACGAACCTTTTGTTCTGGCATGCCGCCGCGACAATGAACTGGCGAAAAAACCGCTGGTGACCTGGGACGATCTGGCAGGCATGAAGCTGATTGGGGTCAGGCGTTCCAGCGGGAACCGTTCGCTTATCGATCAGGCGTTCGAGAAAATGGCCTGGAAACCGAACTGGTTTTATGAAGTGCGTCATCTGTCAACGTCACTGGGGATGGTGGAAGCGGGTCTTGGCGTCTCTGTCGTTCCCAGCCTGGCGATGCCGACCGATGAACATCATATTCTGGTCAGCCGTCCGCTGATTGAACCCGTCATACGCCGCACCCTGGGGCTGGTACAGCGCCGGGAAACAACCCTGAGCCCGGCGGCGGAGAAGTTCCGGGAGATGGTTTTACATCTGTGGTCCGGTGAAAACCGCAGCCCCTGGATTGGCAAATTTACCCAGTTGTAACCGTCTCATATTGGCCCAAAAGTACCGGTATTGGTGTTCCAGGTGACTCCTGTCGTTGATGACTGTGCGAAATAATGGCTCCCGAACAGAACACAGAGGGAATTCACGTGAAGATATCCATTTTTCGTACGGCATTGCTGATTGGCATGATAAGTACGTTTTCCACTTACGCTACCGAACAGGAGACACCCCGGATGAATAGCAAAACAATTCGCGCGATGACGGGCGCAACGGCAACGCAATCTTTATCTGCTTCTGACACTGCGTTAATCGTCGTGGATATTCAAAACGAATATTACGCATCAAACGATTTTCGCGGTCAGATGGTTATCCCGGATGGCGAGAAAGTCCTTAAGAATAGCCAAAAACTGGTCAGCTATGCCCATCATATCGGGCTGCCGGTATACTTCGTGCGTCATCTGGGGCCGAAGGATAGCCCGCTGTTCGCCGAAGGGTCTGTCTATGCGCAATTCCATAAAGATCTGCAACCTTCTGCGCAAGACACTATTATCACCAAAACGACCCCCAGTTCTTTTGTTGGCACCGATCTGGATGCGCAATTAAAGAAAAAAGGGATTAAAACCGTGATTGTGATTGGTCTGATGACGCATATGTGCATTTCGTCTACTGCGCGTGACGCCGTCCCCCTGGGTTACAGCGTGATTATTCCAGAAGATGCAACAGCAACACGCGATCTGGATGACGGTCAGGGTGGCGTGGTGGATCACAAAACACTGCAACGTGCGGCATTAGCCGGTGTTGCCGATGTATTCGCTGAGATAATGACCACTGAAGACGTTATAGCACTGCCAGTCACAAAATAAGACCGGACTTAAACCCTGTCGCCAGCCAGACTTCTATACTGGCTGGCACATGGAGACTGATATGACGTTGAAAATTGGTATTGTGGTATTTAATGGCATCATCCCTTTTCACCTGTCGGTGCCGTATGCCGTGTTTGAGAAAGCGCTGACGCCGAAAGGTGAGCCACTTTGTCAGCTGGTTGTTTGCGCCACGACGCCTGGTGTGCTTAAAACCAATGCGGGTTTTTCTATCGTTGTTGAGCGCGGGCTGGATGGGTTGGCCGGAATGGATATGGTCATCGTCCCAAGCTGGGATGTCCCTGAGCATGTTCCTGAACCAGAACTTTTGCAGGCCTTGCAAAATGCCCATGCCGCAGGAGCACGTATTATCGGTTTGTGTATGGGCGCGTTTGTTGTCGCAGCCGCCGGGCTATTAAAAAACCGGCCTGCGACAACGCACTGGCGATGGGCAGCTGACTTTCAGCGCCTTTACCCCTGTGCGCAAATGAATAATGACGTACTTTATATCGATGATGGTGACGTTGTCACTTCTGCAGGAACAGCGGCCAGTATCGACTGCTGTCTGCATCTGGTGCGTCAGGCATGGGGAGCAGAAGTGGCAAACAGCGTCGCGCGTTTGCTGGTTGTACCGTCCCATCGTCAGGGTGGACAGCGGCAATATGTCGAATTACCGGTTCAGAATACGCGTCGCGGGGATAATTTCACCAACGCGCTGGCCTGGGCAACGGAGAACCTTGCGCTCGCCCTCACGCTGGACTGCGTGGCGGAAAAGGCCTGTATGAGCCGCCGCAGCTTTACCCGGCGTATTCAGCAAACAACCGGGGAGAGTTTTTCGCGCTGGCTGCTGAACCAACGCATTAACGTCGCGCAACGTTATCTCGAAAAAACTGACCAGCCGGTGGATGACATTGCCGAGCGGGTCGGGTTTCCCTCGACAACCTCCTTGCGTCGTCACTTTAACAATCGGCTGAATACGTCGCCTTCCCGCTATCGACGCGAATTTCGCGGCCGATAGCGGTCCAGGTTATTTCCCGTGCGTATCAAAACCCGCCATCACTGCCGTCAGCTCTGCCAGTGAAAAACCGTGTTTCGCATCATCAACGCCCAGCCCAAAGCGCGTCTGCATCAGTTGATACAGCGCCGCGGCATCGGGGAGATGGATCTGCTCCTCCACATGGCCGTTCTGCCAGTGGGTAAAGTTGAAGTTGGTTAGCGTCAGCTTGCCGCCATCCGGCAGATGGCGACACATCAGCAGATGGTGACGGAAATGCGACTGCGGCCAGTGCGCCGACCAGAAATTCCCCATCACATAATCACTGAAATACTGCGTTGTCAGGTCAAAGTGGTACATCGACTGCCAGTGCTCGTGGTGTCGGAACTGCAGCACCCAGTCGTTGCCTTCGCTCAGCAGACGATACAGCCCGTGCGGCGTCTCCTGTTCTTCGCTAGCGAGCAGACGAATCGGCGCCGTCAGCGTCTGGCCGCCAAACCCAACGTCGGCAATCCATCGCTCGCCGTTAAGCTCAACTAACAGCAGGCGGTGCGTACGCGGCGGCATTTGCGGCGGATTAGCTAATACGACGCGCCCGAGCACGCTACGCACCGTAAACCCGACCTCGCGCAAGACTCGCTCGAACAGGCCGTTTTGCTCAAAGCAGTATCCCCCACGTCTCCCTGTCACCAGTTTGTCGACCAGGCACTGATCGTCAAGCTGGATTTCGCGCGGCAGGACGACATCGATATTCTCAAAAGGGATCGCACAGTTGTGATGCAAATGCAGCGCTCGCAGGGTGTCGATATCAACAGAGGCCGGCTGCTTCCAGCCGATACGAGCGTAATAGGCAGTCAGAAAGGGGGACATATATCAGTTTCCTTTGATAGTGATGCTGTGTTTATAAACTAATTCTACGTGTCCACTTTGATTTCCGTGCTTTTTCTGCATACTCATCTTTGTAGATGAGGAGATCCTATGAGCCACTTTCGCCCTGTTGAATTACGGCATGCCAGCCGTCTGCTGAACCACGGCCCCACCGTACTTATCACCAGCCGGGATGAAACCCTGGACAGACGCAACGTTATGGCCGCCGCTTGGTCCATGCCTGTGGAATTTGAACCGCCGCGCATCGCTATTGTGGTGGATAAAAGCACCTGGTCGCGCGAACTGATTGAACGCAGCGGAAAGTTTGGCATCGTCATTCCCGGCGTGGCTGCAGCCAACTGGACCTGGGCGGTGGGTAGCGTCAGTGGACGTGATGAAGACAAATTCAACTGTTACGGCATCCCGGTGGTAAACGGTCCCGCGCTCGGCCTGCCCGTCATAGAAGAAAAATGTCTGGCATGGATGGAGTGTCGGTTATTACCCGTCACATCCGCAGCAGAAAAGTACGATACGTTGTTTGGCGAAGTGGTTTCAGCGGCAGCGGATGAGCGCGCGTTTGTCGAAGGACGCTGGCAGTTTGACGGTGATAAGCTGAATACGCTGCATCATCTGGGCGCGGGGACGTTTGTGGCGAGTGGGAAGATGGTGAAGGCGCTGGATTGATTGCCTAAATCATATCTTACTGAATTATAGTAAAATTCTATGGCATTTTATGTTTACAATAATGATGCGAAACGGAGGATATTTTCGGAGTTGTTTCTTAGAACTCTTTTATTAAGGAAATATCTCATGTCATGGAATAAAGATGGTGCAATCTCGTATGCCAAATCACACGCCCAACCGAAAAGTACGGGGTATTGTGCTCGCTACGTCACCGAAGCAATCAGAACCGGTGGAAAATACGCACTGTTCAGGCACGACTAATGAAAATACTCTACTTTTTTCTCTTTGCCCTGTCTCCGTTCGCGGTTGCTGGAAGTGTCTATGCCCCAGAGCAGGCAGCGCTCAAATTCAACCAATGGTATATCGCGCAGCTGAATCAGGACAAACCGCCGGTTCTCAATCCAGACATCATGCATGAATACGTTGCCTCAGGGACAATTGCTGCAATTAAGGAAATGTACTCAGGGGATAGTAACGAGAAAGACATGCCTGATGCGGATATGTTCATTAAAGCGCAGGATTGGGATGAGGACTGGAATCAGATAACCGTCCTGCATTCTGATTTTGATGCCGTTTGCACAAACGTTTATATCGCGTTTGGTAAGAAACAAGATCACGTTGTAGCAGATTGTCTCGTTCAGGAAAAAGGGAAATGGAAAGTTCGATCGGCCACGCTGATCAAGTAATTAACTGACAGCCCCCCTGCTACAGCAGCAAAAACACATGGTAGCCCAATGACTACCATGTGTAATTAACTAACTACTTCGCACGCCGCGCAATAATCTCATCCGCCACATTTCGCGGAGCTTCCGCAAAATGATGGAACTCCATCGTATACGTCGCGCGTCCCTGGGACATTGAGCGTAATGTCGTGGCGTAACCAAACATCTCCGCCAGCGGTACATCCGCGCGAATAATCTGGCTTCCGTACTGCTCTTCCATGCCCTGAACCATGCCACGACGGGAAGAGAGATCGCCCATAATATTGCCGGCATACTCTTCGGGTGTTTCCACCTCCACGTGCATGATCGGCTCAAGGATCACCGGATCCGCCCTGCGCGCCCCCTCTTTAAAGCCGAGGATTGCCGCCATGCGGAAGGCCATCTCCGAGGAGTCGACATCGTGATACGAACCAAACGTCAGCGTCGCTTTGACATCGACAACCGGATATCCGGCCAGCACACCGCTGTTCATGGCTTCACGCAGCCCTTTCTCAACGGACGGAATATACTCGCGCGGCACCACGCCGCCCTTGGTGGCATCTTCAAACGTAAAGCCACTGCCGGGCTCGGTCGGCTCCAGGCTCAGCACCACATGACCGTACTGCCCTTTCCCACCGGACTGACGGACAAATTTGCCTTCGATATCCTTCACCGCTTTACGCAAGGTCTCCCGGTAGGTGACCTGCGGACGGCCAATGTTCGCCTCGACGCCAAACTCACGCTTCATGCGGTCGACGATAATCTCCAGGTGCAACTCTCCCATCCCGGAAATAATGGTCTGACCGGACTCTT
Source organism: Enterobacter sichuanensis (assembly GCF_002939185.1). GTDB lineage: Bacteria > Pseudomonadota > Gammaproteobacteria > Enterobacterales > Enterobacteriaceae > Enterobacter > Enterobacter sichuanensis. Next base: position 45,352 of record NZ_POVL01000037.1, on the reverse strand, counting down.
CGTCAGTATGCAGGCGGAAAGAGGGATCTTCCGCTGCCAGACGCTGCAGGGCGATCCCCATTTTCTCCTGGTCACCTTTCGTTTTCGGCTCGATAGCCAGCGAGATAACCGGATCGGGGAACTCCATGCGTTCCAGGGTGATCACCGCATTCGGGTCCGTTAAGGTGTCACCCGTGGTGACATCTTTCAGCCCAACGCAGGCCGCGATATCTCCGGCGCGCAGTTCGTCCACCTCATGGCGATCGTTGGCATGCATCAGCACGATACGCCCGATCCGCTCTTTCTTCCCTTTCACCGGGTTATACACCGCGTCGCCTTTGCGCAGCACGCCAGAGTACACGCGGATGAAGGTCAGCTGGCCGACGTACGGGTCACTCATCAGCTTAAACGCCAGTGCGGAGAATGGCTCATCATCGCTGGGATGACGCTCAGCGTGTTGCCCTTTTTCATCCACACCGTCGATAGCGGGCACGTCCAGCGGCGAGGGCATCAGCTCAATCACCGCATCGAGCATGCGCTGCACGCCCTTGTTTTTAAACGCGCTGCCGCACAGCATCGGCTGGATTTCACCCGAGATGGTGCGAATACGCAGCCCTCTGATGATTTCCGCTTCGTCCAGATCGCCCGTTTCCAGGTATTTATCCATCAGCTCGTCGCTGGCTTCCGCCGCCGCCGAGACCATTTTTTCCCGCCACTCCCGGGCGGTATTCACTAAATCATCCGGCACGGGCGCGTAGGTGAACACCATCCCCTGCGTGGCATCGTCCCATAGAATGGTGCGCATCTTGATGAGATCCACCACCCCGGTGAAGTGCTCTTCCGCGCCTACCGGGATCACAATCGGTACCGGATTCGCCTTCAGGCGCTCCTGCATCATCCGCACGACGCGGAAGAAATCGGCACCCGGACGGTCCATTTTGTTGACGAAGGCCAGACGCGGTACGTGGTATTTATTCGCCTGACGCCAGACGGTTTCGGACTGGGGCTGAACGCCGCCGACGGAGTCATACACCATCACGGCGCCGTCGAGGACGCGCATGGAACGTTCCACCTCAATGGTGAAATCCACGTGCCCCGGGGTGTCGATAATGTTGATCCGGTGCGGTTCAAAGCCTCTGTCCATACCCGGCCAGAAGCAGCTGACGGCCGCGGAGGTAATAGTGATCCCGCGCTCTTGCTCCTGCGCCATCCAGTCGGTTGTTGCCGCGCCATCGTGTACTTCGCCCAGCTTGTGGCTCATCCCGGTATAAAACAGGATGCGCTCGGTGGTGGTCGTTTTACCGGCATCGATATGCGCGGAGATACCGATGTTACGATAACGTTCGAGAGGAATGGGTCGGGGCATGATATTTCCTTAGTCTGTATGACGTCTCTGTGACGACCGGGATGGTCGCTTACTCATTCGTTTGCTATAATAGTCCTATTGTACGAGTATTATCGAACTATTTTTTAAGGGTTGACCTATTGTTGATATAGCTCAATCTGACACCCTGCGCAGGAAAACGATGATCCCTAACCATCCCGAAACTGAACAAATATTGCTGGAAAATGTGCTGTTTGCCCTCGGCAACCCGCTCCGGCTGTCGATTATTCGCCGCCTGTCCGATGGCAGCGAACTCAGCTGTAATGCGCTGCGTCCGGATGAAGTGGTGAAATCCACTATGACTCATCACTGGCGCGTGTTGCGCGACAGCGGGGTGATCTGGCAACGTCCACAGGGACGAGAAAATATGATCTCCCTGCGCAGAGAAGATCTGGATGCCCGCTTTCCGGGGCTAATGGAGATTTTGCTGCGTACACCGTAACCCGGTCGTGCCGGGAGGCGATTACACCTCCCGGCTTTGCATCAGGACGGCTGTGTTGTCGCGAATGTCTTCGCAATCATTTCAGCGGTTGGCTGTAATCCTCCGAGGCTCCACTGCTCAGGGTCGTGCTCATCAATACGGATCCAGACCGAGCGACGGAACTCGGGATCCCCTCTTCCCTCGATTTCCACCATCAAGTCCGTCATCCGGCGCAGCAGCTCGCTCTTCTGCTCGTCGTTCATGATCCCTTTAATCGTTTGTACATTCACAAAAGGCATTGTATTCTCCCTAATAACCAAGGTCTAAAAATCATACTCAGGTTAGAAAGGAAAACCGCCGGTGTCAAAAGAAAAATCGTTGCCTTACCTCTCGCCCGAACTGTGCGGTCTGGCTGAAGGGGCAAAAATCGTGGGCGATCAATGGATTTTGCTGATCCTGAGGGAGGCGTTTTACGGCGTGACGCGCTTCGAAACCATGCGTAGCCATACCGGGATCACGAAACAAACCTTAGCGACGCGTTTAAAACTGATGACGGAGCTGGGGCTGCTCTCCCGAATACCTTACCGGGAAGAAGGGGCACGGGAACGCTATGAGTACCAGCTTACCGAAAAAAGCCGCACCCTTGCCCCGGTACTTCTGGCGCTGATGGAATGGGGACACAGACAGGTGTTACACACCGCACCGCATTTAACACTGGTGGATAAAGAGACAGGCGATCCGTTGCATATTGGCTATGTGAATACGCAGGGTCATGAGGTGAAACCCCATCAGGTGCAGATTGTGCCGACACCAAAGGGGTAAGCCCGGCAACGTTACCCGGCTTACCCGCAGCATGTTACATTATCCACCCCATCAGCAGCGTGGCGATGATCACCGTCGACGCGCCGCCGATGCGGGTCGCAATCTGTGCAAACGGCATGAGGGACATCCGGTTAGAGGCGGACAAAATGGCCACGTCCCCTGTCCCGCCCAGACCGCTATGGCAGCAGGTGACGATGGCCGCTTCCACAGGATACATGTTCAGACGCGACGCAATAAAGTAGCCGCTCAGCGCCATCGCAATCACCACCGAACCGCACACCACCACGTACCCCACCGAGAAGACTGAGACCACGCTCTCAAGCGGCACGTATAACATCCCGAGGCCAATCATCAGCGGCCAGACCAGCGCAGCGGAGACAAATTTATAGCAGCTGTGCGCCCCCTGCTCCATGGAGGCCGGGATCACGCTGAAGTATTTGCACAGCACGGCAATCAAAATCATCAGCACCGGGCCGGGAATGTGGACCAGTTTTTCAAACAATCCGCCGACGATGAAAAACGCGCACACCATCAGTAATCCGCCCCCCATCAGATGAAAATCCGTCTGTTGAGCACTTTGCGCCCCTGCAAACAGGCTGGTGTCTTCTTTACTGCGCGTGAGCATGCCGTTTCCAGAAAGCGCCGGACGTTTGGTCCCGAGACGCGCCAGCGAGCCTGCACACACAATGGCGAAAATATTCCCCACGACCGCAGCGGGTGCCAGTTGCGCAACAAAAACATCCGGCGTTTGTCCCAGTATTGCCGAATAGGCCAGGGAGAGGGGCAAAATTCCCTCGCCAATCCCGCCGCCAATGATGGGCACAATGATAAAGAAGAAGGTGTGGTAAGGCGTATAACCAAACAGTGATCCCATAATGAGCCCGGTTAGTATGGCCATGAATGTCCCCGCCACCAGCGGAACAAACATGCGCATCATCCCCTGAATGAGCAGTACCCGGTTCATCCCCAGAATACTGCCGACCACCAGGCAGGCGATGACGAAATAGAGCAGATTCGCCTCTTTCATCAGCAGATGCACCGTATCAAGGGTCTGTTTCCCGAAGACCCCAAAATAGACCAGCACAGAGGGGACCATCAGGCAGAGGATCGCCGGACCGCCGATATCTTTCAGCAAGGGGATCTGACGCCCTACTTTGGCAAACGCGAAACCGAGCGTCATGATGACCGCGAGACCACCGATCATATTTTTCGGCAGCAGCCCTGCCCAGGCGGACGTCGCCACAATGGCGGCGATCCCGACAAACAGCATCAGCGGAACCGCGCCCACCTCGGTATTGTTGAGCCCAAAGGCAAAACGCGAGGTCGACAGTTCAGAAGTCGGTACAGGATTATCTTTCATATAATCACCTGAAAATTGTGTTCGGATAAACAGAGAAAGGAATAAACTGAAATCTATTCCTGATAGCAATAAATGTTCTTTAATATAAAAATAATGACTTACGTGGCCTTTTCTTAAAACAGGCTCAGCGCGAAATTAACATGGAGAAACGCAGGGAAATGTGAACAACACAACTCTTTTATTTTAAATAACTTAATTCATTATTATGTAACTAAAGTTAATGACAGCCATTCAGGTAATCTTTTTGAAATTAATAAAACCAGAGAGATTGTGACCCTTATCACTCCTGCCCTGCAGGCTAACCGTTAGATTAGCGCTGCAACAAAACAGATAAAATACTGACATGAAAACATCAAACTTCATGCCTGCCCGCTTGTTTTCTCAATCTGTTTTATTAGAAAATTCAGGAGTTAACCATGTCCCGCAAAGAAGTTCTGTACACCCCCTATAACGGAGCCGTACTGCTGGAAAATCCGTTATTAAATAAAGGTCTCGCCTTTATTAAAGAAGAGCGAGATCATTTTAATCTGCATGGTTTATTACCGCATAATGTGGAAACCATTGAGGAACAAACCGAACGCGCGTGGATACAGTTCTGCCATTTTAAAAGCGATATTTCCCGCCATGTTTATCTGCGCAACATTCAGGATACCAATGAAACTCTCTTTTACAATCTTCTGCGTTCACATCTGAAAGAAACGTTACCGATAATCTATACCCCGACCGTAGGGGAAGCCTGCGAGCATTTCTCTACCATTTATCGTCGTGCGCGCGGTTTATTTATTTCATGGCCTAACCGTCACCGTATCGATGAGATGCTGCAAAGTTTCTCGCGCAACGACATTCGGGTGATTGTCGTCACGGACGGGGAGCGTATTTTAGGGCTTGGCGATCAGGGGATAGGCGGTATGGGTATTCCGATTGGTAAGCTGTCGCTGTATACCGCCTGCGGAGGGATCCATCCGGCCTCCACGCTCCCGATCATGCTGGATGTCGGCACCAACAATCAGCAGCACCTGGAAGACCCGATGTACATGGGCTGGCGCCATCCGCGCATCACCGATGACCAGTACGCGGAATTCATGGATATGTTTATCAGTACCGTCAAGGCGCGCTGGCCCAACGTTCTTCTGCAGTTTGAAGACTTTGCCCAGAAAAACGCCACCAGACTGCTGCAGCGCTACCGCGACCAGCTGTGCTGCTTCAATGATGATATTCAGGGCACTGCAGCCGTCACCGCCGGTACGCTGATTGCGGCGGCGCATGCCGCGGGCACGCGCATACGCGATCAGCGGGTAGTGTTCCTCGGCAGCGGTTCTGCGGGGTGCGGGATCGCCGAAAAAATTGTTGCGCTGATGGTGGATGACGGTCTAACCGAATCCGAAGCCCGCAGCCGGATCTTTATGGTCGATCGCTTCGGTCTGCTGACCGACGACATGACCAACCTGCTCGATTTCCAGAAAAACCTGCTTACCGCCCGCGAAACCGTTTGTCACTGGCCGGTAGAGGCGAAAAATATCTCGCTACTGGACGTGGTGAAGAACGCGCATCCGACGGTGATGATTGGCGTTTCCGGCCAGCCTGGACTGTTCAGCGAAGAGATTGTCAAAGAGATGCATCGCCACTGTCCGCGCCCCATTATCATGCCGCTCTCAAACCCGACGTCGCGGGCAGAGGCACAGCCGCAGGATCTTATCGCCTGGACCCAGGGTGCCGCGCTGGTCGCCACCGGCAGCCCGTTCGCCCCGGTATTCTGGGAGAATGCGCACTACGAGATCGCCCAGTGTAATAACGCCTATATCTTCCCGGGCCTGGGACTGGGTGTGCTGGCCTGTGAGGCTCGCCGTGTGACGGAAGAGATGTTGATGGCGGCAAGCCGCAGCCTGGCCGCGCAGTCTCCGCTGGTGACGACAGAAAGAGGAGGATTGCTGCCACCGGTAGATCAGATTGAAACGGTCTCACGTCAGATTGCCGTTGCCGTCGCCCGCGCCGCAATTGCACAGGGCGTCGCCCCGGCAATAGATGATGAAGCGTTGATGGCGCGTATCGAGAAGACCTGGTGGCAGGCGGACTATGCGCCTTACCGCCGTTCCGCGCTGTAGCGCCGGTCACGCCCTCACCGCAGGGTGAGGGCATCGCTGAAGTTTTAGTGCTGTACGCCTGAGCGGTCAGAAAAATCGCCGGCGGAGAGAATATCATTCCGTGGAGCCGTCTGTTTCTGGCGGGCATAGCGGTCCGGTACCCCTTCGGGACGCGTTTTGAAGCGACGGTGCAGCCACATATACTGCTCCGGCGCCATCCGTACCGCGTGCTCAATCGCCCTGTTCATCTGCGTCGCCACGGCTTCTTTATCGCCGCCCTGCAGCGCCTCGCTGATATCCTCAAGAATAATCAGTTCGTAACCTGAGCCGTTCGCCCTGCGACGCGGCACGAAGGGGACGACGGCAGGCCGTGCGCTTTTGACCAGCATATAGCTGCCCGCCGTCGTGGCGGCATCCGGCACCGCAAAAAACGGCACAAAGACGCTATTGGTCTTCCCATAGTCATGGTCCGGGGCGTACCACAAGATTTCATTCTGCTTCAGCGAGCGGATCATGCCTTTTAAATCATGGCGATCGAGCATGGTTTTATTGGAACGCAGACGCCCGCGGGTCTGCAGCCAGTCCAGCAACGCATTATTGTTGGGACGGTAGACCCCAATGCCCGGGTTAAGCATGCCAAAGATCCGCGCGCCCAGCTCAAGGGTAAGAAAGTGCATACCAACGAGCACCACCCCATTGCCTTTCTCACGCGCCTTTTCCATATGTTCATACCCGGTCACGGTATAGCATTTCCGCACCCGCCACGCAGGCCAGAACCAGGCCATACCGGTTTCGATGACGCCCATGCCTACCGATTCGAAATTACGCTGCAGCAAGGTTTCGCGTTCGTCCGCGCCCATCTCAGGAAAGCAGAGTTCAAGGTTACGGCGGGCAATCGCGACGCGGCGAGGGAGTAAACGCATCGCCAGTCGGCCAAGGCCATGACCGATCCGGAACAACAGCGGATAAGGCAGCAGCATGATGAGCCACAGTGCGGCAATGCCTGTCCAGCTTAGCCAGTACCGGGGATGAAGAAAGGCGAGTGAAAACCGGGGTAATTTTGTCATCAGAAAATTATCCTTTAACGTGTCTGTCCTTAACTGATTCGGTTGAAGATCTTTCCTAAGGATTTATGAAATGTCAGTCAGAAACGTGAAGTGTAGCGGATAAGACAAAACTCATTTTTACGATTTTTGCGAAAAGCGGAAAGCCGGGAAGGACAAAGCCGCTCCCCGGCAGACGATCTTACATTGAATAGCCGGGCTTTTTGATCAGCTCGTCCAGCTTTGGTCCTATTTCGATATCCCAGACCTGCGCTTTCCAGTCCTCGGGATTCACCTGGTTCAACGCCACCGACACTGAACTGTCTTTACTGTTGAAATGGCGAATAATCACCTCGGCAATATCCGCCGCCAGGGCGTTTTTTTGTTCGTCGTTCAAATCACGGGGAAAACATTTGATATCTACGTGTGGCATGTGCAGGCTTCCGGTTGTGAATGAGGGTTCCACGTTATCAGATAATATTGTTTGCCTTTAACACCTTGTGCAGTTCCGGCAGCTGGCATACGGTGTCCGCAATGGCCGTCAGCTTCGGCGTATTTTCCGCAAACCAGGCGTGACGAGGCCCCCAGGTACGCGCCACGGTAATATACACATCCAGCAGCGTCAGCCGTTCACCCAGCGCAAACGGGGCCGCCCTGAGCTGGTTTTCGAACCACAAATAGAGAGATTTCCGGTACTCAATGCAGTTTTTCTGCAGCTGTTCCGGTGCGTCCGGCACCCAGCGTTCGGGATAATCTGCATACGTGAAGGTGGGATAGACGTTCGCCACAAACCAGATGAGCAGACGCTGAAACTGCTGACGTTCAGCCTGACCCACGGGCGGAGCCAGATCGGGACAACGGTCGAGCACCATCAGGGCTATTGCCGCCGTTTCGGTCATGATCGCGCCATTTTCCAGCTCCAGCGTCGGCACCTGACACAGCGGGTTCAGTTTTTGCAGTAACTCACGCTGCGGACCAGGTTGGTCAAACCCGTCCACGTTGATAAAGTGATAGGGAATATCTGCCAGGGTCAGCATCACTTCACTGATTGCCGAGCCCCAGCCGGGTACGCCATAAAGTTTAATCATTTTGCCCCCTCAGGAGTGAAAATCCTAAGTGTAGAGCACCATTAGTAGGTTATCCCAGGCGGGTTGACCTCCGATTGTTCCACCGCCTCGCCCTGCTCCCCCCAGCGCGCCAGCACTTTCTGGTACTCTCCGCGCTCAATCGCACCGTTGAGCGCGGCCTGCAGGGCATAAACCAGTTGATTGCCTTTTTTGGTCGTGGTGGCGACATAAGCTTTCTTCGGCCCCAAACCGACCACGCGGGTTTTGCCGGTCAGCGCCGCTTTATACGCCGAGACCGACTGCGGCCCGAAGAACACATCCGCCCTGCCGGACTGGATGTAAAGATTGCCCGAGGCATCGTCGTGGAGATAAACCGGCAACGCAGGCTCGCGTCCGGCCTTTTTGTTCTCCTCGTTCCAGCCCAGCAGAATACGTTCCTGATTGGTGCCCGAGCCGACAATCACTTTTTTACCCGCCAGGTCTTCCGCACGTTTAATCGACTGGATATCACTGGTCGACTTCACCGAAAACGCCAGCGAGTCGACGCGGTAGGTGGCGAAATCAAACTTCTCTTTACGCTGTTCGGTCACCGCAATGTTCACCAGCGCCACGTCGTAACGCCCGGAGGCGATCCCCAGCGGCCAGTCTTCCCACGCCGTCGGCACCAGCTTCAGCTTCAGCCCCAGACTGCCCGCCAGCAGGCGGGCGATATCCGGGTCGCTGCCAATCCGCGTGCGGTTATCGCTGGCCAGCAGCGCCAGCGGCGGGGAGTTCAGCATCGAGATGGCAACCGTCAGCGTTCCCGGCTCAACAAATTTATAACTGGCGGGGATCTTCGCCACAGCCTGCCGATCCACCGTCACCGGCAGCGGCTGCTCGTTGGCTTTTAAATCAATGCTGGCGTGGCTGGCGGCTGAAAAGATCAGCCCCGCCAGAAGTCCATATTTCATTGTCGCTCCTTACAGCACTTTAGAGAGAAACTGGCGCGTTCGCGGGTGCGACGGACGGTTTAACACCTCGTCGCTGCTTCCCTGCTCGACAATTTTTCCGTCGACCATAAACACCACCTGATCCGCCACCTCCCGGGCAAAGCCGATCTCGTGGGTGACCACCACCAGCGTGGTGCCGGATCGGGCCAGCTTCTTGATCACATCCAGCACTTCACCCACCAGCTCCGGATCAAGCGCCGAGGTGGGTTCATCAAACAGCATCACCCGAGGTCGCAGCGCCAGCGCGCGGGCAATGGCAATGCGCTGCTGCTGGCCGCCGGAAAGATGGCGGGACCAGGCGTCCGCTTTATCCCGCAGCCCCACCACATCCAGCAGGCTGTAGGCCCTTTCCACCGCCTCTTTCTTGCTGAGTTTTTTATGCGCGACCGGCGCTTCAATCAGGTTTTCCAGCACCGTGAGGTGCGGAAAGAGATTGAAGTTCTGAAACACATAGCCCACGTTGACCCGCTGCTTAAGGATCTCCTTCTCTTTCAGTTCAAAGAGTTTGTCGCCCTGACGGCGATAGCCAATGTAGTCGCCGTCAATCTGGATAAAACCTTCGTCGACGCGCTCCAGGTGGTTAATGGTGCGCAGCAGCGTCGATTTGCCCGACCCGGATGGCCCGAGGATCACCGTCACGGACCCTGGGGGGATCTCAAGCGTTACGTTGTCGAGTGCTTTATGGCGACCGAAATATTTACTGACGCCGGTAATCGAAATATGTCCTTCAGGAGAGGCTGGCATGGACGGGCTCCTGTGCTGGCGTGGCGGTGACAGAGCGGCTACGCCGGGTGGCGCGGTTCTGGTTAACGGCAGAACGGCGTTCGCTACGGGCAAGTGCGCGTTCGACACCGTACTGGATAGCGGACAAGACGGTGGTAATAACGAGGTACCAGGCGGCCCCGACCATCAGCAGCGGGATCACTTCCTGGGTGCGGTTGTAGATCATCTGAATGGTATAAAACAGCTCCGGCATCGCCAGGACGTACACCATCGCCGTGCCCTTGGCGAGGCTGATGATCTCATTGAAGCCCGACGGCAGAATGGTGCGCAGCGCCTGAGGTAAAATGATGCGCACCGTACGACGCCAGGCCGGCAGGCCGAGCGCGGCCGCTGCCTCATACTGCCCGTGGTCAACGCCGAGGAAGCCGCCGCGAATAATTTCGGCGGTATAGGCGCTCTGTACCAGCGTCAGCCCCACCACCGCAGTGGAGAACTGCCCCAGCACGTTGATGGTTTCAAAGCTGCCCCAGGTGATGCCGGTGAACGGCACGCCGAGCGAGAGCGTGTCGTAGAGATAGGAAAAGTTGTACAGGATGATCAGCACCACGATCAGCGGCAGCGACCGGAAGAGCCAGATGTAGGCCCACGCCAGGCTGCTCAACAGCCAGGACGAAGAGAGTCGCGCCAGGGCCAGCATGCCGCCAAACACGACGCTCAGCGCGGTGCCGATCAGCGTCAGCAGCAGGGTCTGACCGACACCGTCGAGGATCACCGGGTCGAAGAACCAGCGGGCGAACACGCCCCACTCCCAGCGCGGGTTAAAGGCCACGGACTGAATCACGACCGCCAGGACAAACAGCGCCACCGCGGCGCCGACGGTCCGCAGCGGATAACGCGCCGGGACCACCTTTATGGTTTCAACGTTGCTCATCGTCGTTCCTCATGCGGTTTTACTGAACGCTTCGCGTACCAGCGTTTTGGTGAAACGCAACCGACCATCAAACGGCGGCTGGCTATACTCTTCCGGATCCCGGTTCAGATCGAACTGCGGCTGATAGCCCTGGCTGAGATAGAGCCGGACCGCTTCCGGCTGGCGAAAACCGGTGGTCAGGTAGATCTGGCTATACCCCGCCAGCACCGCCCTGCGTTCCAGCTCCTGCACCACTCGCCCGGCAAGTCCCTGCTGACGCAGGGATTTATTGGTCCAGATACGCTTAATCTCTGCGGTCCGTTCGTCATAGGGCTTGTAAGCGCCGGTGGCGATAATTTCCCCGTCACGTTCCAGGACGATAAACAGTCCCTGCGGCGCTAAATACCATTCCGTCAGCTCCACTTCCGCATCTTTAGAGAAGTAGTCCCCGTAACGGGCGGCATATTCCCCGAACAGCCCCTCGATGATGGGCTGGAGTTCGGCATCTTCCGGCGAGACATCACGAAATTGTTCGCGCATAGCGCCTCCTTAATCACCCAGGCCAGCCGGGTTCACTTCTGACTGAGGAATGCGCTCAACCCCTTCCCCCCAGCGGTTCAGCACTTTGTCGTAATCGCCGTTTTTGATCACGCCGTTCAGCGCGATTTGTACCGGCTCAACCAGCCCGCTGCCTTTTTTCAGCGTCACCGCGATATGCGCCGCCTTCGGCCAGCCGCCGTCGACGCTACCCACCAGTTTGGTTTTGCCGTTCAGCGCCGCTTTCCACGCGCCAATCACGTTCGGACCAAAGTAGGCATCCGCACGCCCGGACTGCAGCGCCAGGGTTTGAGCCGCATCATCTTTGGTGTAGATCGGAGTAAAGGGTTTCAGCCCCTTCTTCAGGTTTTCCGCGTTCCATGCCAGCAGGATGGACTCCTGGTTGGTGCCGGAGCCCACGATGATCCGCAGCCCGGCGATGTCTTCCGCCTTCTGCAGCGAGGTAATCGGGCTGGTGGATTTCACGTAGAAACCGAGGGAATCCTTACGGTAGGTGGCAAAATCAAATTTCTGTTTGCGTTCTTTGGTGACGGTAATATTGCTGATGGCCGCATCGTATTTGCCGGAGGCGACCCCCAGCGGCCAGTCTTCCCACGAGGTGGGCACCACGTTCAGCTCCAGCCCGAGGCTGTCCGCCACCAGACGAGCAACGTCGACCTCGCTGCCCAATAGCGTTTTGTTGTCATCGGAAAACACCGTCAGCGGCGGCTGGTTAAGCCCCGCCACCGCCACGGTAAATTTTCCCGGTACGGCAAAGCGATAGTCTTTCGGCAACCGGGCGATGGCATCGCCGTTTTTGGCAGTGTTGATCGGCGTTTTATTGGCCTCGATGCTCACGCCGGTGCCGTTAATGTTCACATTCTCTGCCCAGACGGCAGGGGTAAAGGCCAGCGCGAGCGCCAGAATAAGCGATGTTTTCTGCATAGCGGTGTTCTCTTTTATTGTTGTGTGAAGTGATTTTTCGGTTGGTCCAGACCTAAGCTTTCGCGCAGCGTGGTACCCGGGTAGTCGGTGCGGAACAGGCTGCGTGCCTGCAGAACCGGCACGACCTGGTCCACAAAGCGCGGGAAGGTGTCCGGCGTGCCGCCCTGAATGATGAAGCCGTCGGCGGCATAGCCTTCAAACCAGGCCTGCAGACCGTCGGCCACCTCTTCCGGCGTACCGGAAAAGCGTGGACGCGGCGAAGCGGCTTCCAGCGCCACCTGACGCAGGGTTAAGTTGCGCTCGCGGGAGTTCCGCTTGATCTCATCGGTAGTGCTGCGGAAGCTGTTTTTGCCTAAGTCGCCGATATCCGGGAACGGTTCGTCGAGCGGATACTGGCTGAAATCATGATGTTCGAAATAACGCCCGAGGTAATTAAGGGCATCATTAATCGACACCAGCGCCGCCGTGGTTTGATACTGGTTTTCCACGTCCTCTGCATCTTTTCCCACAATCACGCTGACGCCCTGGAATATATGTAAATCCGACGGGCGGCGGCCGTGAGTTTCCAGCTGCTGTTTCACGTCGCGGTAAAAGGCTTTTGCCTCGTCGAGGGTTTCATGGTGGGTGAAAATGGCGTCGGCATGTTTCGCCGCCAGTTTTTTCCCGTCCTCCGACGCGCCGGCCTGAAAGACAATCGGACGTCCCTGCGGGGTACGGCCAATATTCAGCGGTCCGGCGACCTGGAAGAAATCACCATGGTGCTCCAGGGTGTGCAGTTTTGCCGGGTCAAAGAACTGACCGCTCTCTTTGTTGCGCACAAAGGCATCTCCTTCCCAGGAGTCCCACAGCCCTTTCACCACGTCGAGATACTCGTCGGCAATCCGGTAGCGCAACGCATGTTCAGGGTGTTTTTCGCGGGAGAAGTTCTTCGCCGAACCTTCCAGCGGCGAGGTCACCACGTTCCAGCCCGCGCGGCCATTGCTCAGATGGTCGAGGCTGGCGAACTGGCGGGCCGTGGTAAAGGGCTCGCTGTAGGAGGTGGATAAGGTTCCCACCAGCCCCAGGCGCGAGGTGATGCTTGCCAGCGCAGATAACACCGTTAACGGTTCAAAGCGGTTTAAAAAATGCGGGATCGATTTTTCGTTAATATAAAGACCGTCGGCAACGAATAAGAAATCGAGTTTGCCCTCTTCCGCCTTTAATGCCGTCGCTTTGACGAAATCAAAATTGATACTGGCATCGGCGATGGCCTCAGGGTGGCGCCAGGCGGACATATTCCCGGATGCACCATGCAAAATGGTCCCGAGCCGCAGTTGACGATGTGCAGACATATTCACCTCTTCAGAATTAAACGTGTTGCAGGGCTTTTTCCGCAAGCTGTGCAAAATAGCGGGCAGCGGGCTCGATTAATGCTTCGTCCGGGTTAAACGCCGGGTGATGTAAACCATATGCACTATTGCTGCCAATGCTGACAAACGCGCCGGGTATGGACTGCAGATAGACCGCGAAATCTTCCCCGCCCATGTGTAACTCGGCGTGCCGGGTTTCATAGCCCGCCTCCCGGGCAACTGAGGTAGCAAATGCCGCCCAGCGTTCGTCATTGACCAGCGCGGTGGGTCCGGCATACCAGGTAATATCAATCTGCGCGCTGAAGGCGCTGGCAAACCCGGCGGCAATCTCGCCCACGCGGGCTTTCACGTTCTGCTGTACCTCCGTGCGATGGGTACGCAGCGTGCCTTCCAGCTCGACGCTTTCCGGCAGCACGTTCCAGGTGTTGCCGCCCGCAATGCGCGTCACGCTCAGCACCACGGAATCCAGCGTGTTGACGTTGCGGCTGGCGACACTTTGCAGCGCCGTCACCAGCTGGCTCGCCAGCACGATGGCATCGTTACCTTCATGCGGACGTGCGGCATGCGCGCCTTTGCCGGTAATGCGAATCACAAAGCGGTCGACGTTGGCATAGAACGGCCCGCCGCGGGTGGCGAATTCACCGACCGGCAGGCCGGGCTCGTTATGCATACCGAAAATCGCGCTGACATCCCGCAGGGCACCGGCCCGCACCATGCTCTTCGCGCCGCCAAAGTTCTCTTCGGCAGGCTGAAACAGGATCCGCACCCGGCCGTTAAGCGAAGCTTCCCGCTCTTTCAGCTTTAACGCCGCACCGAGGATGACGCTGGTGTGGATGTCGTGTCCGCAGGCGTGCATCACCCCTGCCTGCTGCGAGCTAAACGGTACGCCGCTACGCTCTTCAATCGGCAGGGCATCGATATCTGCGCGCAACGCAATCAGCTTGTTGCCGGAACCAATTTCCGCAACCAGCCCGGTCGGCAGATCGTAAGGCAGCGGCGTAATGCCCGCCGTTGTCAGCCACTGGCGCAGGCGTGCGGTGGTCTCGACTTCCTGACCGGACAGTTCCGGGTTCTGGTGCAGCTCGCGACGCCAGGCAATCAGTTGTTCGCCAAAGCTCATACGGTAACCTCCCTGTTAAGACGGGCCTCGGCCAGCAAACGCAGTGACGCCACGCGCGTGGCACCGTCTGCTACCGGGGTATCAATAATAAATTCGTCAATGCCCCACGTTTCATGGAGGGCGTTAAGGTGTTCAAGCACGGATTCCGCCGTGCCCGCCAGCAGAGATTGCGCCCGACGCGCAATGCGTACCGGCTCACTCCCTGCCTGACGCGCGAACGCGTAAGCCTGCTCTTCGCTGGCCACCGTGACGCGCTGGCCGTTGGCCAGCTCAACGCCCCACACTTCCACCTTCTGCGCCAGGGCATCCGCCTCGGCCTGGGACTGCGCCACAATCACCTGCACCGCCACCATCACATCGCGGACGCTGTTTTCACGCCAGGTGGCGATCACCTCGCGCAGCAGATCCGGATCGCCATTCAGGTGCGCGGCAAAAACAAAGTGCCAGTCGAGGCTGGCGGCCAGCAGCGCGCTTTCGCGACTCGCGCCGAGCAGAAAACCCTGCGCAGGCGACGGCGGCAGCGGCGTGGCCAGAACGGCTTCCTCCGTTGACTGATGCTCAGGACGGATCCAGCGGTCGAGCTGGGCCAGCTGTTCGGCAAAACTGCCCTTTTCCTGCTGATTCAGCCCCTGCTGCAGCGCGCGGGTCGAGAGCGGCAGACCGCCCGGCGCTTTTCCGACGCCGAGATCCACGCGGCCTGGCGCCAGCGCGGCCAGAACGTTGAAGTTCTCGGCGACTTTATACGGGCTGTAGTGCTGAAGCATCACGCCGCCGGAACCGACGCGAATGCGCGAGGTTTGCCCGAGGATCCAGGCAATCAGCAGTTCCGGTGAGGGGCTGGCAAGTTGGGGGGTGTTGTGGTGTTCGGCAATCCAGAAGCGGTGATAGCCCAGATTTTCTGCCTGCTGCGCCAGCGCCAGGGTACGCGCCAGTGCATCGGCAGCCGTTTCGTGTTGAGCGATGGGGCTTTTATCCAGAATGCTGATTCGCCATGACATGTTGCGTTCTCGTTTGACTTAACATGTCGACATTATTAAAGGCGTATTTCACCACTGAGAAACAATTAATTTACATTTAGTTTGCCGGAAAACAGATATATAAAACCACGCTAAGAATATGTCTTCAGAGAGGCAATCAACGCATCCACCTGACTGCGGCGGGTAATACGGACAAAGCGAATGTGCGCGTAGCGCGGATTTTGCAGATCGGCTTCATAACGCCTGCGGTTGTTGCGCCAGGTTTTTATCGTCCAGATGATAATGGATTCTCTGCTCAGGAACGCGCGGCGAAAACTCTCCTTATTCCCCGTGCCTGGCCAAAGTTCCCGTTTATGCCAGGCCCGTTTGATGGCCCTGGTAACGGCCTGATACAGCGTGCGGGTAAACCCATAATCGACCCACACCACAACATCGACATGGCGCCATTTAACCGGGCGCGTGCGGTTATAGTTACCGTCAAGCATCCAGTCTGGCGACGCCTGCAGCGCCTGCTCCAGCGTTTCCTGAAACACGTCGTCCGGGGTTCCCTGCCAGTCAGGGCGCCAGTAGAGTTGGTCCATCTCGATACAGGGAATGTCCAGCTCGGCCGCAATTTGCTTCGCCAGCGTGCTTTTTCCACTTCCGCTGGTTCCAACGACATTAATTTTCACTCAAGCCTCAGCCCGTTAACAAAAACTGACCAAATAATAACGTTTTCATCCTGTTAACGAAACGCTATTTCAGCAGGGCAATTTTACCTGGGAGGCGAAGTGCACGACGCGCCTTAAGCAGGCGATTGTCGTGTCTGGCGGTTAGCCGTTCGGGTACTGCTCGTCGGTGACTTTTTCCATCCACTCTACCGGGCTGCCGTTTTCCGATTCGGCGATGGCGATATGCGTCATCGCCGTTTGCGCGCTTGCCCCGTGCCAGTGCTTCACGCCGGGTGGGATCCAGGCGATATCGCCCTGATTCAGCACTTCTGCCGCTTTGCCCCACTCCTGTAGCCAGCCGCGCCCCTGCGTCACAATCAGCGTTTGTCCCAGGGGGTGCGTATGCCACGCCGTGCGCGCGCCCGGCTCAAAGGTCACGGTTGCCCCGCCGATGCGGGCAGGTTCGGTCGCCTGAAAGGGCGCGTCAATGCGGACGGTGCCGGTGAACCAGTCTTCTGGCCCCTTTGCTGAAGGTAATGAACCGCTGCGGATAATTTTCATGTTGTACTCCTCGTTGACTGTTGCGTTAACAGTAGCGCAAAGCAATCCGAACTATTAGCGTGCATAATCAGATAGGAAATATGATTGAAATTCATAAATAGAGGCAACCGCGATGCTAAAAGACAATTTCAACGACCTGCTCTCTTTTATGGTGGTTGCCCGCGAGCGTAGCTTTACGCGCGCAGCGGCGCAGTTGGGCGTATCGCAATCGGCACTGAGCCATGCCATGCGCAAGCTTGAAGCGCGGTTAGACGTACGCCTTTTAACCCGCACAACCCGCAGTGTGGTGCCCACCCAGGCGGGTGAGCAGCTTTTTGCGCGCTTAAGCCCACATTTGCGAGAGATCGAGCAGGAACTCACGGCGCTTCGTAGCGCCCGCGACAAACCCGCTGGCTCGGTCCGCATTGTCGCTGGCGAGCACGCGATGGACGCCGTGCTCTGGCCGATACTGAAAACATTTATGGCGCAATATCCTGAGATTAACGTCGAGGTGACGATCGATAACGGCCTGACGGATATCGTGGACGGCCGCTTCGACGCGGGAATACGTCTGGGTGAACAGGTGGCAAAAGATATGATTGCGGTGCGGATCGCTCCGGACATGCGCATGGCCGTCGTCGGTTCCGCTGTTTATCTTGCACGCTTTGGGGTGCCTCAGGTACCGGAGCAGCTCGCTGACCACCGCTGCATCAATATGCGCCTGCCCACGCGAGGGGGATTGTATCAATGGGAATTTGAACGCGACGGGCGCGAGATTCGCGTGCGGGTTGAAGGACAGCTAACGCTGAATAATCTGTCGCAGCGCATCGATGCGGCGGAGAGTGGTCTCGGATTAGCCTACGTGCCCGAGTCCTCGGTTCTGGACGCTCTTCATCACGGACGGCTGGTCAGAGTCCTTGATTCATGGTGCCCCACTTTTGAAGGATATCACCTCTATTATCCGAGCCGTCGACAGCACACTACCGCGTTCAGGTTGCTGCTTAATGCCCTGCAGCAATAAAAATTTATACCATTTGGTAATAATTAAGGGAATCTGATGATTAAATAATCAACCTCGCAATTGTTTTGACTAAAAACTCACCACGATTCAGCGTGTTGTGATCCCCGTCTGCTCTGACCACACGATTTCCTTCGACGTGCATCACTTTCGGCACGGTTATATTTTGCGTCGCTTATGAATTGCAGGTAGGATGCCTCGCCATGTTTCGCCTTATCCATACGCAGAATGACTGGGAAGGCGACATGTGTTTGCGCAGAAGCAATCGTTTGTATTGCATTCTGCCAGGCAGGACTATCACGATAATGGTTCAGACAGGCAAACAGGTAACTCAATGAAAACAAGCAATAAAAGCGCAGCCGATCATCATGCTGCTAAACGTCGCTGGTTGAACTCCCACGAAGAGGGCTACCACAAAGCGATGGGCAACCGTCAGGTTCAAATGATCGCCATCGGCGGCGCTATCGGAACGGGTCTGTTTTTAGGTGCGGGTGCACGTCTGCAGATGGCTGGCCCGGCTCTCGCCCTGGTCTATCTGGTGTGCGGGATCTTCTCTTTCTTCATTCTTCGCGCGCTGGGCGAACTGGTACTGCATCGCCCTTCCAGCGGAAGCTTCGTCTCCTACGCCCGTGAATTCCTCGGTGAAAAAGCGGCCTACGTGGCGGGCTGGATGTATTTCGTCAACTGGGCGATGACCGGTATCGTCGACATCACCGCGGTTGCGCTGTATATGCACTACTGGGGCGCGTTCGGCGATGTGCCGCAGTGGGTCTTTGCGCTTGGCGCGCTGGCCATTGTCGGCACCATGAACATGATCGGCGTGAAGTGGTTCGCGGAGATGGAGTTCTGGTTTGCGCTGGTCAAAGTGCTGGCCATCGTGGTGTTCCTGGTCGTGGGTACCGTCTTCCTTGGCAGCGGTAAACCGCTGGATGGCAATGCCACCGGCTTCCACCTGATAACCGATAACGGCGGTTTCTTCCCGCACGGTCTGCTGCCTGCGCTGGTGCTGGTTCAGGGCGTGGTGTTCGCCTTTGCCTCCATCGAGCTGGTGGGTACCGCAGCAGGTGAATGTAAAGATCCGCAGACGATGGTGCCAAAGGCCATCAACAGCGTGATCTGGCGTATCGGTCTGTTTTACGTCGGTTCCGTGGTCCTGCTGGTTCTGCTGCTGCCGTGGAACGCCTATCAGGCGGGGCAGAGTCCGTTCGTGACCTTCTTCTCTAAGCTGGGCGTGCCTTACGTTGGCAGTATCATGAACATCGTGGTGCTGACGGCGGCGCTCTCCAGCCTGAACTCCGGTCTGTACTCTACCGGCCGTATCCTGCGCTCCATGTCGATGGGCGGTTCTGCGCCGAAGTTCATGTCGAAGATGAGCAAGCAGCACGTGCCGTACGCCGGTATTCTGGCCACGCTGGTGGTCTACGTCTTCGGCGTGTTCCTGAACTACCTGGTCCCGTCACAGGTCTTCGAAATCGTGCTGAACGTGGCCGCACTCGGGATCATCGCTTCCTGGGGCTTTATCGTGGTCTGCCAGATGCGTCTGCGTAAAGCGATCAAAGAAGGGAAAGCCGCTGACGTTAGCTTTAAGCTGCCTGGCGCACCGGTGACCTCCTGGCTCACCCTGCTCTTCCTGTTCAGCGTGCTGGTGCTGATGGCGTTCGACTACCCGAACGGCACCTACACCATCGCGACCATTCCGCTGCTGGCCGTGCTGCTGATTGCCGGCTGGTTTGGCGTGCGTAAACGCGTTCATGAGATCCACAGCACCGCGCCGGTTCATCCTGATGATGAAAAACACGACGCACCGCTGGTAGAAGAGACCTCGCGTTAATACGCAGTCAATAAAAAGGGAAGGCATTTAGCCTTCCTTTTTTTTATTACAACGCGATACGAATCACATCGTCAGGCTGGGTGGCTTCCTGCTGGCGGGTGGATTTCTGTTTCACCGTCACGTACAGGGCTTTGCCATCCGCTGAGAGCGCCAGGCTGTTCGGGTAGACCGGCGTGTCGATGGTTTTGGTGACCTTATACGAGTTGGCGTCAATCACGCTTACCTTACCGGCTTCACGGTGCGTCACATAAACTTCATTGCGGGCCGGGTTAAACAGGACGGCCAGCGATTCCGGCGCGGCGATTTTGTCGATCACGCTGCCCTCTTTCAGGCTCACCACCAGCACTTCCGGCTGTTTTGAATCGGTCAGGAACGCGCGCTGACCGGCAGTGTCGAGGCTCAGATTCAGGTAGAAGTGCTCTTTGCCGTCATCCTGCACCTTTTTACGGCTGATAATTTTATTGCTGGCCGTATCAATCGTCACCAGCTCGCCGTCCGCATTGGTGGTATAGAGACGTTTCGCCTGCGCGTCCAGCGCCAGGCCGGTGCTGTAGGTCCCGGTATTGGCAATGGTCGCTTTCAGCTTCAGCGTGGCGCCATCCACCACCCAGACGACGCTCTCTTTCCCCACGCCCGTGATGTACACTGTGTTCGTGCTGTCATCGGCCACCAGCTGGCGCGGCTGCAGTGGCTTAACGGTGTCACTACGCTGACGTCCATCCAGCACCAGCCGCCCTTTTACATCGCCCGTTTTCGCATCAATGGCCGTTACCGCGCCGTTGATAGTATTGCCCAACCACAGCGTCTGGGTCGCCTTATCAAGAGTGGCACCAAAAGGTTTGAGATCGCTGTGAATCGCCTGCGTCACGTCCAGCGTAACCGGATCGAGGCGATAGACAACGCCGCCCTTGTCGGTTTTACGGCTTTGCGACGTCGCGACCCACAGGGCATTTTCCTGCTGGCTCACCGCCATTTCATACGCCCCTTTTCCCACGGCTTTACGCAGCACCTCTTCGGCGGCATGAGCCTGGAACGTTCCGGCAAGCAGTAACGTGGCTGAAAGCAGTGACAGGCTCAGGCGCGGTGAGCACAGATGACGTAAAGACATAACAATTCCTTTTCTGAAATGAGGGGTTCTGCTGACATCGCTTCCGGCAGGCAACGTCATGGCATTGCCTTTTGATAATGAGAATAGTAATCATTAATGAATCAAATGTGGAGATTTTCTTTCCCGCTTCGCCTTCCATTAACGCAATGTGCGGTTATAGTTTTCAAAACTTTTACAAAACCTTTAACATATATGGACATGTTCCATTTGGTTCGTTTATACACCACAACCGGTTTTATTCATGAAAATCATTTCTGCCCATAAGGCTTCTCTTCCGCTGCTGCTGGTTCCTGTTATTTTTGCGCCTCTTACCGCCATGAGCGCGGAAGAACAGACCATGATCGTCAGCGCCACGCCGCAAACCGTATCGGAACTCGATACTCCAGCCGCGGTCAGCGTCGTCAATGGCGACGATATGCGCCATGCCGCTCCCCGTATCAACCTGTCTGAATCTCTCGGCAGCGTCCCGGGCCTGCAAATTCAGAACCGGCAGAACTATGCGCAGGATCTTCAGCTGTCGATGCGTGGGTTTGGTGCCCGTTCAACCTTCGGCGTGCGCGGCATCCGTATGTACGTAGACGGTATTCCGGCCACCATGCCGGACGGACAGGGTCAGACCTCGAACATCGATCTCTCAAGCGTGGAGAGTGTTGAAGTGCTGCGCGGCCCCTTCTCTGCCCTGTACGGCAACGCCTCTGGCGGCGTGATTAACATCAATACCCAGACCGGGCAGCAGCCGCCGACCATTGAAGCCAGCAGCTATTACGGCAGTTACGGGACCTGGCGCTACGGCATGAAAGCCACTGGCGCGATGGGTGATGGCACCCACGCAGGCGATGTGGATTACACCGTGTCCACCACCCGTTTCACCACCAAAGGTTATCGCGACCACAGCGGCGCGCGTAAGAACCTTGCCAACGCCAAACTGGGTGTACGTATTGATGACGTCAGCAAGCTGACGCTGGTCTTTAACAGCGTGGACATGAAGGCCAACGATCCAGGCGGACTGAACTATCAGGAGTGGCGGGACAACCCGCGCCAGTCCCCGCGCGGCGATCAGTACAACACGCGTAAAACCATCAAACAGACCCAGGCCGGCCTGCGTTACGATCGTCAGCTCAGCACCCAGGACGACCTCAGCGTGATGATGTACGCCGGTGAGCGTGAAATGACGCAGTACCAGTCGATTCCGTATCAGCCGCAGCTGAAACCCTCCCACTCCGGTGGGGTGATCGATATGCAGCGCCACTATCAGGGGATTGATACCCGCTGGACGCACCGTGGCGAGCTGCTGGTGCCGGTGACCTTCACCACCGGTCTTAACTACGAAAACATGAGCGAAGATCGTCGCGGATACGAGAACTTCGTCATGGATAACGGCGTACCGGATTACGGTGTCAAAGGTGATAAGCGTCGCAATGAACGCAATCTGATGTGGAACGTCGATCCGTATCTGCAAACGAGTTGGCAGCTGACGCAGAAACTGTCAGTGGATGCCGGGGTACGCTACAGCTCGGTCTGGTTTGATTCCAATGACCACTACGTGACGCCGGGCAATGGCGATGACAGCGGCGACGCGAGCTACCACAAATGGCTCCCTGCCGGTTCCGTGAAGTATGCCGTGACGGACGCGTGGAACCTTTACGCCGCCGCCGGGCGTGGCTTTGAAACGCCAACCATCAACGAGCTTTCCTACCGTTCAGATAACCAGGGTGGGCTGAATATTGGTCTGAAACCGTCCACCAACAACACCTATGAAGTGGGCAGCAAAACCCGCATCGGCAATGGCCTGCTGACCGCCGCCCTGTTCCGCACCGATACGGATGACGAGATCGTGGTGGATGCCAGTTCTGGCGGCCGTACCAGCTATAAAAATGCCGGCAAAACCCGTCGTCAGGGTGTCGAAGTGTCCCTCGATCAGCAGTTCGCTGAAAACTGGAAGCTGAAGATGGCGTGGACCTATCTGGACGCCACTTATCGCACCAACGTATGCGGCGATACGAACTGTAACGGTAACCGGATGCCGGGCATCGCCCGTAATATGGGTTACGCCTCGTTTGGCTGGCAGCCGGAGGAAGGCTGGTACGCGGGTTCAGATGTGCGTTACATGAGCGATATCATGGCCGACGATGAGAACACAGCGAAAGCGCCATCGTATACGGTGGTCGGACTGAATACCGGATATAAATTTAACTATGGTAACTGGGGCATGGACGTCTTTGGTCGCGTCGATAATCTCTTCGATAAAGAGTACGTTGGCTCAGTCATTGTCAACGAGTCCAACGGCCGTTATTACGAGCCTGCACCTGGACGTAGCTACGGTGTAGGGCTCTCGGTCTCTTATCGCTTCGAGTAAGTAATAAGAAAAGTTTAATTTATCCCTAAAATAACGCTCCTGATGGCAATAAACCATCAGGAGTTATTCATCAGATAAATAATCAGGTGCGGTATATAGTCGCTCTGTTAAATAATCTCTCAGTTAAAATATTGTCGCTGTAAAAGAGTATTGGCTTCATCAATCAACTTATCAATTGCCTTCTGACTGGCTTCAACATCTCTTCGCTCAAGGGCGGTAAGGAGTTCGTCATAGTGATATGTCGAGGCTTTGATGTCGTTGAGTTCCTGATGCAGATAGTTCATGCAGGGCCCGATACGCACCCATAACTGTTCAATTAGCGCGTTAAGCGTTGGCATTTCCGCATACTGATACAGCGTAAACCGCAAGACGCGATTCGCATGCAGTGCCTGCTGAACGTGCCCGTTGCGCATGGCCTCATGGAAGGCATCTGACATTTTGCGCAACGTCTCAAGCTTAGTGTCAGACATATTCTGACAGGCGGCGGCAACGGCCATCGGCTCAAGCTGTTTTCTGATGGCGTTAATCTCGTTATAACGCTCCAGCGTCACCTCTGGCACCAGAAATGCCTGTGCGGGAGTGGCGTGTAACGCGCCAGAAGAGACCAGCCGCAAAAGCGCCTCGCGAACCGGAGTAATACTGGTACCTAATTTATCGGCGATCTCTTTCGTTATCAGTCGTGCCCCAGGTTTGAGTGAGCCTGTAATTAACGCCCCTTTCAAACTGAGTTCAACTTGCATAGTAAGGCTGACCCTTTGGGCTTTTTCTAAGTGATCCAAATCAAGCATGTTCAATTCCTGTAGCTAAAACTTAATGCTATTTTTAAACGCCAGTTTTAATAAAACGACGCTGGTCCGATATATCCTGTATCGTCATGCCTGGTGGTGGGAGTACGTAAAAACTGCAAAAAAAAGCAAACGTCAATTTTTATCGATTTCGGGCTCATCCGGGATGATGGCGCGAAATGCCATGTCCAGTAATTAAAGACAATATATCGTATCTTCACAAATAAATATGGCGGGAAACCCCGCCATAGTACTCTTTATTTATTGTCGTCCGCGACGCGAATCACGACTTTACCGAAGTTCCGCCCTTCAAGAAGGCCAATCAGCGCCTCCGGTGCGTTCTCCAGCCCGTCCGTGACCTGTTCACGATAGTGAATTTTACCTTCCTGTACCCAGCGCCCCATCTCCTGCTGGAACTCCTGAATGCGGTGCCCGTAGTCCTGGCCGATGATAAAGCCCTGCATACGAATGCGTTTCTTGAGAAGGGTCGCCATCAGAAGCGGCAAGCGATCCGGCCCCTCTGGCAGGCCCGTCGCATTATAGCCGCTGACCAGACCACACACCGGCACGCGTGCGGCGGTATTCAGCAGCGGCAGGACCGCGTCAAAGACTTTGCCGCCGACGTTCTCATAATAGACATCAATGCCGTTCGGGCAGGCGTGTTTCAGTTGCTCAGCGAAATCCGCCGCGTGGTGATCCAGACACTGGTCAAACCCGAGAACCTCGACGGCATGGCGGCATTTTTCAGCACCACCGGCGACGCCGACCACCCGGCAACCTTTGATTTTGCCAATCTGCCCCACGGTCGCCCCCACCGGGCCTGTTGCCGCTGCAACCACCAGCGTCTCACCCGCTTTGGGTTGCCCAATATCCAGCAGCCCCATATAGGCAGTAAAGCCCGGCATACCCAGAACACCCAGCGCCCAGGAAGGATGAGATGGATTTTCACCGAGCTTCACCAGACCGCTGCCGTCTGAAAGTTCATACTCCTGCCAGCCGCTGTAGCCCAGCACCCACTCACCCGTTTTGAAATCGGGATGTCGGGAGTGTTCAACACGGCTGACCGTTCCCCCTACCATCACCGCACCAATCTCAACCGGCGGTGAATAGGATGGCGCATCGCTCATGCGCCCGCGCATGTATGGATCCAGCGACAGCCAGACGGTGCGAAGCAAAAGCTGCCCCGCCTCAGGTTCCGGAACGGGTTGCGTTTCCAGACGAAAATTTTCTGCGACTGGCGCACCATGAGGGCGCGAAGCCAGGACCCAGCGGCGATTTTGCGAAACAGGTTGATTCATCGGGATCTCCTTCTGGTACAAATGTCTTTACAGCCTGGCGCAGGAACGGCGTTCTCGCCTTAGCATTACAAGCCAGACTGGTTCAGCCGTACAACCAGATAGATGCAGGGTTCATTCGTTTCATTGATGAACCGGCAGTCATTGGGCGGCCCCAGTTCGAGACAGTCTCCGGCACGCATCTCGTGGCGCGTATCGCCCTCCTGAAACACCAGCTCGCCGGACTGCAGCCAGATAAGCTGACGTGCCAGCGCGTAAGAAGATGCCGGCATCGGAACATCGCTGCCCGCAGGCAGTTCAACCTGAACAAGATCGATGGGCAGATCGGTGCGGGGAGAAACATGGCGGCGGAGGTAGTGCGTCTGCGGGTCACGCCAGACGGGCTGGTTTGCCAGGCGCAGCAGCTTTCCTTCCTGCATTTCGGCACGGGCAATCAGCGTGGACATGCTAATGCCAAACGCGCCAGACAGGCGGGCAAGCAAGGTGGCTGTCGGGCTGCTGTCCCCACGCTCTATCTTATGGATCATGGCGCGGGAGACGCCTGCCCGGTCAGCAAGCTCGCTCAGGGACCAGCCGCGAGACTCACGTTCGAGGCGAATTCTTGCGCTAATCCGTTGATTCATTGTGTCTGTTATGGTGTTCATGACGTCATACTATAGTGTATGAACGGCATTTCAATGGGCTTTTGATAACAAAAAAATATGGCTTATGCCGTAGCGATCGGGCGATACAGTTGTGTAATATCGTAGCCATAACGTAACACTATAGTGAACAACACACAGAGGTTTAATCATGATCGTTCGTCATGCCTGCAAAGAAGACTGCGCTGCGATAGGAGAGATCTACAACCACGCGGTGGTGCACACCGCCGCGATTTGGAACGATAAAACCGTCGATACCGAGAACCGCATCGCCTGGTTTGAGGCGCGCACGCTCGCGGGTTACCCGGTACTGGTCAGTGAGGAAGACGGCGCGATCACCGGTTACGCCTCCTTTGGCGACTGGCGCGCTTTTGATGGTTTTCGTCACACGGTTGAGCACTCGGTTTACGTCCACCCGGATCATCAGGGCAAAGGCATTGGCCGCACGCTGATGAAAGCGTTGATTGACGAGGCCCGCGCCATCGGTAAACACGTAATGGTTGCCGGGATTGAAGCGCAGAATCATGCTTCGATCCATCTTCATGAAACCCTCGGTTTTGTCACGACGGGGCAAATGCCGCAGGTGGGGACCAAGTTTGGCCGCTGGCTGGACTTAACCTTTATGCAGCTGCAGCTGGATGAGCGCAGCGATCCGGACGCTATCCCATGAATCAGTCGCTGACGCTGGCATTTCTGGTGGCGGCGGGAATAGGCCTGGTGGTGCAAAACACCCTGATGGTGCGTATCACCCAGTCCTCCTCCACCATACTTATCGCGATGTTGCTGAATTCCCTGGTCGGCATTGTGCTGTTTGTCAGCATTCTGCTGCTGAAACAGGGCGTCGCCGGATTTAGCGAGCTGGCCACAACGGTACGCTGGTGGACGCTCATTCCCGGGCTGCTGGGCTCCTTTTTTGTGTTTGCCAGCATCAGCGGGTATCAGAATGTTGGCGCGGCGACGACGATTGCCGTGCTGGTGGCAAGCCAGCTCATCGGCGGGCTGGTGATGGACGTGCTGAGAAGCAATGGCATTCCGCTACGCGCCCTGATCGGCCCGGTGTGCGGCGCGGTGATGCTGGTCGTCGGCGCCTGGCTGGTGGCGCGACGTCAGTTTTAATCGCTAGAGGATCGTGCCACCTTTGGTCAACTGTTCGTGACGCGCCTCCATCTCTTCTTTGTGCTCCTTACCGTGGTGCGAAATGGCGGTACGCAGGCGTTGTTGCTGGGTGTAGCGCTCTTCACGGCTTAGCTCAGCGTCATCGCTCAGTTCAATCAGCAGTTCATTCATATGGGTGATGACGCCTTCGTTAATCGCGGCATCGACACGGGCGATCACGTCGTTTAAATGTGACATTGTCACTCCTTGTTATGTGCCCGGTAGCGCTACGCTTACCGGGCCTACGGGTGCCAAATGTAGGCCGGGTAAGGCGTAGCCGCCACCCGGCGATGACATACTTAATTCAGCTTCGCTTTTGAGAAATCGCTGCCCATCAGGCTCACGCTGTACCCGGTTATGTTGCTCCGGGTCGCATAGAACGTTTTGCCGTTCGCCAGCGCGATCCACGGCGCCTGCTGGTAGAAGATTTCCTGCGCCTGGCCGTAGAGTTTCGCACGCTCCGCCGGGTTGCTGGTCAGCTTCGCTTTTTGTACCAGGGCATCATACCCCTTGTCACACCAGCGCGCGGCGTTTGAGCCGGTTTTAATGCTGTTGCAGCCCAGCAGCACATCGGCAAAGTTGTCCGGATCGCCGTTATCGGACATCCAGCCAAACAGCGCAGAGTCATGTTCGCCTTTACGCATGCCGGAGAGGTATTCGCCCCATTCGTAAGAGACAATTTTGGCCTTCACGCCGACTTTTGCCCAGTCGCTCTGGATCATCTCAGCGATACGACGGGAGTTAGGGTTATACGGACGCTGAACCGGCATTGACCACAGCGTGACCTCCGCGCCCTTCTCCAGCCCGGCCTGCTTCAGCAGCGCTTTCGCTTTTTCAGGATCGTAGCTGTAGTCCTTCAACGCTTTGTTAAAGCCCAGCATGTTTGGCGGGATCGGCGATTTTGCCACCGTGCCCGACCCCATAAACACCGCATTAACGATGGCCTTCTTGTCGGTCGCGTAGTTCAACGCCTGACGCACCAGCACGTTATCAAACGGTTTTTTCTCGGTGTTAAACGCCAGATAGCCGACGTTCAGCGCATCGACCGAGTGCAGCGTCAGGTCTTTGTTGTTCTTGATAACATCAAACTGCACCGGGGACGGCGCAGGAATGATCTGGCACTCGTTGGTCTGCAGCTTCGCCAGGCGGGTTTCCACGTTTGGCGTGATGGAGAAGATGAGATGCTTCGTCGGCACTTCGCCTTCCCAGTAGTTCGGGTTTGCGACGTAGCGGATCAGCGAATCCACTTTGTACTGCTGGAGAACGTAAGGCCCGGTACCAATCGGCCAGGTGTCCACGTTCTCCGGAGTGCCTTTTTTCAACATCGTGTCGGCGTATTCAGCGGAGAGAATGGAGGCGAAATCCATCCCCCAGTCGGCCAGGAATGCGGCGTTAGGTTCACTGAGGGTGAACTGAACGTGGTAATCATCGACCTTTTTCACGTCCTGGATCAGTTTATCGAGACCCACATCGTTAAAGTATTCGTAATTGCCCTGCGACACATTGTGGTACGGGTGTTTAGGGTCTTTCTGACGCATAACCGAGAAAATAACGTCATCGGCGTTAAAGTCACGCGTCGGTTTGAAGTATTTATTGCTGTTGAACTTCACCCCTTTGCGCAGGGTAAAGGTATAGGTCTTGCCGTCAGGTGAAATCGTCCAGGACTCGGCAAGTGACGGCACCGGGGTATTTTTCACCGGATCGAAATTGATCAGGCGGTTATAGAGCACCTGAGAGCTGGCCACAAAAGACGGTCCAGAGCTGGCAATTTGCGGGTTGAAGGACTCGGGGGACGCTTCAGAACAGTAAATAAGGGTGTCGTTGTTTGCCGCCCATGCGGCACCGGCTGGTAAAAGTGCGCTCAGCGCAAGGGCGAGCAGTGTTTTCCCTGTAGACATGGTTATAACCCTGACAATTTTATTATATAGAACAGTAATAACAGCACAGCCGTAATCACCTGGCAAATAACTAAACACTATCAGGTTATTCTAAAGTTACGTTTTTCGCTGGTTTTGCAGCCAGCGTCAGAAAAAGCGATTTGTCTTAAGTGCCATTATTCGTCAAGCACAACCGTCACTTTCTATGCCGCAAGAAATCGGCGCTTTTAGCGTCTCTTCCTCCGTTTGTTTGCTTCCTCGTTTCGTTAAAGTAACGGTGTGAAGAAGTATATGGGATCAAATCGTGGCAAAAACTCTTTTACGCAGCGGTAATCTGGATGATTTTCAGGCCGTTGGCGGCGGCGGACAAGCCGTTTTTGAATCAGCGTTACAAATCCGGGAAGCGCTCCGGTTGCGCAAACAGCAGGCCATCGTCGACTGTCTGGCTATTCCTCAGGTCAACGACAGCGGTGACCGCGTGGACTGGTATTCTCCTGTTGACGGGAGCGTAACCAGCTGGAAAGCGGCCGGTGAAGATGACCGTTATCGCGCCCTGCGCTATCTGGAAAACACGCTCGCCAGCGTCGAGTCGTTAAGCAAGAAATGCCTCCAGTCGCCCAAAACTGCGCAACAGCTTTTTGGCTCTCTGCTGTCAAAGGCGTTTCAGTTCCCGGGTGAAAATTTCCTTTTCCTGGTGGACGGAAAACCGGTGATCAGCTTCTGGGGATTTGTAAACCTCAACGAAAATGCGCGCGACGATGTCCTCGACTGCCTGCGTGAATCCCTGATCCCTGAGCCTGACCCCGTTGTGATTGACGATCCTGAGCCCGAGCCGGAACCCGAACCTGTGGTGACCTTTGAGCACGCTGACGAGCCGCTGGTCGCCCCTTCTACAGTGGTGCGCATTACGTCGGAAGAGCTGTACGAACCTGAGCCAGCCCCGGTTGTTGCGCAACCCGTAGAGGAACCGGCCCCGGCGGTTGTCGCGAAAAAACGTCGTATCCCCCTGTGGACGCTGCCGGTTGCTGCCGTGATCGTTGCCGCTATCGCCGCGCCGCTGCTGTGGCCAAAACAGGCGCCTTCCGCCGAGCCCGCACCGGCCCCCGCCCCTCAGCCCGTGGAGATTGCGCCAAAGCCGATTAAAGCGGTTGAGCCGCTGGCGATGACGTTACCGCTGCATCAGGCAGAGGTGGTGGCCAGCAAAGAGAAAGAGCCTGCGCCTGCGCCACAGCCCGCTCCGGTGGTGATTGCCGCCATCCCGAAAGATGCCATGGTAATGGAAGCGAATCAGGTAAAAGCGGGATCCACGCGTTTCCTGAACGGCACCTGGCGCGCCATCCTCGACGTAAAAGATCCGGTGACCGGCAAGCCGCCGTCAATGCGCTATCAAATCCAGAACAATAAAGGTTTCGCCCGTGTTGTTCATGGCGACAACATTGTCTGTCGCGCGGAAGTCTTCTCCGGGCTGCACAGCAATGGTGAACTGATGCTCAAGAGTCGCGGTACTGCCCGCTGCACCGACGGTTCCCGCTACCCGATGCCGGAAATTGCCTGTAAAGCAGGTACCAGCGATATAGCAGAATGTCGCGCACGTTATGATGCAAACACCGTCGTCCCCCTGACGTTCAAGAAAGCAGGTGCCTGATCCTATGCTGGTAAATCTTTGCGACTATAAACAAAGCGTCACGCTTATTGCTAACAGCGGCGTGCAGTTCCTGGATTTCGGCCTGACGCCGCAGGACACCGCCAGTCACGGGCGCTTCGTACGTAAAACCGCGAATGGCCCGCTTTTACGACTCGATTTCGACATGGTTAACGGGCGCTATACCCTGCCGGGCATTAACGGCGGGCAGCCAGAAGTGGTCAAACCGGAAACCACCATCCCGCTGCATCAGTCGCTGGCGGTTCTGGATGGCGTCTGGCTCCCCGTGCCTTTCCTGCGCTTCAACCCGCCGCGGACTTTTGTGGAAGGGCCGGATAACTGGGCCCGCGTACAGGTGCGCAAGCTTGACACCCCCGACACGGCAGGCAATACCCACCGTGTGACCCTGGCGCTGGACAGCCAGATTGCCGGACATGCCACGTCCGCCCTCTCCCCGGTTGAGAACGATATCCTGAACGGGACCCGCTTTGCCCTGGCGTGGCGCGATGCGGAAGTTGAAAATTTCCTCGATCAGACCTGGATTGACGGCTGGCTGCGCGAGGCGTTTACCCAGTATGCCGATGGCGTAGAAAACCGTTCCGAGCGCGATCTGCAGCAGGCGATGCGCAGTTTTGAATATCAGGCGCACTGGCTTAACCTGTTGACCATGCTCGGTGAACAGCTCACCGTGCCGGAAGTCAAATTTGTTACCCATACGCTCAGCACCCCGGCCATTCCGGTCGACCTGATCCTCGACGTGGGGAATACCCACACCTGCGGAGTGATTATTGAAGACCACGGCGATGCGAACGATGGTCTACGCCAGACCGCCGAACTGCAGGTACGCTCATTAAGCGAGCCGCAATTCCTTAATGAGCCGCTGTTTACCAGCCGTCTTGAGTTTTCGGAGGCGCGTTTTGGCAAGCAGCACTTCTCGGTTGAAAGCGGTCGCGAAGATGCCTTTGTCTGGCCGTCGATTGTCCGCGTCGGTGATGAAGCCCGCAAGCTGGCGATGCAGCGTCTGGGAACCGAAGGTAACAGCGGCATCTCCAGTCCGCGTCGCTACCTGTGGGATGAAACACCGGTGGTACAGGACTGGCGCTTTAGCCAGATGAACAGCAAAACCCAGCGTGAACCGCTTGCCACCGCGTTCCCGCTGATGAACCTGATGAACGATGACGGCGAGCCGCTCTTCACGCTGCCGCAGGATGAGCGACTGCCGGTCTTCTCGCCGCAGTACAGCCGCAGCACGCTGATGACGCACATGCTGTGCGAACTGCTGGCGCAGGCGCTGGGGCAGATCAACAGCGTCGCCACGCGCCTGCGTCTGGGCTTCCCGGCGTCGCCGCGCCAGCTGCGTACCCTGATCCTGACGCTGCCCTCGGCCATGCCTAAGCAGGAGCGCGAAATTTTCCGCCGCCGCATGTTCGAAGCCATCGCCATTGTCTGGAAAGCGATGGGATGGCACCCGCAGGATGAGGATTTTGTCACCCGCAAACAGCAGGAAAAAAGCGTGGTGCCGGTGCCAGAAATCCAGATGGAGTGGGACGAAGCCAGCTGCGGTCAACTGGTCTGGCTGTATAACGAAGCGATCTCCCGCTTTGGCGGTCAGACGGAAGCCTTCTTCGCCTCCCTTGCTCGTCCGGACCGTGAGCCTGAGCCCGGTGCGCAGCCGGGCCGGGCGTTGCGCGTCGCCTCCATCGACATTGGCGGGGGCACCACGGATATGGCGATCACCCATTACCAGCTGGATGACGGCTCCGGCAATAACGTCAAAATCACTCCGCAGCTCCTGTTCCGCGAAGGGTTTAAGGTGGCGGGCGACGATACGTTACTGGACGTGATTCAGCGCTACGTACTGCCCGCCCTGCAAACGCAGTTACAGAAATCGGGCATTGCGGATGCCTCCTTGCTGATGGCGTCACTGTTCGGCGACTCCGGGCGCATTGATACCCAGGCCGTACTTCGCCAGCAAACAGCCCTTCAGCTCTTTATGCCGATTGGTCATGCCATTCTTGCCGCGTGGGAATCCAGCGATGTTGACGATCCGCTGGCCGGTCTGCATGCCACCTTTGGCGATCTTCTGCCGCAGAAACCGACCCGCAATGTGATGAATTATCTGCAGCAGGCCATCGATCATGCCCTGCCGGCGGGTTCCGACGCTTTTGACCTGTTCGCCGTGCCGCTGCATGTCAATTTCCGCGAAATGCAGGACGCGATGCTGGCCGGGCAGTTTACGCTGGCCTCGCCGCTGCACGCGGTGTGTGAGGCGATTTCACATTACAGCTGCGATATTCTGCTCATCACCGGGCGTCCTGGCTGCCTGCCCGGTGTTCAGGCGCTGATTCGCCATCTGCAGCCGGTGCCGGTTAACCGCATCGTCTGGCTGGATAAATACCAGGTGCACGAATGGTATCCGTTCAGCCAGCAGGGGCGGATTGGCAACCCGAAATCGACGGCTGCCGTGGGAGCCATGCTCTGCAGCCTGGCCCTTGACCTGCGTCTGCCGCGCTTCAACTTTAAAGCCGCGGACATTGGGGCGTACTCCACCGTGCGTTATCTCGGCGTGCTGGATAACACCGTGAATACCCTGCGCGAGGAAAACGTCTGGTACCAGGATATCGACCTCGATAAACCGGGTGCGAAACTCGACGCGCGCCTGCACTTCCCGCTGCGCGGTAACGTTACCCTCGGCTTCCGTCAGCTGGCGAACGCGCGCTGGCCCGCCACGCCGCTCTACACGCTCAGCATTAACTCACCTGAACTGGCGAAAGCGATTGCCGGCGACGGCGTGCTGAACGTTCGGCTCAAACTCTGCGGCGGCAGCAAGCAGGAGGGCCCGGAGGCCTTTGAGCTAAGCGATGCCTGGCTGCAGGACGGCACGCCGGTGGCACCTGACGCATTAACTTTCAAACTGAATACTCTGGCCGATCGCCGACACAGCGGCAGCCATTACTGGATCGACAGCGGGAGCGTATACCTGAAATGACAGCGACGACCACCACCACTCAGGCCTTAATCGGGTGGATTAATGAGACCCGCCTGAACGCCCCTGTACTGGATAACGATGCCGACGCCCTGCTTGCCCGAATCAACGCGGTGCAGGCGCGGGAGCAGGCCATTGAACGCGCCATGACCCGCCAGAGCAGCATCGGGCTTTACGGTCATTCCCAGAGCGCGAAAGCGCACCTGCTGTTGTCCCTGTGCGGCAGCGGGAATGGCCGCCTGAACGTGACGCCGGGCCAGCGCAGCTTTGACTATTTTTCGCATATCAACCCGGGACATGCCCTGACCAATATGGCCGTTCGCTTCACCCGCGAAACCCCTGACGTGGTGGATGAGGCATTCCCGCTGCGTCTGAGTCTGGTTACCGAGGCCGAGCTGGTCCAGCTTTTCATTACCCGCACGACGCTGCATCCGCAGATACGCGCGGTGGATAAGGCGGTTATTGAGACACGCCTGGAGAAATGGCGCGGCCTGCGCCAGCCGCAGGGCGTGCCCGGCATCACGGCGCAGGAAGTGGGGGCGATTGCCCGCTTCTGGCAAAGCACGGTGCCTGCCGCTAAACAGCAAATTGATGACGCCCTGTGGCATGAGTTTGCCCAGCTGGTGCCATCGCTGGATCTCAGCACGCGCGCCAGCGTCTGGTCGTTGCTGTGGGGCGAGCAGCAGGAGCTGACCCAGCAGTGGTTAAACCTGGCCCATGTGCTGCATCAGACCAGCCATGCCAGCGCCCTCGCCGCCCCGCTGAGCCTGCTGGTGGATAGCTTTGGGCTGCCGGGTGAAGGGTTCCTGACACACGACGGTACGCCAGCCCTGCAGGACGCCCAGGAGACGCTGCTTCATCCGTTGAATGACGGCGAAATGCTTAACGCGATCAGCATCCCCGTCGATGTACTTGCCTTCCTGACCCGCGAGCTGGTGTTGCCGGTTGAGAACGCGGCCCTGGATAATGTCGATATCATTGATATCCCGCTTGTTGAAGATACCGGTGCTGACCCGCTGCGTCAGGCGAAATCCCAGTGGTTGCTGGAGCATTACCGTCAACAGCTCGAGCCGGATGTGCTGGTCATTTGCAACGCCACGGCGCAGCACGAGCAGACAGCCAAAAAAGCAAAAGTGTTAATGAACTGGGTCAAGGAGACGCAGCCTGCGGAAGACTCTGCTCTGCCGGGCCTGGTCTGGGCGATTACTCCCCATGACGCCCGCTTCACCACCCGGCAGAATCTTGATGAAGCCGTTCAACACCTGCTCGGCAAGCCGGGTTTGCGCTGGGGTACGCTGCAGGCGCTGGACAGCCACAGTATGCAGCGCGTCATCGAGTGGCTGTCTCAGGCCACGCTGCCTGCGCTGCGACACAAGCGTCTCAGCACGCTGAAAAATGGGTTGCGCCAGGCGCTTTCATCGCTGATGCAAAGTTATCTGGTACCGCTGGTTGAAGAGCCGGGCACCCGACGTGCTCAGGCGGAAAACATGGTACGCACGCTGCAAAGCAGCGCCGCCCGCCACGGTGAGCTGCTGGATGGTCTGCTGCCGCCGCTCAAAGCCTTTGAAACGCTGCTGGCCGTTCAGCAACCGCGTGAGGAGCAGGTTAACGGACTGTTCACGGACACCATTGACCTGTTTGCCGACAGCGCCCAGGAGAATACCGCGCAGTACCAGACAAAAGACAAAGCGCGTCTTGCGCACCGGGTCTGGATAAACCATCTGCGTCAGTGGAGCCGCAATGAAGCTACCGCCGCCCGTCTGGGGCTGGAACCCGCCGTGTTGCAGCAAATCGCAGATGTGCTGGTAGTCACCAGTTACCGGCTGGATCTGCCTCAGCAGCTACAGCGTATTGTCGAAGCGGATAAAAGTAGCGCGGCGCAACTGCATGCCGTGATGGGCAATTTCATTGGCTGGCTGGGTTATGACCAGACGCCCGTGGCGACACGTCCGGCCAGCCGCATCCGCAAGGGTCAGGCTATCTTCGTCACGCCGGTCGTCAGCAGCGCCGGTCCCCGCCTGACGCGCCTGGGGGAACAGCCTGTGCATGCGGCCACTGCGTACGTTTACGACTGGCTGGTTGCGCTCTATAGCCGCGCAATAGAGAACATTGATTACCAGCACCCGCATGATGTTCAGCCGGGGGCCCGCAAGGCTCTGCAGGCGTTATTACGCTGAGGGCGGATTAACACTGTAGCCGCCTTTCTTGCCGGGTGGCGCTGCGCTTACCCGGCCTGGATTCTTCACCGCTGCAGACCCGTCACCGCCGGTCGGTCACTCCGTCATACACCCGGCTAGCGTCTGCGCCAGCGCGGAGGGGTTTTCCCAGGACATTGAGTGGCCCGCCGCAGGGATGATTTTTACCGCAACGCCCTTCTGCTTCAGATTATCCACATCGTCATCCGGCAGCGACCGCTCGCCGAAAATCAGCGTTACCGGGCACGGGAGTGACAGGAACTGCACCTCCCATTCTGGCTCAACGCCCGCCACCAGACTCGCGGCACCGCGCCAGACGGCGTAAGGGGCATTGCTCTGCAGGCACCCTGCCCACGCCGTGGTTTCGGCGCGCAGCATAGCGTCATAGCCCTGTTCCAGAAATTGTTGCTCGGTTTGTGCTGCGATAGACCGGCTGAACATGCCCCCACCCGCATGAAAATTGGGTTCCGACACCATCAGCCCTTTCACGCGCGCGGGCAGCATCCCCGCCGTTTCGATAGCAATACTGCCGCCCATGCTGTGACCGTACAGCCAGAAGGTGTCCAGTTTGAGATGGTTAATCAGCTCCACGACGACACGGGCCTGATCGGTGGTTCGGTAGCGGTAGTGCGCAGGTTTATCGCTGTAGCCGCTACCTGGCAGATCGACGAGAATGGCCCGGCGCGCCCCGAACTGAGGGTCATGCACGACACGGGGATATTCATAGGAAGCGGCACAGCCCAACCCGTGAATGAGCACCACGGGATCGCCAGTGCCGGGCAAATCATGCCAGCGCACGGTGCAACCGGCCTGTTGCGAGTAAAAACTGTTCATAAGCACTCCTTTTACGATGCACTGTGTATTTATACAGTTACCGTATCTGGAATGCCATATTCATCTATTAAAAATGGAAGGGAGCTTCAGAAAAGCGAGACCAGCAGTGCAACGGGAAAACTCATTGGCCAGGTTGACCCCACCAGAAAAGCACTGAGCAGTCGGATACGTTTGCGGTCTTTAGAGAGGAACCAGGTGATTAATGCGCAGATGGAAGCCATGATTGCGTAAAAAACCAACATCTTTTGATACAACGTCATTCTGTATACCAGAGCCGAAAAAATAACCGCACGCAATATGCGTCATATGTTGACACAGATCAAGTTTTTTCGTTACAGAATAACCACTTAAAAACTACGGCTAATAACAATTGAGTATCTT
Source organism: Enterobacter sichuanensis (assembly GCF_002939185.1). Taxonomy (GTDB): domain Bacteria; phylum Pseudomonadota; class Gammaproteobacteria; order Enterobacterales; family Enterobacteriaceae; genus Enterobacter; species Enterobacter sichuanensis. The sequence continues at coordinate 8,351 of NZ_POVL01000037.1, read as the reverse complement.
GCTTAACACCCATCACGGACAAGGTGAACGCCCGACCGCGTAAACGGCCAGGCGCGCAGGCTTAGTGCTTAATCATGACGTGCCGGACGACCGTATAATCCTCCAGTCCGTAGACCGACATATCCTTGCCGTAGCCGGATAATTTCATGCCGCCATGCGGCATTTCGCTCACCAGCATAAAATGGGTATTCACCCAGGTGCAGCCATACTGCAGGCGCGCGCTCAGGCGATGGGCGCGGCCCACGTCTTTGGTCCAGACCGATGACGCCAGGCCGTACTGTGAATCGTTCGCCCAGGCCAGCACCTGCGCCTCGTCATCAAACTCGGTGACGCTCACCACCGGGCCAAACACCTCGCGCTGGACGATGGCGTCGTCCTGTTTTGCCCCCGCCAGCAGGGTTGGCTGGAAGTAGTAGCCCGCCCCCTCTTTTTTGCTCCCGCCCGTAACCACGCGGATATGGCCGAGCGCTTTCGCCTCATCGACAGCCTGACAGACGCGTGAAAGATGGGCGGCAGAACTGAGGGGCCCCAGCTCGGTATCCCCATCCTCCGGGGCGCCCATTTTGAGGCTGGCTACCGCGGCGCCCAGTTTTTCCACGAGCGCAGCATAGATCCCTTTCTGAGCATAGATACGGCAGGCGGCCGTACAGTCCTGCCCGGCATTGTAGAAGCCAAACGTCCGTACCCCTTCGACCACCGCATCCAGGTCGGCGTCATCAAACACAATAACGGGCGCTTTGCCGCCCAGTTCCATGTGGGTGCGCTTAATGGAGGAAGCCGTATGGCCGATGATATGTTCCCCGGTCGCAATCGAACCGGTCAGCGAGACCATGCGGACTTTTTCATGCCCGGTCAGCGGATCGCCGACCGTCTTACCGCGGCCAAACAGCACGTTCAGCACTCCCGCCGGGAAGATGTCCTTTGCCAGCTCCGCCAGCTTCAGCGCCGTCAGCGGCGTAATTTCAGAGGGTTTGATCACCACGCAGTTACCGGCAGCGAGCGCTGGCGCGAGCTTCCATGCCGCCATCATCAGCGGGTAGTTCCACGGCGCGATAGAGGCCACCACGCCGACCGGATCGCGGCGGATCATCGACGTGTGGCCATCAAGATACTCTCCGGCGGCGAGGCCATTCAGGCAGCGGGCCGCCCCGGCAAAGAAACGGAAAACATCGACCACCGCCGGGATCTCATCCCCCAGAACGCAGTGCAGCGGCTTGCCACAGTTGAGAGATTCGAGCCGGGCAAATTCTTCACCACTCGCCTCGATGGCGTCAGCTAGTTTCAGCAGGCACTCCGCACGCGCTTTGGGCGTGGTCTGCCTCCAGTCGATGAACGCCCGATCAGCGGCCTCTACCGCCGCATTGACCTGGGCCGGTGACGCTTCAGCAATGTCCAGCAGTACCTCTCCGGTGGCCGGATTATAAACCGGCTGCACCTCTCCTTCTCCGGCAACCAGTTCACCCTTAATCAGCAGATGTGTTTGCATAGCATTGTCCTGTTGAAATGAATGTTATTTCCCGCTGCCGGCAATGCTCTCGCCGTCGCGGGTTAGCCACCAGGCTCCCAGAATGGGGACGGTTGTAACCAGCATCACCAGCAGTGCAACCACGTTGGTGACCGGCACGTCGCGGGGACGCCCGAGCTGGTTAAGCAACCACAGCGGTAACGTGCGCTCGTGTCCCGCCGTAAAGGTTGTGACGATTATCTCGTCAAACGACAGGGCAAACGCCAGCATTCCCCCGGCCAGCAGCGCTGAACCCAGATTGGGCAGCACGACATAGCGGAAGGTTTGCCAGCCGTCGGCCCCAAGATCCATCGACGCTTCCACCAGGCTCCAGGAGGTGCGTCGGAACCGGGCAATCACGTTGTTAAACACCACCACCACGCAAAAGGTGGCGTGTCCCACCACGATAGTGAAAAAGCCCGGCTCAAGGTTGATGGTTTTGAACGCGGTCAGCAGCGCCAGTCCGGTGATGATCCCCGGTAACGCAATCGGCAATAGCAGCAACAGGGAGATCGCATTCTTGCCAAAAAACGCACTTCGCCACAGGGCCGCTGCAGCAAGCGTGCCAAGGACAAGGGCAATCGCGGTGGAAAACGCCGCAATTTGAAGTGACAACGTCACGGACTCAATAATGTCTCCGCGCCCCGCTGCCACGCTAAACCACTTCAGCGTCAGCCCCTGCGGCGGAAAGCTGAAGGCGGCGTCTTCGGTGTTAAAGGCGTAGGTGGCGATGATCAGCAGCGGGAAGTGCAGGAAGATAACGCCTCCCCAAGCTGCGACTTTCAGGAACAGTGGTGCGCGTTCAGAGTGCATCGAATGCTCCCAGGCGTTTCACTAACGCCAGATAAAGCGAAATCAGCACGATGGGCACCAGCGTGAACGCGGCGGCCATCGGCATATTGCCAATGGCGCCCTGCTGGGAATAGACCATATTGCCGATGAAATAGCCCGGCGGCCCCACCAGTTGGGGAACAATGAAATCCCCCAGCGTCAGGGAAAAAGTAAATATCGAACCCGCCGCAATACCCGGAATGGCCAGCGGCAGAACGACGTAGCGAAAGGTCTGGCGGGGTCGCGCCCCGAGATCGGCCGAGGCCTGCAGTAAAGAGACTGGCAGGCGTTCCAGCGCCGCCTGGACCGGCAGGATCATAAACGGCAGCCAGATATAGACGAAGACCAGAAACCGTCCCAGCCCGGAGGTTGAAAGCGTGTTGCCGCCAATGCCCGGAAGCGTCAGGAGTGAGGTCAGGATCGGCTCCAGACCCAGATGGCTGAGAAACCACTGCGCCACACCATCTTTCGCCAGCAGCAACGTCCAGGCATAGGCTTTGACGATGTAGCTCGCCCACATCGGCAGCATCACCGCAATGTAGAAAAACGCCTTCCACTTGCCATGAGTGTATCGCGCCATGTACCACGCCATCGGAAATGCCAGAATAGCGCTGGCAATGGTCACCGCAATCGCCATGGTTAACGTACGCAGGATAATGTCGTAGTTTGCCGGGTTGAAGAGCGCCAGGATGTTCGCCAGAGTCAGATCCGGCGTGACGGCCATGGTGAAGTCATCAAAGGTGTAAAACCCTTGCCACAGCAGGGTCAGCAACGACCCTAAATAGACAATGCCAAACCACATCAGCGGCGCAAGCAGCAGCAGGAACAGCCCAAGCGACGGTTTACGCCAGAACAGTGCGGTTATGCGGCTCATGCGGCTACGAGAGGGACCAGGATGCGCAACGCTCATCTCCATTTCACCTCTCCTCGTGAAGGCGGATCATCGCCTCGCGTGACCACGACGCCATCACGACCTGCCCCGGCGCAACGCCGTTCAGCGACGAGACGTCACTGACGTTGGCCTGGCTCACCAGCAGTTTTGCGCCATTATCCAGTTTCAGTTCCAGACGCGTGGCGGCCCCCTGGTACTGAACGGCCTGCACGCATCCCTGAACCTGAACGTCACCGCTCTGGTTAAGGCGAATATGTTCCGGACGCAGTGAATAAGCGCCTTCCATACCGCATATCTTCTGCGCAAGGACCGTATCGAAGACGTTGGACGTGCCAACAAAACCGGCAACAAACGGCGTACGCGGACGCATGTAAAGATCGCGTGGGGTATCCACCTGCTCGATGCGTCCATTATTGAATACCGCCACCCGATCTGACATGGACAGCGCTTCGCCCTGATCGTGGGTGACGAAAATAAAGGTGATGCCGAGTTCCTGCTGAAGTTTCTTCAGCTCGAACTGCATCTGTTCACGCAGTTTGAGATCGAGTGCACCTAACGGCTCGTCCAGCAGCAACACGCGCGGCTCATTGACCAGCGCCCGGGCGATGGCGACACGCTGACGCTGGCCACCGGAAAGTTGCGAAGGTTTGCGGGCAACGGCAAAGCTCAGACCCACTTTTTCCAGCGCATCCCGGGCCTGCGCATGGCGTTTTTTCTTATCGACGCCTTTTACCATCAACCCGTAAGCGACATTATCGAGGATCGACATATGCGGGAACAGCGCATAGTCCTGGAACACGGTGTTCACGTCCCGCTCCCAGGGCGGCAGCTCGCTCGCCTCTTTGCCAAAGATAGAAATCGTGCCGCCTGACAGCTGCTCAAAACCGGCGATCAGCCGCAGGCAGGTGGTTTTGCCGGAGCCCGAAGGCCCCAGCATGGAGAAAAACTCTCCGTCACGGATCGCAATGGTCACCCCATCCACCGCCCGCACGTCGCCGTACAGGCGGGAAACATCGTTAAACTCTACCGCGTACGTCATGTTCTGCTCCCGGGCGATTAACGGCCACCCATGATGGCGATGTAATCCTGCGTCCAGCGGCTGTAAGGCACATATTTGCCGCCTTCTGCGACCGGCGTTTTCCAGAACATGATTTTGTCGAACTCGTTATACCCGTTTGTTTCGCAACCCTTTTCGCCCAGCAGCGTGCTGGCCTTACACCCTTCCGGAACGACGGGAAGCGAGCCAAACCAGGCGGCCAGATCGCCCTGCACTTTCGGCGTGAGCGACCAGTTCATCCATTTATAGGCGCACATCGGGTGTTTTGCCTGTGCGTGCAGCATGGTGGTATCTGCCCAGCCGGTCACCCCCTCTTTCGGGAAGACGGTGGCGATGGGCTGGTTCTCGGCCTTCAGGGCATTCGCCTGATACGGCCAGGCGCTGGAGGCCACGACGCCTTCATTTTTAAAATCGCTCATCTGGACGGTGGTGTCGTGCCAGTAGCGGTGGATCAGCGCATGCTGGTCGCGAAGCACCTTAAGCACGGCGGCATATTGTTCCTCCGTGAGCTGGTATGGGTCTTTGATGCCCAACTGCGGCTGCGTGGCTTTGACAAACAGCGCCGCATCGGCGATGTAAATCGGACCGTCGTAGGCCTGAACGCGTCCCTGATTGGTTTTACCGTCCGGCAGATCCTGTCTGGTAAAGACGACGCTCCAGCTGTCCGGTGGCGTCGGGAAAGTTTTGGTGTTGTACATCAGCAAGTTGGGCCCCCACTGATAGGGCGTGCCGTAGACTTTCCCGCCGACGTTAAACCATTCCCCTTTTACTATCCGTGCATCGAGGGTTTTCCAGTTGGGAATAAGATCGGGGTTAATCGGCTGAACGCGTTTGCCCATGATCAGGCGGAGCGATGCATCACCCGACGCGGTGACCAGATCGTATCCCCCTTTCGCCATCAGGCTGACCATTTCATCCGAGGTTGCCGCGGTTTTGACGTTTACCGCACAGCCGGTCTCTTTTTCAAACTGGGTGACCCAGTCATAATTTTTATCCGTCTGCCCCCGTTCGATGTATCCCGGCCAGGCAATAATATCCAGCCGGCCTTCCCCGTCGCCAATGGCTTTTGGCGGTTCTGCGGCTTGCGCGGTCATGATCGTCATGCCGAGCGCACACAGGCTGCTGCGGGCAAATTTTTTGCTCATAAGAGTTACTCCTGTCGCAATGAAATTTAGCGGCAGCCGTGCCGTAAAAATATCTCCCTTAATAAACGTAGACCGCGCAAATGCGCCGCACCGTGCGGCTTAAGGAAATTTCATCAAGGTGTGACCGGGGGCGCATTCCCCGTTAACTGGATTATAGACAAGGGGTTAGCCGTGAGAGGCAGTATGCACATTTCGTATGACGCAGCGCGGCGAAATAGTCGCCGCGCCGGTAAAAAGATAAGGAATGATTATTGAGTAAAAGGCGGGAATAGTTATTTCAGCATACTGCTAATTAATTTACCTAACTGTATCACCGCCTGCTCTTCCCGTTCCCCCCAGGCCCAGGAGGTATTAAAACGGAAGAACGGAGTCCACGCGTCAGAGGTGGAAAACATCTTTCCCGGAGCAATGCTGATGTGATGACTCAACGCCTGTTCGCTCAACAGCCCGGCATCCAGCTGGGCCGGAAGTTCGAGCCATAAAAAATAGCCGCTGTCGTTATGGTGAATTTTGACCCCGGCAGGCATATGACGCAACAGCGACTGCCAGGCCTGCTGTTTTCGCTCGGCCAGCGTGCGCCGCAGGCGGCGCAGATGGGCGTCGTAACGTTTGGTCGCCAGGTAATCCACCAGCGCCAGCTGCATCGGAGAGCTGGTGGACAGCGTGCTCATCAGCTGGAGCTGCTGAATGCGCCGCGCGTGCTTTCCTGCCGCCACCCAGCCAATGCGAAAGCCGGCCACCAGACATTTCGAAAATGACGAGCAGTGCAGCGTCATGTCCTGGCGATCCCAGGCTTTCGCCGGAAGCGGCTTTTCACGCCCAAAATAGAGCTCGCTGTAAACGTCATCTTCAATCAGCGGCACGTTATGCCGGGTCAGCAGCGCGACAAGCTGTGCTTTTTTCTCCGCGCTCAGGGTGAAGCCGAGCGGATTCTGGCTGTTGGTCATGATCCAGCAGGCTTTGACCGGGTAATCATTCAGCGCCTGCTCAAGCGCATTGAGATCGATCCCCTCGCGGACGTCCGTCGCAATCGCCAGGGCTTTCAGTTTCAGGCGTTCCAGCGCCTGCAGCGCACCGTAGAAACAGGGGTTTTCGACAATCACCCAGTCGCCGGGCTCGGTGACCGCCTGCAAGCTGAGATTCAGCGCTTCAAGCGCGCCTGCGGTGATCACGATCTCTTCCGGGGAGATGTTCATCCCCTGCTGCGCGTAGCGGCGGGCAATGGCGTGGCGGAGATCGACGTTACCCGGCGGCAGGTTCTCAATCACGCTCATCGCCGTCGCCGTTTTGCTGACGTTTGCCAGCGAGCGGTTAAGCTGCTGAAGCGGGAAAAGGCGGGGGTCGGGAAACGCGGAAGCAAAAGGCACAACGGAGGGGTCGCGGCTGGCCTGTAAGACCTCGAAGATGTAGGTGTTGATATCCACCGCTTCGTCACGCATGACCTGAGCGGGTGGCGCAGGCTGTTGCGTGGTCGGGCGCGAGGCAACGTAATAGCCCGACTGCGGTCTGGCGACAATGCGCCCCTGACTTTCCAGCATCTGATACGCGTGGCCAACGGTCATAAAACTCATGCCGCTGCTCGCCACCTGCTCTCGCAGGGAGGGCAGCTTATCGCCCGGCAGCCAAACGCCAAGTTCGATCTGCGAGATAATTTGTTGCGCCAGACGCTGGTATTTTTTCATCAGATTCTCCTTATGACCGACAGTGTATATCAGCAGGAGAAAAAGAGAAGATTTAGCTAACTGTTATAGTTTGCTTAATGAATTACTTACGGTAACCGGTAACGTGGTTCTGCGCCTGACGCGCTGCGGCCAGATGGTCCAGCGTAATCATTGGCGATTTGCAAAAGATGCATTTCGCGCCGTAAGGGTTTTTCTCAGACACATCAAAGGCTGAGGTACGGTACTGCGAGCCATGACAGCAAGGGCAGCGAAAATGGATATAAGAAGTCATAGGATTCTCCTGTAAACGTAAAAACGTAAAATTACTCATGAGCCGATCAGGCGACAGTGGTTTGAAACAAAACTAATCGGAATGTAGATAAAGACCCAAGAGAGGCTGCGGAGAGGCACAACGTGATGAGAACTGCTTTATAAAACTACGTCAGATATTTATTTGGACTCAAAACCAGAAGATCATTAACGCACGATGCTGACGACAAAGCAAGCGGTTTTATGCGGAAAATTCATAAAAATAGCGTTTTTATTCAGAAACGTTAAAAGCGGAATGAAGTATAGACGAAATCAATTCCGCAAAAAATATTTATAATTCAATAAAATATAAAGATATTGTATGGCATTTTTTGCCTAATAACCTGCACACACAGGGAGTATTAACACTCATCAAAACACGAACTGTTAAAGAAAAAAGGAGTGAAAGATGGCCATTCCAGCATACCTGTGGCTAAAAGACGATGGTGGCGCAGATATCAAAGGCGCTGTCGATGTACAAGATCGCGAGGGCAGTATTGAGGTGATGGGGTTCGGTCATGGTCTGCATCTGCCAACTGACAGCATGACGGGGAAAATTACTGGTACCCGTATTCATTCAGCCCTCGTTTTTGAGAAGGAATTCGACAGTTCTAGCCCCTATCTCTACAAAGCCGTTGCAAAAGGTCAGACGCTGAAAAGTGCAGAGTTTAAGTGGTATAAAATCAACGATTCCGGGCAGGAGGTTGAATACTTCAATATGCAGCTAGAGAATGTCAAGGTTGTATCTATATGTCCACTCATGCACGACGTTAAAAACCCGGCAACAGAGAAACATAACCATCTGGAAAGTATCGCCCAGCGTTACGAAAAAATAACCTGGAAGCACTGTGACGGTAATATTATTTTTTCTGACGAGTGGAAAGACAGATGATTCGGTGTACTTTTCATTTAAATGGCTATCAGCTTTCCACTTTGAGCTGTCCTGGCTTAG
>NZ_POVL01000036.1 GCF_002939185.1 Enterobacter sichuanensis | reverse complement strand
CCTAACCCGTTTTGCATGACGGGTATCCGGCTAATAACCACGCCATGCTTACCATGCAATGACAACATAGACCCTCCGTGTCCATTTTTCATAGAATGTGTAACGTCAAAACACATCGCTCTATCACTATTTTCGTCCCTGAGTATAAAACCGATTAATACAAGCAGAAGATGAGATATGTTTTTTAGTTTAGGAAATGCCTAAAACAACGGTAATATCTCACAAAGCGCAAATAAATTTAATTCCGAACCCATTAAAATAATGACAATATAAAATTAGAATAACTAAATACAAAGTATTTATATCTCTATATAAAGAATTCACTGCATTAATAGATTAATCCCCCACCCTTCAGCGATACGGGTTGCCACTGTTTGCATAAACCTTGATCTGACCCACAGCAAGAGACACTGCACTTTGTGCTAAAAGTAATCATCGTGAGCTAAACGGCAACTCTCCATCATCATCTTCGGGACAATACATGCAGGCAGATCGGTCAACGCAGCGTGCTATCACGCGGCTCTGTATAAAGTGCGGACTTTTTTTGCTCCAGCACGGCGCGGAAAGCGCGCTGGTTGAGGAGCTTTCAACCCGGCTGGGGCTGGCTTTGGGTATGGATAGCGTTGAAAGCGCCATCTCATCCAACGCCATTGTGCTGACCACCATCAAAGACGGTCAGTGCCTGACCTCTACCCGCAAAAATCATGACCGTGGCATTAACATGCACGTCGTGACCGAAGTGCAACATATCGTCATTCTTGCTGAACATAAGCTTCTCGATCTCAATGAGATAGAAAAAAGGTTCAACCAGATTAAGCCATTACGTTATCCGCGCTGGCTGGTCGTATTGATGGTGGGGCTCTCGTGCGCCTGCTTTTGTAAGCTCAATAAAGGCGGCTGGGATGGGGCGATCGTCACCTTTTTTGCCAGCAGTATCGCCATGTATGTTCGCCAGCTGCTGACACACCGGCAGCTACACCCGCAAATTAACTTCTGCATTACCGCATTTGTCGCCACCACGGTGTCTGGCCTGCTCCTGCGTCTGCCGCAATTTGCCAGCACCCCGACGATCGCCATGGCCGCCAGTGTCCTTCTGCTGGTACCGGGCTTCCCGTTGATTAACGCCGTCGCCGACATGTTTAAAGGGCATATCAATACTGGCCTGGCACGCTGGGCTATCGCCAGTCTGCTGACCCTGGCGACCTGCATCGGCGTGGTCATGGCCATGACACTCTGGGGGTTACGCGGATGGGCGTGATAGATTTTCTGCTGGCGCTGGCTGAGGATATGGCCCTGGCCGCCATTCCTGCCGTCGGCTTTGCGATGGTATTTAACGTTCCGCAACGCGCTCTGCCATGGTGTGCACTGCTGGGCGCCATCGGTCATGGATCGCGCATGGTGATGATGACGGCGGGTTTTAACATCGAATGGTCGACCTTTATGGCCTCTATGCTGGTCGGCAGCATCGGTATCCAGTGGTCGCGCTGGTATCTGGCGCATCCGAAAGTCTTCACCGTCGCCGCCGTGATCCCGATGTTCCCCGGTATTTCGGCCTATACGGCGATGATTTCGGCGGTGAAAATTAGCCATTTTGGCTACACCGAACCGCAGATGATCCTTCTTCTCAGCAACTTTCTTAAGGCCTCATCCATTGTCGGCGCGCTCTCTATCGGATTGTCGATCCCCGGACTCTGGCTCTACCGTAAACGCCCACGCGTTTGATATTTGTATTATCCCGCTGCCATGGAGATAATCTTTCTGGTCCGTTTGGTGAACATAAGGAAAGGATGTGGCTAACCCTGGCAGCGAACTCCCTGAAGAATCCAGCCTGAAAGAGAAAATTTTTCAGAGCGCTATCGCGCTTTTTGCCGAATATGGGTTGAACGGCGCCCGCATGGAGCAGATCGCAGAGAAAGCTGGCACCACCAAGCGGATGGTGGTTTACCATTTTAAGAACAAAGAAAACCTGTATCTCCTCGTACTGGAATATGTTTACACCCAGATCCGCGCCAGTGAAAAAGCGCTTAGCCTCGCAGACATGTCACCGGTCGAAGCGCTGGTCGAACTGGTGGAAGCCACCTTTGACTACCACGCCGACCACCCGGATTACATCCGGATTATCTGCATGGAAAACATGCAGCGTGGCCGCTTTATGCAGCAGTCGAATTACCTTCGCCAGGTCAACCGTAGCGCGCTCGATCTGCTGGAAGGGATCCTGCGCCGGGGGAAAGAAAAACAGTTATTCAGCCAGACGGTTGACGCGCGCGATCTGCATCGTCTGATCAGCAGTTTCAGCTTTCATTACGTTGCCAACAGCTACACCTTTACGCTGCTGTTTGAAGAGGGTGCAGACGAAGAGGCGCAGCGCCAGCACTACCGTAAAATGGCCGTTCAGGTGGCCCTGCGTTATACCTGCCCATAAAATTGCTTGCAATTAAATCGTGCGCTACCTATATTTATCTCATGAACGCGAAAACACACGACGCAACCGCTGCGCTCAGGCTGGATAACCAGCTCTGCTTTGCCCTTTATTCGGCAAATCTGGCGCTAAATAAGCTGTACCGGCAACTGCTGGCACCGCTGAACCTGACCTACCCGCAATACCTGGTAATGCTGGTGCTGTGGGAGCAGGATGACATCACGGTGTCGGACATCGGTGAACGGCTGTTTCTGGATTCTGCCACCCTGACGCCGCTGTTAAAACGTCTGGAAAGCGCCGGGCTGATAAACCGTCAGCGCTCGCGCCAGGATGAACGTCAGGTCGCCGTTACCCTGAGTGACGCGGGACGTGAACTTCAGCAGCAGGCTGCAGGAATCCCCCATGCGGTGGGATGCGCAGCGCAGTGTGATACCGACACCCTGCTGTCTCTCAAGCAGCAGCTGGAGCTTTTGCGACAACATATTCAGCGCGCGTAAGGCTATACTTTACGTATCTTTATTTAACCATATATATCGCACGCTATTTAATAGCACACATTAAAGCAAGATGAGGAACCTGCCATGTCTTTAGAAAAAGTTGTTTATACCGCCAAAGCAAAAGCAACCGGTGGCCGTGACGGCCGCGCGACCTCTTCCGATGGTGTACTGGATGTCAAACTGGGTGTGCCAAAAGAGATGGGCGGCATGGGCGGAGACGTCACCAACCCTGAGCAGCTGTTTGCTGCAGGCTACTCCGCCTGCTTCCTGGGTGCGATGAAGTTCGTGGCCGCGCGCGACAAATTTACCCTGCCAAAAGACGCCTTTATTGAAGGTGAAGTGGGTATTGGTCCACTGCCAACCGGCTTTGGTATTGAAGCAAAGCTGAACATCCATGTTGAAGGTATGGATCCGGCGGAAGCCAAAAAGCTGGTGGATGCCGCGCACATTGTATGCCCGTACTCTAACGCGACCCGCGGCAACATCGACGTGACCCTGAATATCATCGCGTGATAAATGCCTGATGGCGCTGCGCTTATCAGTCCTGCCACTGTAGCCCCGGTAAGCGCAGCGCCACCGGGGAAATCCCCCTCCATTCCCTCATCCTCTCTGTGCTACCATAAGCCCATATCACGCCCGAAGTCATTCAGTAGAGAAAGCGTTATGTCCTCCAGAATCCTGACCACCAGCATTGCTGGTATTGATGCCTTTATGCGCGACCCACGCGGTGTGTTGACCCACGCCGAAGGTGGCACGGTTGCGGTTTTTGCCGACAACGCTCCGGCGTTTTACGCAATCACACCGGAACGTCTGGCACAGCTCCTGGAAACTGAAGCGCAATTGTCACGCCCGGCGAGTGATATCACGCTGGATAACCAGTTCTTCGATGAGCCGGTTAACGCGCCCGTGACCGTTCCGATGGGAAAATTTGCCCTCTACGCGGGCTGGCAACCGGATGCAGATTTTCAGCGCCAGGCCGCGCTGTGGGGCATTGCGTTAACCCAGCCAGCTACCGCTGAAGAGCTCGCCGCATTTACCGCCTGGTGGCAGGCGGAAGGTAAAGTCTTCACCCATATTCAGTGGCAGCAAAAGCTCGCGCGTCACCTGCAAATTACCCGCGCCAGCAACAATGGCCAGCCAAAACGCGATATCAACGCGTTTTCCGAACCGGATAAACAGATCCCGAGTGGATTCCGAGGTGCGAAATGAAGAATGTCGGCGACCTGATGAAACGACTGCAAAAAATGATGCCTGCCAACGTAAAGCCCGCTTTCACGACGGGGGAAGAGCTGCTGGCGTGGCAAAAAGAGCAGGGAAAGATCCGCGCCGCGGCCCTCGCCCGCGAAAACCGGGCGATGAAAATGCAGCGCACCTTCAACCGTTCCGGTATTCGTCCCCTGCACCAGAATTGCTCGTTTGATAACTATAAAATCGAGACCAACGGGCAGATGAACGCGCTCGCCGCCGCACGTCAGTATGTTGATGAATTCGACGGCAATATCGCCAGCTTCATCTTCAGCGGTAAGCCGGGAACCGGTAAAAACCATCTGGCCGCCGCCATTTGCAACGAACTGCTTCTGCGCGGGAAGTCGGTCCTTATCATCACTGTGGCCGATATCATGTCTGCGATGAAAGACACCTTCAGCAACCGGGAAACCAGCGAAGAGCAACTGCTTAACGATCTGAGTAATGTGGATTTGCTGGTCATCGATGAGATCGGGGTTCAGACCGAATCCCGTTATGAAAAGGTGATCATTAACCAGATTGTCGATCGCCGCTCCTCCTCCAAGCGCCCCACCGGCATGTTAACGAATCACAATATCGATGAGATGACCCGCTTGCTGGGGGAACGCGTCATGGACCGCATGAAGCTGGGTAACAGCCTGTATGTCATCTTCGACTGGGAAAGTTACCGCAGCCGCGTCACCGGCAAAGAGTATTAAGACAGTTCCAGGAATCGCCGACAGGGCGCAGGTATATACTGGAACCCCTTCCGGCCCAAAACGGACCTTTTTGAGAAAGCCAATATGAAAAAACAGATTGTTATCAGCACCTTTTTAGGCGCGCTGCTGGTTACCGGCGCAGCGCAGGCAGCCTCCTGGCAGGAGTCGTTGTCAAGCGCCGCAAACCAGTTGACCAAAGAGAGCGGCAGCTCTCAGGGCGGACTCTCCGCCTCTTCCCTCACCAGCCTGCTGGGCAACAGCAGCCAGAGCCTGAGCGCGGGCACGATGAACAACGCGGCGGGGATTCTGGAATATTGCGCGAAGCAAAAACTGGCCTCCGTGACCGACGCGCAAAACGTGAAAAACCAGGTGCTGGGTAAACTGGGTCTGGATACCCAGGAGCAGAAAGCGGATACCAACTATATGGACGGTATTCAGGGCCTGCTTAACGCGCAAAACGGCCAGCAGCTTAACCTGAGCACTCTCGGCAACTCGTCACTGGCAAAAGAGGTGAAAACCAAAGCCTGCGATCTGGTGCTGAAACAAGGCGTTAATTTCATCTCCTGATCGGCCCCATTTTCTGCCACAACACGCCGCGTTTAATGCGATAGTCTTGCAACGCGGCGCTAAACGAACATTTTCCCTACCAGACACCGTCAGAGCGTCCGTTTGTCAGGATGCGACACCCTTCATAAAAACGATTTTCTAAACCAAATCCTAACAACAGCACACTTTCGTGACACTAAAATTGCAGCTAAACGACATCGCAATTACAGTGTATGACCTAAAAAATAAACAGTTAGCCAGCGAAGCACCTGGCGTCATGAGGATAGGCTGTTGTCAGAATTAATGTCCCTTGCCCTTTTTCTGGCTTCTGTCGGCGTCTATGCCTGGAAAGCCGGCCGTAACACCTGGTGGTTTATCGCCACGCTGGTGGTGCTTGGCATTTTTATTATTTTAAACATTACTTTATACGCCAGCGATTACTTTACCGGTGACGGCATTAACGACGCGGTGCTCTACACGCTGACGAACAGCCTGACCGGCGCAGGCGTAGGTAAGTACATAATTCCGGGGCTCGGCCTCGTCGTCGCGCTGGTGACGATTTTTGGCGCGCTTGCCTGGGTCTTGCGTCGACGTCGCCATCATCCGCACCACCATGGTTACAGCCTGCTGGCGTTAGTCCTGGCGCTGGCCTCCGTCGACGCCAGCCCGGCGTTCCATCAGATCACCGAGCTGGTGAAATCCCAGTCGCGCGACGGCGACCCGGATTTTGTGGCCTACTACAAAGAACCGTCGAAAACGATCGCCAACCCGAAACTCAATCTGGTCTATATCTACGGTGAAAGCCTGGAGCGCACCTACTTTGATAATGACGCCTTCCCGAACCTGACGCCAGACCTGGGCGCACTGAAAAACGAAGGCCTCGATTTCAGCCACACCATGCAGTTACCCGGTACGGATTACACCATCGCCGGGATGGTCGCCTCCCAGTGCGGTATTCCGCTGTTCGCCCCTTTTGAAGGGAACGCCTCAGCCTCAATGTCGACGTTCTTCCCCCAGAATATTTGCCTCGGCGACATCCTGAAAAACTCCGGCTACGAAAACTATTTTATGCAGGGGGCAAACCTGCGCTTCGCCGGAAAAGATGTGTTCCTGAAATCCCACGGTTTTGACCACCTGTACGGCTCGGAAGAGTTAAAAACGACGGTGGCCGATCCGGGCTACCGTAACGACTGGGGCTTCTATGACGATACCGTGCTGGACGAAACCTGGAAGAAATTCGAGGAACTCTCCCGCGCGGGCAAGCGCTTCTCGCTCTTTGCCCTGACGGTGGATACGCATCATCCGGATGGGTTCGTCTCACGCACCTGTAAGCGCAAACGCTATGATGTCGATGGCAAAAACAACACCTCCTTCAGCGCCGTGACCTGTAGCCAGGAGCACATCGCCGCGCTGGTCGAGAAGATCAAAGCCTCGCCCTGGTTTAAAAACACCGTCATCGTCGTCTCGTCTGACCATCTGGCGATGAAAAACAGCGCCTGGGATCAGCTCAACAAGCAGGATCGCAGCAATCTGTTCTTTGTCCTGCGCGGCGACCAGCCGCGGCAGGAGGTGATCGCCACCAAACGCAACTCCATGGATAACGGGGCGACCGTGCTGGACATTCTGGGCGGAGATAACTTTATTGGCCTTGGCCGCAGCACGCTGTCGGGGCAATCCCTGTCGGAAGTGTTTCTCAACATGAAGGAGAAAATCCTCGCCTGGAAGCCAGACATCATCCGCCTGTGGAACTTCCCGAAAGAGATGAAAGACTTCACCATCGATCGCGATAAAAACACCATTGCCTTCTCGGGCAGCAACTTCCGCCTGCCGCTGCTGTTACGCGTGTCGGAGAGTCGCGTCGAGCCGCTGCCGGAAAGCGAATATTCCGCGCCGCTGCGTTATCAGCTCGCCGATTTTGCCCCGCGTGATAACTTCGTCTGGGTCGACAGATGCTACAAAATGGGCCAGCTCTGGTCCCAGCCGCTGGCACTCTCTACCGACTGGTGCGTCTCTCAGGGCCAGCTTGGCGGGGAGCAAACCGTTCAGCATGTGGATAAAGCGGTATGGAAAGGCAAAACCGCTTTCAAAGACGCGGTGATTGATACCGCGCGCTATCAGCGTAACGTCGACATGCTGAAAATCGTCGATAACGACATTCGCTACAAGGCGGACAGCTTTATCTTTAACGTGGCCGGCGCGCCGGAAGAGGTGAAACAGTTTAGCGGCATCTCCCGTCCGGAGTCCTGGGGGCGCTGGTCGAACGCGCAACTGGGCAACGAGGTGAAAATTGAGTATACCCATCCTCTGCCGGAACAATTTGATCTGGTGATCACGGCCCGAGCGTACGGCCCCAACGCCAACAAGCCCGTGCCAGTCCGCGTGGGCGATAGCGAGCAGACGCTGACGCTTGGAAACGACGTGACCACACACACGCTGCATTTTGACAATCCCTCACGCAGCAATACCCTGGTGATTGTGCCACCTGACCCGCAGGCGACGAATGAGGGGAATATCCTTGGACACTCACCGCGTGAGATTGGGATTGGCATGGTAGAGATCAAAATTGTGAGAACCGCAGGCTGATGGTTGACCTTCACATTACCGTTCGTCCCACACGCTCCGGCGATGTGGCCGCCCTGTCCGCTATTGAACGCGCGGCGGCCGGACGATTCCGTGACATCCCGGAATTCGCCTGGCTTGCTGACGGCGAGGTCATTACCGCAGAGCAACACCTCGGCTATGCCGAACGCGGGTTCAGCTGGCTGGCGCTGGCGAACGGCCGCCCCGTGGGGTTTATCCTTACCGAAGCGCACGCGTCGTCGCTGTTTATTGTGGAGATTTCGGTTGATCGGGCCTGGCAGGGAAAAGGGATAGGTCGACAACTCATCGCCTGTGCGGCTGACCATGCCCGCAAAATGGGGCTGACAGCGTTGACGTTGACGACATTTCGCGAGGTGCCATGGAATGCGCCGTTCTATGCGCGGCTGGGGTTTGAATACGTCACTGAACTCACGCCTGAGCTGCGTCAGAAGAGGGAAGAAGAGGCAGCGCACGGTCTGGCGTATGACGCTCGCTGCGCCATGCGCCTGCCTCTGTAATATCGCCCACCGGGCCTAAAAAACCTGAACCGTAGGCCGGGTAAGGCGAAGCCGCCACCCGGCACCACACACGGCGTTAGAAGGTTTCCCAGTTATCACCGGCATCGGCAGTCGCGGTTTTACGCGTCATCACCGGCGCGGACACCGTTTTTGCGGATGCAAACTCGCGCGCTTTCATCTGCTCCTGCTGAATGCGGAACACCGCCACAGCCTGCGTCAGGCGGCTCGCCTGCTCTTCCAGCGCGGCCGCAGCCGCGGCAGACTCTTCTACCAGCGAGGCGTTCTGCTGGGTCACACGATCCATCTCCGCCACCGCCAGACCCACCTGGTCGATACCGCGGCTCTGTTCGTCAGACGCAGAGGCGATCTCCCCCATGATGTCCGTTACGCGGGTGACCGCATTCACGATCTCACCCATGGTTTCACCGGCACTTTCCACCAGGGTTGAGCCCACTTCCACGCGGCCCACGGAGTCTTCGATCAGGCTCTTGATCTCACGTGCCGCCTGGGCGCTGCGCTGTGCCAGGTTACGCACTTCACCTGCCACCACCGCAAAACCACGACCCTGCTCGCCCGCACGCGCCGCTTCAACCGCCGCGTTCAGTGCCAGAATGTTGGTCTGGAAAGCAATACCGTCGATCACGCTGATAATGTCGGCAATTTTCTGCGAACTGCCCGCGATATCGCGCATGGTTTGCACCACGTTATCCACCACTTTACCGCCTTTCTGCGCGGTTTCAGAGGCGCTCAGCGCAAGATGGCTCGCCTGACGGGCGTTCTCGGCGTTCTGCTTAACGGTCGCCGTCAGCTGTTCCATACTGGCAGCGGTCTCTTCCAGGGAAGCCGCCTGCTGTTCAGTACGGGAGGAGAGGTCGTTATTGCCCATCGCGATTTCGCTCGCGCCGCTGTAGATAGCATTCGCGCCGTTACGCACGTCACCAACGGTCCGCACCAGCTCACTCTGCATATGACGCAGCGAGTCGGCCAGTTCACCCATCTCGTTAGCGCCTTGCACCTCAATGCGCTTCACCAGGTCGCCGCTGGCGATATGGCGAATGTTGTCGATCAGACGCGTCAGCGGGGAGATCAGCGCCTGCTTGATACCCAGCCAGACAGCCACGATCACCACCAGCACGGCAATCAGCACGCTTACCAGCACCCAGATAGCCTGGCTGAAGGAGCTGTTGCTGTCTTCAACCGCAATCTGGTACAGCTTGTCGTTCTGTTGCAGGTAGCTCACATACTGCTTCTCAAAACCGTCCTGGTAGCTCTGGGTCGGTTGATCGAAGAAGGCGTTGATTTTGCCTGCACCCAGCAGCTGAATCAGCTCCGCCAGCGCACCGTGGTAAATGTCATAGTTACGTTTGATCTCCATCGCTTCAGCGTCGTTTTGACGCGGATCGCGCGGCAGGGCTTCGTAGGCAGCCCAGTTTTTTTCCGCCTGTTTCAGAGACGCAGATGCAATTTGCATCAAATCGTTAACGGTCGCGCCGCTGCCGATATTGCTCTGATCCATCATATAGCGGATACCCGCACGGTTCAGGGTATTACGGGTTTGCAGCAACGCTACCCAGCTGGCGTTCAGCGTGGACTGTTGCTGACGAATGGTTTGCAGAACAGTGAAATTCTCTTTGTCATGCTTAAGGGCATTGAAGAAAAGACCACCGGATGTGAGTTGTAAAAGGCCAAATATCGCTAAAACCAGCATTAAACTGGTGACAATCTTGATACGGTTTAACATGTTTTCTCTTTCCTCAGACAGATACAGAATTTTCGGCCTGGAAAGAGAAAACTTTACGAAAATCATCCTGGAATTTGGGGTTTTTACTCTTCTTCCCGCGCTGCGTTATGCCGGTTTCCGAGCGCAATAAACTCTTCCAGCAGCGCGGTCAGCTGTTTCATCTTCTCCGGGGTATATTCCGCCTCAATCTGCTGATACGCCTCTTCCACCTGTGCCTGGGCGTGCTCATACAGCGCAGTGCCCTCTTTGGTGAGCGACACGTACAGCTTGCGCTGGTCGTTCACCGGCTTTAAGCGCAGCACCAGGCCGTCGCGCTCCATCCGCGTCAGAATGCCGGTCAGGCTCGGGCGCAAAATACAGGTACGAAACGCCAGATCGTGAAAATCCATCGACGGATGTTCAGCCAGCACGCGCACAATCCGCCACTGCTGCTCGGTCAGGTTATGGCGCTTCACAATCGGTCGGAAGTACGACATCGCCGCTTCCCGCGCCTGTAACAGCGCAATGGTTAATGAGTCATGCATAGCTCTCCCCTTCACATCATTAACAAGTAAACAATCACTAAAAGATGTTTTTATAAACAACGCATTTTCTGTCAAAAAGTCTAACAGAAACCCGTCAATTTTATTAACATGCTGATTTACTTTGAAATAATGATTGATATGTAAATTTATTGTTATTCCTATCACAAATTCTTCACTTCTGATTGCGAAATAAACAGCAAAAGCTTAAAACCAGATCATTAACATATTAATGAAATCACCACCTGGACCACCGGGGTGAGGAGTATGTGAATGAAAGGTACTGTTTTTGCCGTGGCGCTGAACCATCAAAGCCAGCGTGAAGCCTGGCGTGAGGCGTTCGAAAAAGCCCCCTACAACACCCCGCCAAAAACGGCGGTGTGGTTCATCAAGCCACATAACACCGTGATTCGCACCGGCGAGCCGATCCCCTTCCCGCAGGGGGAAACGGTATTAAGCGGTGCGACGGTCGCACTGGTGGTGGGCAAAACCGCCAGCAGGGTGCGCGTCGAGAATGCCGCGGAGTACATCGCAGGATATGCGCTGGCCAACGAGGTGAGCCTGCCGGAAGAGAGCTTCTACCGCCCGGCCATCAAGGCCAAATGCCGCGACGGATTCTGTCCGCTCGGCGAGCTGGCCGCCGTTGATAACGTGGATAACCTGACCATCATCACCGAGATCAACGGTCGCGAAGCGGACCACTGGAACACTGCCGATCTGCAGCGTAACGCCGCCGAACTGCTAAGTGCCCTGAGCGAGTTCGCCACCCTCAATCCGGGTGATGCCATTCTGCTCGGCACCCCACACTCCCGCGTCGCGCTGCAGCCGGGGGATCGCGTGCGCATTCTGGCGAAAGGATTTCCCCCGCTGGAAAACCCGGTGGTGGCTGAACGCGACGTGGCCATCGCTCACGGCGCGCATCCGCATCCCACGCTGTTTGCCCTCGGTCTGAACTACGCCGATCACGCCAGCGAGCTGGACTTCAAGCCGCCGACCGAGCCGCTGGTGTTTATCAAAGCGCCGAATACCTTTAACGGCGACAACCAGACCTCGGTACGCCCGAACAACGTTGAGTACATGCACTACGAGGCGGAGCTGGTGGTGGTTATCGGGAAAACCGCGCGCAAGGTCAGCGAAGCCGAGGCGATGGACTATGTCGCGGGGTATACGGTCTGCAACGACTACGCCATCCGCGACTACCTGGAAAACTACTACCGCCCGAATCTGCGGGTCAAAAGCCGCGACGGGCTGACGCCCATTTCCCCGAACATCGTGCCGAAAGCGGCCATTCCCGACCCGCACAACCTCACCCTGCGCACCTTAGTCAACGGCGAGCAGCGCCAGGAAGGGACCACGGCGGATCTGATCTTCAGCATCCCGTACCTGATTGCGTATCTGAGCGATTTTATGACCCTGCAGCCGGGCGACATGATTGCCACCGGCACGCCGAAAGGACTCTCCGACGTGGTGCCGGGCGATGAAGTGGTGGTGGAAGTGGAGGGCGTTGGACGCCTGGTGAACCGGATTGTGAATGAGGAGACGGCAAAATGAAACAAATTAACCACTGGATCAACGGCAAAAACGTGGCGGGAAGCGACTACTTCCACACTACCAACCCGGCTTCCGGCGAGGTACTGGCAGAAGTGGCCTCCGGCGGTGAAGCCGAAGTCCATCAGGCCGTGGCGGCTGCAAAAGAGGCCTTCCCGAAATGGGCCAATCTGCCAATGAAAGAGCGCGCACGCCTGATGCGTCGCCTGGGGGAACTGATCGACCAGAACGTCCCGGAGATCGCCGCCATGGAGACCGCCGATACCGGCCTGCCGATCCACCAGACCAAAAACGTCCTCATTCCGCGCGCCTCGCACAACTTCGAATTCTTCGCCGAGGTGTGCCAGCAGATGAACGGCAAAACCTACCCGGTTGACGACAAGATGCTCAACTACACCCTGGTGCAGCCGGTGGGCGTCTGCGCGCTGGTGTCGCCGTGGAACGTGCCGTTTATGACCGCCACCTGGAAGGTCGCCCCCTGCCTGGCGTTAGGCAATACCGCGGTGCTGAAGATGTCTGAACTCTCCCCGCTGACCGCCGATCGTCTGGGCGAGTTGGCGCTGGAGGCGGGTATTCCGGCGGGCGTGTTGAACGTGGTGCAGGGCTACGGCGCCACGGCGGGCGACGCGCTGGTGCGCCATCATGACGTGCGCGCCGTCTCTTTTACCGGCGGTACCGCCACCGGGCGCAACATCATGAAAAACGCCGGACTGAAGAAGTACTCCATGGAGCTGGGCGGCAAATCTCCGGTGCTGATTTTTGAGGATGCCGACATCGAGCGCGCCCTGGACGCCGCCCTGTTCACCATCTTCTCCATCAACGGCGAGCGCTGCACCGCCGGCTCACGCATCTTCATCCAGCAGAGCATCTACCCGGAATTCGTGAAGCGCTTTGCCGAGCGCGCCAACCGCCTGCGCGTGGGCGACCCGACGGATCCGAACACCCAGATTGGCGCGCTGATCAGCCAACAGCACTGGGAAAAAGTCTCGGGCTACATTCGCCTTGGCATTGAGGAAGGTGCGACCCTGCTGGCAGGTGGTCCGGACAAGCCGACCGACCTGCCTGCGCACCTGAAGGGCGGCAACTTCCTGCGCCCGACCGTGCTGGCGGATGTCGATAACCGTATGCGCGTGGCGCAGGAAGAGATCTTCGGGCCGGTGGCCTGCCTGCTGCCGTTTAAAGATGAAGCGGAAGGCCTGCGCCTGGCCAACGACGTGGAGTACGGCCTGGCGTCATACATCTGGACCCAGGACGTCAGCAAAGTGCTGCGTCTGGCGCGCAACATCGAAGCCGGCATGGTGTTCGTCAACACCCAGAACGTGCGTGACCTGCGCCAGCCGTTTGGCGGCGTCAAGGCCTCCGGCACCGGGCGCGAAGGCGGCGAATACAGCTTTGAAGTGTTCGCGGAGATGAAGAATGTCTGCATCTCCATGGGCGACCATCCGATTCCAAAGTGGGGGATCTGATCATGGGGAAACTGGCGTTAGCAGCAAAAATCACCCACGTACCGTCGATGTACCTCTCCGAGCTGCCGGGTAAAAACCACGGCTGCCGTCAGGGTGCCATCGACGGGCATAAAGAGATCAGCAAGCGCTGCCGCGAGCTGGGCGTGGACACTATCATCGTGTTTGACACCCACTGGCTGGTGAACAGCGCCTACCACATCAACTGTGCGGACCATTTCTCTGGCGTCTACACCAGCAACGAGCTGCCGCACTTTATCCGCGACATGACCTACGACTACGACGGCAACCCGGAACTTGGCCAGCTGATCGCCGACGAGGCGGTGAAGCTCGGCGTGCGCGCCAAAGCGCACAACATTCCGAGTCTCAAGCTGGAGTACGGCACGCTGGTGCCGATGCGCTACATGAACGCGGATAAGCACTTCAAAGTGGTCTCCATCTCGGCGTTCTGCACGGTTCACGACTTCGCCGATAGCCGCAGGCTGGGCGAGGCCATCGTCAGCGCCATCGAAAAATACGACGGTACCGTGGCGGTGCTCGCCAGCGGCTCGCTGTCGCACCGCTTTATTGACGACCAGCGCGCGGAGGAAGGGATGAACAGCTACACCCGCGAGTTCGACCGCCAGATGGACGAACGGGTGGTGAAGCTCTGGCGCGAGGGCCAGTTCAAAGAATTCTGCAGCATGCTGCCGGAGTATGCCGACTACTGCTACGGCGAGGGCAACATGCACGACACGGTGATGCTGCTGGGGATGCTCGGCTGGGACAAATACGACGGCAAGGTGGAGTTTCTCACCGAGCTGTTCGCCAGCTCCGGCACCGGCCAGGTTAACGCCGTTTTCCCCCTGCCCGCCTAAGGAGCCACCATGCCGCACTTTATTGCTGAATGCACCGACAACATCCGCGAGCAGGCCGACCTGCCGGGGCTTTTCGCCAAAGTCAACGAGGCGCTGGCCGCCACGGGCATCTTCCCGCTCGGCGGTATCCGCAGCCGCGCCCACTGGCTGGATACCTGGCAGATGGCCGACGGTAAACATGATTACGCCTTTGTCCATATGACGCTGAAGATAGGTGCCGGGCGCAGTCTGGAGAGCCGGGAAGAGGTGGGTGAAATGCTGTTTGCGCTGATCAAAACGCATTTTGCAGAGCTGATGGCGAGCCGCTATCTGGCGCTGTCGTTTGAGCTGGACGAACTGCACCCGACGCTCAATTACAAACAAAACAACGTGCACGCGTTGTTTAAATAGCGAGCGCACACCGCCCCGTACATCGTAGGCCGGGTAAGCGAAGCGCCACCCGGCAACAGCCGCATAAAGGATATCGCCATGCTCGACAAACACACCCACACCCTGATCGCCCATCGCCTGCATCAGGCGGAGCAGTCCCGGGAACAGATCCGCCAGATCTCCCTCGACTACCCGACGATCACCCTTGACGACGCCTACGCCGTTCAGCGCGAATGGGTCAGCCTGAAAATTGCCGAAGGCCGCGTGCTGAAGGGCCACAAGATCGGCCTTACCTCCAAAGCGATGCAGGCCAGCTCGCAGATTAGCGAACCGGACTACGGCGCACTGCTGGACGACATGTTCTTCCACGACGGCAGCGACATCCCCGTCGATCGGTTTATCGTCCCGCGCATCGAAGTAGAGCTGGCCTTCGTGCTGGCAAAACCGCTGCGCGGCCCGAACTGCACCCTCTTCGACGTCTACAACGCCACGGATTACGTCATCCCCGCGCTGGAGCTGATCGACGCCCGCTGCCACAACGTCGACCCGGAGACCCAGCGCCCGCGCAAGGTCTTCGACACCATCTCCGATAACGCCGCCAACGCGGGGGTGATCCTCGGTGGCCGCCCGATTAAGCCCGACGAGCTGGATCTGCGCTGGATCTCCGCCCTGCTTTACCGCAACGGCGTCATTGAAGAGACCGGCGTCGCCGCAGGCGTGCTTAACCACCCGGCCAACGGCGTGGCGTGGCTGGCAAACAAGCTCGCCCCGTATGACGTGCAGCTGGAGCCCGGGCAGATCATCCTCGGCGGCTCGTTTACCCGCCCGGTGACCGCCAGCCGGGGCGACACCTTCCACGTGGACTACGGCAACATGGGCGCCATCAGCTGCCGCTTTGTTTAGGAGAGAACGATGCAAAACGCATTCAAAGCGGCACTGCAGACAGGCCGCCCGCAAATTGGTTTATGGCTGGGGCTGACCAGCAGCTACAGCGCGGAATTACTGGCTGGCGCCGGCTTCGACTGGCTGCTGATCGACGGCGAACATGCGCCGAACAGCGTGCAGACCGTCTTAACCCAGCTGCAGGCCATCGCCCCTTATCCGAGCCAGCCGGTGGTCCGCCCGTCGTGGAACGATCCGGTGCAGATCAAACAGCTGCTGGATGTGGGGGCACAAACCCTGCTGGTGCCGATGGTGCAAAACGCCGACGAGGCCCGTCTGGCGGTACGCGCGACGCGCTATCCGCCCGCGGGCATTCGCGGGGTGGGCAGCGCTCTGGCGCGCGCCTCGCGCTGGAACCGCATTCCGGACTACCTGCAGCAGGCTAACGACGCCATGTGCGTGCTGGTGCAAATCGAAACCCGCGAAGCGCTGAAAAACCTGCCGCAGATCCTGGACGTGGACGGCGTCGACGGGGTGTTTATCGGCCCGGCGGATCTCAGCGCCGACATGGGTTTTGCCGGCAATCCACAGCATCCGGAAGTGCAGGCCGCCATCGAACAGGCGATCGCGCAGATCCTCAGCGCCGGTAAAGCCCCCGGCATTCTGATGGCCAACGAGGCGCTGGCAAAACGCTATCTCGATCTCGGCGCGCGGTTTGTTGCCGTCGGCGTTGACACCACCCTGCTCGCCCGCGGCGCGGAAGCGCTGGCGGCACGTTTTATCGAAAACCCGGTTACGTCAGTTAATAACAATAAATCCATCTACTAAACGTAAGATCTGGAGCGCATCATGACGACCTCTACCCTGCAAAATAATCACGCTGTTGAACAGCGCGCCATTAACAAACTGTTCCGGCGTTTGATCGTCTTTCTCTTTATCCTGTTTGTCTTCTCGTTTCTCGATCGCATCAACATCGGCTTTGCCGGGCTGACGATGGGTAAAGATCTGGGCCTGACCTCCACCATGTTTGGCCTGGCCGCGACGCTGTTTTACGTCACCTACGTGCTGTGCGGCATCCCGAGCAACATCATGCTGGCAAAGATCGGCGCACGTCGCTGGATCGCCGGGATCATGGTGGTATGGGGGATCGCCTCCACCTGCACCATGTTCGCCACCAGCCCGGAAACGCTCTACGTGCTGCGCATGCTGGTGGGCATTGCCGAAGCCGGTTTCCTGCCGGGGATCCTGGTGTATCTCACCTGGTGGTTCCCGGCGTATCACCGCGCCCGCGCCAACGCGCTGTTTATGATCGCCATGCCGGTGACCATGATGCTCGGCTCGATCCTCTCCGGCTACATTCTGGCGATGGACGGGCTGTGGAACCTGAAAGGCTGGCAGTGGTTATTCCTGCTGGAGGGGCTGCCGTCCGTGGTGCTCGGCGTGGTGACCTGGTTTTACCTCAACGACACGCCGGATCAGGCCAGCTGGCTGGATGATGACGAGAAACGGGCGCTGAAAACGATGATCGCCCGCGAGCAGGAGGTCGCCATTGCCCGCCCCGTCACGCCGAAATCAACGCTGCGCGAGGTGCTGACCCCGGCGGTGCTTCTCTACACGCTGGCCTATTTCTGCCTGACCAACACGCTGAGCGCGATCAACATCTGGACGCCGCAGATCCTGCAAAGCTTTAACACCGGCAGCAGCAATATCGTGATTGGCCTGCTGGCGGCGATCCCGCAATTTTGTACCATCCTCGGGATGATCTGGTGGAGCCGCCGTTCAGACAGGCTGAAAGAGCGAAAAAAGCACACCATCCTGCCGTACCTGTTTGCGGCGGCGGGATGGATGCTGGCCTCGGCCACCGATCACAGCCTGATCCAACTGCTTGGCATCATCATGGCCTCAACCGGATCGTTTACCGCCATGGCGATATTCTGGACCACGCCGGATCGGGTCATTAGCCTGCAGTCCCGCGCGGTGGCGCTGGCGGTGATCAACGCCATCGGCAACGTCGGTTCTGCCGTCAGCCCGCTGCTGATTGGCATCCTGCGCGACGCCACCGGCAGCTTCAGCTCCGGGTTGTGGTTTGTGGCCGGGCTGCTGGTGGTCGGCGCGCTGGTGCTGATGCGCATCCCGATGACGCTGCGGGATCAACAGAGGAACGATCATGTGCCAGAGCCCTATCGCCAACATTGATATCAGCAAGGAGTACGACGAAAGTCTGGGCACCGACGATGTGCACTACCAGTCTTTCGCCCGCATGGCGGCCTTTTTTGGCCGCGACATGCAGGCGCATCGTCACGACCAGTACTTTCAGATGCACTTTCTCGATACCGGGCAGATTGAGCTGCAGCTCGACGATCACCGCTATTCGGTGCAGGCCCCGCTGTTCGTCCTCACGCCGCCGTCGGTGCCGCACGCGTTTATCACCGAATCCGACAGTGACGGTCACGTCCTGACGGTGCGCGAGGATCTGATCTGGCCGCTGCTGGAAGTGCTCTACCCCGGCACGCGGGAGGCGTTTGGCCTGCCGGGGATCTGCCTCTCGCTGGCGGATAAGCCGGACGAGCTGGCGGCGCTCAGGCACTACTGGCAGCTGATTGCCCGGGAATCCACGGAGCAGCTGCCCGGTCGTGAGCATACCCTGGTCCTGCTGGCGCAGGCGGTTTTCACCCTGCTGCTGCGCAACGCGAAGCTCGACGACCACGCGTCAGGCGGCATGCGCGGCGAGTTAAAGCTGTTCCAGCGCTTTACCCAGCTGATTGATGCCCACTACCACCAGCACTGGACGGTGCCGGAATATGCCAGCGAGCTGCACCTGACCGAATCCCGCCTGACCGATATCTGCCGCCGCTTCGCCAACCGTCCGCCGAAGCGGCTGATCTTCGACCGGCAGCTGCGTGAAGCGAGGCGGCTGCTGCTCTTCTCCGACAGCGCGGTCAGCGAGATTGCCTGGCAGCTGGGGTTTAAGGATCCGGCCTATTTTGCCCGCTTTTTTAACCGCTTAGTGGGGTGCTCGCCAAGCGCGTACCGGGCGCAGAAAGTACCGGTTTCCCCTCACCCCGGCCCTCTCCCCATAGGGGAGAGGGTGTAATTGTTCCCTCTCCCCTATGGGGAGAGGGTTAGGGTGAGGGGACAACGATCACAAATCCCTTCTCCACCCGAAAAGTACCTGCCGTTGTCCCAAACGTCCCTTCACCTCCCGCCCCTCTCAGGCTTCAATTAAACAACAAAAACAAAACATAAATTTAACAACCCGATTCCGATACGAGGTCCCTATGAAGCCTGAAGAGTTCCGCGCTGACGCCAAACGCCCGTTAACCGGTGAAGAGTATTTAAAAAGCCTGCAGGACGGGCGCGAGATTTACATCTACGGCGAGCGCGTCAAAGACGTCACCACCCATCCGGCGTTTCGCAATGCGGCGGCGTCCATCGCACAAATGTACGACGCGCTGCACAAGCCGGAGATGCAGGACACGCTGTGCTGGGGCACCGACACCGGCAGCGGCGGCTACACCCATAAATTCTTCCGGGTGGCAAAAAGCGCCGACGATCTGCGCCAGCAGCGCGACGCCATTGCCGAGTGGTCACGCCTGAGCTACGGCTGGATGGGCCGCACGCCGGACTACAAGGCCGCGTTCGGCTGCGCCCTCGGCGCCAACCCAACCTTCTATGGCCAGTTCGAGCAGAACGCCCGCAACTGGTACACCCGCATTCAGGAAAGCGGCCTGTACTTCAACCACGCCATTGTTAACCCGCCCATCGACCGCCACAAACCGGCGGACGAGGTGAAAGACGTCTACATCAAGCTGGAGAAAGAGACCGATGCCGGGATCATCGTCAGCGGGGCGAAAGTGGTGGCCACCAACTCGGCGCTGACCCACTACAACATGATCGGCTTTGGCTCCGCGCAGGTGATGGGGGAAAACCCGGACTTCGCGCTGATGTTCGTCGCGCCGATGGATGCCGAGGGCGTGAAGCTGATCTCCCGCGCTTCTTACGAGATGGTGGCAGGCGCAACCGGCTCGCCGTATGACTACCCGCTCTCCAGCCGCTTCGACGAGAACGACGCGATCCTGGTGATGGATCACGTGCTGATCCCGTGGGAAAACGTGCTGATCTACCGCGATTTCGACCGCTGCCGTCGCTGGACAATGGAGGGCGGCTTTGCCCGCATGTACCCGCTGCAGGCCTGCGTGCGTCTGGCGGTAAAACTCGACTTCATCACCGCCCTGCTGAAGAAATCCCTGGAGTGCACCGGTACCCTGGAGTTCCGCGGCGTACAGGCGGATCTCGGCGAAGTGGTGGCCTGGCGCAACATGTTCTGGGCGCTGAGCGACTCCATGTGTTCCGAAGCCACCCCGTGGGTCAACGGCGCGTATCTGCCGGATCACGCCGCGCTGCAAACTTACCGCGTGATGGCGCCGATGGCCTACGCGAAGATCAAGAACATCATCGAGCGTAACGTGACGTCCGGGCTTATCTACCTGCCGTCCAGCGCGCGGGATCTGAACAACCCGCAGATCGACCAGTACCTGGCGAAATACGTGCGCGGCTCTAACGGCATGGATCACGTCGAACGCATCAAGATTTTGAAGCTGATGTGGGATGCCATCGGCAGCGAGTTTGGCGGCCGTCACGAGCTGTATGAGATCAACTACTCCGGTAGCCAGGATGAAATCCGCCTGCAGTGTCTGCGCCAGGCGCAGAGCTCCGGCAACATGGACAAGATGATGGCGATGGTCGACCGCTGCATGTCCGAGTACGACCAACACGGCTGGACGGTGCCGCACCTGCACAACAACAGCGATATCAACATGCTGGATAAGCTGCTGAAATAATGCAGCGGGAGGTTATCATGCAATCAGAACAACGCCTGCGTTTTCGCGACGCTATGGCCAGCCTGTCGGCCGCGGTCAATGTGGTGACCACCGAGGGTGAGGCAGGCCGCTGCGGCATTACCGCCACCGCCGTCTGCTCGGTCACGGACACCCCGCCGTCGGTGATGGTGTGCATCAACGCCAACAGCGCCATGAATCCGGTATTTCAGGGTAACGGCAGGCTGTGCGTTAACGTGCTGAACCATGAGCAGGAGATCATGGCTCGCCATTTCGCAGGGATGACCGGTATGGCGATGGAGGAGCGCTTTGCCCTCTCCTGCTGGCAAAAAGGCCCGCTGGCGCAGCCGGTGCTGAAGGGCGCGCTGGCAAGCCTGGAAGGCGAGATTAGCCAGGTGCAAACCATCGGCACGCATCTTGTTTATCTTGTTGAAATTAAAAACATCATTCTGAGTGACGCGGGACACGGCCTGATCTACTTCAGACGCCGTTTCCACCCGGTCATGCTGGAGACGGAAGTCGCCGTGTAATCCCCTTCGCGCTGGCCTTTTTACCGGCCAGCGCCGCTTTCTACAAAAACTCCTAAGGTTTCCGCTAAATCACGCCGTTATATAACCATAAGATAAATTTTCTGTGCCTGAATACTGACACCGCGTGTCAGTGCACCCGCATCATTCAGCGCATACCTCAATATACAGGAAGACCTTATGGCTAAAACGACGCGGAGCCGCTCGGCTGAACGTCTGGTCGATATTCTCCTTGAACTACATTTAAACGGTGTGGTAAATCGCAGTGCGCTAATGGAGAAATTTAATATTACCGAACGTACCGTCTACCGGGATTTAAATGCCCTTTCTCCGATTGTAGAACATACCGGTAATGGGCTATATCGACTGATCCACTCTGCACAATCGCCCGGCGGGCAAGGCTTACACCACACCCTTGCTAACTTCCTGAATGCTGACAGCTTTTTCCCTGACAGAAATACGGAGTTCTGGCAGAAGCTGGAAACGCGCGTCGACGAAAACCATATTCTTATTCTTGCAAATGAAGCCGAACACACGGTACAACGCGATATTCGCCGCCATTTAACGAAAATCGAGAAATCGATTAAAAACCATAATGTTTGCCAGATAGTTTATAAGGGTAAAACCCGGCTGATTAATCCCTATAAACTCATTAACAAAAAAAATATATGGTATTTACAGGCTACCGAAAATAGCCACCTGAAATCCTTCTCGTTGAGCCAGATTAGCTGGTTTGATATTCAGAAAACGACATTCACCCCGGAAGAAAATGTCCTTGAGCTGCTGGAGAAAAGCCCCGACCCCTGGGTATCTGAAGATACTTTCGCAGTGAAAATATTTATCAAAGATAATATTTCACATTACTTCCTGCGCCGGGATCTTCTCCCGGAACAGGAACTGCTGGAGGAGCAGCAGGACGGCGTCACGCTGCGCTGCCAGGCGGCGCACGAGAACCAGATCCTGCCGCTGCTGTTCTACTGGCTGCCCAATATTCAGATCCTGGAACCGAACTGGCTGAAGGAAAAACTGCTCAGAACGCTGGAGGGCTACCTGGCCGTGGAGCGTAACCCGAATAATCAAGTGATCTCAATCACATAATTTCGCCCACTGGCGGCGAGCTGGAACCGCTCGCCGCCCTCTTTGACCGCTCACCCGGCACTTTCTACCACTCATTCACTTACCCTCCCTTACGCGCGCGACGTTCTGGCACGATCGCTCCAGCATTAATCACCACCTCCTCACAACGAACCCTGACCCTTTTTTCGTTACATAAAAAACCAGGTCTTACTATGGATACTAAAAAACTACTGAAGCACGTGCCCTGGGCCTTACTCGGGATCCTCGGCGCTTTTTGTCTGGCGGTTGTCGCACTACGCCGGGGCGAACACGTAAGCGCCCTGTGGATCGTGGTCGCGTCGGTTTCCGTCTATCTTGTGGCTTATCGCTACTACAGCTTGTACATCGCGCAGAAGGTCATGAAGCTCGACCCGACGCGTGCCACCCCGGCGGTCATTAACAATGACGGCCTGAACTACGTACCCACCAACCGCTACGTGCTGTTTGGGCACCACTTTGCCGCTATCGCCGGCGCAGGTCCGCTCGTCGGTCCGGTGCTGGCCGCGCAGATGGGCTACCTGCCGGGCACCCTGTGGCTGCTCGCTGGCGTGGTGCTGGCCGGTGCGGTGCAGGACTTTATGGTGCTGTTTATCTCTTCGCGCCGTAACGGCGCCTCTCTGGGTGAGATGGTCAAAGAAGAGATGGGCCGCGTACCGGGGACTATCGCCCTGTTCGGCTGCTTCCTGATTATGATCATCATCCTTGCGGTGCTGGCGTTAATCGTGGTGAAAGCGCTGGCCGAAAGTCCGTGGGGGGTCTTCACCGTCTGCTCAACCGTGCCGATTGCGCTGTTCATGGGGATCTACATGCGCTTTATCCGTCCGGGCCGCGTGGGTGAAGTGTCGGTCATTGGTATTGTGCTGCTGGTCGCCTCCATCTACTTCGGCGGCGTGATTGCGCACGACCCTTACTGGGGCCCGGCGCTGACCTTCAAGGACACGACGATTACCTTCGCGCTGATTGGCTATGCGTTTATCTCCGCGCTGCTGCCGGTCTGGCTGATTCTGGCCCCGCGTGACTACCTGGCCACCTTCCTGAAAATCGGCGTGATCGTCGGTCTGGCTATCGGGATTGTGATCATCAACCCTGAACTGAAAATGCCAGCAGTGACGCAGTACATCGATGGTACCGGTCCGCTGTGGAAAGGCGCCCTGTTCCCGTTCCTGTTCATCACCATCGCCTGTGGTGCGGTCTCTGGCTTCCACGCCTTGATCTCATCCGGTACCACGCCTAAGCTGCTGGCGAACGAGAAAGACGCGCGTCTGATCGGCTACGGTGCCATGTTGATGGAGTCTTTCGTGGCGATCATGGCGCTGGTTGCCGCGTCCATCATCGAACCGGGTCTTTACTTCGCAATGAACACCCCGCCGGCGGGTCTGGGCATCACTATGCCAAACCTGCACGAGATGGGCGGTGACAACGCGGCGCTGATCATGGCGCAGCTGAAAGACGCCAGCGCACACGCGGCGGCGACCGTCAGCTCCTGGGGCTTTGTGATTTCGCCTGAGCAGATCATGCAGACCGCGAAAGACATCGGCGAACCGTCCGTGCTGAACCGCGCCGGTGGCGCACCAACGCTGGCAGTGGGGATCGCACACGTGTTCCACAAAGTGCTGCCGTGGGCGGACATGGGCTTCTGGTACCACTTCGGTATTCTGTTCGAAGCGCTGTTCATCCTGACCGCGCTGGACGCCGGTACCCGTGCGGGTCGCTTTATGCTGCAGGACCTGCTGGGTAACTTCGTGCCGTTCCTGAAGAAAACCGACTCTCTGGTGGCAGGCATTCTCGGTACCGCGGGCTGCGTCGGCCTGTGGGGCTACCTGCTGTACCAGGGCGTTGTCGACCCGCTCGGCGGCGTGAAGAGCCTGTGGCCGCTGTTCGGTATCTCTAACCAGATGCTGGCCGCCGTGGCGCTGGTACTCGGCACCGTGGTGCTGGTGAAGATGAAGCGCACCAAATACATCTGGGTCACCGTCGTCCCTGCGCTGTGGCTGCTGCTCTGCACCACCTGGGCGCTTGGCCTGAAGCTGTTCAGCGCCAACCCGCAGCTGGAAGGTTTCTTCTTCATGGCCAACCAGTACAAAGAGAAGATTGCCGCAGGCGGCGCGGATCTGACCGCGCAGCAGATTGCCAACATGAACCATATCGTGGTGAACAACTACACCAACGCGGGTCTGAGCATTCTGTTCCTGGTGGTGGTGTACAGCATCATCTTCTATGGCATCAAAACCTGGCTGAAGGTGCGTAACGCTGAAGGTCGTACGGATAAAGAAACCCCGTACGTGCCGGTGCCGGAAGGCGGCGTGAAGACCTCTTCACACCATTAATCCAGCCTGTAACCGTAGGCCCGGTAAGCGTAGCGCCACCGGGCTTTTTCTATCTGGAACCCACAATGTTTGGTAACTTAGGCGAAGCAAAAAAATACCTCGGTCAGGCGGCAAAAATGCTGATTGGTATTCCGGACTATGACAACTACGTTGAGCATATGAAGACCAACCATCCGGATAAGCCGTACATGACCTACACTGAATTCTTCCGCGAGCGGCAAGAAGCGCGCTACGGCGGAAGTGGAGAAGGCGGCGTCCGCTGCTGCTAAAGGAGAGACCATGACCCCGATTGCCGTCACCCTGTTGACCGGTTTCCTCGGCGCCGGTAAAACCACCCTGCTGCGCCACATTCTGAACGAGCAGCATGGCTTCAAAATCGCCGTCATCGAAAACGAGTTCGGCGAAGTCTCCGTTGATGACCAGCTGATTGGCGATCGCGCCACCCAGATCAAAACCCTGACCAACGGTTGTATCTGCTGCACCCGCTCTAACGAGCTGGAAGACGCCCTGCTGGATCTGCTCGACAGCCGCGATCGCGGGGAAATCGACTTCGACCGTCTGGTGATCGAGTGCACCGGCATGGCCGACCCGGGCCCGATTATTCAGACCTTTTTCTCCCACGACATTCTGTGCCAGCGCTACCTGCTGGACGGCGTGATTGCCCTGGTCGATGCGGTCCACGCCAACGACCAGATGAACCAGTTCACCATCGCCCAGTCTCAGGTGGGCTATGCCGACCGCATCCTGCTGACCAAAACCGACGTGGCCGGTGACAGCGAAAAACTTCGCGAACGCCTGGCGCGCATCAACTCCCGCGCGCCGGTTTACACCGTGACGCACGGCGATATCGATCTGTCTCTGCTGTTCAACACCAACGGCTTTATGCTGGAGGAGAACGTCACCGCGAAACCGCGCTTCCACTTTATGGGCGATAAGCAAAACGATGTGGCATCGATTGTGGTGGAGCTGGACTACCCGGTGGACATCAGCGAGGTCTCCCGCGTTATGGAGAACCTGCTGCTGTCGTTTGCCGACAAGCTGCTGCGCTACAAGGGAATGTTGTGGATTGAGGGCGAGCCGAACCGCCTGCTGTTCCAGGGCGTACAGCGCCTGTACAGCGCCGACTGGGACAGACCGTGGGGCGAAGAAGCGCCGCACAGCGTGATGGTGTTTATCGGTATACAGTTGCCGGAAGAGGAGATTCGGGCGGCTTTTGCGGGTCTGAAGAAATAGCCTCCCCCGCTTAACTATGCGCTCCGAACAATCCCCTCTCCCCTGTGGGGAGAGGGGTGAGCGGTAAACTTATTTCATCGCCTCCGGCAGCGTCACAATCCACAGCTCGCTGTCGGACTCCGGCTTCTTCAGCGGCTTCACGCTGAGCGTGGTTTCAACCGGTTTATCATCAAGCGTCAGCTTGCCTTCCGCGTTCACCCGATAATCCTTGAGCTTATTGCCTTCCACCGGGTTTTGCATCGCCACCTTCACGCCAAAGTCGTTATCGTTCGCCACCGCCAACGTTTTGCTGTCGATCAGCGCCAGCCCTTCAGCCTTTTCCTGCTGCCAGCCCAGGGCGCGGAGATCGACTACCTGCGTTTTTGCCGCAAGGGTAATGCCGCGCTGCGCCAGAGTTTTCTCATCATCAAACTCCGGGTACTCGCCCGGCTTGTCGAAGGTGGCCAGATCGCTTGCCTTGCTGAGATCCACCTTGTAAATCAGGTTACGCATCCCGTCGTTTTTATCACTGCCCTGCTCAATCAGCAGGATGTGCTGGTTATCGAGCGCCACGATGTCGCCGATTTTGGCGTCGCTGTTTTTGTCATAGGCCGCGCTGTCGATGGGGTAGCCGTACATCGCGGTTTTGCCGGTCGCCGGGTCGAAGCTCACCAGACGCGTAAACAGCGCCTGCTTTTTGCTCTTACCGTCGATATCCAGCGTGCTTTGTACGGCGGCGATAATCCGCCCGTCCGGCATCCGGGTCAGGCCTTCGAAGCCCCGGTTCGGCTGGCGCCATTTAATGATGTTTGGCAGACCGCCGGCGATGGATTTCTCCCCTTCAGCCGCCTGCGGCCCGTGGATCGCCAGGATCTTCCCTTTGCTGTCGACGTTAATCAGGAACGGGCCATACTCATCGCACAGCCAGTAGCCGCCTTTGCCGTCCGGCGTGATGCCTTCCGTATCCAGCCCGCGGTTGTCACCCTTGAGCGTCTTTAACGTGTCGCTGAATGCCACTTCATTGGTGGAGCCAATCACGCCGCTTTGTAGCGGCAGACCGTTAATCTCGCCTTTATCGTCATGCAGCGGGCGGGCATCAACAGCCTCCGCTTTGCCGTTCTGGACGCGAATGGTCATCAGCAGCGGCGCGAAATCCGGCGTGACAAATATTTTGGCTTCGTTTTTACCCATTTTTGGCGCATCGGCGTTGGGACCGCGATCGGTCACGGTCGCAAACGTCAGGGCATCACCCTGCTTGCCCGTAAACAGCAGGCCAGAACCAATCCCCACCGGGAGCCCGTTCGGGAATGCATCGGCAAACGCGCCGCTGTATTTCACATGTGAGCCGTCAGGGAAGCTGACGACGTAGCGCTCAGCGGTAGGCTGTGCCGCCAGGCCAGAGAAAGAGAGCGCACAACCGATAAGTGCAGGAATAATTTTTCTTTTCATATTGTTAGTGTCCAGTGAGTGAAGCCAACAACGTAAAGAATAAACGTGTCAGAAAAATGACATGGAAAGGCAACCGGCCTGCGCGAGGGAATGTATATTCATCGCCCGGAAATGTAAGATTGTGTTGTATTATGTTACATCAGAAATACTTCTGGAAATTATTAGAAACTCCATTAATTCACCTCTCATCACTTTCCCTTCCTCGTTCAGTTTGTGTTTAGTCAAAAAATTAAACGGTTCCTAAATGCCTGAACATCACGCGTTGACACCCTGACAACCAAACATCGATGCAACATTTCAAATAAAAAAAATTAACAACACCAGCATAAAAAATCGACCCTCGTCACATTTGCAGTCATAAACGTCACTTGTTAAGGTGCGCCCAGATTAATTTAATGACGAGGCATAAAACATGAAAAAACTGAATATCCTTCTTCTTTCTGCTCTGGCTGCCGTATCAGGTTCCGCACTGGCAATGGGCGGCACCGTTGAGCAGGGTAAAAACTTTACTAACCTCAATCTGGAAATGGGTAAATCCTCCTCCGGTGTTTATCTGGAAAGCAACTGGCTTAAAAACACCGCCGACGGTACCCAGACCGGCGGCGTTGGCGCAGGCTACAACCTGGAAGTGGGACCGGTGATGCTGAATGCGGGCGCGAAGGCAATCTACCTCGGCCCGAAAAAAGGCGATAACGGCGTGGCCTTCCCGATTGGCGGCGGCGTAAATGTTGCGCTGACCGACAGCATCCACGTGTATGGTGAAGGCTATGCTGCTCCAGAAGGGCTGAATAACAGCGTGAAAAACTACGTCGAAGCCAACGGCGGCGTAAACTGGACGCCGATCACGCCAGTGACTCTGAAAGTGGGTTACCGCCACGTGAGCGTTGATGGTAAAGACGGTCGTCCTGGCCACACGCTGATTGACGGCGCATATGTGGGCGGTGGAGTCACCTTCTAAGCCTGCGAAGAGACAAAAAAACCTGCCATCTGGCAGGTTTTTTGACCTCTTACTTACGCACGACCACCAGCTTCTGGTTCACAAACTCTTTGATTCCCAGATCCGACAGCTCGCGCCCATAGCCTGAACGCTTCACGCCGCCGAATGGCAGCTCTGGCGCGGTATCGGTGAGCCAGTTGATGTACACCATCCCGGTCTCAATCCGCGACGCCATGTTCTTCGCGCGCTCAATATCACGGCTGAACACCGCGCCGCCCAGGCCGTAGTGGGAGTCGTTCGCCAGCGCGACCGCCTCGTCATCGTTTTTCACCTCATACATCTGCGCAACCGGGCCAAAGAACTCCTCGAAGTACGCGGGATTATCACGCGAGATATTCGTCAGGATCGTCGGTTCGAAGAAGCACCCCTCACGCTGCACCGGCTTGCCGCCGTAGTGTAATGTGGCACCGTTTTTCACCGCCTCGTTAACCTGTCTGGTCAGCGTATCGAGCGCATCTTTAGACGACAGCGGGCCCAGCGTGGTGCTTTCGTCCAGCGGATCGCCAATCTTCACCTGCTTAAATGCCTCGGTGAATTTGCTCAGGAAGGCATCTGCAATTTTCTCGTGCAGGATAAAGCGCTTCGCCGCGGTACAGACCTGCCCGGCGTTGTTGAGCCGCGCATTCACACCGATCTTCACGGCTTTCTCCAGGTCCGCATCATCGAGCACCACGAAGACATCGTTGCCGCCCAGCTCAAGGGTGGATTTCTTGATGTGCTTCGCTGCCTGCGCGGCCACCACGCTGCCGGCTTTTTCGGAACCAGTTAGCGCCGCGCCCTGCACGCGATCGTCGGCGATGATGTTCGCCACCTGATCGGAAGTGATAAACAGGTTGGTCCATGCCCCTTCCGGCGCGCCCGCCTCGCGCACCAGGTGGGCAAAGGCCTCGGCACAGTGCGGCACGATGCTGGCGTGCTTAACCAGCACAGGGTTACCCGCCGCCAGGTTTGGCGCCAGGACGCGCATCAGCTGATAATAAGGGAAGTTCCACGGCTCAACGGCCATCAGCACACCGACAGGGTGATGCTCCACCCACGCTTCCCCAAGTTCAGAATCGTACTTCACCGGGGCCAAAAACTGCTTTGCATTGTCGGCGTAATAGCGGGCAATCTGCGCGCACAGCTTTACCTCACTGCGACTCTGTTCGATGAGCTTACCCATCTCCTGGCTGGCGATTTTCGCCAGCTCCTCGGTGCGCTCGTCGATCAGGTCAGCAAGCTTATGCAGCACCGGCAGGCGCTGGCTGATGTCGCCTTTCGCCCATTCTGAATGGTAAAGCGCATCGGCCGCCTTCAGCGCCGCTTCAATATCCGCATCGGTATGGGAGGGGTATTCTTTGATGAGCTGGTTAGTGGCAGGATTTACTGTCTGATAAGCCATGTCGAATCTCCTTGTTTTACCGCTTAGGGTATTAAGGGTAGTCAACATGACTGGCTCTGAAGGTAAAGTTCGGTATATCCGGAGGGTTCTTAATGAAGCGCTGCCCGACAGTTCGCGGCCGTGGTATAAAACCTCCAGAAGGAGCGCCTATGACCGATACCCGACACATCCGCCAGACTTTTCACCGCGTCTCAGGCCTTGAGCGGCGCAGCACGTGGCAGAGCACGCAGGCGTACAAACGTCACTGTCATCCTCAGCTCTCCATCGGCGCGATTGTGGAAGGCCAGACCTGCTGCGTGTGTCATGGCAAAGAGTACATTCTTCACCCCGGGGAGCTCATTGTGATCCCGGCCTCTGCGCCGCACAGCTGCAACCCCGTCGCCGGCAAGCCGCGCAGCTATCACATGCTGTATATCGACACCGATCTTCCCGTGGCATTTCAGGTCATTCGCGACCCTGCGCTCTTTAAGCACTACCTTGCTATTGTGGAGACGATGTCTCCTGCCGCCGTGGAGACGCTGCTTTCTGCCCTTCCCCGCAGTGCGGATAACGCAGAGACGCTTCGCTCAACCAGCCAGCAGGTTCAGCAGGCGTTTCTTGCCAACCTGGCCGCACCGCCTTCGCTTGATGAACTCGCCCGACGATTTTCGCTGCGCAAGGAGACGCTGATCCGCACCTTCAGGCAGGACACCGGCCTGACGCCGGGCAGCTTCCTCAATATATCCCGCGTGGAGTACGCCAAAGCGCGGCTGCGCGCCGGGGATAATATTGCTGATGTCGGCTACCAGAGCGGGTTTGCCGACCAGAGCCATTTTCACAAGACCTTTGTCAGCTATACCGCCGCCACGCCGCGCCAGTACGCCACGGGCCGATCAATATCCGACAATAAATAGGTTTTGCAGCCCCGTATTCTGACCTCAGCTTTTCACACTGAGGTTGCTATGGAACTGTTATTCCCTTCCGCTTTTCTCGCCCTGGCGCTGGCGCATTTTGTTGCCCTGTTAAGCCCGGGTCCGGATTTCTTCCTGCTGGTGGGCTACGCCGCGCGCTACCGTCTGCGCGGCAGCGCGGGGCTGTGCTTCGGCATCGCCGCAGGCAACGGGGTGTACATCCTGCTGGTGATTATCGGCTGGAGTGCGCTGCGCCAGTTTGCGTGGCTGTTTACGCTTATCGAGCTTTGCGGGGCGCTGTACCTGCTGTGGACAGGTTCGCATCTGGTGCGCAGCCGCCCTCAAGTGCTGGCACTGAATGAAACCCATCAGCGCTTTCCCCCGCTGCGCAAGCAGCTCCTGCTGGGGCTCGGCTCGGCGCTGCTTAACCCGAAGAATGCGCTGTTTTATCTGGCGCTGATGACGGCGTTGCTGGGGCCGGACGTCACGCTGCTTCAGCAGTCGGCCTGCGGTCTCTGGATGGTGATGGTGGTGCTGGTATGGGATCTGGCGCTGGTGTCGCTGATGGGGTTGCCCGCGGTGCAACAGAGGCTTAGCCGTTCGCTCTGGTGGATTGAGCGCACGGCAGGGATGGTGCTGATGGGGTTTGGGGGATGGGTGCTGTGGCGGCTGCTATGAAAGGATTTTAAAGGGCTCTTCTTAAACGCCTAACCGATAATCCCAGTCATCCGAATGAATAACATTACCGTCACGATAGTGCCAGGTAATCTTTTCATAACGAAGCAGAACAAGTTCAAGGTGCCCCTGTTTTTCATGATAAGTCTCTTTCACATCATGCATCAATGAAAACAACGTGACGACCTTCACCGCTTCCAGCGTTATCGTGAAATAGATTTCTTCCTGACCGGCATCGTTGATTCTGTAAAGGTCGATAATCGCTTTCCTGAGTGTCCTTCCAGTGCTCAACGCTTTGTATAGCAGAACGCTTGAAGCATCAATTTCTTTCTCAATGAGAAAAGGACGATGCTGGCGTTTGCTCAACGCTCTGCCATTATGCAGGTCAGAGTTATAGTTTACGTTATGATAAAGTCCCAAAACCTCAATCTGGTTTTCACGGTCTTTAACTTTCACATTCCCTTTTATGATATTACCCGCATCGTCAGTTAATGACATATATCCCGGAATAGCCATTTACATATCCTTATCGAATGGAACAGAGTTTTCCACGGTTGCGATCATAACGGCGAGACATCTTTGCCCCTCAGGGCTTTTTATTTTAAACATCTCCCTGATTGAATCGACAAAAAGCTTATTGCTCTCTGCTTCTGTCTGCGGAAAATTAGCGAAAGCGCAGATTTGTTCAATAGTGAGCAACGGTTTATCATCTTTTAAGATCGCCAAAACGCCTGCAGGATTATGTGGGATAGCTTTAGAAAGCGCCGCCTTGAGATCTTCAGCTGTACTGGCGTCCACTCCGGGCTCAAGGGCGCTCGCTACGGCTAACCATGCCTGAGTTCCTTTACCTATCTCTGGAATGACATGTTTCCACCATTCTGACTCACCGTTATCATTTGAATCCATTTCACTTACAACGACCCTGGCTCCTTTGTCGTTTATCATTTGCAATATCTGTTCAGGCGTGTGGTTTTTAGCAATTAAACCCACCGGTAAGCATAAGAAGAATAGCGAAATAACATATTTCATTATCGCACCACCAGAATTGTGTCACCCGAATCATAAATCATATGGCGCTTGTCCTGGCCGTTCATAATGATGCAACCAGCTGATGCTGATCCTGGTGGCTGACCTTTTTTATCACCATGAATTTGAAAATGATCCCTACCAAAGGTATTGGTCCCGGCTATAGGCTCAAGAATAATGGCCTCTGCACTTTTATGATTATTCCACCCGGCGATAAAATAAATACCTCAGGGAATGGGGCCTCTGTTTCGTTGACTTTCACACTCAGGCTTATCTTTCGATTCACCCGCACCGCTGTAGCAGTTAGCGACAAACACACCATTATGGCTCAATACCCCCGTCGAAACTTTATACTCCCATGTCATCAATACCGTCTCCTTTTATAAATAGTCCTTTATCTTATGGCTAATGAGAGCGTTAAAATGGCTACAACGGTCACAAAACATTACGTCCGAAAATAAATAAGCACAAAAAATATAGAAAAATTAATAATGGATAATTTAGATGTATATATTTTTTATATAGACGCCATTTATTCACGCTGAGAATGCGTCTCCCCCTTACACCAGTTTTGCACTTTTGGTTCACTTACCTCTATCCTTAACCCATGGAAAAAATAGCTGAACTCAAACGCGCCAAGCTGCTGGCGCTGTCGCTGCTGCTGGTTGCCGCCGCGGCGTTTATCACCACCCTGTTCCTGCCGCAGACCTTCTGGGTGCGCGGCGTGAAGGCCATTGCCGAGGCGGCGATGGTCGGCGCGCTGGCAGACTGGTTTGCCGTGGTCGCACTGTTCCGCCGGGTGCCCATTCCGTTTATTTCGCGCCATACGGCGATCATCCCGCGCAATAAAGATCGGATCGGCGACAATCTTGGCCAGTTCGTGAAGGAGAAGTTTCTGGATACCCAGTCGCTGGTGGCGTTGATTCGCCGCTATGAACCCGCACAGATGATCGGTGCCTGGTTCAGCAAGCCCGACAACGCCCAGCGCGTCGGGCTGCATCTGATGCAGGTGATGAGCGGTTTTCTCGAACTGACCGACGACGGGCGCATTCAGCGCCTGCTCAAACGCGCGGTGCATAAGGCCATCGACAAGGTCGACTTCACCGAAACCAGCGCCGTGATGCTGGAGAGCATGACCAAAAACAACCGTCACCAGGTGCTGCTGGACGCCATCATCAACCGCCTGATTACCCTGATTCAGCGGGAAAGCACGCGGGACTTTATTGCCGACCAGATTGTCCACTGGCTGAAGACCGAGCATCCCCGCAAGGCGATGGTGCTGCCCACCGAGTGGCTGGGCGATCAGAGTGCGGAGATGGTGTCGAACGCGGTGAACACGCTGCTGGACGACATCAGCCACGACCGCACGCACCAGATCCGCCAGGCGTTCGACCGCGCCACGCTGAAGCTTATCGACAACCTGAAAAACGACCCGGAGATGGCGGCAAAAGCCGACAACATCAAGCACTACCTGAAGAATGACGAGGCGTTTAACCGCTATCTGGGCGAGATGTGGGCCGACCTGCGCCAGTGGCTGAAGGCGGATATGCAGAGTGAGGACTCGCGCGTGAAGCAGCGCATCGCTAACGCCGGGCTGTGGTTTGGCGAAACGCTGACAAACGACGCCAGCCTGCGGGCGTCGCTGAACGAGCATCTGGAGCAGGCCGCGCATCGCCTCGCGCCGGATTTCGCGGCGTTCCTGACCCGCCACATCAGCGACACGGTCAAAAGCTGGGATGCCAAAGACATGTCCCGGCAGATTGAGCTCAACATCGGCAAAGATCTGCAGTTTATCCGCGTCAACGGCACGCTGGTGGGCGGGACGATTGGCCTGATCCTGTTTTTACTCTCGCAATTGCCCGCCGTGCTGGGGCATTAATCCGCGTTGGGTGGCGCGATGATATAGCGCGTCGCCTGGAAGCGGTTCAGGATCACATGCACCAGAAACACCATCGTCAGCGTCGCCACCAGCGAAAACGTTACGGAAGTGATGCGATAGAGATCGCTGAACACCAGGTCGCTGTCCGGGTGCATGTTCTGCCCGAACATAATGCCGATGGTGGTGATGCTGGAGAACCCCACGCCGGCCCCGACCTTCTCCATTACATGCAGGCGCGCGCCAAACGCCAGCCCGAGGCCGATCAGCGGCATCATCAGCAGCATATGGCTGCTGTGGTCGTAGAGGATAAGCTGGACGACCAAAATATAGAGGCAACCCAGCACCACGCCGACCACGCGCCAGATGGAGCTCATCACCGCGCCGCGATAGTGCATCGGGAACAGAATCAAAATCCCCGCCATCAGCGCCGAGAGCGAATCGCTTAAATCGCTAATCTGAAAAACAACGAAAATCAGCGTCGCGACGGTACCGGAGAGCAGCGACTCGTGGCGCACGCGGGCGTCGTCTTTCTCGATCAGCGGCGGCGGCTTGCGCGGCTCAACGTCCGGCAGAAGATAGTTCATCAGCGCGCTCAGGCACACCGCCATCACGCTGGCTTCAATGTTGGAAAACAGCAGCGTGTGCCAGTTGGTGGTGGGGTAGCTCATGAAATTGAGCATCACGCTCTGGCACACCACACCCATGGACCCGAACAGAAACAGCGGCCCCTTGCTCATAAAGCGAAAACGCATCACGTACAGAGCAAATACCACCAGCGTCATGATCACCGGCCATTGCGACAGATAGCCGATAATAATCACCATTTCCACGCAGTTCAGCGACGCGCTGAAGATAAACTGCTTCGCCACGTGGCGGTTAAACACCGGGACCAGCGAAAGCAGCATGATCGGGTAGACCACGAAAAAGACGCCGTAACTGGTGTTGTAAAAGCTGGAGATGCTGAGCGCAATCATCCCGGCAAAGACGATGCGCAGGGTCTGGCGAAAGTCATTTGCCGTATAGACGATGTTGCCGTGCGGGGTAAAGACCCGCGCCAGCGTATTAATAGACATAGTGCAGCAGGCTCACCAGGTGGATTTGCATCCCGGAGAAGAAGCGCGCAAACGGCCCTTCGCTGTTGTAAAGCTGAACGGTCGCCCGCGCACCAGTCGGCAGATGCTTCGGCAGGGGCTCATCCAGCGTCACGTGAATGCGCATCCGCTGTGCGTCACGTACCCAGCGGTTAGAGGTTTCCGGCTCGGAAAGCTGGCCATTAACGGCCTCCTGACCGGCGAGGATCCCCGCATCGCTGCTGGTCACGTGGGCGCGGAAAACATGCCCCGGGAAGGCGTCAAACACCACCGCGGCATCGGTGCCCTGATGGGTATGACGCAGGCTTTTTTCACGGAAATCAGCCACGATATCGGTCTGGTTGTTCACCAGCGCCAGCGCGGCCGAGCCGGAGGAGGCATAAAAGCCGGGGCTTAACTGCAGGTTACTGACCGTGCCGTCTGCCTGGGCGTAAACCTTCGTCCAGCCGAGGTTCAGCTCCGCGTCATCGAGCGCGTTACGGTATTTTTGTAGCGTCACGTTGTGCTGCTCATCCCGCTCGCCGCGCTGGATGCGCAGGTTCCGGATGTTGGCCTGAATCGTGCTGACGGACTGCTCGCTGCTCTGCCAGGTCGTGCGGACCTTATCCAGATCCGCCTGCGAGACGTTCTGTAACGTGCTCAGCTTCTGGTAGCGATCGAAGGTCACTTTGTCGTTACGCGCGGTCAGAACCGCGGTCTTCAGGCTGGCCTGCGCGGCGGCGAGCTGCGCGTCCAGCTGTTCGTTGGACAGGCGAGCCTGCTCGAGCGCGATTTGCGCCGCTTCCACTTTATTGCGAAACGGCGTGTCGTCGAGTTCAAACAGCAGATCGCCCCGCTTCACCTGGCTGTTGTTATGCACATGCACGGCCGCCACATAGCCGGACACGCGCGGAGACACCGGCGTCACCACGCGCATCACGGTGGAGTCCGGCGTCAGCGGGATCCAGATATCCGCGACGACAAAGTAGACAAACATCAGCAGGAAAGAGGCAATACTCACCCTTACCCAGCGGGCAAACTTTTGTTCAGGAGTCATTATTTTTCGGTCTTGTTATCTTCTTCGCGGATTGTCCGCAAATTGCAGGCGATTTGATTCA
Source organism: Enterobacter sichuanensis (assembly GCF_002939185.1). Classification (GTDB taxonomy): domain Bacteria; phylum Pseudomonadota; class Gammaproteobacteria; order Enterobacterales; family Enterobacteriaceae; genus Enterobacter; species Enterobacter sichuanensis. The sequence goes on along the minus strand of NZ_POVL01000036.1, from coordinate 17,288 downwards.
GGGTGGCGCTGAAAATATCGAGATGTTCCGGCGCGATGTTTTGCGATACGCGCGTCTGAAGCGTCTCAATGACCTGGGTGAGCCTTTGAAGGACAGCTTTTCCCTCAGGCGTCAGCGTCAGAAGCCGGATGCGCTTGTCATAAGGCGATGTGGTGCGCAACAGGTAACCCTGCTTTTCCAGCTGTGTCAGAGTGCGCATCAGCGGTGGCAGCTCAATGCCCTGCACCTCCGCAAGCTCACTCACCGAGACGTTATCCCCAAGTTGATGAAGCTGCATCATCACTGTCCAGCTCGACTGGGTTAACCCGGTATCGAGAATGGCATCGTCGATGACGGCACGCCACTGGCGCACGATCATCGCCATCCGCATGCCCATCGGCCTGCGGCAGAACAGTTCTTCTTCACTCATGGGGAAACCTCTCGAAACACGCAGCCACGATAATAGTTATCAGGGTAAGTATCAAGAAACGAGAGGCGAAAGCGCAGGAATTGCGAAAGGTGTTACTGGAGGCAATGTACACGTAGGCCCGGTAAGCGCAGCGCCACCGGGCGTTTTTAGCGGCTAAAAAGCCTCTTTACAGCGGCCTTCCCCGACGCCGTCACCACCACCTCCCTGTACCCCGCCACCCGCTGGATCCAGCCTTTACTTTCCATATGCGCGAGCAGCGCCGCGCCGGCCTCACCTCCCAGGTGAAACCGCCGCTCGCTCCAGTCCAGGCAGGCGCAGCAGGCCTTGCGACGAGGATGAACACTTAACGGAATGCCGAGCTTCAGGAACTGCTCCCGGCCATACAGCGTCAGCGCGGAACCGTCGGCCTCCAGCCAGCCTTCTGCCTGCATAAAATCATAGATCTGCACCGCCACCGTACCGCCAAGATGGTCGTAGCAGGTACGGGCTTCACGCATGGCTTTCGGCGCAGTGGTTTCCGGCGGGGTAATGCGGCTCCAGGAGAGCCCCATCATCTGCTCCACCAGCGCCGCGACGTCGGGCCCGGCAAGGCGATAATAGCGATGCCGCCCTTGCGACAGGCAGGTAATTAGCTTTCCTTCCACCAGCCGGGCGAGATGCCCGCTGGCGGTCGACGGTGCAACCTCTGCCGCCGCGCTCAGTTCGGTGGCCGTCCACGCCCGCCCGTCCATTAGCGCACAGAGCATCTTCACGCGCGACGGATCGGCCATTGCAGCCGCCACCGCGGCAATGGCCAGTTCCAGCGCCGCGCTGTTATCAGGGGGTAAGCTCGTTTTTAACATGGGTCGCCCAGGGTTCGGTGATCTCTGCGGCCAGCGCGGCCGCTCATTCGCCCGGCTCCCCGGGGATATCGCTAAAAAATACATAAATATTATAGATCGACATATTCTCCGGTTTCAGAGGTATATTCCCGCACTACCTGCGCCACCCGAAGGCGGTAGTACGCAAAAATCGACTCCCGCCCTTCGGCCTGCGCCGCCTGGTGAAAGACGTTCTGCTTCCAGCGGCGGACAGCCTCTTCATCCCGCCACCAGGAAAGAGACAGGATTTTGCCGTTGGTGGTCAGGCTCTGAAAACGTTCGATATCAATAAAGCCGTCAATCTCCGCCAGCAGCGGCTTGAGTTCGGCGGCCAGCTGCAGGTAGCGCGCCTGATGAGCGGGCTCGGCTTTGGCTTCAAAAAGGACTGCGATCATGGTTTTCTCTCCGTTGTGATGTTGGGGAGAGAATGCAGGAGGGAAAAACGCAATGCTTCGGCAAGAAGCGAAATGTTGTGCCGGATGGCGCTGCGTTTATCCGGCCTACGGGCGCATGTAGGCCCGGTAAGCGTAGCGCCACCGGGCGGGTTTTAGCTCACAATCGACCGCGGCTCCATAAACGCCCGGATCCCCCACTCGCCCATCTCGCGCCCTACGCCGGAGTGTTTGAACCCGCCAAACGGCGCTTTCGGCTCATGCGCCAGGGTGTTCACCAGCACGCGGCCGGAGACAATCTGCTGCGCCACGCGATGGGCCCGCTCTTCATCACGGCCCAGCACCATCGCGCTCAGGCCGTACTCGGTATCATTGGCGATGGCGATCGCCTCCGCCTCGTCCTGATAAGGGATCACGCACAGCACCGGGCCAAAAATCTCGTCACGGGCAATGGTCATCCGGTTGTTCACGTCGGCAAACAGCGTCGGACGCACGAACCAGCCGTCCCGCGTCCCGTCCGGCCGCCCTTCGCCACCCGCCAGCAGACGCGCACCTTCGTCGATCCCTTTGCGGATATATCCCTGTACCCGCTGCCACTGCTTCTCGCTGACCATCGGGCCAACCTCTGTCGCGCTATTGCGCGGGTCACCGGATTTCACCGCCGCCACGGCCTGCGCCAGCGCGGCTTCCATTTCTGTCTTGCGCGACTGCGGCACCAGAATGCGCGTCCCGGCCACGCACGCCTGTCCGCTGTTCATAAATCCGGCCTGAATCACCAGCGGGACGGCCTGTGCCAGATCCACATCCTCCAGCAGGATCGTCGGCGATTTACCGCCTAACTCCAGCGTCACGCGCTTAAAGCTTTCCGCCGCGTTACGCAGGATCGCCTTGCCGGTATGGGTCGAACCGGTAAACGAGATCTTCGCCACGTCCGGATGACGGCTGAGGGTTTCGCCCACCGTCTCGCCGCGTCCGGTGACGATATTAAACACTCCCGGCGGCAATTCAGCATCGCGCAGCGCTTCGGTAACGATCTGCGTTTGCAGGGCGCTCATTTCGCTCGGCTTGATCACCGCCGTGCAGCCCGCGGCGAGCGCGGCCGCCAGTTTGCCGCAGATAAACCCCGCATCGCTGTTCCACGGCGTGATCAGCCCGGCCACGCCAAGCGGCGTCATCTGTACCGTTGCGGCACCTGCGGTGCTGACAAACTCAAACGCCTCCAGTGCCGCAATGGCCTGAGCAATCACCTCCGCCGGGTAGCTTGCCATCCACGCCGAGCGCGAAGCCGGCGCGCCGTACTCCTCGACAATGGCGTCCAGCAGCGCATCGTGACGGGCAGCCACAGCGGCGTGCATCCGCTTCAGCGCGTCGATGCGCGTCTGCTTTGTGGTCCGGGACCATGCCGGAAACGCCGCTTTCGCCGCCGCGATAGCGCGTTCGGCGTCAACCTCATCCGCCAGGCGAACCTGACCCATAACCTGCGCCGTTGCCGGATTGTACAAGTCAAAACGTTCGGTACCGTGCGGGGTAACAAACTCGCCGTTGATAAAGATCTGTTCGATGATGTGCATATCACCCTCCTCAGGTTGTGTGGGTCCAGTCTGGCACGGCTTCTCCGTTGCGATAATCCACGCTATGCTGCAAGGGTTGTTTCGATTTTCAGGATAATCTATGCATCGTTCAGGTCTGACAGAGCTGGAAGTGGTGATGGCGGTGGTGCGGCGCGGCAGCTTTCGCGGCGCGGCGCAGGAGCTGGGGATGTCCGCCACCGCGGTCAGCAACGCCATCGCCGGGCTGGAGAGCCGCCTTGAAACGCGCCTTTTTAACCGCACCACCCGCAGCGTGGCCCTCACCGACGCCGGGCAACGCTATGTGGCGCGAATTGGCCCGGCCCTGCAGGAGATCCGTCTCGCCGGGGAAGAGATCCACAGCGACACCGGGGAACCTGCCGGGACGCTGCGCCTCAACGTGCCGAACAATATTGGCACCCTGTTTCTGGACCAGCTGCTGATCGACTTCATGATCCGCTACCCGAAAATGCGCGTGGAAACGGTGAGTGAAGCGAGGATGATCGATATCGTTGCGGAAGGCTATGACGCGGGGATCCGTCTTGAAGAGTCCGTCCCGCAGGACATGATCGCCGTGCCGCTAACCGGCGAGATCCGCCAGCTTGTCACCGCCACGCCGGACTACTTCGCCCGTCACGGCATACCCGAGACGCCGGACGATCTGCTGCAGCACCAGGGGATCGGCATGCGGATGGCCCACGGCGGGATCTACCGCTGGGAGCTGGCCCGTCGGGGTGAAACGTACGCGCTGGCCGTGCCGCCGCGCTTTGCCACCTCCGATCTCTTCGCCTCGATCCGCGCCGTGAAAGCAGGGCTAGGGGTTGGTTTTTTACCGGAACTCTATATCCGGGAAGAGCTGAAAAGCGGGGAGCTGGTGAGCGTTTTAAACGACTGGGCACAGCCGTTTGCCGGGCTGCGCCTGTACTATCCTGGCCATCGCCACGTCCCGCCGGGGTTGCGGGCGCTGGTGGCGATGATCCGCGAGCGCGGAATTATTCCAGGTTAGCCTTATTCAGCCCGTAAGCCGCGTCCAGCGAGCCCGGCGCCATGCGGGATGTGATCCCCAGACGGTTCCAGGCGTTGATCGCCACGATGGCAAAGTTCAGCTCTGAAATCTCTACGTCTGAGAAGTGCTCCGCCACGCTGCGGTAGAGCGCATCGCTCACGCCGTGAACGCCGATTTGGGTCAGCGCTTCGGTGAAGGCCAGCGCCGCTTTTTCACGGGCGCTGAACAGCGGAGACTCGCGCCATGCCGCCAGATGGTAGAGGCGCAGCTCGCGCTCGCCGGCGATTTTCGCCTCTTTCGAGTGCATATCCAGGCAGAACGTACAGCCGTTCAGCTGCGACACGCGAATGTCGATCAGGTGCTTCAGCGCCGGGTCGATGGAGGTTTTCGCCACCTCCATGCTCAGGGCAGACAGCGCGTTAGCGAGGGCAGGTGTGACTTTGTGATGGTTGACGCGAGTGCTCATGGTCTTTCCTCTGATTTACACGGTATGTGTGATGCGATGAGGCAAATCTACGCCGTTCATGACATAGTAAAAAGATACAAAAAGCTTGAAATGAGGTAGGACATGAAGCCGGGCTATTACGAGATTTATTCCCGCTATCGCGACAACATCACGCGCGGCGTGCTGAAGCCGGGCGATAAGGTGCCCGCCATCCGCGTGCTGGCGGAAGAGCTGAAGGTGGCGCGTAAAACCGTCGAAACGGCGTATGCCATTCTGACGGGGGAAGGGTATCTGGTAAGCCAGGGCGCGCGCGGCACGCGGGTCAACCCGGACCTCCTGCTGCCGGCCACTCCTGCGCCGACGGAACAGGCCACCGGCAGGCTTCCGGCCTCGCTTATCAGCCAGCGCGAGCGGGCAGGTTTTCTGCGTCCCGGCATCCCCTCCCTCGACAGCTTCCCCTATAAAAAGTGGCTGCTGCTGGCAGGCCAGGCGACGCGTTCCATGCGCCAGGAGGAGATGCTCAACCCGCCGGTGCTGGGCTGGTATCCGCTGCGTCAGGCCATCGCCCGCTATCTCAACATCTCACGCGGATTGTCCTGCACTGCCGAACAGGTGCTGATCACCGGCGGCTACAGCGGCAGCCTGCGCCTGATCCTCGACACCCTCGCCAGCCGCAGCGACAAGGTGGTATTTGAAGAGCCGGGCTATTTTATGGGCCAGCAGTTGCTCAAGCGGATCGTGCCGCGCCTGCACACCGTGCCGGTCGACCGCAACGGCATCGACACGGAATACCTGCTCCGTCACCATCGCGACGCCCGTTTTGCCATCGTGACCCCGTCGCACCAGAGTCCGCTGGCGGTCACGCTCTCTTTGCCGCGTAAACAGCAGTTGCTCGACTGGGCCAGCCAGAACGACGCATGGATTATCGAAGACGATTACGACGGGGAGTTTCACTACACCCGCAAGGTTCTGCCGTCGCTGAAAAGCCTCGATCGGCACGACCGGGTGATCTTTATGGGCACCTTCAGTAAAACCATTATGCCGTCGCTGCGCATGGGCTACGTGGTGATGCCCGCCAGCACCATCGGGGCCTTTACCGACTGCGCGGACATTACCACCAGCGGCCAGCCGGTGCTGACGCAAAAAATCCTCACCACCTTTCTCAATGAAGGCCATTTTTTCCGGCATCTGAAGAAGATGCGCGCCCTGTATCAGACCCGCCGGGAGTGGATGATTTCCGCCCTGCGCGAGGTGTATGGCGATCTGTTTTTCACCGAGCAAAACGATGGCGGGATGCATATCGTGGCATTTCTCACCAGAGGAAGCGCAGACCAGGACGTGGCGCGCTGCTGGCAGGAACAGCAGCTGCAGGTTAATGCGCTTTCGGAGTGGTATCGCGGGTCGGGCAAACGCTACGGGCTGGTGATGGGCTATAACAACGTGCGGTCGTATCAGGAGGCGGTTGAGCTGCTGGAAAGGCCGAAACGGCAGACGCTTGAGCTGTTGAGCTGAAAATCGCCCGGTGGCGCTACGCTTACCGGGCCTACGGGATCGAGTAGGCCGGGTAAGGCGCAGCCGCCACCCGGCGACGACGTGGATCACACATCATTACGCGACAACCCAACGTCCTTGAGCTGCTCGTCGCTCATCTGGCTCAGAATGCGACGGGTACGGTTGATGCGATACCAGTTACGCAGCGTTTTCGCGATCCAGACAAACACAATAAACGGACGTTTTGAACGATTTTCGTAGAATTCCATGATGCTCTCCTCGCTGTGCCAGTGGGCTTATCATCATGGAAAACGGCCTGTACAATACAGATTCAAAAACTGCTTTTGTTTACCATACAGATCCGCTAAAACGGTATCTGCATGGCATTTAGCCCATCAATCTGTACTGGTTTAATAATCTGTATGGTGAAAACAAAGGATACAGCATGACGCGCTACCAACATCTGGCCAATCTACTGGCAGAACGCATTGAACAAGGGCTGTATCGCAGCGGCGAACGTCTGCCGTCGGTACGCGCGCTGAGCCAGGAACACGGCGTGAGTATCAGCACCATACAGCAGGCCTATCAGATCCTCGAAAACCTCCAGCTGATCACCCCTCAGCCGCGCTCCGGCTATTTTGTCTCGCCGCGCAAGGCCCAGCCGCCCGTCCCGGCAATGACCCGCCCGGTACAGCGACCGGTGGAGGTTACCCAGTGGGATGAGGTGATGATGCTGCTGGATGCCCGCGCCGACAAAGAGATGATCTCCTTCGGCGGCGGTTCGCCGGACATTAACCAGCCGAGCCTGAAACCCCTGTGGCGCGAAATGAGCCGCATTGCGCAGCATAACCCGGGCGAGATGCTAAGCTATGACGTGCTGGACGGGCGTCTGGAGCTGCGCGAGCAGATTGCCCGCCTGATGCTGGACAGCGGCTCCACCGTATCGGCAAGCGACATTGTGATCACCAACGGCTGCCACGGCGCGCTGTCGATCGCCCTGCTCTCGGTATGCAAACCGGGGGATATCGTGGCGGTGGAGTCACCGTCGTTTCACGGCACCATGCAGATGCTGCGCGGCTTCGACATCAAGGCGATTGAAATACCCACCGATTCTGAAACCGGGATCAGCATCGAGGCGCTCGAGCTGGCGCTGGAGCAGTGGCCAATCAAGGCGGTGATTCTGGTGCCCAACTGCAACAATCCGCTCGGGTTTATCATGCCGGAAGCACGAAAAAAACAGGTCTTAGCCCTCGCCCAGCGGCACGATATCGTGATTGTTGAGGATGATATTTATGGCGAGCTGGCCGCAGAGTACCCGCGCCCGCGCACCATTCATTCGATGGATATCGACGGCCGCGTCCTTCTCTGCAGCTCGTTTACCAAAACCGTGGCGCCGGGCCTGCGCGTCGGCTGGATTGCTCCGGGACGCTACTACGACCGGGTGATGCACATGAAATACGCCGCGGGCGGGTTTAACGTGCCGGGCACGCAGATGGCGGTGGCGGCGTTTATCCGCGACGGCCATTATCATCGCCATGTGCGTCGTATGCGCCAGATTTATCAGCAGAATATGGAAACCTACACCTGCTGGGTGCGGCAGTATTTCCCGGCAGAGATTTGCGTCACGCGCCCGCAGGGGAGCTTCCTGCTGTGGGTTGAGTTACCGGAAAACGTGGATATGGTCTGCGTCAGCAAACAGCTGTGTCGGCTAAAGATCCAGGCTGCGGCCGGGTCGCTGTTTTCCGCCTCCGGGAAGTACCGCAACTGCCTGCGGATTAACGTGGCGCTGCCGCCAACGGATAAGCATCGCGAGGCATTGAAGAAGATGGGCGAGGCGATTGTGATTGCGATGGAGGAGGGCTAGTGCGGCCTGAACCCCGGCCCTCTCCCACAGGGAGAGGGAGAAAACCGCCGTTGTAGGCCCGGTAAGCGCAGCGCCACCGGGCGACAGACCGCACTACTCGTCGAAGTACCAGTACCCCTGGTTAATCAGCCCGGTGAGCTCCTCGACAAACGCCGGGTTGTTCATGGCATCCCCCAGTTCAGCCTGGCCGAGTTCGGTGTAGCGGCACAGCGCATCCGCCGCCTTCGCGTCTACCGTCTCCAGCTGCTCGCTATTGATAAAGAAGCTGCCGTTGATGTTCAGCACGCGCAGGCCGCTCAGGCGAGACAGCGTTTCGCCGCCCTGCAGCGCGTCCAGCACCTCTTCTGCAGAATACGGCGGTTCGGCGGCGGCGATATCCAGCTCGTGACGCGGCGTGGAGACAAAGCTGCCAAACCATTTTGTGAAATCATCCGGCTTGCTGATCATCTCGATCATCATCTGACGAATGCGATCGAGCTCGTACTGCTCCACGCGGCCCGGGTGTTCGCGACAGGTGAGATCCGGATCGCTGTAGTGCTCGCCCCCCAGATCGTTTTCCAGCGCGTAATCGGCGAAGCTGCTGATCAGATCCCGGCCGTTTGGCCCACGGAAGCCGACGGAGTAATTCAGCGCGGTCTCATGGGTAAAGCCGTCGTGCGGGAATCCAGGCGGAATGTAGAGGATATCGCCCGGGGCCAGATCTTCGTCGATGATTGGCTCGAACGGATCCACATGCAGCAGCGCCGGATGCGGGCAGAACTGGCGCATCGGCAGCTTGTCACCCACGCGCCAGCGGCGGCTGCCCATCCCCTGAATAATGAAAACATCGTACTGATCGATATGCGGGCCCACGCCGCCGCCGGGGACGGAGAAAGAGATCATCAGGTCATCCAGACGCCAGTCCGGCAGGACGCGGAATGGACGCACCAGCTCCGCCGCAGGCATATGCCAGTGGTTCACCGCCTGCGCCAGCAGCGACCAGCCCGTTTCGCCCAGATCGTCAAAGTGCTCAAACGGACCATTGCTGGCCTGCCACTTGCCGTTGAAATGGCTCACCAGGCGGCTATCGACTTCCGGCTCCATCGCCAGGCCTGTCAGCTCGTCCGGGGTAATCGGGTCGACAAAATTCGGGAAGGCATTTTTCAGTACAACGGGTTGTTTTTGCCAGTATTTCTCAAGAAATTCCGGCCAGTTCAGGTTCAGTTGATACGCCATGGATAGCACCAGTGAGAGGGGAAACAGGCGCGATTATAGGCAAGAAGGCAGAGGGGGAACTTGTCATGGGTCAAACGAGGGCGTGTAGGTCGGGTAACGCGTAGCCGCCACCCGACACATACACGGCGCGAAAACTTAATCCAGCTTCAGCTCGTCATAATGGGTAATCAGTTTGCCCACAATGCCGTAGTCCAGCGCTTCTGCCGGAGACATCCAGAAGTTGCGGTCGGTGTCTTTTTTCACTTTTTCCAGCGGCTGGCCGGTAGCATCCGCGATCAGCTTATTCACGCGATCCAGCATGCGGATGATTTCGCGCGCTTCGATCTCAATATCCGTCGCCTGACCGCGCACGCCGCCCAGCGGCTGGTGGATCATAAAACGGGTATTGGGCAGCGAGTAGCGGTGCTCTTTTTTCGCCGCCAGGAAGATGGTGATCCCGGCGCTTGCCACCCAGCCGGTGCCGATAACGTGGACTTCCGGGCGGATGAATTTGATAAAGTCGTGGATGGTATCGCCCGCTTCCACGTGACCGCCCTGGCTGTTGATGTAGAGCTTGATCGGATCGTTGCTAACGCTTTGCAGCAGGATCATCTGGGTGATCACTTTCTGCGCCAGCTCCTGGTTAATCTCACCGGAGATCACAATCGAACGGGACTCCAGCAGTTTTTGCTGCAGAGCGCCCGCGCCGTTTGACCCTTCCGCTTTTTCCTTGTCGCTCTCTTTCAGTGTGTAGTGCATTGTTATGTCCTCAGCAATTAGCGCTCAAAACCAGAGTGTAGCCTTTTTTACCCGTGAAAGTCCTCAGGCGCACACAATGCGAACGTCCTGCGCCGCAAACGCATCGAGAACGCCCTTTTCCATTCTCTCTTCCACCACCAGCACGTCGATGTCGCGGCTCGTCGCCACCACATAGCGCGCCACGCCGGGAAGCTTGTTGGCGGTCAGGGCCACGATGGTCTGGTTACTCTGGGCGATCACGACTTTTTTGAACGCGCAGTCGGCGAAATCAAACCCGGTAAGCCCCATCTCCGGGTCCATCGCGCAGCCGCCGATAAACGCCTGGTCGAAGATAATCCCCTGGATCTGGCTTGCCGCCGTGGCGTCCACCGCGCCGCCGGAGGTTCGCTGGACCTGCCCGCCAGTGACGATCACCTCGCACAGCGGATGTTGCAGCAGCTCCGCGGCAATCGCCGGGGAGTTGGTAACAACCGTAACGCGGAGATCCGCCGGAAGGGCCTTCGCCAGCGCCAGGTTGGTCGTGCCCGCGTCGATAAAAATACAGCCGCCTGGCATAACCAGTGCTGCTGCTTTCTGCGCGATTGTGTTCTTTTCTGCACTTATTTTCTGTTCGCGGCTGAAAAAACTCCCGGCATCCGGCAGCTGAAGCACCGCTCCGCCGTAGACCTTTTTACAGATCCCTTCTTTGCAAAGCTCATGTAAATCCCGGCGAATGGTGTGCTCGGACACGTTCATCTGGCTCGCCAGCTCGGTACAGACCACCCTTCCACTCTCCTGAAGGATCTGGCGGATCCGCGCTTGTCGTTGTTCCGGAAAAGCAGCATAATCGAGCATAATAAGTCCCTGACAAAGTCTAATCGAGTATCAATGCGCATAATGTTGCATAACCGCGCACTACACACAACGAGGGTTATTATGAATATTGCACATGTCGCACTCTGGACCCGCAGCCTTGAGGCACAGGTTCAGTTCTGGGAAACGGCGTTTGGCGGCCGCAGCAATGAACGCTACGTCAGTCAAAACCGCCCGGGGTTTGAATCCCACTTTATTACGCTGGATGACGGGCCGACCATTGAACTGATGACGCTGCCGGACCTGCCCGGCGCCCCTGCGCACCCGGAGTTTATCGGCTGGGCGCATATCGCCATTAACGTCGGCAGCAGGGCGCAGGTAGACAGCATGGCAGAGCGGGCGCGGGCAAATGGCACGCTGCTCAGCGCCCCGCGCATGACCGGGGACGGGTTCTATGAAGCGGTGATTGCTGACCCGGACGGCAACCGCATTGAGCTGGTCGGTGCATAAAAGCGAAGCCTGATGGTGCTTCGCTTATCAGGCCTACAAGGGCTGGTCCTGTAGGCCGGGTAAGGCGCAGCCGCCACCCGGCGCTTTCGCAGACGCGTTCCGCTCCGCCAGCAGCCGACAAATCTCCGCATGCTTCTCCTCGGTAAAGGTAAAGCGCGACATAAAGCCCATGCGGATCAGCGACCCTATCGCCGGCAGCAGGCAAATCCCGAAGAACAACCCCGACAGCACGCCTTCACTCTGGAGTTGCGCCTGCGGCACGTAGCCGATCATCGTCAGAAACACACCGATTAACCCGCCGCCCACCGCCACCGACATCTTGCCGGTAAAGGTCTGCCCGGAGAAAGTGATCGCCGCGCAGCGCTTGTGGGTGTGGTACTCCGCGTACTCGATGGTGTCGGCAATCATCGACGAGGTAAGAATGTTGGTCATCATCACGAACAGCGTGCTCAGGCCGAGGAGAATAAACAGCATTGTCACCTGCTGATAGCCGACAAACCACATCACCACGCGCACCGCCACGTCCAGCCCGCAGAGGATCATAAACAGCTTCCGCTTCTGCATCCGGCGCGTCAGCATCGGCGCGACCAGGCACAGCACCGCCGCCACGATCCCCATCACGCCAATCGCCATCTGCAGGCTGCCGTCGCCCAGGTTGTTGATAAAGAAGTAGATGTAGAGCCCACCCGCCACGTTGTGGAACACGCAGAAGAAGAACGACAGCAGGACGATAAACAGCGGCTTGTTCTGGCGCAGGTTGTGGAAGGTGTCGCGGATGGTCACCTTTTCCGGGCTCGGCGGCACGCGCTCTTTGATCTGCATAAAGCCGTTAAGCATCAGCGGCAGGCCCACCAGCATCATCACCAGCGCCGCCATAAAGTAGCCTTTGTCGTTGCTGTACTGGGCGAAGAACCCCGCCAGCTTCGGGAAGAAGATGTTGGCGCAGGCAATCCCGGCGTTCACCCCGAGCATCGCCGCCGTCACCGCGCGGGTGCGCTGCCCGGAGTCGTTGGTCATCACCGACGACATCGACCAGAACGGGATATCGGAGATGGCGTACAGCGTCCCCCATAGAATATACGTCACCCCGGCGTAGAGGATTTTGGTGGTCATGTCCGCTTCGATTTTATAGAACGACAGCAGCGTGACGCCGGTGATCAGCAGCGGCGCAATCAGCAAAAAGTGGCGAAACTTGCCGAACCGGCTGTTAATGGTGTCCATAATGCTGGCAAAAAGCGGATCGTGAACCGCGTCCCACGCGCGGGCAATCAGGAAGATGGTGCTCGCCGCCAGCGCCGAGATCCCCAGCACGTCGGTGTAAAAATAGTTAATAAACGAACCCACTAAACCAAAGCTAAAACACTGACCTAAACCATAACCAAAATAAGACCACAACTCGCGAGACGGTATTTTCATTGTCGTTGCCATTGTTATATGCCTGCCTGGTTGCCCGGCGGTGGACCGCCGGGTCGATATTATTAGTCCTGCGCCTGCGGGGCGATCTTGCGCAACTGCTGCATCAGGGCGATTTCACGGCGCGAGAACGGAATGCCGTTCTCCTCAAACACGTCGTGGAACCAGAGGCGGCAGTAGTCCGTGGACTCCTTCATCACCACCGGCCACGGCAGCCACGTCTGGGTTTTGCCGCGCACCAGACCCCACTGGTACGGTGCGACCTTCGCCGCGTACATCAGCGGAAGCTGCTCTTCGATGGTGCTGCCCACGTGGCGCGCCAGCCATTCGGTGCAGAACAGCGGACGACCAAGCTTTTGCAGTTGCTGAATAATCGCCGTCATGCGCCCGGTGTGGGTGTAGGCGTGGAAGCTCACCACGTCCGAGAGCGCCAGCGCGGTCTGGTCCAGCGGATGCTGAAAGAACGTCTCGCCCTCCTCTTCCGGCGACAGACGCCACGCGCAGACGGTGAGCGGCTGAGTCGGATCTTCTTCACGCACCCACTGGAACGCCAGCTTCATCAGCGCGTGGGCGCAGGTCTCCAGCTTCGCGTCGTACTGCACTTCCTGCGTGCCGGTGGCGAAAATGCCGCGGTTGCCCGGCTCGTTGTAGAGATCCCACAGCAGCACGCGCCTGTCGTCGCGAAACTGGCGGATAACGTCGCGGATATAGCGCTCAATCTGCGGCCAGCAGTCGGGATCGCACACCTTGTCGCGCCCCGGGCTCGCCGCAGCCTGGCTGTTGTGCTTGCCCGGCACGGGCGGCTTTTGCGGGCCGAGGTACGGCTCGTCGCCGGAGAAGCCGCAGTCGTCCATCAGGGTCAGCATGGTGCTGAAACCGCGGCCGTCGGCAATCGTCAAAAAGCGGTCGATGCGCGCCATCAGCCCGTCGCGGTCGTGCTCCCAGACGATAAACGGCAGGTTGATGCGCAAGGTGTTGTAACCCGCATCCGCCGCCCAGCCCAGCTCGCGCTCGATGGTTTCGGCATCGAAGGTCTCTGCCTGCCAGATATCGGTCCAGTTCACCGCCGTCGACGGCAGATAGTTAAACCCGCACAGCCAGCCTTTTTGCTGATACCACGCCTGTGCCTGCTCCCTGCTCCACTGCTCTTTCATTACGCGTCCTCTTACTGATAATATTTAGCTAATAAATATTAGCTGCAGGATAAATGCGCAAATCACGGCGATAAGAAAAGCGACGCCCCTCACAAAGTTCACGCTTCGATGAATGAGAAACGTGATCGACGGCGCGTAAGCGTGCGGTTAGGGTATGATGCGAATTCGCAAAAGGGAGAGGACGGATGAAGCGAAAAACGAAAGTGACGATGAACGATATTGCGCGGGCGGCAGGGGTGTCGCAGGCGACGGTATCGCTGGTGCTTAACCAGTCCCGCAACATCAAGCTCAGCGACGATACCCGCCAGCGGGTGATTAATGTGGCTACCGAGCTCGGCTACGACCGCCTCCCCGCCGTTCACGCCCCGCGCAACCAGGAAGAGATCGCCCTGCTGGTGAGCTCCATGCAAAGCTTCGACCCGTTTATCGACGCCATCAGCCAGGCGCGGGAAGCGGCGTGGCGCAACGAGACCCTGCTCACCGTTTACGACTACGGCGACGACATCGAGCTGGCGCTGAACATCATCCGCCAGCTGGAGAAGCGCAACTGCATCGGGATTGTCCTCGCCTCACCGGTCACCACGCTGGTGGACATGACGGCATTCCAGGACTGCACCCGCATCCCGCTGGTGCTGCTCAACCAGCGCGACCCCGGCTCGCCGCTGCTGCCGTCGTTTATCCCGGACGACTACGCCAACGCCTTCCAGGTGACTAAACACCTCATCGCCTGCGGGGCGACACGCATCGCCCACATCACCGGCGAGAGCTGGATGGAGGCCTCGCGCCAGCGTCTGGCAGGCTACCAGGCGGCGCTGCAGCAGGCCGGACTCGCGTGCGACGACGACCTGGTGCGCCAGACCAACTGGCAGTTCAGCGAGTCCTTTACCGCCACCACTGCCCTGCTGGAGCTGGGCGAGCGCCCGGACGCCATCTTCTGCGCCAGCGACTGGCTGGCGATTGGCTGCTATCAGGCGCTGGCGGTGAACGGCGTGAGCATCCCGCAGGACATGCTGCTGGCGGGCTACGACGACCAGAAGATCTCCGAGCAGCTCACCCCGCCGCTGACCAGTATCCAGCTGCCTTACAGCGAGCTGGGACGGCTGGCGGTGGAGTACCTGTGCAATCAGGAAGATGCCGCCACGCACGTGACGCTGGCGGGCAGGCTGAAGGTACGCGCCTCAAGCCCCGTCTGAGGTAAACACCATCCCCGCGTAGGGCTTCTCGCGGCACGCCGCCAGCCGCGCGGCGAGGCTGCCCACGTGCAGCTCCAGCTTGTGCCCGTCCGGGTCGAGAAAATAGAACGACGCCCCCTCGCTTTTGTTCTGCTTCCAGACGGTGACGCCCGCCTGCTCAAGCCTGTGCGAGAACGGTTCAAAATCCGCTTCCGCCACGGTAAACGCGTAGTGGGTGTAGTCGCTCTCCTGCGGCGGCACGTACTGGCGCGCCTCGTCGTACGACAGGCAGACCCACAGATCGCCACAGGTGAGATAGGCCCCGGTATTCCAGCGGGCGTGCAGCGTAAGCCCCAGCAGCTCGTGCCAGAAGGTGACGCTTTTTTGCAGGTCGCTGACCGCGAGGGTCAGATGGTTGAGTGATTGCAGCATGACGTGCCCTTTTGTTTTTCGCGCCGGACGTGGTACGGTAAAGAGATGAACATAAACCACGCCGTGCTCACCGTAAACCGCTGGTGGCTGCCTTCTTAAAGGCGGCACGGAGTAGTTTTTCCCATTTTCAGATAGCCGCCGAAAGGCGGCTTTCACATTTCTAAGACCCCTTTCGGCAACTGCACATTAAGGAGTCTTTATGAACATACCAACCATCCTCACCGGCGACCGTCCAACCGGCCCGCTGCACCTCGGCCACTTCGTCGGATCGCTGCGCCAGCGCGTGGCGCTGCAGCAGACGCACAACCAGTTTGTGCTGATTGCCGACCTGCAGGGGCTAACCGACAACGGCAGCAACCCGCAGAAGATCCGCGACAACATCCCCGAAGTGCTGGCCGACTACCTCGCCGCGGGCATCGACCCGAACCTGACCACGATCTGCCTGCAGTCCGCCCTGCCCGCCCTCGCCGAGCTGACGATGCTGTATATGAACATCGTCACCGTCGCCCGCGTGGAGCGTAACCCGACGGTGAAGAACGAGATTGCGCAGAAAGGCTTTGCCCGCTCGCTGCCGGTCGGGTTTATGGCCTACCCCATCAGCCAGGCGGCGGACATCACCGCGTTTAAGGCCGAGTGCGTGCCCGTCGGCGACGACCAGCTGCCGATGATTGAGCAGACCAACGAGATTGTGCACAAGATGAATAGCCTGCTGCCCGCCCCGGTGCTGCGCCACTGTAAGGCGATGCTGAGCGATACCAGCCGCCTGCCCGGCATCGACGGCAGCGCCAAGATGTCGAAATCGCTGGGCAACACGCTGCACCTTTCGGCCAGCGAAGAGACGATTCACCGTGCGGTGAGTGCGATGTACACCGACCCGAACCACCTGAAGGTGAGCGACCCGGGGCAGATTGAGGGGAACGTGGTGTTTACGTACCTCGACGCGTTTCATCCGGACAAGGAGAAAGTGGCGGCGATGAAGGCGCACTATCAGGCAGGCGGGCTGGGTGACCGGGCGTGCAAGAACGAGCTGGAGGCGTGCCTGCAGGAGCTGATTGCGCCGATGCGGGAGCGGAGGGCGATGTATATGCGTGACAGGGGCGAGTTGATGGCGATGCTGAAGCGCGGGACCGAACGGGCGCAGGGGGTGACGCAGGAGACGTTGCGGGAGGTGAAGGTGGGGCTGGGGGTGCCGGTGTTTAGTTAAAGTCGATTTAGCGGTGGAGTGCGTGTAATTAGCATGAAGCCGCTAACTTGATTATTGCGGAAATAAGCGAGGAGCAAAAATTCTTAAATGCATTATTAGTCATCGTCGTTTGTCATTCTGTTAAGAGCGCTATATTCATAGACTCTTTATTTTTCAACCGTCTCGGCAAATGCTATGAGCAAGTTTATCATTTACATGTTAAATATATTATTTTGTGGTTATGTACTGGCTACATGCCTCATTTGTTTGATAAGTTTTGATAACTGTGAGGATCGCACAATCGCAATAATGCTCATATTGGGTAGTGCATAGCTTATAGCGACATTACTTAATCGGGTACTGCCTCATAAGTTACATATTTTAGGGGGGATAGCTCAACGAGTAGAAAGTCCGCTATTAGTGATTGGCGCAATTGTGCGTCTGAATGTGTTTGAACCCTGGCCAATCAAGATTATTGGGATGTTTGCGTGGGTTATTTTTATGATGTTTAGGCCATCATTTACGAAAAGAGATTAGTTATGATAATTCCTGCCCGCGCATACGAAACGCTGGCGGGCAAGTTCAATATAACGTTAAGCAGCAGAGCCAGAGGTTGGACGTTCATTCCACGCATCATGCGCTAA
>NZ_POVL01000035.1 GCF_002939185.1 Enterobacter sichuanensis | reverse complement strand
TTAGTTGTTAATACAATGTGGCTTAACTATTCTGGCCTAGGTGTTTCCGATTATGAAGGATATGTTAGTCCTGCATATAGAGCATATAGGTTTACAAAAAATGTTAATAAGAAATATATACATTATTTGTTGCGTTCAAATCCATACGTCATGGCTTATACTTCGCAAATGCAAGGTATAAGACCAAATTCATTACAAATTAAAACAGATGATTTTCAATCATTGCCTGTACTTTTGCCTTCAGTAGTTGAGCAGGAGTGTATTGCGAAATTTTTAGATTACGAATTGGATAAGATTGACCTATTAATCGACAAACAAGTTCGACTCATTGAACTTCTGAAAGAAAAACGGCAAGCGGTGATTTCTGATGTCGTAAGAAGAGGGTTAAATCATCGTGTTAAGCTCAAAGTTTCAGGAAATGAGTGGTTAGGTGAAGTGCCTGAGCACTGGGGGGTATCCCAGATAGGTTGGCTTTGTAAAGTTGGTAATGGCAGTACTCCTAATAGAGATAATCAATCCTACTGGCTTTCAGGTGATTACCCATGGCTTAATAGCTCTAAAGTAAACGATGATATTGTTACTAATGCAGAGCAATTTGTCACTTCAAAAGCATTGTTGGAGTGCAGTTTACCTTTAGTAAAAAAAGGTAGCGTCATCATTGCAATTACAGGGGAAGGGAAAACGAGAGGTACCTCCGCGTTATTGATGATGGATGCCACTATTAATCAGCATATTGCTTATATGACTCCTTTGTCAAAAAATAAAATATTACCAGAATATCTTCATTTATGGCTTCAAAGTAAATATGATCAGATTCGTTTTGAATCATCTGGTGGGGGCAGTACAAAGGCCGCAATAACTTGTTCTGACGTGAAAAAATATATTATCCCGCTACCGCCATTAAATGAGCAGAAAGTTATTGTTGCTGATGTTGAAGAAAAAAAACGATGTTTCAATACCCTTGTGATGCATTGTGAACAGCAAATATCTTTGCTAAAGGAGCGTCGTTCCGCCCTAATTTCCGCTGCCGTAACAGGTAAAATCGATGTACGCAACTGGCAACCCGCTGCTAAGGACGCTGCATGAGTGATATCCAGCTCTTTCGTTATGGTAAAAACGGTGTCTCTGAACTTCCGGGAAAATCAGCAGCCATTGAAAAAGATCTTCAGAAACTGATCGAGTCTCATATGGAGGCTTTCCTTGGGGTACGTTTTTTGGCGACAGAATACAGCACAGGCAAGACCCATAAGGGGCGCATTGACTCATTGGGGCTGGATGAAAACAACACGCCAGTGATTATCGAATATAAACGTCAGAGTAACGAGAACGTCATTAATCAGGGGTTGTTCTATCTGGACTGGCTATTAGATCATCAGGCCGAGTTCCGTTGGCTGGTGATGGATAAGTTTGGCAAACAGGTTGCTGACGATATCGATTGGTCCAATGCCCGTGTGATTTGCATTGCGGCAGATTTTACCAAATATGACGAGCATGCCGTTGCGCAGATTAACCGCAATATCAATCTTATCCGCTATAAGCTGTTTAACCCTGATCTCCTGATGTTTGAGCTGGTGAATGCTGCTACCGAGACTCACAAGCCTCAGCCTGTTGCAATAGAGAATCAGGTGCCGAAGCAGAAGAAAAATGCTCAACGCTATCGTCTGGATAAGTCTTCCCCTGAACTGGTTGCGCTTTATCAGAATATCTGTGATTTTGCTGATAGCTTGGGTGATGAGGTTCAGCGCAAAGAGTTACTGCTTTATACTGCGTTTCAGAAGATAAAGAATTTTCTAAGCGTCGTGATATGGCCCACAGCCAAAGAACCACACGTCAAGCTTTACCTGAAACTAAAACCGGAGCAGGTGATCATCTCTGATATCGTCAGAGATGTTACTAATTTGGGACACTGGGGAACCGGTGATATTGAGGTGGTTGTCCATAATCAGGCAGATTTAGCAAAAGCTAAGTTACTGATTGAGCAAGCGTATCAAGAGAACTGATATGGTATCTAAATCCGCAGAACTATTATTCCAGAATCACATTATTGAGCAACTATCATCCAGTGGTTGGTTATTTGGAAGCTCATCCGGCTATGATCGTGAAAGGGCGATTTATCCAGAAGATGCGCTTGCTTATGTACAGGAAACCCAGCCGGAAGTCTGGGACAAGTTTTGCGGAATTTATCCAAAAGATACAGATGTACATTTTCTCAACGCGGTTGAGAGACATCTTTCGGCTAAAGGAACCTTGTGGACGCTGAGACATACCTTAGCGGATCGCGGTGCTCGTTTTCAGCTTTGCACCTTTAAACCCGATCATGACCTTAATCCAGACTTGCTGGTTCGCTATTGCGCTAACCGTTTACGAGTAGTACCTGAACTGATTTATTCGCCCAATGGTTATGATGGCCGCATTGATTTGACATTGTTCCTGAATGGGTTGCCTGTCGCCACACTTGAACTGAAATCGGCGTTTAAACAATCGCTTGATGCGGCAAAACTACAGTATATCAATGACCGCCAGCCAAAAACCGGAAATAAACCAGAACCACTGTTGACCTTCAAACGCGGTGCGCTGGTCCATTTTGCGGTCAATCAGTATGAGGTGGCGATGACCACCAAACTGGATGGAAAGAAAACCTTTTTCCTGCCTTTTAACCGGGGAACCGCAGAAGGCGGGGCGGGTAACGATCAACCATTAGAGGGGTATGCGACAGCCTATCTATGGCAGGAAATCCTGCAACCGGATAACTGGCTGCGTATTTTGGGGCGCTACTTACATCTGGAGCAAAAGCGCGTTGATGATGCGCTTGGTCATCAGGAAATCAAGGAAACCCTGATTTTCCCGCGTTACCACCAATGGGTCGCTGTTCAGTCATTGCTGAATGCCGTTCGCGTGGAGGGAACAGGGCAAAAGTACCTTATTCAGCATAGCGCTGGTTCCGGTAAATCCAACTCAATAGCTTGGTTATCCCATCAGTTAGCGTCATTGTACCGCCCGGATGGTAACAAGTTTTTTAATTCGGTAATCGTTATTACAGACCGCACTGTGTTGGATGGTCAATTGCAGGACACGATTTACCAGTTTGAACATCAGGATGGTGTGGTTTGTAAAATCAGCCGTGAGTCGGGTAGTAAGTCTTCGCAACTAACCGAGGCTTTATCGTCTGGTACGGCAATTATCATCGTGACGATCCAGACTTTCCCGCATGTGCTCAAAGCTATTCAGGAAAGTACTGGTCTGAAAGGACGAAGCTTTGCTGTTATCGCTGATGAAGCACACTCAAGTCAGACGGGAACGACTGCTCGACAGCTTCGCGAAGTGCTGATGGCGGAAAAAATAGATGAAGAAGAAATGGATGGTCAGGATGTTATCAATGCGACGCTTGAGGCTCGCAGAGGTTCCTCTGATATAAGCTATTTTGCCTTTACTGCCACGCCTAAAGCCAAGACGTTAGAGCTGTTTGGTAGACCACCTCATCCCGAAATGCCTTTGGCGAATGACAATAAACCGAAGCCATTTCATCTGTATTCAATGCGACAGGCGATCGAAGAAGAGTTTATTCTGGATGTTCTGAAAAATTACACCAGCTATGGGCAGGCTTATCGTCTGGCACATGATGCCGAAGATAAAGAAGTCGACCGCAAAAAAGCCAAAACGCAGTTGAGCAAGTGGGTTCGCTTACACCCTCACAATATTGCCCAGAAATCACAGGTCATCATTGAACATTTCCGTGAGCATGTTGCTCATTTACTAAATCACGAAGCGAAAGCGATGGTAGTAACCAGCAGTCGCCTCGAAGCAGTAAAATATAAGCAGGCGTTTGATAGCTATGTGCGAGAAAAAGGCTATAAACGTTTAACAGCAATGGTGGCGTTCTCAGGTGAAGTTGTCGATGAGGGCGAAAGCTACACGGAAAACTCGATGAACCCAGGCCTGCAAGGTCGGGATATGCGTAAAGCATTCGATACTGATGATTATCAGGTGATGCTGGTCGCTAATAAATTCCAGACAGGCTTTGACCAGCCCAAACTGGTCGCCATGTACGTTGATAAAAAACTCAAGGGCGTGGATTGTATTCAGACACTATCCCGTCTTAATCGTACGTATCCGGGGAAAAGCAGCACATTTGTTCTTGATTTTGTTAATGATCCTCAGGATATTCTGACTGATTTTAAAGAGTATTATCAGAATGCCGAACTGGTGCAGGTATCCGATCCCAACCTTGTTTATGCCATTTTCCATAAGCTGAATGAACAGCATATATGGCAATGGCATGAAGTGATTAATTTTTCTGATGCTTATTTTGACCCGAAACGTGGTCCTGAAGCGCTAACGGGGTATTGTAAACCAGCGGTAGATCGTTTTACTCATCGTTACCGCTCCGCGATGGATGTATTACGAGGGGCGTTATCGACACTCGAAGATGCAAAGAAAAGCGGCGATGAAACTTGGCGAGTAAACTGCGAACGTAGTGTTAAGCAAGCTCGTGAAGCGAAGGACGTGCTGGATACGTTCAAAAAAGATATGAATAGCTTTATCCGTTTTTACGAGTTTGCTTCGCAAATTGTCGATCTGGCAGATGAAGAACTGGAACGCTTAAATGTCTTTGCTCGCCACTTGCTGCCGTTGTTAAGAGAGGAGCGGCTTGATGACGATCTTGATATCAGTCAGGTACAGCTAACACACTATAAACTGTGGGAAAAGCGCACCCAGGATCTGAAATTACAAGAAGGGGGAGAAGGACTTAAAGGGATCACCAGCGTCGGTGGCTCAATTGCTGAAAGGCCGAAAGATCTATTATCGCACATTCTGGAACAGCTAAATGAGTTGTTTGGCGAAGAAACGACTGATGCTGACAAGCTGGTATGGCTTGATGGCGTGGCGGCTAAAGTTTCCGAAAATGATTCTGTGATGGATCAACTTCGCCATAACGATATCGAGCAAATCATGCTTGGGGATTATCCTCAGGCCGTACAGAATGCTGTCATCGAAAGCATGGGGGCGTTTGAGAAACATTCAGTTGCTTACCTGTCTGATAAGGATGTTGCCCGTTTAGCCAATCGTTTCATACTTGATGTATTACTTAAAGGGCTTGGCCGATGAGTGAGTCTTTGACGGGGCTTAATGTGAATTCGCGCAGAAAGTTTGGTATAATGCTTAGATGATGTTTTCAGCCCAGATTTTGCTTTTCAGGAGTAATTATGAGCAACAACAAAAAAACTCAGGCAAGCTATGCTAAGCCGTCTCGTGCTGACATCGTTCGCTCAGTAGCAACATCTACGGCTGTTGAAACAGGGCAGTCCTCCGCGAAGATCGAAGCTTCCCTTGAAGCTACACGCAAAAAATTTGCTCATTTACGTCTTGCGGTTTAGCCCCTTCTTAATGCTTCTCTGACCCAGTGTCTCATCGGCTCGTAGTCCATTGATACGCCCGCATGGATAGCCGAGATATACTGGGTTTTGTTTTGCTCCCAGCTTTTATAATCCAGCGGTTTGTATCCTCCCTGAACGGCCATAACGTCGGCTAATAGTCGCGACAAACGCCCGTTTCCTTCTCTGAATGGATGGATGAGTATCAGCTCGACATGGGTTATGGCGATAGCGGTGATGAGTTGTTCTTCGTCCATGCCGCTACACGGCGTGTATTGAGTCAGATACTTCGTGTCGAACTCGTTCAGCAGTTTTGGCAACTGTGCTGAGGGGGCAAACATAAAGCCGCCTTTGCTGATATTAACCGCTCTTTCTTGTCCAGCCCACTCGTAGATGTTACCTAACCAGCGGCGATGCCAGCTTTTTAGCAGGGCTACGCTGAGTTGTCCTTCCGGGAACTGTTCTTCAAAAACAGACTGGTAGAGTTGTTCTAACAGGACAAGTTCAACCTCATCCATCTCATCAGAAGTAGCGATCCCCAGCTTATTAGCCAAAACCTGCTCGCCAGAGTCTTTCTCATACTGGCCTTCACTGCTGGATACATGGTATCGGCTCATGGGGATGCCCTGTGTTATTAGATGGATGGGAAAACAGAGGGAGTATAACGCTGGATGAGTACAGCAAACAATATTCTTAAAATCAGATAGTTACATAAATGTAGGTTGAAATATGGTTTTTATTTTCTGGTGGAAAATTATCTTTAATAATCAGCATTAACACACCAATGCATCATGGGGGTATGGGCGTCGAAATTGTCTAGTGTACTCATTAGGTTACCGTGTCCATTTTATAAAATTCAATGAGTTGTCTTTTTTATTGTCAGTGTTATCTCTCATTGGAACTCATGAAATCCTGTGTTTCTTATCATGAATTGTGAAGCGACCATGATAACGGAGTCTGTAGTGCAGGAAAACAGACGTGCAGGCTCTTTCGACGCAAAATGCGTACCTGATTCCACACATAAAAGGCAGTCTCGCGTCGTCCTGGCTGTGGCCGGTGCGCTGTGCACCTGTGGCCGTCACAGGAGCTGTGAACGATTGTTATCGCGCATTAAAGGTCAACAGCGATTAATTCGTTCAGAATATAATGTCATTATTTCTATTTCCGTTTAAGAAGCGTAATCGAGACACGATGTCTGGGTGTTATTTTTTCCTGCGCTAATTATTTTTATTTCATTGATGCACCTGTAGTGGTGATCTAACTGTCTGCTTTGACAAGGATTATTCACAGAGTATAATTGCCATCTATATCAACAGTTTTTGAATCTGTTTACTGTATAGTGAGTATTCTATGTTCTGGATAATTAACGATAATATTAAATTCTGTCCAGAGAAAAACTTACTTGTCTCTTTGACCCGACCTGAGTTAAGCGTAATTCTCACAACGCCAGCCAGTCGGTGTCTGGTTCTTCTGCTTGAATCTTCCCCGGAAGTGGTCCACCAAAAGACGTTCTTTGATAAAGTCTGGGGTGAGGACGGGATGTTAGTTCCTGCCAATACGCTTTATCAGAATATCTCCATTATCCGGCGCGGGCTACGCTCAACGGGAGAAACAGACGATACGCTGGTGGCCACGGTCCCGAGAAAAGGTTTCCAGATTGAAAAAGGCGTCAGCGTTGCCCGCATTGAAAACGACGTGGCCGAATCAGTAAACGCGCCTGAGAGCGTGGCATCAGAAGCGCCTCCTGTCACCGTGTCGAAAGAGAGCATCGCTGAAACCTCAGTCGCACAGGTGAGTGCGAAGGCGCCGCGTTATCAATATCGTCGCTATGTTTCGCTATTACTTATGGCCCTCTCTTTTGGGGTGGGGTATTTTATTCTCCATCTGGCCGTGCATGACTATTCAAAGAAAGATTTTTTTAAAGATTACACAATAAACAGCACCGAAAACGGGTGTCATTTTTTCTCACGAAACGATGACATTAAAAGTATCGGAAACTTTACGCGTTATAAAAAAATTATCCTGCAAACGGGGCTTGATTGTAAAAAATATCCTTGGGTCTACTTCTCCTCATCCAGTACCGCTCCGGCACTGTCGGTACTTATTTGCAGAAAACCTTATGAACAAGAAGAAGATGCCGGTTGCGTTACGCTTTATTTCAGGGGGTACAATCAGTGACTAAAAGGTCAACTGCGATAATGTGTCTCTTACTGTTTGCCGTTGGCGCGCTGGCGTCATGGCTTTACCATTACCACTTAGAAAAAAAACATAATACGGAAGCCTGTTCCGTCTCTATCGTTGTTTTTCATGAAGATGTTCGTGCCAACCTTACCCTGGACTTTATGTATACCATGCAGCAGCAGACCGGTGTGGTAGCGGTCAGCGGTACGTATTTTAAAAATGATAAGCCGACAGCAGTTATCCGAAGAGATGTATCCTATGTCTGGACGGAAAACAAAGATTCCTTCCATTTTACTTCGGTAAAGATCCATGATGTGAATGACGAATCGCTGCCAGATAACGTTCTCGGCGACGTGTTGCCTGATTTCTTTATTTACCCGAACCATAAGTTAAACTATTCAATCCTGAAGCAAGGGCCCAGAGGTTTTTTATTTACCGTAGGAAAGCGTCCTATTTTCTTCTGCTCTCGCTGATGATACCGCTTTGGTATCATCAGGAGGTTACGTTGGCCTACGTGTGACGCTATGCTTCGCCAGGGTTCAGTAACTCAATAACGATTTTCCCCTGTTCGACCCCCACACGCACCTGCGAGTGGGTGGTAAAACCTGCCTGTTCAAGCCAGTCGCCTTTTAAGCTCAACGCCGCATGTACGCTGTAACGTGTCGGAATTTTAGTTTTCCGGTCTTCGTGACGTTTTCTGAAATAACCGACTTTTAAGCGGCGATAGTGTTTAGTGCTGGCGATCTCTTGCATACATCCTCCATAACGACGGCAGCAGGGCTCTTAATGCCTGTATAAAATACCAGTAAAGCGTGGCTGAGGGAGGCTTAAAAGTGGAAGGCGGGTTCAGAAAATGACATGCAACAACTGAAAAAAGAGGCATTAAGAGGTATTATGAATGCATGTTATTAACCAGTGAGCCGCTATGTCTGGTAAACGAATTTCTCGCGAAAAAAAGACGATCGCCAGAATGATCGCCCTGTATGAAAAGCACTGTCCTGACGCGTCTCAGGACGAAGGGCATTATCAGGCGCTGAATGCCTATGCCGATAAGCGTCTGGATAAATGCGTATTTGGTGAAGAAAAGCCTGCCTGCAAACAGTGTCCGGTGCACTGCTACCAGCCTGCAAAACGGGAAGAGATGAAGCAGATTATGCGCTGGGCTGGCCCGCGTATGTTATGGCGTCACCCGATCCTGACCGTTCGTCATCTGATTGATGACCGTCGTCCCGTGCCGGAGCTGCCTGAAAAGTATCGCCCGAAAAAGTGACCGGTTCAGCGTCTCAGCGGGCGGCAAATCACGTTCAGGGCCAGCGCGCTGCAGAGTGGGAAAAGGGCCAGCAGCAGCCAAGGATACATTGCCTGCGTTGAGGGCACCAGCGCGCGATCCAGCAGGCTACCAAACAACAAGTTTCCTGCCAGTACCGCAATGCCGCCAGCGGTGGCGAGTGCGCCATAGTGCGCCCCCAGCGTGGACTCCTCGGCAAACCTCGGTATCAGATCCTTTGCCGAGGGCACCAGCAGCATCTGTCCCAGCGTCAGCAGGGTCACGAAACAGATCGACGGCAGCAGGCGCAGCCAGCCCTCTGGCGGTGCCGTCGACGCAAACATTGCCACGCTTGCAAAGGCGGCGGAGAGCAGCAAAAAGCCCACCGGCAGGATCCTCACAGCGCCCACACGCCGGGCGAAACGCGCCAGCGGCAGCTGTAAGGTGATGATCAGAACGGAGGCCAGCATAAAAAGCGGGCCGAGATCTTTCTCGTTACCGCCAGAGCGCTGGATCTCTACCGGCAGCGCCAGATAGAGCTGGTTATAGCTTAAAAGCCACGAACTGTAGGCAATGATAAAGGCGACAAAGCGGGGCTGGCGGAACGTCGTCCACCAGGGAACGAGCTTCAGCGTCTGCGCGGCGTGGCGTGACGCGGGCAGGCAAAAATAGAGCACCACCAGCGCAACGATAAAGACGCCTGCCCCCGCGAGAGCCACCTGACGAAAGCCCAGGCCGGTTAGCAGGGCGCCGGCAACCGGGCCCAGTACGGCACCGAGTTCCCCGCAAACCGCAAAGAGCGCGAACCACTCCGCCCGGCTTCGTTTACCTTTCGCCTCGCTGTGCGTGCCTGCTTTCGCCAGCAATGCCTCAATAGACGGAGAAAACAGCGCGCCGCCCACGCCTGTCAGACACGCGCCCAGAATAATCGGCCACAGCGATTCCCCGAACGCCAGCAGCAGATAGCCCGCGACGCGGATAACACACCCGCTCAGGATCACGACTTTCGCGCCAAAGCGGTCCGAGAGCGCGCCCCCGACGATAAACATCCCCTGCTGGGAGAACGTGCGCAGCCCCAGGATCAGCCCGATCAGCCCGCCGGAGAGCAGCATATCGTCGCGCAGGAATATCGCCAGGAAGGGGACAACGGCGTAAAAGCCAATGTTAAAAACAAACTGGCTGCCCAGTAAAACGGGCGGCCAGAGCGCGGTGGCAGGGCGAAGGGGCATCGTCGTTCACTCGCCCCTAAACGATAAAGTGGATATGCTTTTTGCCATGGAACGGCGAGATTTCGATTTTGGTTTTTACCCGGAAAACATCCCAGAGCAGCGCCTCGGAGAGGATCTCCTGCGGCGTTCCTGTGGCCACAATTTGTCCTTTCTGCATCACAATCAGCGAGTCACAAAACATCGAGGCGTGGTTGAGATCGTGTATGGCGACAATGCTGGTGACCGGTAATTCGCTGATCAACTGCATCAGCTGCATCTGATGATGAATGTCCAGGTGGTTGGTCGGTTCATCGAGCAGGATTTCCGTCGGGGTCTGGGCCAGGGCGCGGGCAATGTGGACGCGCTGGCGCTCGCCGCCAGAGAGGCTCAGCCAGCCCTGATCGCTTTTATCCAGCATATCCACCCGTTGCAGCGCGGCGGTGACGGTTTCGTCATCATGCCTGCTCCAGTTGGAAAAAGCGGAGTGGTGCGGAATACGCCCGAGCTTCACCACGTCGCGCACGCGCATGTTCGCGTCGGTCATCCCGTGCTGTTCAACGAAGGCCACCCGGCGGGCAAGCTGTTTTTTGGCGATGCGGGCGATGTCCTGACCGTCCAGGGTAACGCTGCCGCAGTCCGGGCGGCGCAGACCAGCCAGAATGCGCAGAAGCGATGATTTACCGCAGCCGTTGGGGCCAAGCAAGCCGACCGTTTCCCCGCGAGACACCGTCAGCGAAACGTCATTAACGATGACTTTTTTACCCACCTTCCAGGTAATATGTTCAGCGCAGATACTCATCACTTATTCCTTGAGCGGTAGATAATCACGGCAAAGAACGGAACGCCAACCAGCGCGGTCACAACGCCGACGGGCAGGCTTTGCGGGGCGATCAGCATGCGCGAGGCGATGTCCGCCAGCACCATCAGGATCGCCCCTGCCAGCGCGCTGGCGATCAGCAATGTACGATGCAGCGGCCCGAACAGGAAACGCATGACGTGCGGCACTACCAGCCCGACAAAGCCGATTGATCCCGCCATGCTGACGATGGTCGCGGTGATCAGTGCGGTGGTGGTAAAGAGCACCAGACGTACCCACGGGACGGCGATGCCCAGCGACGCCGCGGCGTCATCGCCGAACGTAAAGGCATCCAGCGCCCGGGAATAGTAGAGGCACACGGCTAACCCAATCAGTACCACCACCAGTGCAAGCTGGAATTCGGGCCAGCGCACGCCGCTGAAACTGCCCAGCAGCCAGAACATCACGTCACGCGCCTGCTGGGCGCTGGCGGAAGTGCTGATGGTGTAGGCGGTAATGGCGTTGAAAAGCTGCGAGGCGGCAACGCCCGCCAGAATAGTTCGTTCATTTCCTCCACGCGCGCCGTTGGTCAGAAACGCGACAAACGCAAAGGCGGCGAACGCCCCGGCAAAGGCACCCGCAGAAAGCGACACCGCGCCGGTGCCGATCCCCAACACCACCACGGAAACCGCGCCAGTCGACGCGCCGGCGGATACGCCCAGCACGTATGGCTCCGCCAGCGCGTTCTTCAGCAGGCTCTGCAATACGGCGCCGCAGATGGCCAGCCCCGCGCCGCAGCAGGCTGCCACCAGCGCGCGGCTCAGGCGAAAGTCCCAGATGACGCTCTCATAGATACGGTTGAGCGGAACCCCGGTGAGCCCCATTTTATTGCTGATGGCATAAAAGACGTTCTGCAGCGGAATGGACAGCTCGCCGACGCTGACGCTCAGCGCGATAACCAGAAATAGCAGGACAAAGGCAAGCAAACATGAGGTCGTCAGAACCAGGCTCTGCCTGGCCTGAAGGACGGCGGTGGTCATCAGTTCAGCCCCAGTTTTCTGAGCTGTTCGCCAACCTGCTGAGCCCCGTAAATCGTGCGGATCGTCGGGTTCATCGCCTGGCCGTCCATCACCACGATATGACCCTTTTTCACCGCGTCCAGCTGGCTGACTGCCGGATCGCTTTTGAGGAATTTGATTTTTTCTTCCGCGTTATCCAGTGCCCAGCGGTTGCGGTCGAGGCTTGAGACCACAATGACATCCGGATTAGCGGCAATAATGCTTTCCCAGCCCACGGTTGGCCATTCGGTCTCGGAGGTGATGGCGTTATGGCCGCCCAGCAGGCTGGAAATAAATCCGGAAGGGCTATTTTTACCGCCGACGTAGGCGTCCGCAGAAGGGGAGGAGCTTGAGAACCAGAAAACAAAGGAGAGATCTTTTTTGTTTTTACTGAATTCCTGGCGCAGGTCAGCCTCACGTTTTTTGAAATCGGCAATCACGGCCTGACCGCGATCTTCCACGTTAAAGATTTTGGCGAAATCCTCAATCTCCTGATAGAGATAGGTCATATCCCACAGTTTCTGGCGGCTGCCGTACATATCGCCGGTGGCTTTTTTGGTCGCGCACATGCCCGGGGACACGTAGCTGTTCACGCCCAGGGTCATCAGATCGTCGCGTTTGGCAACCTTACTTTCAGGCCCCAGCAGCAGGGGAGTCTGCGCGGGGACAAAGTCAGGATTTTGTGCGAGAACAGATTCAAGCGTAGGAATTTCTACCGTCAGGGTTTTAATTTTCGCGTTCTGTTCCGCCAGCTGCGGCAGCACTTTGGTCGGCCAGAAGGCGCTGGCCTTCACTTTGTCTTCCAGGCCCAGCAGGAGCAAAATTTCGACGGTATTCTGACCCAGGGCCACGACGCGTTCCGGCGCTTTAGTGAATGTCTCTTTATAGCCACAATTTTCAATGGTCAGAGGATATGTGGTTGCCAGAGCAGAACTGACCGACGCAACCGCCAGGCCTAACGCGCAGATGACCTTCTTCATGAAACGCTACCCTTGATTAATATTGTTATTGATGCAAATGAAACTCATTATTAAGGCGGAATTTTATACAGAGGAAACGATTTTGTGTCAATGAGGGACAATTGCGCAGGGTGACAAAAGGCGGTGTCAGAAAACACCGCCGGGATAAGGCGTTAGACCAGGCTCTCTTTATCGATCCCAAGACGCTTCATGCGCGACAGCAGGGTGGTGCGTTTTAACCCCAGTCGCTGGGCGGCACCTTTCGGTCCGGCGACCACGCCGTTGGTCTCTTTCAGCACGCGCATAATGAGCTGATATTCATCTTCTCCCTCTTTTGCCGTCTCGGCGGCGGGCGCGGTTACGTCAGGTAGCGCAACTTCAGGCAGGGAGAGTTGCAGCACATTGCCGCGCGTCAGCAGCACCGCACGTTCGATGACGTTTTCCAGCTCGCGCACGTTGCCGGGCCATTCCATCGAGGAGAGGGTGCGTAACGTCTCGGCAGGAATACTGTCGATGTTGCGCCCCATCCGGCGGGCAATCTTCGCGGTAAACGCTTTGACCAGAAGGGGGATATCTTCCGGACGTTCGCGCAGCGGCGGCAGGCAGATCGGGAACACGTTCAGGCGATAGTAGAGATCGCTGCGAAACTCGCGGTCGGCGACCATTTTTTTCAGGTCGCGGTTGGTGGCGGCAATCAGCCGCACGTCAGTCTGGATAAGCTTGTTGCTGCCCAGGCGCTCAAACTCCTGCTCCTGCAGGACGCGCAGCAGCTTTGGCTGTAGCTCCAGCGGCATATCGCCCACTTCGTCGAGGAACAGCGAGCTCTTGTCGGCCAGTTCAAAGCGGCCCAGACGCTGGCTGCTGGCCCCGGTGAACGCGCCGCGTTCGTGACCGAACAGATCGCTTTCCAGTAGCCCCGCCGGCATGGCGGCGCAGTTCATCTTCACCATCCGTCGGCTGTTGCGGTTGCTCAGGTTGTGAATGGCGCGGGCTATCAGCTCTTTACCCGTGCCGGTTTCGCCCAGAATCAGCACCGTGCTGTCGCTTTGCGCCACCATTTCTACCTGCTTGAGCACGCTGTACATCGCATCGCTGCGCCCGATGATTTCACCAAACTCACTGTCCACATTGTTGAGCTGTTCGGTCAGGGCGAGGTTCTCATCCACCAGCCGCTCTTTCAGGCGATGAATCTCCTGATAGGCGAGGGCGTTATCCAGGGCGATGGAAATACGCTCGGCGATCTGACGCAGCAGCTTCAGGTTGGCGGTGGTAAATACTCCCTCCTCACACTGCGCCAGCTTCAGCACGCCGAGCATGGTGTCGCCGGACATCAGCGGCAGCAGGCACAGGGTCTGGATTTTGTTGCCCCAGGTGTTAAACAGCATCCGCTCGTAGGGTGCCACCGTATCCTGCTCGTTCAGGTTGAGCAGGAGGATCTCTTTGCTTTTAAAGACCCGCTCGGAAAGCGTACCGGCTTCGTCCACTTCACTCTGCTCATGGGCAGGGTTAGCCTCATCCAGATAGTGGGTGGAGTAGATGTTCAGCTTGCCCTTACGGTGCCCCCGCAGCGCAATACTGATGGCGTCGATTTTGAAATAGTGATGGATCTCTTTTGACACCTCGCTGACCAGCTCATCCATATCGAGCCTGGAGAGCACGGCGTTGGTGATGGCGACCAGAATACGAAAGTTGTCGCGCTCGCGGCTCAGCAGGTCGTAATCGACGTTATTGTTCACGCGGCTTTGGATCTGCTCCGCGACGACGGCCACAATCTGGGTGAAGGTATGCAGGCGCTCGTATTCCGCCTCGCTCCACGGCTGGTCGGTGGTGCGGATAAACTCGCAGCCGCCAAAAATCTGGCCCTCTGCCGCCAGCGGCAACATGCAGTAATGCCCGAAGGGCTGATACAGATTGCTCTGCGCCAGCCGCGGCCACGCCTGTCGGAACGCCTCAAAGTTGCAGTGCAGCGCTTCAGGCCGGGAGAGAATGCGGCGCACCGGGCCATGGGCCAGATACGTTTCATCCTCGTATTCAAACGTTTTGCCATTATCACGCGTTGCGTAGTAGCTCGCGCGATGCGTACCGCTATGCCAGAGCACAATCGCGGCGCTGTCGGCCAGCGCTGATTGCCTGACCAGACGCGTCAGGGCATCGCTCAGCGCGCCGAGATCGGGCTGCTGTAAAAGTGTGCGCGTGATGTCAAACAGCCCCTGCTGTCCAAGATCGCTCATCGGTGTATATGGCATAGTGCTTTCCAGTAGAAACGAGCAAAAATTCCACGCTGGCCGCTTATGGCGCGGCCTAGCAAATTCGGGGTAAGGGTTCCGCGTGCGGCAAATCCAGCGTCCGTTTAACGCCATACAGCCCGGTCAGGCGCACCCCTTTGCGCTCAACCACTTCACCAATTATCGCCGCCTCGTGTCCAAACGGATGTGCCCGCAGCTGTTCCAGAACGGCGGGTGCAGAAGCGCGTTCAACGCCAATCACCAGCTTGCCTTCGTTGGCAAAGTTGAGCGGGTCAAGCCCCAGCAGCTCACACAGACCGCGAACGGCGGGCGTTATGGGCAGGCTGCACTCGGTGAGTTCAATCCCGCATCCGCAGCTTGCCGCAAATTCATGGACCACGGCATTCACGCCGCCGCGCGTGGCGTCACGGAGCGCTTTCACGCCGGGAACTGCACGCAGCGTCTGGATCAGCGGGGTCAACACCGCGCAGTCGCTGCGCAGTTCGCCGTCCAGCCCCAGACCTTCGCGCAGGTTGAGGATGGTCGCGCCGTGGCAGCCCAGCGTGCCGGTCACGATCAGCACGTCGCCCGTGCTGAGGCGCTGCGCGCCCCAGTGAATATCGGCGGGGATCGCCCCGATGCCGGCGGTGTTGATAAACAGCTTGTCGGCCGCGCCGCGCTGCACCACTTTGGTATCGCCGGTGACGATAGCTATCCCTGCCTCGCGGGCGGTCTGCGCCATACTGTTGACCACCGCCGTGAGCGTCTCCATCGGTAACCCCTCTTCGAGGATAAATCCGCAGGAGAGGTAGCGCGGAATGGCGCCGCTGACGGCGATGTCGTTCGCCGTGCCGCAGACAGCGAGCTTGCCGATATCGCCGCCCGGGAAGAACAGCGGGTCAATCACGTAGCTGTCGGTGGAGAACGCCAGCCTGTCGCCCTGCGCGGTGAGGGTCGCGAGGTCAATGCGCGCCTGGTCTTCCTGCTCGGCGAGCCAGGGGTTGCTGAAGGCCTCCATAAACAGCCGGTTAATCAGCTGCTGCATCGCCTGTCCGCCGCTGCCGTGCGCCATTTCAACCGTCTTCATGCTTCACTCTCCAGGTTGCGATACTGATACCACGCGGCACACGCCCCTTCGGAGGAGACCATCAGCGCGCCAAACGCCGTTTGCGGGTTACAGGTGTTGCCGTATAGCGGGCAATGATGAGGCTTGCATTTGCCGGTGAGCACCTCGCCGCAGCGGGCCCGCGGATCGTCGCAAACCTGCTGCGGCTGCGGGTGGAAATACGCTTCGGCGTCGAACGCGCGATAGGCCGACGTCAGGCGCACGCCGGATTCGGCAATCAGCCCCAGGCCACGCCATTCGCTGTCGCCTTCGACGCAAAACACGTCGGCTATCGCCTGCTGTGCCCGTTCATTTCCTGCATCCGGCACCACGCGGCGGTACTGGTTTTCCACTACACTCAGGGCCGCTATTTTCTGCTCAACCAGCATGGTGACACCTTGCAGTAGATCAAGTGGTTCGAAACCAGCAACCACTAACGGACGATTGTACTGTTCAGCGATAAAACCGTAGGCATCTGTGCCAATCACCATGCTGACGTGGCCCGGCGCCAGGAAGGCGTCAATCCCGTTTCCCGGCGCTTCCAGCAGGCTGCGTAGCGTGGGGATGAGCGTGATGTGCTGGCAGAAGAAGAAAAAGTTATCGACGCTGCGCGCTTTCGCCTGCTGCAGCGTAATGGCGGTGGCGGGCATGGTGGTTTCAAACCCCAGGCCAAAAAACACGATTTTGCGCGTGGGGTTATCCGCTGCCAGCGTCAGGGCATCCATCGGCGAATAGACGATCCGAATGTCGGCCCCGCGTGCTTTTGCCTGCAGCAGCGAGCCGTTTTTCCCCGGAACGCGCATCGCGTCGCCAAAGGTGCAGAAAATGACGTCGGGCCGGCTGGCAATCTCGATACAGCTGTCGATGCGCCCCATCGGCAGCACGCAGACCGGACAGCCGGGGCCATGGATAAACTCGATGTTCTCCGGCAGCAGCTGGTCGAGGCCAAATTTGAAAATGGCGTGCGTATGTCCGCCGCACACCTCCATGATCCGCAGCGGGTTTTCCGCCGTGTAGTCCAGCAGCGCCGCACGCGTTTTCAGATGCCCGATAAGCTGCAGCACCTGCTCGGGCGCGCGGTATTCATCCACGTAACGCATGATTATCGCTCCTCGCCATACAGCAGCGCGCCCACGTCCGGCTCCACGTCGAACATGTTCTGCAGCGCATCCAGCGTGTCGCGGGCTTCCGTTTCGTTAATCACGCTCATGGCGAACCCCACGTGGACCAGCACCCACTGGCCGAGACGCGAGACGCCGGTTTCATCGCTGCTGCCCACCAGCGTCAGGTCGACGTCGCGCAGGATGCCGCAAACCTCAACTTTGGCCTGATTACCATCAATGGTATGAATCTGTCCCGGTACGCCTATGCACATCGTTCGTTCTCCAGCCAGTGTAGCCAGCTGTCCATGCCGTCGCCGCGGGTAGCGGAGACCAGCAGGATCTCAATATCCGGGTTCACCTCGCGGGCCCAGGACAGGCATTTATCCACGTCGAAGTTCAGGTACGGCAGCAGGTCGACTTTGTTGAGCAGCATGATGGAGGCGGCGGCAAACATATGCGGGTACTTCAGCGGCTTGTCTTCGCCTTCGGTCACCGAAAGCACCGCGACTTTGTGCCGTTCGCCCAGGTCGAAGCTCGCCGGGCAGACAAGGTTACCGACGTTTTCAATAAACAGGATGCCGTTATCTTCAAGCGGCAGGCGCGGGGCGGCGTCGGCGATCATCTGCGCATCGAGATGGCAGCCTTTGCCGGTATTCACCTGGATCGCCGGGGTGCCGGTTTCGCGAATGCGCGCCGCATCGTTAACGGTTTGCTGATCGCCTTCAATCACCGCACAGGAGACGCGCCCGTTCAGGCGGTTGAGCGTTTCCGTGAGCAGCGTGGTTTTGCCGGAGCCGGGGCTGGAGACCAGGTTCAGCACCAGCTGTCTGCGGGCGGCGAAGCGGGCACGGTTACGGTTGGCGATCTGGTTATTCTTGTCCAGGACGTTGATTTCCACCTCCAGCATCTGACGCTGGCTGATGCCCGGCGCGTGGGTACCCGCTTCGCCGTGGCCGTAGTGAAGATCGCCCGCATCGGATCGTTGCGGGGCGAAAGCGATCCCGGTCAATGCCGCAGAAGAGCGTGGGGCAGGTGCAAAGGGCGCGGAGCGAAACGCGGAGTGGGGATGATGTTCATCCCCTTCTATATACAGGTTGCCTTCGGCGCAACCGCAGGTACTACACATACTTTACTCCTTCTCGATTTCGAGGCGTTGGATCTGCATGCCGTCATCCGCCACGATGCGAAGAAAGGTGCTCTGACACTGCGGACAGCGCTGTACCTTCGACGACAGCAGGGTGACGTACTGCTGACACTGCTCGCACCAGCACTCCGCCTGCTGCTCTTCAATATGCAGTTCGCAGCCTTCCGCCAGCGTGCCGCGGCACACCATTTCAAAACAGAAGGTCAGGGCGCTGGTCTCGACGCAGGAAAACGCCCCGACCTTCAGCCAGACGCCGGTGACGCGTTTTGCGTGGTTTTGCACAGCCTGCTGTTCGATAAGTTCCAGAGCCCGCTGGCAGAGGGTGATTTCGTGCATGACGCCTCCTCAATGAATTGCGCCATTGAATGCAATAACAATGCCATCTTGATTTTTGTTAAGACATGTCGATGTCAACGCTGTCGAAATGACACGTCGACACCGCAAAGTTGACAGCCAGTTTTTAATTAAAACTATTAAAAATCAGCTGGATAAAAACTGGCATGGAATCTGCTTAACAGCCGCTATCTCCATTAAACGGATACCTTTTATGACTATTTGGGAAATCAGCGAAAAAGCAGATTACATCGCGCAGCGTCATCAGCAGTTACAGGACCAGTGGCATCTTTACTGCAACTCTCTGGTTCAGGGCATCACCCTCTCGAAAGCGCGTCTTCACCATGCGATGAGCTGTGCGGCGCAGGGGGACATGCGCTTTGTCCTCTTCGGCCATTTCATCATCAATGTCACCCTGGCGGATAACTTCAACAGCCACACCATTGAGTACCACCTTGAGACAAAAGACGGCGAAAAACAGTGTATTGCGAAAGCACAGCTGATGGCCGACGGCATGGTGGACGGCCACGTCAGCAACCGCGATCGCCAGCAGGTGCTGGAGCACTATCTGGAAAAAATCGCCCCGGTTTATAACAGCCTGTACGCCGCCGTTGAACACGATCTCCCGGTCAACCTGAAGCAGCTGATGGACGGAAATGCCTCAGCGAACGTGGCCTGACCCCTGAGTGTCGAAAAGTGTCGACAAGACAGTTTTTCGTCAAAAATGACTATCACCAGAGGATGACCCGGTGAACCGTTTTGTAATTGCTGACTCGACGGTCTGTATTGGCTGTCGAACCTGTGAGGCGGCGTGTTCGGAAACGCATCGCCTGCATGGGCTGCAGTCCATGCCGCGCCTGCACGTCATGCGTAATGAAAAAGAGTCTGCCCCGCAGCTCTGCCATCACTGTGAAGATGCCCCTTGTGCGGGTGTCTGTCCCGTAAATGCCATCACCCGCGTGGACGGCGCTGTCCAGTTGAACGAAAGCCTGTGCGTAAGCTGCAAGCTGTGCGGCATTGCCTGCCCGTTCGGCGCCATTGAATTTTCCGGCAGCCGCCCGCTGCATATTCCGGCGAATGCCAACTCGCCAAAAGCCCCGCCCGCGCCGCCTGCTCCGGCACGCGTCAGCACGCTGCTGGACTGGGTGCCCGGCATCCGCGCCGTTGCGGTGAAGTGCGACCTGTGCAGCTTTGATGAACAAGGCCCGGCCTGCGTGCGCACCTGTCCAACCAACGCGTTGATTCTGGTTAACATTCGCGACATCGCCCGTACCCGCAAGCGTAAACGCGAGCTGACCATCAACAGCGATGTTGGCGACCTTTCTCTGCTACAGACGCTTAACGAGGGGGCGAAATGAACGCGGCGATGATGATGACCAGCGCGGTAGCGTACTTTGCGGCCACCGCGGTTCTGGCGTGGCTTCTGTCATTCCATAAAACCCTGAGCGGCTGGGTCGCCGGGATTGGCGGGGCGGTCGGCAGCCTGATGACGCTGGCGGCAGGCGGGATGGTTCTGCTCGACGGACACACCGTGGACACGCTCATGCCGCTCATCCGTCACACCGTTGCGATCACGCCGCTGAACGCCATCTGGCTGGTGACGTTTGGCCTGTGCGGGCTGTTTATCAGCCTGTTCAATATCGACTGGCACCGCCATCAAAACACCAGGGCCAACGGCCTGCTGATTAATCTGCTGATGGCGACGGCGGTCTGCACCGTTACCGCCAGCAACCTCGGCGCGCTGGTGGTGATGGCGGAGATCATGGCGCTCTGCGGCGTCTTCCTGACGGGGTGCAGTACCTCCGGCAAACTGTGGTTTGCGCTGGGACGCCTCGGGACGCTGCTGCTGGCGCTGGCCTGCTGGCGGGTGTGGCACCGCTTCGGCACGCTGGACTTCGCGGCGCTTAACGGTCAGCCGCTGGGCAGCGACGTCTGGCTGCTGAGCGTGGTGGGCTTTGGCCTGCTGGCCGGGATCATCCCGCTGCACGGCTGGGTGCCGCAGGCGCACGCGAATGCCTCAGCGCCCGCCGCTGCGCTCTTTTCCACGGTCGTGATGAAAGTCGGGCTGTTCGGCATTCTGACGATCACCCTGACCGGCGGCCAGCCGCCGCTGTGGTGGGGCGTGGTGTTGCTTCTCGCCGGTATGGTTACCGCCTTTGTCGGTGGGCTGTACGCGCTGATGGAGCACAATATTCAGCGTCTTCTGGCGTATCACACCCTTGAAAATATCGGCATCATCCTGCTCGGTCTTGGCGCGGGCGTGACCGGTCTGGCGCTCAATCAACCGGCGCTGATTGCCGCCGGGTTTATCGGCGGTCTGTATCACCTCGTCAACCATAGCCTGTTCAAAAGCACCCTGTTCCTGGGGGCGGGAAGCGTCTGGTTCCGCACCGGTCATCGCGACATCGAAAAGCTCGGTGGCATTGGCAAAAAAATGCCGGTGATATCTCTCACCATGCTGGTCGGGCTGATGGCGATGGCCGCGCTGCCGCCGCTGAACGGCTTTGCCGGGGAGTGGGTGATCTACCAGTCCTTCTTCGCGCTCGGCCAGAGCGAGGCGTTTATCGCCCGTCTGCTGGGGCCGCTGCTGGCGGTCGGGCTGGCGATTACCGGGGCGCTGGCAGTGATGTGCATGGCGAAAGTTTACGGCGTCACCTTCCTCGGCGCGCCGCGTACGCGTGAGGCGGAAAACGCCTGCTGCGCACCGGTACTGATGGGGACAAGCGTGGTTGCGCTGGCACTGTGCTGCATCGCGGGCGGCGTGGCCGCGCCGTGGCTGCTGCCGCTGCTGGGTAATGCCATTCCGCTGCCACTGACCGTGGCGAATACCACCGTTTCCCAGCCAATGGTCGCGCTGCTGCTGATTGGCACACCGCTGCTGCCGCTCATCCTGATGCTGTTCTTCAAACGCGACCGACTGGTCTCCCGCTCGCGTGGGACAGCGTGGGCCTGCGGCTATGAACACGAACAGTCGATGGTGATTACCGCTCACGGTTTCGCCATGCCGGTGAAAGAGAACTTCGCCGCCGTGCTGAAGCTGCGCCACTGGCTGAACCCGGTGGCGTGGGTGCCGGGTTGGGAGAGTGCCGCCGCGCCTGTGCTGTTCCGCCGTCTGGCGGTCATCGAGCTGGCGGTGCTGGTGGTGATTGTGATTTCACGAGGAGCCTGACATGAGTCTGTTACTGGCAATTCTTCAGGCGCTGGTGCTGTTCGCCGCTGCGCCGCTGCTTTCCGGGGTGAGCCGCGTGGCGCGCGCCCGGATGCACAACCGTCGCGGGCCTGGCGTGCTTCAGGAGTACCGCGATCTCTTCAAACTGCTCTCGCGTCAGAGCGTCGCCCCGGATGCCGCAGGCTGGGTCTTCCGCCTGACGCCGTTTGTGATGGTGGGCGTGATGCTGACCATCGCCACCGCGCTGCCAGTGGTGACAGTGGGCTCGCCCCTGCCTGCGCTCGGGGATCTGATTACGCTGATCTACCTCTTCGCCATCGCCCGCTTCTTCTTCGCGATTGCGGGTCTCGACACCGGGAGCCCATTTACCGGCATCGGTGCCAGCCGCGAGGCGATGCTGGGCGTGCTGGTTGAGCCGATCCTGCTGCTGGGGCTGTGGGTCGCCGCGCAGGTCGCAGGTTCAACCCATATCAGCTTTATCACCCACACCGTTTACCACTGGCCGCTTGCCCGCTCCATTCCGCTGGTGCTGGCGCTCTGCGCCTGCGCGTTCGCCACGTTTATCGAGATGGGCAAGCTGCCGTTCGATCTGGCCGAAGCGGAGCAGGAACTGCAGGAAGGGCCGCTCACGGAATACAGCGGCTACGGCTTCGCGGTGCTGAAGTGGGGCATCAGCCTCAAACAGCTGGTGGTGCTGCAGATGTTTGTCGGCGTCTTCTTCCCGTGGGGGCAGATGACGCACTTCTCCGCGGGCAGTCTGGTACTGGCCGTGGTGGTGGCCGCCCTCAAGCTGCTGGTCGGCGTGCTGGTGATTGCCCTGTTTGAAAACAGCATGGCGCGCCTGCGTTTTGTGGAAACGTCGCGCATCACCTGGGCCGGTTTTGGTTTTGCATTTTTAGCGTTCGTCTCCTTGCTGGTGGCGTGATTAAAGAGAGTTTTTATGTCTGAAGAAAAGAAAGGTCAGCAGTATCTCGCCGCGTTGCATCAGGCTTTCCCCGGCGTGGTGCTGGAGGAGTCCTGGCAAACCAAAGACCAGATAACCATCACCGTAAAAGTGAACTCTCTGCCGGAAGTGGTGGAGTTTCTCTACTACCAGCAGGGCGGCTGGCTGTCGGTGCTGTTCGGTAACGACGAGCGTCAGCTGTGCGGCAATTACGCTGTGTACTACGTGATGTCGATGGAGCAGGGGGAGAAGTGCTGGCTCACCGTGCGCGTGGAAGTCGATCCAAATAAACCGGAATACCCGTCCGTCACCCCGCGCGTACCTGCCGCCGTCTGGGGCGAGCGCGAAGTGCGCGACATGTACGGCCTGGTGCCGGTCGGCCTGCCGGATGAGCGCCGCCTGGTGCTGCCGGACGACTGGCCGGATGAACTTTATCCCCTGCGCAAAGACAGCATGGACTACCGTCAGCGCCCGGCGCCGACCACCGACAGCGAAACCTACGAATTTATCAACGAGCTGGGCAGCAAGAAGAACAACGTGGTGCCGATCGGCCCGCTGCACGTCACCTCCGATGAGCCGGGCCACTTCCGCCTGTTCGTTGACGGCGAAAACATTATCGACGCCGACTACCGCCTGTTCTACGTCCATCGCGGTATGGAAAAGCTGGCGGAAACCCGCATGGGCTACAACGAAGTCACGTTTCTTTCTGACCGCGTGTGCGGCATCTGCGGCTTCGCCCACAGTACCGCCTACACCACTTCGGTGGAGAACGGCATGGGGATTGTGGTGCCGGAGCGCGCGCAGATGATCCGCGCCATTCTGCTGGAGGTGGAACGCCTGCACTCCCACCTGCTGAACCTCGGCCTGGCCTGCCACTTCGTCGGCTTTGACTCCGGGTTTATGCAGTTCTTCCGCGTGCGTGAAGCGTCGATGAAGATGGCGGAGATCCTTACCGGGGCGCGTAAAACCTACGGCCTGAACCTGATCGGGGGGATCCGCCGTGACCTGCTCAAAAACGACATGATCCAGACCCGTCAGCTGGCGCAGCAGATGCGCCGGGACGTGCAGGAGCTGGTGGATATGCTGCTCAGCACGCCCAATATCGAACAGCGCACCGTGGGAATCGGCCGTCTTGACCCGGAAATTGCCCGCGATTTTAGCAACGTCGGCCCGATGGTGCGCGCCAGCGGCCACGCCCGCGATACCCGCGCCGATCACCCGTTCGTCGGCTACGGTCTGCTGCCGATGACCGTGCACAGCGAGCAGGGCTGCGATGTCATCTCCCGCCTGAAGGTGCGTATCAACGAGGTGTTTACCGCGCTGAATATGATTGACTTTGGGCTCGATAACCTGCCGGGCGGCCCGCTGATGGTGGAGGGGTTCAACTATATTCCGAACCGCTTCGCGTTGGGCTTTGCCGAAGCGCCGCGCGGGGATGACATCCACTGGAGCATGACCGGCGACAACCAGAAGCTCTACCGCTGGCGCTGTCGTGCGGCCACCTATGCTAACTGGCCAACCCTGCGCTACATGCTGCGCGGCAACACCGTTTCTGATGCACCGCTGATCATCGGCAGTCTCGATCCATGCTACTCCTGCACCGACCGCATGACCGTGGTGGACGTGCGCAAGAAGAAAAGCCAGGTGGTGCCGTACAAAGAGCTTGAGCGCTACAGCATCGAGCGTAAGAACTCGCCGCTGAAATAAGGACTCGCCATGTTTACCTTTATCAAAAAAGTGATCAAAACCGGTGTGCAAACCAGCCGCTATCCGCTGGAGGCGATGCCGGTCGATAAAAACTATCGCGGCAAGCCGGAGCATAACCCGCAGCAGTGCATCGGCTGCGCGGCCTGCGTCAACGCCTGTCCATCGAATGCCTTAACGGTGGAAACGGATCTTAAAACCGGCGAGCTGGCCTGGCAGTTTAACCTCGGGCGCTGCATCTTTTGCGGCCGCTGCGAAGAGGTCTGCCCGACGGTCGCCATTCGTTTGTCGCAGGAATACGAGCTGGCGGTATGGAAGAAAGAAGATTTCCTCCAGCAGTCGCGCTTTGACCTGTGCCACTGCCGCGTCTGCAGGCGTCCGTTCGCCGTGCAAAAAGAGATCGACTACGCGATTGCACTGCTGCAGCACAACGGTGACGCCCGCGCGGAACACCATCGGGAAAGTTTTGAAACCTGTCCGGATTGTAAGCGGCAGAAATGCCTGCTGCCGTCCGACCGCATTGATATTACCCGCCATATGAGAGAGGCCAGCTGATGGACAATTTACTCGGCCCGCGCGACGCGAACGGCATCCCGGTGCCAATGACGGTGGACGAATCTATCGGCCTGATGAAGGCGTCGCTGCTGAAAAAAATCAAACGCTCGGCCTACGTCTACCGCGTGGACTGCGGCGGCTGCAACGGCTGCGAGATTGAGATCTTCGCCACCCTGTCACCGCTGTTTGACGCCGAGCGTTTCGGCATCAAAGTGGTGCCTTCTCCGCGTCATGCGGACATCCTGCTGTTTACCGGGGCGGTGACCCGCGCCATGCGCTCGCCGGCGCTGCGGGCCTGGCAGTCCGCGCCGGATCCGAAAATCTGCATCTCGTACGGGGCCTGCGGCAACAGCGGCGGTATCTTCCATGACCTCTACTGTGTGTGGGGCGGTACCGACAAAATCGTGCCGGTGGATGTCTACATTCCGGGCTGCCCGCCGACGCCTGCCGCAACGCTGTATGGCTTTGCGATGGCGCTTGGCCTGCTGGAGCAGAAAATCCACGCCCGCGAGCCGGGCGAGATCGACAACCAGCCTGCGGCCATTCTGCACCCGGACATGGTGCAGCCGCTGCGGGTGAAGGTCGACCGCACGGCGCGCAGGCTGGCGGGCTATCGCTATGGCCGCCAGATTGCCGACGATTATCTGCGCCTGCTGAGCCAGGGCGAGCATCAGGTCACACGCTGGCTGGAGGCGGAAAACGATCCGCGTCTTAATGAGATTGTGGCGAACCTGAACAGCGTAGTGGATGAGGCGCGTATCCGATGAGTGAAACGGTGGTGTTCAGTCAGCTGAGCCGTAAGTTTATTGATGAGAACGATGCCACGCCGGATGCGGCGCAGCAGGTGGTCTATTACAGCCTGGCGATTGGGCATCACCTCGGGGTGATTGACTGCCTGGAAGCGGCGCTGAGCTGCCCGTGGTCTGACTATCTGGCGTGGATTGCCACGCTGGAGGAGGGCAGTCCGGCGCGGCGCAAAATGGAAGGCGTGCCGAAGTACGGTGAGATCGTCATCGACGCCAACCACATTGCGATGCTCGCCAACGCCTTTGACGCGGCGCTGGGCAGGCAAACCCCCGTGCAGCAGGCATGGAGCAAAACGCTGCTCGGCATGCTGCATGATATTCATCAGGAGAGCGCCATCTACCTGATGGTGAGGAGATTACGTGACTGACGTTTTACTGTGTGTCGGCAACAGCATGATGGGCGACGACGGCGCGGGCCCGCTGCTGGCGGAGATGTGCGCCGCGAACCCGCAGGGCAACTGGGTGGTGATAGACGGCGGCAGCGCGCCGGAAAACGACGTGGTCGCCATTCGCGAGCTGCGCCCGGAGAGACTGTTAATCGTCGATGCCACCGATATGGGGCTC
Organism: Enterobacter sichuanensis; assembly: GCF_002939185.1. Taxonomy (GTDB): domain Bacteria; phylum Pseudomonadota; class Gammaproteobacteria; order Enterobacterales; family Enterobacteriaceae; genus Enterobacter; species Enterobacter sichuanensis. The sequence goes on along the minus strand of NZ_POVL01000035.1, from coordinate 27,201 downwards.
AATCCCGGCGAGATCCGCCTGATTGACCCGGACGATATCGCAGAGATGTTTATGATGACCACCCACAATATGCCGCTGAATTACCTGGTGGATCAGATCAAGGACGACGTGGGGGAGGTGCTGTTTCTGGGCATTCAGCCGGACATTGTCGGGTTTTATTACCCGATGACGCCGCCAGTGAAAGAGGCGGTGAGCGTGGTGTATTCACGGCTTGCCGGGTGGGTGGGGGACGGAGGATTTTCCCTGCTCTGAACAGCGCCCGGTGGCGCTACGCTTACCGGGCCTACGGTTTTGTAGGCCCGGTAAGGCGAAGCCGCCACCCGGCAAAACATGCTACGCCAGATCCGCCCCGTTACTCGCAATCACCTTCTTATACCACCAGAACGATTTCTTGCGCTTTCTGTCCAGCGTGCCGTTGCCGGCATCGTCACGGTCGACGTAGACAAACCCGTAGCGCTTGCTCATCTCCCCCGTTGAGGCCGACACCAGGTCAATGCAGCCCCAGGTGGTGTAACCCATCAGCGGCACGCCGTCCTCAATCGCGTCGCCCATCGCGCGGATATGCTCGCGCAGATAGCTGATGCGGTAGTCGTCGTTAATCTCGCCGTTTTCATCAATGACGTCTTTCGCTCCGAGGCCGTTTTCCACCAGGAACAGCGGCTTCTGATAGCGGTCGTACATCATGTTCATGGTGATGCGCAGGCCGAGCGGGTCGATGCCCCAGCCCCATTCGCTCACCTCAATGTGCGGGTTGCGCAGGGATTTCACGATGTTCGCCGCGCTGGTGTTGCCCGCGTTCATGTCTGCCGACGCGCAGCGCGAGGCGTAATAGCTGAACGAGACAAAATCGACGGTGTTTTTCAGCAGTTCGTCATCGCCCGGATCTTTAACAATCACCACCCCTTTTTCGCGGAACACGCGGGCAGAGTAGGCCGGATAGCGGCCGCGCGCCTGCACGTCGATAAAGAACAGGTTCTCGCGGTCTTTCTCCAGCGCCATCCATACGTCTTCCGGCTTGCAGGAGTAAGGGTAGAAGTTCCCACCCGCCAGCATGCAGCCGACCTGGTTTTCCGGGTTCACCTCATGGGCGATTTTGGTCGCCAGCGCGCTTGCCACCAGCTCGTGGTGCGCGGCCTGGTATTTCACCTGGTCTTCGTTTTCACCTTCTTCAAACACCAGCCCCGCACCGGAGAACGGGCTGTGCAGCATGATGTTGATTTCGTTGAAGGTCAGCCAGTATTTCACCAGCCCGTTAAACTCTTCAAAGCAGGTGCGGGCGTAGCGGGCGAAGAAATCCACCATCTTGCGGTTGCGCCAGGATCCGTACTCCGTTACCAGGTGCATCGGCACGTCGAAGTGGCAGAGGGTCACCAGCGGCTCGATGTTGTACTTTTTGCACTCTTCAAACACTGCGCGGTAGAAGGCAATGCCCTCTTTATTGGGCAGTGGTTCGTCGCCGTTCGGGTAGAGGCGGCTCCAGGCAATCGAGGTGCGGAACACCGTAAAGCCCATCTCCGCCATCAGGGCGATGTCTTCTTTATAGCGATGGTAAAAATCAATCGCCTCGTGGCTCGGGTAGAACTCGTCGTCACGCAGCGAAAAACGCTTTTCCTTACCGAGCTTTACCGCCAGGCGATTCGCGCCGTGGGGGATCATATCGACCGTGGTCAGTCCCTTGCCGCCTTCACGGTAAGCCCCTTCACTCTGGTTGGCGGCAAGCGCGCCGCCCCATAAAAATCCTTGTGGAAAAACAGACATTCTTACCTCGCTTTCAATTTATGCTTTTGCTGCGTTGTTCGGTACCGGTGCGCTCTGCAGGGCACGCGCTTTTTCGGCGTCGTCTTCGACCGGGATATCCTCAAACCCTAAAAGCAGGGTCAGAACAAACGACAGCACCACTGCCAGACCCATCACGCCAAACACCCAGACGATGGTCATCGGGTTTGCCGGGTCAAAGAACTGCACGCTGGTAAACAGCCCCGGCGCGGCCATTGAGTGGCTGGCAAGCCCGGCGATACCGGCCACCGCGCCGCAGATAAAGCCGCTTATCAGGCTGGCAATCAGCGGGCGTTTCAGACGGATAGCGACGCCGTACAGGGCCGGTTCAGAGATCCCCGCCATAATGGCAGAGGCTGCCGCCGCCAGCGCCGTCTGGCGCAGTTCCGGGTTTTTAGTTTTCCACGCCACTGCCAGCGAAGAACCACCGAGCGACAGGTTGGCGCCGATCTCTGACGGCATGACCATCCCTTCTTTGCCCGTTTCGGCAATGGTCTGGATGATGGTCGGGGTAAACACGCGGTGCATCCCGGTCATTACCAGCAGCGGCCACAATGCGCCCATGATCGCCACGGAGAGCCAGCCCAGGTAGCCGTGAATGGTATATACCAGCGCGGAGATGGCGCTACCGATCCAGATCCCCAGCGGACCAATCAGCACGATGGCGAGCGGGGCGGCAATCAGCACGATCAGCATCGGCTTCAGGAAGTTTTTCGTCACCGCCGGGGTGATGCGATCCACCCAGCGTTCGATGTACGACAGGCACCAGGTCATCACCAGCGCCGGAATAACGGTGTAGGTGTATTTCACCGCGGTCACCGGAATAAAGGCGAACTCAACGTGTTCACCCTGCGCGGCTTTCGCCATCAGCTCGATAAAGCTCGGGTGGACCAGCACACCGGCAATGGCAATCGCCAGCGACATGTTGGTCTTGAATTTCACCGCTGCCGAGGCCGCCACCATCAGCGGCAGGAAGAAGAACGCGCCGTCGCCGATGACGGTCAAAATGGTGAGCGTCGGTGCGCCTTTTGGCAGCACGCCGGTCATCTCAAGGATCATCGCCAGCAGTTTAACCATCGAACCGCCGATGATCGCCGGGATCAGTGGGGACATGGTGCCGATCAGCGCGTCGAGGATCCCGGCGCCAATGCGGCGCAACGTCAACTTCTGCGGCCCTTCCGGCTCCTCGGGCTGCAGGTCAGTCGGCAGCAGGCTCACCACCTCGCGATACGCCTGAGAGACGGTATTGCCAATGATCACCTGGCACTGGTTGTCGTTGCGCACGACGCCGAGCACGCCGCTGATGCTTTTCAGGCGCGCCGCGTCGATAAGGCTTTCGTCTTTCAGAACGAAGCGCAGACGCGTCATGCAGTGGGTGAGGGCGACGATGTTCTCTTTGCCGCCCAGCGCGCTGACCACGTCGTTCGCCAGCGCTGCGTAATTTTTGGCCATCGGATGAGATCCTGTTATCGTTGTGAGAAATGTAGGAAACCGGTTCCACATAATCATCATGAGTTTTTATGGATGAAACAAGATCGCTTTTTGACCATATTTTCGTTTCGTGATGCAGATCGCAATGAAGTGCTGAAAGCGTGATTTTGCCGCTGCGACAATTTTTCCGCAGTGCAGTACACTGCGGTCCATCAGATTCAGACGGAATAACAACATGACCACGATGCTTGAAGTGGCGAAGCGGGCAGGCGTTTCGAAGGCCACGGTGTCCCGGGTGCTGTCGGGAAATGGCTACGTCAGCCAGGAGACCAAAGACCGGGTGTTTCAGGCCATTGAAGAGAGCGGCTATCGCCCGAATTTACTGGCGCGCAACCTGGCGACCAAACGTACCCAGACGCTGGGGCTGGTGGTGACCAACACCTTGTATCACGGCGTCTACTTCAGCGAACTGCTGTTTCACGCCGCGCGCATGACGGAAGAAAAAGGGCGGCAGCTGATCCTCGCCGACGGCAAGCACAGCGCTGATGAGGAGCGCGAAGCGATCCAGTACCTGCTCGATATGCGCTGCGACGCGGTGATTATCTATCCGCGTTTCCTGAGTGTGGAAGAGATGGATGAGATCGTCGAGAAGTGCGAGCAGCCCATTATGGTGCTCAACCGCCGCCTGCGGAAAAACAGCAGCCACTGCGTCTGGTCCGATCATAAAGCCTCGAGCCAGGATGCGGTGGCGCAGCTGATTGCGAAAGGGCACCGGGAGATTGCGTTTATCACCGGCTCGCTGGATTCCCCCACCGGGGTTGAGCGTCTCTCAGGCTACAAGGACGCCCTGGCGCAGCACGGCATTCCGCTGCGCGAAGGGCTGATTGCGCAGGGGAAGTGGAACCCGGCCAGCGGCGCGGCGGCGGTGGCCGAACTGCTTGCGCGCGGTGAACGCTTTACCGCGCTGGTGGCGAGTAATGACGATATGGCAATCGGTGCCATGAAGCAGCTGCACGACAGCGGCGTTGCGACACCGGGGGCGGTGTCGGTGATCGGTTTCGACGATGTGGCGATAGCCCCTTACATCGTGCCGTCGCTCTCCAGCGTGCGCATACCGGTGACGGAGATGATCAAAGAGACCATCAGCCGCCTGATCTTCATGCTCGACGGCGGTGAGTTTAAATATCAGCAAACCTTCTCCGGTGAGCTGGTCCTGCGTGACTCGGTTATTGACGGCCCGCACCGCTGATGTCGACAGCTGTCATCGTCACAAATGACGATGACAGCCCCGGTGTCGATTATAAAATTGCGATAAATCAAAGCGTTAATAATTGGCACGGTTTATGAATATCTCCGCGCATAACTGTAATGCTGGAGAAGCAGATGAACCGTTTTATTATGGCCGATGCCAGTAAGTGTATTGGTTGCCGTACCTGCGAAGTGGCGTGCGTGGTTTCCCATCAGGCGGATCAGGATTGCGCGTCGCTCACCCCTGAGACGTTTTTACCGCGCATCCACGTCATTAAAGCCGTGAATATTTCCACCGCCGCTATCTGCCGTCAGTGCGAAGATGCTCCGTGCGCCAACGTCTGCCCGAACGGGGCGATCGCGCGTGAAAAAGGGTTTGTGCATGTGATGCAGGAGCGCTGTATTGGCTGCAAAACCTGCGTGGTTGCCTGCCCGTATGGCGCGATGGAAGTGGTGGTTCGTCCGGTCGTGCGTAACAGCGGCATGGGACTGAACGTGCGGGCGGAGAAAGCCGAAGCCAATAAATGTGACCTCTGCTACCACCGCGAAGCCGGCCCGGCCTGTATGGAAGCCTGCCCGACCCACGCGCTGGTCTGCGTGGATCGCGATAAGCTTGAGCAGATGAGCGCCGAGAAGCGCCGTCGCGCGGCGTTCGACACGTCGTCATCGCTGTTGTTCTGAGTCGTTATGAGCGGTAACGGCATCCAGCTGCGGGTGCGTGGCAAGGTGCAGGGCGTGGGGTTTCGTCCCTTCGTCTGGCAGCTTGCGCAGGCGCTGCAGTTGACCGGCGATGTCTGCAACGACGGAGAGGGCGTGCTGGTGCGCCTCGCGGGTAATGGGGGGCATTTCACCGCGAGGCTGCGCCAGGACTGCCCGCCGCTGGCACGCATCGACAGTATCGACACGCAGCCCTTCACCTGGACGCATGTGCCGGAGGCATTCACCATCCGCCACAGCGCGGGTGGGACGATGGACACCCAGATTGTACCGGATGCTGCCACGTGTCCCGCCTGTCTGGCGGAGATGAACGATCCGCACGAGCGCCGTTACCGCTACCCGTTTATCAACTGTACCCACTGCGGCCCGCGTTTCACCATTATTCGCGCCATGCCCTATGACCGTCCGGCCACGGCAATGGCGCCATTCCCGCTCTGCCCGCCGTGTGAGGCGGAGTATCGCCATCCCGCGGACCGACGTTTTCACGCCCAGCCGGTCGCCTGCCCGGACTGTGGTCCCGCGCTTGAGTGGCGGGCAGGGGACGTTACTGCTGTCCGCGAGGCTGCGCTGCGCGCGGCGGTGCAGATGCTGAAAAGCGGCGGTATTGTCGCCATCAAAGGTCTGGGGGGCTTTCACCTCGCCTGTGATGCACTCAACCCGCGGGCGGTGGCGAGGCTGCGGGCACGCAAACAGCGGCCAGCAAAACCGCTGGCAGTGATGATCCTAAACGCGGATGGGTTACCTGAGTCGGTTCAGACGTTGTTATGTTCACCCGCCGCACCCATCGTGCTCACGCCAACAGCATGGCTGCCCGCCTTCCCGGAAGGTATCGCGCCGGGTCTGGACACCGTGGGCATCATGCTTCCTGCGAACCCGCTGCAGCATCTTCTGATGATGGACTGCCAGCGCCCGCTGGTGATGACCTCCGGCAATCTCAGCGGCAGACCGCCTGCCCTCACCAACCAGCAGGCACTGGATGAGCTCAGCGACATCGCGGACGGCTTCCTGCTGCATAACCGTGACATCCTGCAACGGATGGACGATTCAGTGATGGATCGGGACGGTGTGATGCTGCGCCGCGCGCGTGGTTTTGTGCCGGATGCCATCACGTTACCTGCCGGGTTCGAAAATATTCCCGCCATGATATGCACCGGGGCGGATATGAAAAACACCTTCTGCCTGGTGCGCGGAAACCAGGCGGTGCTGAGTCAGCATTTTGGCGATCTCAGTGACGACGGTGTGGAAGCGCAATGGCGTTCAGCGCTGTCGGTGATGCAGGGCATTTACGCCTTTCAGCCGGAGCGCGTCGTGTGCGATGCCCATCCGGGATACCGCGCTCGCCAGTGGGCGCAAGCGCAGGCATTGCCTCTTGAAAATGTGCATCACCATCACGCCCACGCGGCGGCGTGCCTGGCCGAAAACGGCTGGCCGCTCGATGGCGGAGACGCTATCGCCCTGACGCTGGACGGGATCGGCATGGGTGAAAACGGTGAGCTGTGGGGCGGAGAGTGCCTGCGGGTGAACTATCTTACCTGCGAACGTCTGGGGGGGCTGCCGGCCGTGGCGCTACCGGGTGGCGATCTCGCGGCCCGGCAGCCGTGGCGAAATCTCCTCGCCCACTGTCTGGCGTTTGTCCCTGACTGGCAGCACTACCCGGAAACGCGTGCGGTACAACGCCAGAACTGGCCGCTGCTGGCAAAGGCTATCCAGCGCGGCATCAATGCGCCGCGGGCGTCGTCGTGCGGTCGCCTGTTTGACGCCATCGCCTGCGCACTGGGTATCGAAACCCAATCCTGGGAAGGGGAAGCCGCCTGTCGGCTCGAAGCCCTGGCGTCGCAGTGCGAAGGCGCTGTGCATCCGGTCACGCTGTCGGTGGATAATCTTTCCCTCTTCTGGCAGCAATGGCTGGCGTGGCAGGCGGAACCCAGCGTGCGCGCCTGGGCGTTTCACGACGCGCTGGCAAAAGGGCTGGCGGAGCTCGCCGCGTTTCATGCCCGACGCTTGTCGCTGACCACGGTGTGTTTCAGCGGCGGCGTGTTGCATAACCGTCTGCTGCGCGCGCGTCTGCGTCATTATCTTTCTGACTTTACGCTTCTTTTTCCTTCGCGCCTGCCCGCAGGTGACGGAGCGATCTCCTTCGGGCAGGCGGTGGTCGCCGCTGCCCGGTCATGTTCACAAAGGATTTAAAATGTTACGACTCTTACGCAATGAACCTCGCGCCGCGCTTCTGCTGCTGGCTCTGGTAATGGCAAACCTGCTGGCCTGGGGATGGGCATGGCACACCTTCAGCGACAGCACGGCGCTGATGGCGGCAAGCCTGCTGGCCTGGTGCTACGGACTGCGTCATGCGGTGGATGCCGACCACATTGCGGCCATCGATACCGTGACGCGTAAGATGATGCAGCAGGGAAAACGCCCGTCCGGCGTCGGGGCCTGGTTCTCGCTGGGGCACTCTACCATTGTGGTGCTGGCCTCCATTGCCATTGCCGCGACCGCCACGGCGTTTCAGAAGAATATGGCGTGGTTTCACGAGACCGGCAGCCTGATTGGCACGGCGGTGTCGGCGACCTTCCTGCTGGCAATGGCGCTGGTGAATATGGTGATCCTGCGCGGCGTGTGGCGCAGTTTCCAGGCGCTGAAAAACGGCAAGCCCGTGCAGGGGGAGATTGCGCTTCCGGCGCAGGGCGGGGTGATGAACTGGCTGTTCGGCGCGACGTTCCGCCTGGTCAACAAAAGCTGGCAGATGTACCTGGTCGGTTTTCTGTTTGGCCTGGGGTTTGATACCGCTACCGAGATTGGCGTGCTGGGTATTTCTGCCGCCAGCGCCTCAAACGGCATGTCGGTGTGGTCCATCATGGTCTTCCCGGCGCTCTTCGCCAGCGGCATGGCGCTGGTGGATACTCTCGACAATTTGCTGATGGTGGGGGCCTACGGCTGGGCGTTTAACAAGCCACAGCGCAAGCTTTACTACAACATGACCATCACCGGCACCTCCGTGGTGGTGGCGCTGTTTATCGGCGGGCTGGAAGCGTTGGGTCTGCTGATGGACAAATTTGCCCTCAGCGGCGGCGTCTGGGATGTGATTGGCGCGGTGAACGACAACCTGGGCAACGCCGGGTTTGTGGTCGTCGGGCTGTTTGTCGCCTGCTGGCTGATCTCGATGGTCAACTACCGCTGGCGCGGCTACGACGCGCTGGTGGTACGTTCCTGAGCTGGCGGCAGCCAGGCGCGGGTAAAATCGAGCCAGCCGCTGGCGGTCAGCACAATGTCCTGCACGTTTTCCAGGGTATTAAGACGATAGCGGTAGTGGAACAGCGGCGTGCAGGCGCCGCTTTCAAGTAAGGACTGGAAGAAAGACGGCAGCGCTGTTTGCAGGCTCTCCTCGCTTTCGCAATAGCGCATCAGGGTCTGCTTCGCTTTTTGCCACGGACCCTGCCCCAGGGCGGTGGCCCAGGCTGGCTCTTCAGTAAACCACTCTGCCAGCGCAAAGACCGGTATTTCGCCCGCCAGATAATCCCCCAGTAAGATATCCGCCTGCGTCAGCGCGTCGGGGACATGCCACGCCTCACGATCTTTCCTGTGGATGATCAGCTCGCAGCCGCGCTTTTTCAGGCGTGTTTGCAGCATACTGGCAAGCTCGCACAGCTCAGGCGTGTGATAGCAAACCAGCGACAGGGTGGCGGGAAGCGTCACGTCGGACGCTTCCGGAAATACGGGGGTCGTGATGCCGGGAAGAATTTCCGTGCGGGTGTCGACATCATCCCGGTGGATGTTCTGCTGATTAATCTGCTGAATTTCCTGACGCAGCCAGGCCGCCAGCGGCTGCGGCAACCCGACGTTGAGCATCAGCCAGGCAAAGCCACTGCTGATGGAGGTAACGGACCCCCGGGCATTTTCGCCTTTCCCTACGGTTATCCAGGCGGTTTTTTCCGTCTCGCTGCGGGTTCGCCAGAACTCGATCGCATGCAGCAGCGGGTGCGCCGCAAAGTACCACGGCTGGCGCTCAAGGCGCAGGTAGTGCGAATGATGATGGGCGATAGCAAAGGGACCAGCGCCAATACCCGGCTGTTGCGGATGCGGCAGGCGACAGGCGTGATGCGCCAGACGATGGGCCAGCATGGCATCGGGTGCGGTGAGTGCGATCTCCAGACACCAGGGGGCGACAAGCGATACCTGAGTAACGTGTGCGAGCCCTGCGCTGCGGGCCGGGTCGGCCAGCAGCTGGTGCAGCGCGCTGAGAATATCTTCATCACTGATGGCCTGCCCGTTATGCCAGTGCGCGCCGCTGCGCAGGTAGAAGCGCCAGCGCAGTTTGTCATCATCAATTTCCCAGTGATGGGCTAAATCCGCTACCGGCTGCGGGTGGCCGGGCGCGTAGCGCGTCAGCCCCGCGTGAACCGCGCAGATAATATGCTGTTCGGCACGGCGGCGCTGAAGAGACGGATCAAGCGACGTGAGGGCGCGGTACCAGGGTATGCGCAGCGTCGGCTGATGTTTTAACCATTTACCGCCTAAAAACGGGGTGATGATGTGATGCAGGCTGGCCGGATCACCGTCTGCCAGCTGCAGCGCGCTCTGGTAATCCCCTTTCTCCAGACAGGCGTGCATCAGTGGCGCGCTCAGTTCGCTGGTGGTCGCCAGGCAATGCAGGATGGCCCGATGCCCGCGTCCCGGCTGGGCGTTCCAGCTTAGCCAGCCGCTCTGCGCCAGCTGGCGCAGCAGGGTGCGCGCGTGGCGTTCGCTGCACACTGCCACCTCCGCCACTTCCGCGATGGTGGTCGGCTTTGGCGCAGCACCGTAATGCTGATAAAGCCGTTGATACTGACGGATTTTCTGAAGCTGGCGCATAGCGACGTTCCGGTGACGATAGGGGATGTTGAGAGTGTAGGGTGTTTTGCGGAATAAATAAGGTCTGGATAGATGAAGTGTTCCGGTTTTATTCCCTCTCCTGTGTGGAGAGGGAACAGGAACGCTCAGCGTCAGGCTTCTGTCTGTGCCCGAATCTTCAGGGCAATGCTTTCAGCCTGAGGGCCGAGTATGACCTGCGCATTCTGAGTACCCATTTTCAGAATACCTTTGGCACCCAGCGCTTTCAGCGCAGGTTCATCCAGCACGCTGTTATCCACCAGCGTCAGGCGCAAGCGGGTAATGCAGGCGTCGACACTCTTCAGGTTTTCTTTACCGCCCAACGCCACGATGTACCGGGCAATGGCCTCGCTTTGATCGTCAGACCCACCCGTGATGGTGTCCTCCTCCTCGCGTCCCGGCGTTTTCAGCTTAAAGACGCGGATCGCGAAGGTGAACACGACAAAATAGATCGCGAAGAACAGCACAATCAGCGGGATTAAGATCCACGGCTTCGTGGCAAGTCCCCAGTTAAGCACAAAGTCGATCAACCCGGCTGAGAAACCAAAGCCGTGCAGCACGCCGAGGCTGTTGGCGATCACCATGCTGACACCCGCAAGGACTGCATGCAGGGCATACAGGGCCGGTGCGAGGAACAGGAAGGAGAACTCAATCGGTTCGGTGATGCCGGTCAGGAAGGCCGTCAGCGCAACAGAGAGCAGCATCCCGCCTACGGCTGAACGGCGGGCTTTCGGCGCGGCAAAATACATCGCCAGCGCAGCCCCCGGCAGACCGCCCATAAAGATCGGGTATGCCCAGGCCATGTAAACGCCGGCATGCGGGTCACCTGCGAAGAAGCGGTTAAGGTCGCCACGGGTCAGGTCGGTGGCAATCTGGGTGACAGAGGACCCCTCGATGCCCGGTACGGCACCGCCGACCACCAGACCTTTCACCACATCCGGTGCGAGACAGATGTTATGTACCGCACTTGCGGCGTCATAGGTGACCTTCAGACAGTCGCCGAGGCTAAACCAGAAGACGGAGTGCAGAATGTAGTGCAGGCCAAACGGAATCAACGCGCGGTTGAGCACCCCATAGATAAACCAGCCCGGTTCGCCGCTGTGGGAAACGAGCAGGCTGAAGGTATCAATCCCGTGCTGCACGGAAGGCCAGACGTAGCCGCACACCCAGGCGATGAACAGGCAGATAAGCCCGGTCACGATCGGGACCAGCCGCTTGCCCGCAAAGAAGGCGAGGAAGTCCGGCAGTTTGGTATTCGAGAAGCGGTTATAGCAGTGGCCTGCGACCACGCCAGCAATAATCCCTGCGAAAAAGGACATGTTAATGGATGCGTTAATGACCGCCGTGGCTTTGGTCAGCACCAGGAAGCCGACGGCACCGGCAAGGGCGGCCGCGCCCGCGTTGTCTTTAGCCAGACCAATGGCGATGCCAAGGGCAAAAAGTAGCGGTAAGCTGTCGAAAATACCGCCCCCCGCACTGGCAATAAAGGGAATATTAAAAACATCGGGCTGACCGAGACGTAATAAGATCGCCGCCACAGGCAGCGTGGCGATGGGCAACATCAGGGCTTTACCCAGACGCTGCAAATAACTAAATGCATTCATGAGAGTGGGTTCCAGTAAAACTTAATTCACATCGAAAAATAACAGTTTTTATTTTAATGAGAAAGCAGGATGGATGAAATTGTGATGCAGCATAAATTAATTTAATTATATTTGTTCAGCTAATTTATATTTAAATAAACAATGATGAATTGAATTATTTGTTCCGCTTTTTGCCGGGTTGCGCTGGGCATACCCGGCCTGTAAGCTCTGGGCGCACTCATTTTTTAGGGGCGCTCACGGGCATCATCAGTTCGCGCAGACACTCAATGCGCGCCTCCGGGCTCAGGTAGAGCCAGCGAAACAATATATGCTCTGATTTTTTAACCTGCTTAAAATAGGTTGAAAGATAGTGTAGTTCTTTAGTGAAAGTCGCCATGGGAGGTCTCCGGCTGAGTAATTAATAATCAGACTAAGCCGGAATCAGGGAATAAAACAGGTTGATGTTTTACACCTGTTCCGCATTTAAACCGTTATGGACAGAATAAATAAGGGATTAATAATGATTTACCTAATATGTATTTACTTCATGAATAAAATGCGTAAAAGAAAGCGGGCTCCTGAGATGGACGTCGCCAGCCGACACCGACTGGCGAAGCGCCATGGACTGAAGCGTTAGATGATCCCGGCCTGGTAGAAATCCTGCAGGTTGATGGCGCCGCACAGTTTGCCGGCGTCATCCACCACCGGCGCGGCGGTGATTTTGCGTTTCATCAGGCTCTCTTTGGCCTCAATAGCGCGGCTCTCAGCGTTCAGCGTTAGCCCGCCCCGGGTCATCGCTTCTGACACCTGGGATTCCAGCTTGCCGCCACCCACCAGCCAGCGCCTAAGGTCGCCGTCGGTAAAGACGCCCTTCACAAAGCCCTCGTTGTCACACACCGCCACCAGGCCCAGGCCGGTGCGGCTGAGTTCCAGCATCGCGTCCATAACGCTGGTATCGAGCTTAACCTGCGGAATGGCATCGTCGGTGCGCATCAGATGGTGCACTTTATTGAGCAGTCGTGCGCCGAGCGCGCCCGCCGGATGCGAACGGGCAAAATCTTCTTCGTTAAAGCCGCGCGCCTGCATTACCGCCATGGCCAGCGCGTCGCCCATCATCAGCGTGTTAACGGTACTGGAAGTGGGGGCGAGATGCATCGGACAGGCTTCGCGCTCCACGGAAATATCCAGCGTCGCTTTGGCGGCCAGCGCCAGTGGCGAGCGGGATTTTCCGGTCATCGCCAGCAGAGCGACCGCCTTTTCCTGCAGGCGCGGAATGATGAGATCCAGCTCTTTGGCTGAACCGGAGTAAGAGATAAACAGCATCACGTCGCGGCTTTCGATCATCCCCAGATCGCCGTGCAGCGCTTCTGCCGGATGCACGAAGAACGCCGGTGTCCCGGTGCTGGCCAGGGTCGCGGCAATCTTCTTGCCAATATGGCCGGATTTGCCGATCCCGGAGACAATCACCTTTCCTTCGCACTGGATAATGGTGTTGGCCGCGCGCACAAACTCATCGCCCAGACGCTCCGGCAGGCGGCTGGCTTCCTGCAGTTCCAGCATCAGGGTCTGGCGGCCAGCGTTTAACAGAAAATCACTCATCTTTCTCTCCGGTTACGATCACGTCGATGCCTTTCTCTTCCAGCGCTTTTTTGAACGCCGGGTCGATACCTGCGTCGGTAATCAGTTTGTCGACGCTTTCCAGGCTGCAGACAATGTTGGGGCTTTTACGGCCAAACTTCGACGAGTCCGCCATTAAAATCACTTCCCGCGCGGCGTTACACATCGCTTTGCTGACGTTGAACACCTCGTTGAAGGTGGTGACGCCCGCGTTCAGGTCGATGCCGTCGGTCCCCATAAACAGTTTATCGAAGCTGAAGTGGTCGAAGGCGTTCTCGGCCAGCTGCCCGTGAAACGACGCGGATTTCTTACGGAAGGTACCGCCGGGCATCAGGATGGTCTGCTCGCTGTCAAACTCTGACAGGGCGTTGACGATGTGCAGACTGTTAGTCATCACGGTGATGTTATTAAAGCGGCTGAGCAGGGGGATCATCTGCAGCACGGTGCTGCCTGCATCCAGAATAATAGAGTCGCCATCGTGGATAAATTTTACCGCCGCTTCGGCAATCTGCGCCTTCTGGTGGGTGTTGATCAGCGTTTTGTGATCGATGGGCGGGTCCGCTTCGTCTTTGTTGAGCACCACGCCGCCGTAGGTTCGGATGACGGCGCCAGAATTTTCGAGCAATACCAGGTCCTTGCGTATTGTCGTGCCGGTAGTGTCAAAGTAGTGGGCCAGATCGTCTACCGAGCATTTTCCCTGCTTTTGCAGATACTCGAGAATGGCCGCCTGCCGCTGACGAGGTTTCATAGGCGCTTCGTTCCTTAGGTTGCGAAATGATAATTTCGCAAGGTTATAGCTTTCACAACGAAATTATCCATGTTTCAGATTAAGCGCTAATGATAGTGCATTCTGACAGAGTGGATCATGGGGAAAGATCACATCAGGCCGCAATTCCTGCAACGAAATGCCGTTGATTGCCTGGATTTTCACCGGCCGCGCGAAGACGGTCATCCCGCGCATGATCAGGGAATCGCAGACGTTATTGTTTTCATCCAGCGCAACCGCGACGACGACCCGCGGTTTGAAACGTCCGCCGGACCGCCCGACGCCCACGCGACCTTTCTGGCACAGGGCGTCAAACGCGCGGTTAAACTGGTGGATTTGCCAGCCGCCAAACGCCATCTGGCAGATCCAGGCGAGGGCGGCGACGGTAATGAGTGCGGTGACCATATCGGCTCCTTGTTGTATGCCCTCTCCCTGTGGGAGAGGGTTAGGGTGAGGGCATCCGCCCGCGCGATCAGAACATCACCTGTCCGCCGGTGACGTTAATCGACTGCCCGGTGCAGTACGAGGCTTTCGGGCTGGCGTAAAACAGCAGCATGTTCAGCACGTCCTGATAATCGCACCCGCGCTTCAGCGGCACTTTATCGATGTAATACTGCTCCACCTCTTCCTCTTTGATGCCAAGCTTGGTGGCGTACTGCGGCAGCAGGGACTGGAACATCGGCGATTTCAGCAGGTTGCCCAGCATCAGCGAGTGAACGGTGATCCCGTATTCGGCCAGATCCAGCGCCAGGGACTGCGTCAGCCCCACGCCGCCAAACTTCGCCGCGCTGTAGCCGGAGTTGTGCTTGCTGCCCACTTTCCCTGATTTTGAGTTGATCTGAATGATGCGCCCCTGAATGCCGTCGCGGATCATCAGACGGGAAAACTCGCGGGCGCAGAGGAAATAGCCCACCAGATTGACCTGCAGCGAGCGGTCAAAATCCCCCAGTTCGAAATCGCTGATAAACGCGGCTTTTGCGATTCCCGCGCTGTAGACCAGCAGGTCGGTACGACCAAAAATTTCATCCACGCCGCGGGCCAGCGCCATCACGCTCTGCTCGCTGGTGGCGTCGGCACCAAAGCCGTACGCCATTCCTTCGCCAAACTCGGTATTGATGCTATCCGCCACGCGGGCGGCTTTTTCACTCTGAATGTCCACTACCGCCACGCGGTAACCTTCTGCGGCAAGCCCACGGCAGAGGAACTCGCCTAAGGTTTGTCCCCCACCAATGACAACGGCAACCTGACTCATGTCTATCTCCTTAATTACGCAACAAATTTTAACGTGCAGCCTGGGGTGACAGCCTGCGGAACCGGACCATCGACGTGAACCGTGCCGGGATATTCCGCCTGCGGCTGGCCATCAAAGCGCAGGGTGATGTGGCCCAGCTCGCGCAGGTTTTGCTCAGCCACGTCGCCGACGGCGGTCACGGCATAGCGCGCCTCGCCCAGCTCCAGCTGGCTACCGGCCTTCAGCTCGCCCTTCAGCTCGCCGTGGCAGTGAATAAAACAAAACTCTTCGATATCCGCAGGCGCCCCTTCGCGGAAGGTGATCAGCATCTGGTCGCTTAATGCGTCGGCTGCGCTCTGGCCGATGCGGGTAATGGTGGTCTGGTAAATCACGGTCATTGCAAAAACCTCTTATTGATAAATAAAGCCAGAGACAAACCAGGCAATCAGCACCGTCGGAGCGCCCGTCAGGAAGCGGCTGACCAGCACGGACGGCACGCCCACGCGCACGGTGTCCTGGCGCGCTTCGGCCAGCGACAGCCCAACGGGGATGAAGTCGCACGCCGCCTGAGCGTTAATGGCAAACAGGGCGGGCAGGGCGAGGTGCGGGGGAATATTGCCCAGGCCAATCTGCACGCCAATCAGCACGCCGATGACCTGGGCAATCACCGCACCCGGGCCGAGGAACGGCGACAGCAGCGGGAAGGAGCAGATCAGCGCCAGCGTGACCAGCCCGAGCGGATGGCTGGCGAGCGGGGCAAGGCCGTGGGCAATCCAGTCACCCAGACCAGACGCCATGATGATGCCGATCAGCGCCGAGACGAATGCCATAAACGGCAGGATGGTTTTCAGCACCGTGTCGATGGTGTCGCGCCCGGACTGGAACAGCACCGCCACGGCGGACCCCATGCCCATCCCGACTTTTGCCAGCAGGCCATCGCTCTGCTCGGTGATCTTCTTGCTGGTGTCGTAATCGCGCGGGGCCGCTTTTTGCGGCGCGGGAGTGCCATTCACCAGAGTGATGTTGTCCTCCTTCACACCCGACACATAGATGTCATCAAGGATGTACTGCGCCAGTGGGCCTGATTTTCCGGTGGAGTGAATGTTCACCGTTGGAATGCGACGCTTCGGATAGATGCCGCAGCGCAGCGTGCCGCCGCAGTCGATCACCGCCACGCCGATTTCCGCTTCCGGCGGTTCGCCCTCTTTGAAGCCATCGACCGCTTCCCAGCCGGTCAGTTCATGCAGCTTGTCGACGATCGCCGGGCGCGTGCCCGCGGTGATGTAGACGATTTTTTTGCCTTCGGTGGCGTCGAACTCCAGCGGGCCGCCCCAGCCGCCTGTGCCTTTCTCAATGCGGATCCGGTTCATGCTGTGGCTCCTGAAAGCTGGACTTTCTGTTCAAGCTGGATGCCCATTTTTTTCTCGAAAATGGCGGTGGTGAGGTCCGTCACCCAGCCGCGGAAGAAGTTGGTCACCAGACCAACCAGCAGATAGCTCACCGCCAGCGGACCGAGCGGCAGGCCAAGGGTGGTGAGACCGCTGGCGATCCCGAGATAGACAAACAGCTCGCCGGGGTTGATGTGCGGGAACAGGCCGTTCATGGAATGACAGCTGTAGGAGGCGGCAGCGTAATAACTCGGCTTGTACTTTTCTGGCATAAAGCGACCGAGGCTTAAGGTCATCGGGTTGCAGAACACGAAAGTGCCGATGAAAGGTAACACCAGGTAGCGGGACAGCGGGTTCCCGGCGCAGCGCTGGGCGAAACGTTCAATGCGCTGCTGGCCGATAAAGTTAATCAGGGCGTTCATGATCACCAGCAGGCTGATCAGCAGGGGCAGGATCCCGGTCACCATGCCGGTGAACACTTCTCCGCCTTTCTGAAACAGCCCGATGAACCACTCGGCGCCGTGGGTGATGGTTTCTATCATTCTTCTCTCCTCTGGGCTTTTGTTTTTGTATTACCGCGACTAATAATAATCACTTTGAAAGGTTTTAAAGTGTTAATCATATCTCACAATGAAAGAAAAATGGATTATTTTGAAAGTTAATCGATGGGGGAATGGATTTTCGGTGGAAAAAAGGGCGGATTTGCGTGGGGGAGGTGTGTACTGCTTCCTTGAGGTGTTGCGGATGCTTTACCATACTGGGTTCTTATCGAACCCGTTAAATGGATGTCTCATGTTCAAGCGTCGTTATGCAGCGCTGTTGCCTGCGCTTATTCTGCTGTCTGCCTGTAGTAGCAAACCTAAGACCGAAGCCGTTCAGCAAACGGCGGGCGCGCCTTCCGGAGGATTCCTGCTGGAGCCGCAGCACAATATGATGCAGATGGGCGGCGACTTCGCGAACAACCCGGCGGCCGAGCAGTTCATCGATAAAATGGTGAGCAAACACGGCTTTGACAGACAGCAGCTGCACGAAATTTTGTCACAGGCGAAACGTCTGGACTACGTGCTGCGCCTGATGGACAGGCAGGCGCCGACGGCCCAGGTGCCGAGCGGGCCAAACGGTGCGTGGCTGCGCTATCGCAAACAGTTTATTACCCCGGACAACGTGCAAAACGGCGTGGTGTTCTGGAATCAGTATGAAGATGCGCTCAACCGCGCCTGGCAGGTGTACGGCGTACCGCCTGAAATCATCGTCGGGATTATCGGCGTGGAAACCCGCTGGGGTCGCGTGATGGGGAAAACCCGCATTCTGGATGCGCTGGCGACGCTCTCCTTTAACTATCCGCGCCGTGCGGAGTATTTCTCTTCCGAGCTGGAAACCTTCCTGCTGATGGCGCGCAACGAACAGGATGATCCGCTCGAACTGAAAGGATCGTTTGCCGGTGCGATGGGCTACGGCCAGTTTATGCCGTCCTCCTATAAACAGTATGCCGTCGACTTTAACGGGGATGGTCATATCAACCTGTGGGATCCGGTGGATGCCATCGGCAGCGTGGCGAACTACTTCAAAGCGCACGGCTGGACACCGGGTGGTCAGGTTGCCGTTCAGGCAAACGGCGAGGCGTTTGGTCTGGAAAACGGCTTCAAAACCAAATACAGCGTCGCTCAGCTGGCGGCGGCGGGCTTAACGCCAACGCAGCCGCTGGGCAATGTTGATCAGGTGAGTCTGCTGCGCCTGGATGTGGGAACGGGCTATCAGTACTGGTACGGCATGCCGAACTTCTACACCATTACCCGCTATAACCACAGCACCCACTATGCGATGGCCGTATGGCAGCTGGGTCTGGCGGTATCGCAGGCCCGCGTGCCGGCAGCGTCGCCGTTTAGTCAGTAGATCGCTCTGACGGGTAGGCCGGGTAAGGCAACGCCGCTACCCGGCATGGTTGCGCGCACGGTGCGACCTGATGCCCTCACCCTGACCCTCTCCCACGGGAGAGGGGCATTTTGCAGAAACATTTCGCCACACTCCCGTTTCAAACGCGCCATTTACATCTCAGTTACCTTTGATTATCGTTATGTTATAACATTAATTATGGTATCGAGATGTCAACGTCCCTTTTTTCTCTCTCTGCGCCCGTTCGGCTTTTGCTGGCGCTGGTGCTTGTTCTCTTTATCGGCCTGGCTGTGCGCTGGGCGGTGGCATTGCCATGATTGTGATGGATGAACTGATTGCGGGTTATGACCGTATACCCGTCACGCGTGCGCTATCCGGCTTGATTGAGCGGGGAAGCATGACCGCCATTATCGGCGCTAACGGCTGCGGGAAATCCACGCTGCTGAAAACGCTCGCCGGGTTTATTCCCCCCGTAAACGGCAGCTTCCGCTGGCAGGGAAAGCGCCCGGTCATTGGCTGGCTGGCGCAGCGTCACGCGCTGGAGGCGCAATTTCCCGTGACCGTACAGGATGTCGTCAGCATGGGCTGCTGGCCGTGTATTTCGCTATTTTCCGCTCTCCGTCGGGAAACACGCTTGCGTATTGCCCGCGCGCTGGAACGCGTGGGGCTCGAATCCATGGCGTTATCCACTATCGATGAGCTCTCCGGCGGTCAGTTTCAGCGCATGCTGTTTGCCCGCATCCTGGTACAGCAGGCACCGCTGGTGATGCTCGATGAGCCCTTTACCGGGGTCGATGAAGCCACCTGCAATGTACTGATGGATCTGATGCTGGAGATGTATATGCAGGGTCAAACGCTGCTTGCGGTACTGCACGACAGCGAGCGCGTGTCGCGCCACTTCCCGCAGACGTTACGGCTGGACGCTGACATTCCCCAATGGAAGACCGAGCGGGTGAGGGTGGCATGATCTGGCATCTCTTTTTTCAGCCGTTTATCGAGTACGGCTTTATGCGTCGCGCGCTGGTGGTTTGCCTGGCGCTTTCTGTCAGTACCACCGCGCTCGGCGTGTTTCTGCAACTTCGCCGGATGAGCCTGATGGGCGATGCCCTTTCACACGCCATATTGCCCGGCGTTGCCGTGGGCTATCTGCTGAACGGCATGTCACTGCTGGCAATGAGTATCGGCGGATTTATTGCCGGGATTGTCGTCGCGCTGGTGGCCGGGCTGGTTAGTCGTCGTACGCCGCTTAAAGAGGATGCCAGCTTTGCCGGGTTCTATCTTGGCTCGCTGGCGCTGGGCGTGACGCTGGTATCGCTGCGAGGCTCAAATGTCGATCTGCTGCACCTGCTGTTTGGCTCCATTCTGGCAGTGGATAACGACGCCGCGCTGTTTGTGGCAGGCGTTTGCATGTTCACGCTGCTGGCGCTGGCGGTTTTCTATCGCGGGCTGGTGTCCGAGGCGTTTGATACCGCCTGGCTGCAGGTGAACGCCCGCTGGCTGCCAGGCCTGCTGCACGGACTGTTTCTGGCACTGCTGGTGCTTAACCTGGTGGCCGGATTTCAGGTGCTTGGCACGCTGATGGCTGTCGGGCTGATGATGCTGCCGGCGGTGGCGGCGCGCTGCTGGGTGCGCACGTTGCCAGGGCTACTCCTGATGGCGGGCATTAGCGGCATTTTTTGCGCGTGGCTGGGGCTAAGCCTCTCCTGGGCGGTGAGTCTGCCCGCCGGGCCGTCCATCGTGCTGACGGCCAGCGCACTGTTCCTGGTTTCTGTCTTATTTGGTACGCGAAGCAGGCTCGCGGGCAGCCTGCGTACGCTTTTTTAACGCAAGGGGAAATGATGAAACGTACAGGACTAATGGTGGCGCTCGCGCTGGGGATGATGTCGCAGGGGGTGATGGCGAAAACCCTGAATGTAGTCGCCAGCTTTTCGATACTGGGGGATATCACGCAGGAGGTGGGCGGCGATCGGGTGAATGTGACCACGCTGGTTGGGCCTGACGGCGATCCGCATACCTTCGAACCCTCACCGAAAGACAGCGCGGCGCTGAGCAAGGCGGATGTGGTGGTGGTGAACGGTCTGGGTCTGGAGGGCTGGATTGACCGTCTGGTGAAGGCCTCCGGATTTAAGGGCCAACTGGTGGTGGCGTCAGCAGGTGTCAAAACACACACCCTGGAAGAAGAGGGCAAAACCGTGACCGATCCGCATGCGTGGAACAGCGCGGCGAATGGCGCACTGTATGCGCAAAATATTCTGAACGGGCTGGTAAACGCCGATCCGCAAGACAAAGCCGCGCTGGAAGCGTCCGGAAAAAGGTATATCGCGCAGCTTAACCAACTGGACAGCTGGGCCAAAGCGCAGTTCAGCCAGATTCCACAGGCGAAGCGTAAGGTGCTGACCAGCCACGACGCTTTTGGTTATTTTGGCCGCGCCTACGGCGTGACGTTTATGGCACCGCAGGGGCTCTCCTCTGAGAGTGAAGCGAGCGCGGCGCAGGTTGCGGAAATTATCAACCAGATCAAAGCCGACGGGGTGAAGACCTGGTTTATGGAAAACCAGCTTGACCCGCGGCTGGTGAAGCAGATTGCATCGGCGACAGGGGCACAGCCGGGGGGCGAACTTTACCCGGAAGCGCTGTCGTCCAAAGGCGGCGTGGCGGATACCTACGTTAAGGCGTTTCGCCACAATGTGAATATCCTCGCCATCAGCATGAAATAATCTTTCGCTTGCCGGTGCGCCCGCACCGGCTATTTTCTGAAGCCCCCTCGTAAAACCGGAAGTGCATCCCCATATCTGACGAGAAAGTGCTATCTTGTGCAGCACGTTTTTCTGATGCCTGGAGCGAGAATGACTGACCATGAATTGATGCAGCTGAGCGAGATAGTGGGCCTGGCGCTTAAGCAACGTGGGGCGACCGTCACCACCGCTGAGTCCTGTACGGGCGGCTGGGTTGCCAAAGCGATTACCGATATTGCCGGCAGTTCCGCCTGGTTTGAACGTGGCTTTGTGACCTACAGTAACGAAGCAAAAGCACAGATGATTGGCGTGCGGGAATCCACCCTTGAACAGCATGGCGCGGTCAGCGAACCGGTGGTGATCGAGATGGCCATTGGCGCGCTCAAAGAGGCACGGGCCGATTACGCGATCTCCATTAGCGGCATCGCGGGTCCGGACGGCGGCAGCGACGTGAAGCCTGTCGGCACCGTCTGGTTTGGGTTTGCCAGCGCCAAATGCGAAGGGATCACCCGCCGGGAGTGCTTTAGCGGCGATCGCGAAAGCGTGCGTCGTCAGGCCACCGTTTATGCGTTAAAAACGCTCTGGCAACAATTTCTACAAAACACTTGATACTGTATGACCATACAGTATAATTGCACCAACAGAACAGAAATCCACGGTGAAGCACAGTCGCTTCTCCCGGCATGACAGGAGTAATAATGGCTATCGACGAAAACAAACAGAAAGCGTTGGCGGCAGCACTGGGCCAGATCGAAAAGCAATTCGGTAAAGGCTCCATCATGCGCCTGGGTGAAGACCGTACCATGGATGTGGAAACGATCTCCACCGGTTCGCTTTCTCTGGATATCGCGCTGGGCGCGGGCGGCCTGCCAATGGGCCGTATCGTAGAAATCTACGGGCCAGAATCCTCCGGTAAAACCACCCTGACGCTGCAGGTCATTGCCGCCGCTCAGCGCGAAGGTAAAACCTGTGCGTTCATCGATGCCGAGCACGCGCTGGATCCGGTTTATGCGCGTAAGCTGGGCGTGGATATCGACAACCTGCTCTGTTCTCAGCCGGACACCGGTGAACAGGCGCTGGAAATTTGTGACGCGCTGGCGCGCTCCGGTGCGGTTGACGTTATCGTGGTCGACTCCGTGGCAGCACTGACGCCAAAAGCGGAAATCGAAGGCGAAATCGGCGACTCTCACATGGGCCTCGCGGCACGTATGATGAGCCAGGCGATGCGTAAGCTGGCCGGTAACCTGAAGCAGTCCAATACGCTGCTGATCTTCATCAACCAGATCCGTATGAAAATTGGTGTGATGTTCGGTAACCCGGAAACGACCACCGGTGGTAACGCCCTGAAATTCTACGCCTCTGTCCGTCTGGATATCCGCCGTATCGGTGCGGTGAAAGAGGGCGAGAACGTGGTCGGGAGCGAAACCCGCGTGAAGGTTGTGAAGAACAAAATTGCAGCGCCGTTCAAACAGGCTGAATTCCAGATCCTCTACGGCGAAGGGATTAACTTCTTCGGCGAGCTGGTTGACCTGGGTGTGAAAGAGAAGCTGATCGAAAAAGCAGGTGCCTGGTACAGCTACAACGGTGACAAAATTGGTCAGGGTAAAGCGAATGCGATCGCCTGGCTGAAAGAGAACCCGGCTGCGGCGAAAGAGATTGAGAAGAAAGTGCGTGAGCTTCTGCTGAATAATCAGGATGCTACTCCAGACTTCGCGGTGGATAGCGCGGATGCTGAAGAAACCAACGAAGACTTTTAATTCTTTCGTTTAACCATGAAGGGCTGCTGATGCGGCCCTTTTTGCATTTCTGAATCAGCAGGTTTTTTATGAGTGAACCGACGACCCGCCGACCCGCATATGCACGCTTGTTGGACCGTGCGGTACGCATTCTTGCTGTCCGTGACCACAGTGAACAGGAGCTGCGCCGAAAACTGTCGGCGCCGGTGATGGGTAAAAACGGGCCGGAAGAGATTGATGCCACCGCGGAAGATTATGACCGGGTGATTGCCTGGTGTTACGAACACCACTATCTGGATGATGATCGTTTCGCTTCCCGGTTTCTCGCCAGCCGAGGCCGCAAAGGATATGGACCGGCGCGTATTCGTCAGGAGCTAAACCAGAAAGGCGTTTCCCGTGAGTCCATTGAAAAAGCGATGCGTGAATGCGACACCGACTGGTGTGCGCTGGCAAAAGAGCAGGCGATCCGCAAGTACGGTGAACCCCTGCCGCACGGATTTTCAGAAAAAGTTAAAATCCAGCGCTTTTTGCTCTACCGCGGCTTCCTGATGGAAGATATTCAGGATATCTGGCGTAATTTTGCCGATTGAACGCATGCGGGATTTTACTTCCCACTAAAGAAAACTTATCTTATTCCCACTTTTTCCAGTAGCTGGCCTGTCCAGGGGTTTACCGATACAGACCTGCTACGACATTTCGTTAGCTTGATTTCAGGATAATTATGAGCAAGAGCACCGCTGAGATCCGTCAGGCGTTTCTCGATTTTTTCCATAGTAAGGGACACCAGGTTGTTGCCAGCAGCTCCCTGGTACCGAACAACGATCCGACTCTGCTGTTTACCAACGCCGGGATGAACCAGTTCAAGGATGTGTTCCTTGGTCTCGACAAGCGTAATTATTCCCGCGCCACAACCTCACAGCGTTGCGTGCGTGCGGGCGGTAAACACAACGACCTGGAAAACGTCGGTTACACCGCGCGTCACCACACGTTCTTCGAAATGCTGGGTAACTTCAGCTTCGGCGACTACTTCAAACACGATGCCATTCAATACGCGTGGGAACTGCTGACCGGTGAAAACTGGTTCAACCTGCCGAAAGAGCGTCTGTGGGTTACCGTCTATGAAACCGATGACGAAGCCTACGAAATCTGGGAAAAAGAAGTCGGGATCCCGCGCGAGCGTATTATTCGCATTGGTGATAACAAAGGCGCGCCATACGCGTCGGACAACTTCTGGCAGATGGGTGATACCGGTCCTTGCGGTCCGTGCACCGAGATCTTCTACGATCACGGCGACCACATTTGGGGCGGGCCTCCAGGCAGTCCGGAAGAAGACGGCGATCGCTACATTGAGATCTGGAACATCGTCTTCATGCAGTTCAACCGTCAGGCCGACGGTACCATGGAGCCGCTGCCGAAGCCTTCCGTTGATACCGGTATGGGCCTGGAGCGTATTGCCGCGGTTCTGCAGCACGTTAACTCCAACTACGAGATTGACCTGTTCAGCACTCTGATCAAAGCCGTTGCGGACGTCACCGGCGCGACCGATCTGAA
Organism: Enterobacter sichuanensis; assembly: GCF_002939185.1. Lineage (GTDB taxonomy): Bacteria > Pseudomonadota > Gammaproteobacteria > Enterobacterales > Enterobacteriaceae > Enterobacter > Enterobacter sichuanensis. The sequence goes on along the minus strand of NZ_POVL01000035.1, from coordinate 2,663 downwards.
CAACAAATCGCTGCGCGTTATCGCCGACCATATCCGTTCCTGTGCGTTCCTGATCGCCGACGGTGTTATCCCGTCGAATGAAAACCGTGGCTACGTGCTGCGTCGTATCATTCGTCGCGCCATCCGTCACGGCAACATGCTGGGCGCGAAGGACACCTTCTTCTATAAACTCGTTGGGCCACTGATTGGCGTGATGGGTGCTGCCGGTGATGAGCTGAAACGCCAGCAGGCACAGGTAGAGCAGGTTCTGAAAACCGAAGAAGAGCAGTTTGCGCGTACACTGGAGCGCGGTCTGGCGCTGCTGGACGACGAGCTGGCGAAACTGAAAGGCGACACGCTGGATGGCGAAACCGCTTTCCGTCTGTACGACACCTATGGCTTCCCGGTTGACCTGACGGCAGATGTTTGCCGCGAGCGCAACATCAAAGTTGACGAAGCGGGCTTCGAAGCGGCGATGGAAGAGCAGCGTCGTCGCGCGCGTGAGTCCAGCGGTTTCGGTGCAGACTACAACGCAATGATCCGCGTTGATAGCGCGTCTGAATTCAAAGGTTACGACGCGCTGGAACTGACCGGTAAAGTGACCGCCCTGTTTGTTGACGGCAAAGCCGTAGAGAGCATCAGCGCAGGTCAGGATGCGGTTGTCATTCTGGACAAAACCCCGTTCTATGCGGAATCCGGCGGTCAGGTTGGCGATAAAGGCGAACTGAAAGGCAACGGTTTCAGCTTCAGCGTGAGCGACACCCAGAAATACGGTCAGGCGATTGGTCACCAGGGCAAACTGGTTTCCGGTTCTCTGAAAGTGGGCGAGGGCGTCCAGGCTAACGTTGATGAAGCTCGCCGCGCGCGCATTCGTCTCAACCACTCTGCAACCCACCTGATGCACGCTGCACTGCGCGAGGTGCTGGGTACCCACGTTGCACAGAAAGGTTCTCTGGTTAACGACAAAGTGCTGCGTTTCGACTTCTCGCATTTTGAAGCGATGAAACCGTCTGAAATCCGTGCGGTGGAAGATCTGGTGAACGCGCAGATCCGTCGTAACCTGCCTATCGAAACCCATATCATGGATCTCGAGGCGGCGAAGAAAAAAGGCGCGATGGCGCTGTTTGGTGAGAAATATGACGACCGTGTTCGTGTGTTGAGCATGGGCGACTTCTCTACCGAGCTGTGCGGTGGTACTCACGCCTCCCGCACCGGTGACATTGGCCTGTTCCGCATTGTTTCCGAGTCGGGGACGGCGGCAGGTGTGCGTCGTATTGAAGCGGTGACCGGTGAAGGGGCGATTGCCAGCCTGCATGCGCAGAGCGATCAGCTGCACGACATCGCGCAGCTGCTGAAAGGCGATAGCCAGAACCTGGGCGAGAAAGTGCGCGTTGCACTGGATCGCACGCGTCAGCTGGAAAAAGAGCTGCAGCAGCTGAAAGAGCAGGCTGCGGCGCAGGAGAGTGCAAACCTCTCCAGCAAGGCTGTAGACATTAAGGGCGTTAAACTGCTGGTCAGCGATCTGGCGGGGGTTGAGCCTAAGATGCTGCGTACTATGGTCGACGATCTCAAGAACCAGCTTGGTTCCACCGTTATCGTGCTGGCGACAGTGGCAGAAGGTAAGGTTTCTCTGATTGCGGGCGTCTCTAAGGATGTGACCGACCGCGTAAAAGCAGGGGAGCTGATTGGTATGGTCGCTCAGCAGGTGGGCGGCAAAGGTGGCGGTCGTCCGGACATGGCGCAAGCCGGTGGTACGGATGCGGCGGCACTTCCGCAAGCTTTGGCCAGCGTTGAAAGCTGGGTAAGCGCGAAACTGTAATAACTACAAAGCACAAGCAGACGCCATAGCGGTAACGTTATGGCGTCTTGTTCACTGTGCTATCGATAACGATAAAGTCAGGTTGAGTTTGTGTATATCGGCTAAACTTACGTTTAACAGAATGTGATGCCGTGACTGCTTACACTTTACGTGTTTGTCATCGCTTACTTTTTGGCGTTATATGATGGATAATGCCGGGATACAAGAGACCCGACTCTTTTAATCTTTCAAGGAGCAAAGAATGCTGATTCTGACTCGTCGAGTTGGTGAGACCCTCATGATTGGGGATGAGGTCACCGTGACAGTTTTAGGGGTAAAGGGTAACCAGGTACGTATTGGTGTTAACGCTCCTAAAGAAGTATCTGTCCACCGTGAAGAGATCTACCAGCGTATCCAGGCTGAAAAATCCCAGCAGTCCAGTTACTGATATTGTCGCGTCTCGCTGTCGGGCGAGACGCAACCCTCCTGTCATTTTTCCTGCTCAAAGTTACCGTTTAATTTCAACCGCTCTCTTTTTAACCACTCCGTTACCCTTTACTCGTCTCTGCACTGCCTTTTCTGCCACAGTTTTATGTGAAGATGCCTGCAAAATCCGCTTATAAAACACCCTCTTTGCGGCTTTTACATGCGAATTGCGTGTGATTTGTGCAAACGATAAAAGCTTTTGGAAAATTGTTTGACTTATAAGTCCCAGAAAGTAATATATGCGCCACGCAGCGACGAGAAGCTCTTAACGAGTCACTCGAAGCACTCGAAAGAGGCGTTGTGTGGTGAGGTGGCCGAGAGGCTGAAGGCGCTCCCCTGCTAAGGGAGTATGCGGTCAAAAGCTGCATCCGGGGTTCGAATCCCCGCCTCACCGCCATTT
>NZ_POVL01000034.1 GCF_002939185.1 Enterobacter sichuanensis | reverse complement strand
TTTGTAGGAGTAGTACTGAGCGATTTTGGCGCCCGCTGAATGGGCGGTGACTTTGGCCGACTCCAGGGTTATCGACGGCACCAGCCCCATTGCGGCAACGGCGAGGCCGCCTTTTGCCGACGAAGAGTATTTCAGCGTAACGTCCCCGCTGTTCAGCAACGGTCGCGCATCGGCAACGTTTAGCACCTGGTTCAGGCTGGTAAAGAAGCCCTCCGCCAGATGGTGGGTTGTCGTTGGGGTCAGCACGTGGTTGACCAACGTAAGCGCATCACCCTCCGGCGTGAAGAGTGCGGCTTTGGTCCACGTCGAGCCAATGTCGACTGAGACGATTTGCATCAGAAGCCCTCTTCAAGACAGAGCTCTTCAACGCGCTGACGCTGCTGGATATCATTCGCCATCAGCTGACAGACGTCTTCCAGGTCGTGGCTCGGGGCGAACACGCGGTTGAAACCCATCTCTTTGAATTTGGCTTCGACATCGGCAAAATCGTGCTTACCCACGACCAGATTACCGCCAACAAAAAGCAGAATGTCGCCGATACCGCGTTCGATGCAGCGCTCACGCAGCCCCAGGCAGTCGATGTCGCCATGGCCGTAGATGGATGAAACGACAATAGCATCAGCACCTGTTTCGATGGCCGCATCAATATATTCATCCTGGCTCACCATTACACCAAGATTGATAACGTGAAAATCATGAGAAGTAAAAACGCGGTCCAGAACTTTATTGCCTACCGCATGGCAGTCAGCACCAATGACGCCAATGACAAGTGTTGATTTCTTCATGGGTAATCCTCTGTAGGGCTGATTGTGAAAATAAAATGGGTATTAAAAATGAATAATGTACACAGGGTTTGTTAATGGTGTTGAAGTGTGTTTGGAAGAGGAAAAGGAAGCAATTGATCTATTTTCAAAAAATCCTTCCCAAAACGACGATGGTGATGCCTTGTTATTATAAACTCTATTAAATCAATGTGTTGTGCGTGACTTATTATTGCTTTGATATTTATCTGTAAACGTTGCTGACAAAACCAATGTAATATTTGTGATCGCGCGCCTGTTTTATTGCTGAAGGCGTTTAATATTGTTGTTAAGCGTGTCAGATATCGCGATATTGTCGTGCGGGCAGGGCGGGGAGGTTATTTGCGGTTTTATTGATATTGGTCATAAATACCATTCGTACAATTAAGAGAGAGTGATAAACACATCAACTTTTTGACCTGTTGAGGGGATATATAATTCAGCGCTAATTTTAATTATCCGTTTTCTTGCGTCTTTGAATATTTAATCTGAGGATATAATGATGAGTAAAGGGAAAGTTTGGCTTGTAGGGGCAGGGCCTGGCGATGCGTCTTTGATAACGGTAAAAGGTCTGCACTGTATCCGCCATGCGGAAGTGATTGTCCACGATCGCCTGGTTAACCCCGAACTCCTGGCGCAGGCTCCGGCAGGCTGTTTGATTATTGATGTCGGTAAAACCCCGAGCCATCATCCGGTACCTCAGGAACAAATCAATGCCCTGCTGGTCAGGCATGCCGGGGAGGGACGGCAGGTGGTGCGCCTGAAAGGCGGGGACCCTTACGTTTTTGGTCGCGGGGGTGAAGAGGCCGAGCAGCTGGCGAAAGACGGTCTGTCGTTCGAAATTGTGCCGGGGATCAGTTCTGCGATTGGCGGGCTGGCCTATGCCGGGATCCCGGTCACGCACCGTCATTACGCCTCCAGTTTTCATATTGTGACCGGTCATATGTGCCAGGGGAACGACCCGCAAAACTGGCATGCGCTGGCGAAAATCAACGGAACGCTGATCGTTTTGATGGGAATGACCCGGCTGACGGAAATCTGCCAGCAGCTGATCGAGGGAGGCATGTCCGCTGCGACGCCGGTAGCGGTGGTGATGTATGCCAGCCAGTCTCGTCAGCAGATCGCCAAAGGTACGCTGACCGATATCCATCTTGAGGTTGAACGTCAAAAACTGCATGCGCCTGCGCTTATTGTCGTCGGTGAGGTCGTCAACCTGCAGGAGATACTGGCGTTTTCCGCATCACATCTTGCGCTGAATGAGGTTGCTGTCTGATGTTATCCTCACATCTAGCGAAATAGCCGAGTGAAACGAATGAGTGAGCATGGTGGTAACGTTCTGGAAACGGGGCTGCAGTTGGGGATCGATCCCGGGTTGCTGTTGGACTTTAGCGCGAACATCAATCCGTTAGGGCTACCCGAGCGCGTCAGGTCGCTCATTGTGTCCCATCTGGATATCATCATGCAGTATCCGGACGTTGAATACCGCCATCTTCACCAGGCGCTGGCCAGCGCCAGTCGGTGTGAGTATGACCAGACGATTGCCGGGAATGGCGAAACGGAGTTGATCTATGGCCTGGTGCGAACGCTTGCCCCCCGCCGGGCAATGCTGCTGGTGCCGGGGTTTGCCGAGTATCGCCGGGCATTGCAGCAGCAGGGATGCCAGATAATCGATTATGTACTGAGTGAGTCGAACGGGTTCCAGGTGGATTTTTCCCTACTGGACGCCGTTCGCGCACACCGGCCCGATTGCCTGTTCATCGCGACCCCAAACAACCCTACCGGGTTAATGCCTGATGCCGATCTACTCGACCGCCTGGCCTCGCTGTGCGAAGCGCTGCAGATTGCGCTGATTGTTGATGAAGCATTCATCGATTTTATGCCGCAGGGCTCGTCGCTGGCCCCACGGCTGGCTGAGTCACGCTATCTTTACCTGCTGCGTTCACTGACCAAGTTTTTTGCCATTCCCGGACTGCGCCTGGGATATCTGCTGAGCGGAAATACGCACACTATTCGCCAGATGAAACGCACCCGTGAACCCTGGTCCGTGAATGCGTTATCGGCGCTGGTGGGGCAGCATTTGTTACTGGATGAGGACTATATTTCTCGCAGCCATGCCTGTATCGCCCGGGAGCGGGATTTCCTGTTGCAGGCGATGACGCGCTTTTCATCGCTGGTGGTCTGGGAGCCGCAAGCCAATTTTATCTTCTTCCGCTGCCTGCGTCAGGGGTTCAACCTGAAGGCAGCGCTGCTCGGCCATCACATCCTTATCCGCCACTGTGAAAACTACCCGGGGCTCGATCGTGACTACTATAGAATTGCCGTGCGTACCGAAGCGGAGAACCGCCGGTTTATTGCCGCGCTGAGCCAGGTTTTAGAAGGCTAAGGCGATGGACTATTTTCCGATTTTTTGCAACCTGAAGGGTAAACGCTGCCTGATCGTCGGTGGCGGGCAGGTGGCGACGCATAAGGCGAAGAGTTTGCTGGCAGCCGGGGCAGTGCTGCGTCTGGTTGCGCCCACCCTGACGCCAGAACTTGCCGGCCTGCACGCGTGCGGTGACATCGAATGGTTCCCGGCAACGTTTGCGCCGCAGTATCTGCACTCCTGCTGGCTGGTCATTGCCGCGACCAGCGATCCGCAGGTGAACCGTCAGGTCGCCGGGGCCGCCAGCGCGAGGCATCTGTTTTGCAATGTCACAGACGACCTTTCTGCTGCCACCTTTATTTCACCGGCCATTATTGACCGTTCACCGGTTATTATTGCGCTCAGCTGCGGGGGCAACGCGCCGGTGTACAGTAAGATCCTCAAAGCGCATGTCGCCGCGCATCTTCCTCCGGGTATGCAGGAAAGCGTGCGGCTGGCGGGAGCGCTTCGTGAAAGGGTAAACGGTGTGTGCAGTGACCGGGAGCGCAAGCGTGCATTTTGGGCCGCGTTCTTCCGGCATGTTCCGCTGCAACAGGCCTTAGCGCAGAAACACGAACACGAGGTCAGGCAGCAGGTGGAGTGGCTCATTCAGCACAGGTTGCTCTCAGAGTAGCGTCACGCCGCCTTTTACCATCCGCAGCAGGTGTTGTTCAGGCCAATGGCGGGTGAGCTGTTTTTTCGCTAACAGCCATTTCACATAATCGACATCGTCTTTATTTCTGTCCAGCATCAGCCCCACGACGCTGCCGCTGTGCGCCACGTTGACCCCATAGATACCGCACTCCTCCACCAGTGAGAGCAGAGCGTCAAAATCCGGTTTTGGCAACAGCGTCTGGCTGGCGATGGCGCTGAGGGTGGCCGCTTCGCCCAGCCGGTAAGGGTTTTGCGTCATACAGGCTTCCTGTACTTTTTCCCATGCGAGTTTCAGCGCTGGCGCACCGGCATGTAGCCCCGCCTGACGCGGGATGCGGTGGTAATCTGCCGTGCGCAGCGTTTGCGGACTTTCCAGAACAAGCAGGTCGAGAGTGGGCTGGGCGTCGCAGGGAATTTGGGTAGAGGCGTCGTTATGATCGAAAAGGGTTAACTGGCGAAACACGGTACTGTCGGTGGGTTCGAGCGAAACGCAAAGCGTTGCCAGCGTGCTTTCGTCGAGCTGATGCCCCAGATGGTGAGCGGTGGCGACGGCGGTGGCGGCAATATCTGCGGTGCTGCTGGCCATCCCTTTGGCAATCGGGATGGTCGAGTGCACATCAATGCGAATATCATGGCTCAACTGCGCCGGGTAGTGCCAGTACTGCAATAACCGTTCAACCATCGCGCGCGACAGCGGGCGTTCATCCGCCAGGGCTGAGCCGTGGCTCACCTCAACAGTGCTGTACCATTCGACAGGGCAGGAGACCAGCTTTTCACTGCCCAAAATCCAGCCCTGGATAAGCTCACCGCACGACGCGGGGCATTGCGCAACAGCCACGTTCTCACCTTTCTGATCAGTCATTTCTGAAACATAGTGTCATGAGGATATTCCTCTTACCTTGATATACCGCAAATTCCCTTTCTGGATAACCTACATATTATTCTGCGATCCCGCTGAACGCGTAATGCATCAATAAAATCGCACGGGCTTACGTTTAACAGCCATATTATGGTATTGCCAGTTTTTAATATCTTAATGAATTTTGATCACGATAAAATGAAAAAATATCAAGTGATGCAATAACTTGTCGTAGCGCAATAAATATCGAGATTTTAAGCGTAATTATCTTTGCTTTTTATTTTTTGTGATAAAACGTTGAGTTATTGAGAAAGGCGTCAATTACTCTGATGCCACGTTTTACTCAGCAGGTATTTTTCTTACGGTTAAGTAATTACCTAAGGTGAATTGAAACGCCGTAAATAGCATTGCTGTTTTTTTTCTCATAATGTAAGCCGACAGGTTTGCCACATTTGTGGCAGGGAAGGGGGTGACAATCCCCCGCAGCCCCCGCTGCTGTGATGCTGACGACCCCGTAATGACCACTGATCGTGAGATTGGGAAGGAAGGACGGGCGAGGAGGACGCTAAGCCAGAAGACCTGCCTGTCGGGAACGTTCAACAACTTCGGTGGGAAGTGGGTTGTACTGATGCATACAGTCGAAAGACTGGGGCTACGTGTATCTATACCACTCATCCACCCTGAACAGGATCAGGGTCATGGAGCCAAAGCAGTACGCGTTTGTTCTGGCAGGTACAGGAAGCGGTTGTGGTAAAACCACGGTGACGCTTGGCCTGTTGAGTCTGTTAAAACAGCGTGGGTTACGCGTCCAGCCGTACAAAGTGGGCCCTGACTATCTTGATACCGGCTGGCATACCAAAGTCAGCGGTACCGCCTCCCGCAACCTCGACAGCTTCATGCTGCCTGAACCGATCCTCAACGCGCTGTTTTGCGAGCATATGCAGCAGGCGGATATCGCGGTCATTGAAGGCGTGATGGGGCTGTATGACGGCTACGGCACCGATCCGAATTATTGCAGCACCTCCGCGATGGCAAAACAGCTGGGCTGTCCGGTGATTCTGCTGGTAGACGGCAAGGCGGTTTCTACGTCGATTGCCGCAACCATAATGGGTTTTCAGCGATTCGATCCCACCCTCAATATTGCCGGGGTGATTGTTAATCGGGTCAACAGCGAATCACATTATCAGTTGCTCAAAGCGGCAATTGAACACTACTGCACGGTACCCGTCCTGGGTTATGTGCCTCGCGTTGAGGGTGTCGGTTTACCCGAGCGCCATCTCGGATTGGTCACCGCCCGGGAGTCGGTTGCGGACTCGCAGACCTGGCAGAATTTTGCCGCCCTTCTCGAACGTACGCTAGATATCGAACAACTTCTCGCACTCAGCCAGATGGCGTCGATGCCGCAGGGTGCCTGGCCTGCGCTGCCTGATGGGGACGCCGGGCGCGGGTTAACGCTCGCGATGGCTGACGACGACGCCTTCAACTTCTATTACCCGGATAACGTCATGCTGCTCGAACGTACCGGGGTCGAAATAATCCGCTTTAGTCCGCTCCGGGAGAGCCGTTTACCTGACTGCCAGATGGTCTGGCTCGGGGGCGGCTACCCGGAGCTTTATGCGGCACGGCTTGCGGAAAACACCACAATGCTCGCCAGCCTGCAGGAGGCGCACCGGCGCGGCGTGGCGATCTACGCCGAGTGTGGCGGGCTGATGTATCTCGGCAGCGCGCTGGAAGATAGCGAGGGGGTGACCCACCGGATGGCCGACATTCTCCCCGGCCACAGCCGGATGGGTAAACGGCTGACCCGTTTTGGCTATTGTGAGGCGCAGGCGCGCCAGCCCACGCTGCTGGCCGATGGCGGGGAGGTGCTGCGTGGGCATGAATTCCACTATTCCGACTTCTTCCCCAATACCCCAGCGGTGCTGGCGTGCCGAAAAGTGCGCGATGGCGTGACGATGCAGGAATGGGCGGGCGGCTGGCAGGTTGGCAACACGTTCGCAAGCTACCTGCACCTCCACTTTGCCCAACGTCCCATGATGCTCAGCCGCTGGCTGGCGGCGGCGAGGGGGGCGCGATGACTCTGCTGGCATGGTGCGTCGCGTGGCTGCTTGATGTCATCATCGGCGACCCACAAAACTGGCCGCACCCGGTGCGCTGGATAGGCAACCTGATTAATGCGGTGCAGCGCGGCATACGCCACTGCTGCCATAGTGACGCGGCGTTACGCATTGGCGGCGGCGTAATGTGGCTGGCGGTGGTGGGGCTGACCTGGGGCGTGGCCTGGGGCGTGCTGACGCTCGGACGGATGGTGCATCCCTGGCTGGGCTGGGCCATTGAGGTGTGGATGATTTTTACCGTGCTGGCCGGACGCAGTCTGGCAAATGCCGCACGGGACGTTCAACGCCCTTTGCAAGCGGGCGACCTTGATGAAAGCCGCGAAAAACTCTCCTGGATAGTGGGGCGCGATACCTCTCAGCTTCAGCCGGAACAGATCAACCGGGCGGTGGTGGAGACCGTCGCGGAGAACACGGTCGACGGCATTATCGCCCCGCTGTTTTTCCTTCTGCTGGGCGGTGCGCCGCTGGCGATGGCCTATAAAGCGGTGAATACCCTCGATTCAATGGTGGGCTACAGGCACGAAAAATACCGCGCGATCGGCATGGTCAGCGCCCGTATGGATGACGTGGCGAACGCAATTCCCGCGCGCCTGAGCTGGCTCTTGCTGAGCATTGCGGCGTGGCTATGCCGCGAGGGACCCTCCCGCGCGCTGCGCGTCGGCTGGCGCGACCGCTACAACCACAGCAGCCCCAACTGCGCGTGGGCTGAAGCGACGGTTGCCGGCGCGCTGGGCGTCCGGCTTGGCGGACCCAACACCTATTTTGGCCAGCGCGTGGAAAAGCCCTGGATTGGCGACGCGCTGCGCCCGATTGCGGTAGACGACATTTCCCGAACGATTCGACTGATGTGGGTTTCCTCCACCCTGGCGCTGGTGCTGTTTATCGCAGCACGCTGGCTGATGGTTGGCGTGGCCTGAGGACAAGAGACAATGCAATACATCCAGCAACCCCAGGCGATTGAAGCCAAAAGTTTCGACATCATTGGCGAGATCATTCGCGAAACGCGGCCGGAGTACCGGTTCGCCAGCCCGCTGCATGAGGCGATCGTCAAGCGGGTAATCCACACCACTGCAGATTTTGACTGGCTGGATATTCTCTGGTTTTCAGATGACGCCATAGAGCAGCTTTGCGCGGCGCTCCGTCGCCCCTCCGTCATCTATACCGATACCACGATGGCGCTCTCCGGGATCAACAAAACGCTGCTGGCCACATTCGGGGGCGAATGTCGTTGCTATATCAGCGACCCGCGGGTGGTAGCACAGGCAAAAGCACAGGGAATCACCCGCTCGATGGCGGCCGTTGATATCGCGGTGACGGAAGGGAGTGAGAAGATCTTCGTCTTTGGCAATGCGCCAACGGCACTGTTTCGCCTGCTTGAGCATGATGTTGCCGTCAGCGGCGTGGTGGGCGTCCCGGTGGGGTTTGTGGGGGCGGCGGAGTCGAAAGAGGCGCTGACGCACAGCCATTTGCCCGCTATTGCGGCACTCGGACGCAAAGGTGGCAGCAATGTGGCAGCAGCGATTGTGAACGCCATGCTCTATTACCTGCAGGGGGCGCGATGAGCGATTCAACCTTCGATGCCCCGGTATGGCATAACGGGAAGGCGTTACGCAAAGGCTACACCACCGGTTCCTGCGCGACCGCGGCAGCGAAAGTCGCCGCGCTGATGGTGCTGCGCCAGCACCTCATTCATCAGGTCTCCATTGTCACGCCCTCCGGCGTTACGCTGTGTCTGAACGTGGAATCGCCGCACATTGAAGGACAGCAGGCGATTGCCGCCATCCGCAAAGACGGCGGTGATGACGTCGACGCCACGCACGGTATGCTGATTTTTGCTCGCGTGACGCTCAACGACAGCGGCGAGATTACGCTGTCGGGCGGCGAAGGCGTAGGGACCGTGACGCGCAAAGGCATTGGCCTGCCCCTCGGCAGCGCGGCGATCAACCGCACACCGCGTCACACCATTGAAACCGCGGTGCGTGAGGCGATTGGCCCGACCCGCGGGGCAGACATAACAATTTTTGCGCCTGAAGGGGAAGAACGGGCCCGGAAAACCTACAACTCACGCCTCGGGATCCTGGGCGGCATTTCGATCATCGGCACAACTGGCATTGTGACTCCGATGTCAGAGGAGAGCTGGAAACGATCGCTTTCTCTTGATCTGGAGATTAAACGCGCGGCCGGGCTGGAACGGGTCGTACTGGTACCGGGCAATCATGGCGAGCGTTTTGTGCGTGAGCAGATGGGCATCGATGAAGATGTCGTGGTCACCATGAGCAATTTTGTCGGCTACATGATCGAAGAGGCGGTGCGGCTGGGATTTCGCCAGATAGTGCTGGTCGGCCATCCTGGCAAACTGATCAAAGTTGCCGCCGGGATTTTCCACACCCACAGCCATATCGCTGATGCACGCATGGAAACGCTGGTGGCGCATCTGGCGCTACTCGGCGCGCCGCTGGAATTACTGACCGCCGTCAGCGATTGCGATACCACCGAAGCGGCGATGGAACATATCGAAACCTGGGGTTTTCAGGTTCTTTACAGCCACCTTGCCGAACGTATCTGCCTGCGCGTGATGCAGATGCTGCGCTTTACCAAAAATCCACCGGCCTGTGACGCCATTCTGTTTTCCTTTGATAACCAGGTGCTGGGCAGCAACCGCCCGGTCGAGGCGATAGCCCGGGAGCTGCAATGTTAACGGTCGTGGGAATGGGGCCAGCGGGACTCTCCCTGATGACGCCCGCTGCGCGAGACGCCGTTGAGCGCGCCGATGCGCTGGTTGGCGGAAAACGCCACCTGCAGGCGTTTCCGGCGTTTGGCGGCGAGACGTTTGTCCTCGGCGCCAACATTCCGGAGCTGCTGGCCTGGGTTGAGGCGCGTCAGGAGAAAAAGGTGGTGATTGTCGCCTCCGGCGATCCGCTGTTTTACGGCATCGGATCGCGAATGGTGGCGCATTTTGGTATTGCGCGCGTGCGCGTGATTCCCGGCATCAGCGCGGTGCAGTACCTGTGCGCGCAGGCGGGCATTGATATGAATGAGATATGGCTCACCAGCAGCCATGGTCGCAGTGTGAATATTGATGAACTGGTACGGCATCGCAAAGTGGCAATGGTCACCGATAGCCAGTGCGGGCCGAAAGAGATTGCCGCGCAGCTGGTCGCACGCGGTAAGGGGCATCGCTGGATGGTGATTGGTGAAAACCTGGCGATGGCAAACGAACGGATCCACTGGCTGCCCGTCAGTGAGGTCAGTGCCGACTATGAGATGAATGCCCTGGTGATCCTCGATGAAAGATGAACTGTTTCTGCGCGGCGAAACGGTGCCGATGACCAAAGAGACGGTACGCGCGCTTGCCCTCGCGAAACTGGAGCTGCACCGCGTCAGCCATCTGATTGATGTAGGCGCGGGGACCGGGAGCGTGTCGATAGAGGCTGCGCTGCTGTTTCCCTCTCTGCGCGTAACGGCCATTGAGCGTAACCCTGCGGCTCTGCAACTGCTTGCGGAAAATTGCCAGCATTTTGCCTGTCGCAATATCACGATTTTGCCGGGCGTTGCACCGTTACCGGTGGCGGATAAGGCCGATGCGGTATTTATGGGCGGCAGCGGTGGCCATCTGACATCGCTTATTGACTGGTCCATGCGCCAGTTACATCCAGGCGGACGTCTGGTCATGACCTTTATCCTGATGGAAAACCTCACCACCGCGCTGACCCATTTGCAGCAGATCGGCGTGCAGGACATTGATTGCCTGCAAATGCAGAGCTCCGCGCTGACCTCGCTCGGCAGCGGCCACTATTTCAAACCGAATAATCCTGTTTATGTTATCGCCTGTCAGAAGGAAGAACACCATGTCTGAGACGTTTGATTCCCGTTGTGTGTGGTTTGTCGGTGCAGGTCCCGGCGATCGTGAGCTCATCACGCTCAAGGGATATCGGCTGCTGCAGCAGGCGCAGGTGGTTATCTATGCCGGTTCGCTTATCAATACCGAACTGTTGGCCTATTGCCCGCAGGAGGCCGAATGCCACGACAGCGCGGAACTCCATTTAGAACAGATCCTTGACCTGATGGCGGCAGGCGTGAAGGCCGGAAAAACGGTGGTACGTTTACAAACCGGTGATGTCTCGCTCTACGGTTCCGTCCGTGAGCAGGGCGAAGAGCTGACCAAACGCGGCATTGCCTGGCAGGTGGTGCCCGGCGTCAGCGCCTTCCTCGGCGCCGCGGCGGAGCTTGGGGTCGAATACACCGTTCCTGAAGTCTCACAGAGCCTGATTATTACCCGCCTCGAAGGCCGTACGCCGGTACCGGCGCGTGAACAGCTGGAGTCATTTGCCAGCCATCAGACCTCCATGGCGATTTATCTCTCTGTCCAGCGTATTCACCGGGTGGCGGAACGTCTGATAGAAGGTGGCTACCCGGACACCACGCCCGTAGCCGTCATTTATAAAGCGACCTGGCCAGAAAGCCACACCGTACGCGGCACGCTGGCGGATATCGCCGACAAGGTACGCGAGGCGGGGATCCGCAAAACGGCGCTCATTCTGGTCGGGAAGTTCCTGGGCGAGGAGTATCACTACTCAAAACTCTATGCTGCGGATTTTAGCCATGAATACCGTCAGGCCTGAGTCCATCGCGCTGTTTTGCCTGACGCCGGGTGGCGTGCAGCTGGCGAAACGCCTGGCATTGATGCTGCCGGTAACCTGCTTTGCCAGCGAGCATTTGCAGGAAGAGGGCTTTGTCTCCTTCAACGGCGGCTTTGCCCCGGCGCTTCGCGAAGCGTTCACGCACTACCCGGCGCTGATTTTTATTGGCGCAACCGGCATTGCGGTTCGCGTCCTGGCGCCTTTGATCGACGACAAACTGAGCGACCCGGCGGTGGTGGTGATCGATGAGCGTGGGCAGCACGTGATTAGCCTGCTTTCCGGCCATGCTGGCGGCGCGAATGCGCTGACTCGCTACCTGGCGGGAATACTGGGGGCTGACCCGGTGATAACCACCGCCACGGACGTCAACGAGATGGCCGCGCTGGATACCCTTGCCATTCAGCTCAATGCCCGAATGCGCGATTTCCGAACGACGGTAAAAATCGTCAACCAGATGCTGGTGAGCCACCAGCGGGTAGGGTTGTGGTGGGATGTCGAACTCGATAGCGACGTCAGTCAGTGCGATCGGCGCGGATTTATTACCGTGAGCGACCTGCAGCACCTCCCTGAACTGGATGCGCTGGTGTGTATTACGTTGCGAAATACGTTGCCGGAACTGCCGCTGCCGCACTGGAAGCTGGTCCCGCAGCGGGTTGTGGCAGGCATCGGCTGTCGACGCAACACGCCGTATTCGCTACTGGCGACGCTGCTGTCGCGTCAGCTTGAGGCGCAGCAGTTCGATCCGCTGGCGCTGAAAGCGATTGGCAGCGTCTCCCTTAAAAAAGACGAAGCGGGCCTGCTTCAGCTTGCCGCCTGCTGGCGTGTTCCTTTTGAAACCTTTACCGCTGACGCGCTGCGTGAGCACGAACATCGCTTTGCGGCCTCACCCTTTGTACGCCAGACGGTTGGGGTGGGGAGCGTCTCGGGTCCGGCAGCGTGGCTGCTGAGCCATGGGCAACTACGAGGAGAAACCCTGCGCGAACAGGGCGTCACTATCACTTTGGGAGTTTCACACTGATGTTAACCGTAATTGGAATCGGCCCGGGCTCGCAGGCCATGATGACCATGGAAGCCGTAGACGCGTTACAGGCGGCAGAAATCATCGTTGGCTACAAAACCTACACCCATCTGGTGAAGGCGTTCACGGGCGACAAACAGGTCATCAAAACCGGTATGTGTAAGGAGATTGAACGCTGCCAGGCGGCGATTGAGCTGGCGCAGGCCGGGCATAATGTCGCGCTTATCAGCAGCGGCGACGCCGGTATTTATGGCATGGCGGGGCTGGTGCTAAAGCTGGTCAGCAAACAGAAACTGGACGTTGAGGTTCGCCTGATCCCCGGGATGACGGCCAGTATCGCCGCCGCCTCTCTGCTTGGCGCACCGCTGATGCACGATTTTTGCCACATCAGCTTAAGCGATCTGCTGACGCCGTGGCCCGTCATCGAAAAACGCATTGTCGCCGCGGCAGAAGCGGACTTTGTCATCTGTTTCTATAACCCGCGCAGTCGGGGTCGCGAGGGCCATCTGGCACGCGCATTTGAGCTGCTGCGCGCCAGTAAAAGTCCGCAAACGCCGGTAGGGGTAGTGAAATCTGCCGGGCGTAAAAAGCAGGAGAAGTGGTTAACCACGCTGGGTGACATGGACTTTGAGCCGGTCGATATGACGAGTCTGGTGATTGTCGGAAATAAAGCCACGTATGTGCAGGAGGGGCTGATGATCACACCGCGGGGTTATGTGCTGTGAAATATGGCGACGTGCTGGTCTTGGGGGGCACCAGCGATGCCCGCGCGATCTGCCACCAGCTGGATGCGGCTGGCGTGGCCTACACCCTGTCGGTGGCGACGCCCACCGGGAAGCGGCTGGCGGGCGACATTAAGGGGCGCGTGCGCTGTGGTCGTCTGGAGCCGCAACAGATGGTTGACTGGCTTACGGAAAACAGGACCCGCTGGGTGATTGACGCTTCGCATCCCTACGCTGAGGTGGTCAGCCGCAACATCCTGACGGCCTGTGAAACGGTGGGCGTGTTGCTTAGCCGCTATCAGCGCCCTGAACAGCTTAGCGAGCTGACGCATCCGCTGCTCTACAGCGTGCCGGGAATTGAAGAGGCCTGCGACATCGCGCGGCGTCTTGGCGAACGCGTGCTGCTGACTACCGGGAGTAAAGATCTGGCGCGCTGGCGTACCGCGCTGCCGGAGAAAACGCTGCTGGCCCGGGTACTGCCGGTGCCCGAGGTCCTTGAGCAATGCGCCGGGCTTGGCTTTGGTGTTACCGAGATTTTCGCCCTGTGCGGACCATTCAGCGCTGAGTTTAACGCGGCGTTTTATCGTCAGTGCCGGGTTGACGTGATGATAACCAAAGCGTCCGGGGCGGAAGGCGGTTATCGGGAAAAGGTTCAACCCTGTCTGGATGCGGGCATTCCCTGCATCGTGATTACACGCCCGGCACCGCTGGTGACGGGAGACGAGTTACTGGAAAGTCAGGCCGCATTCGCCGGGCGTTTAGCGCGTTGGATGGCCGTTGCTTAAGGAGATAGTGATGAAAAAGGCGCTTCTGGTGGTCAGCTTTGGTACCAGCTACCACGATACCTGCGAGAAGAACATTGTGGCCTGCGAGCGTGCGCTGGCAGAAAGCTGCCCTGACCGTGAGCTGTTTCGGGCATTCACCTCCGGGATGATTATTCGCAAGCTGAAACAGCGTGACGGCATTGAGATCGATACGCCGCTGCAGGCGCTGAAAAAGCTTGCGGCTCAGGGATATCAGGATGTGGCGATTCAGTCCCTGCATATCATCAACGGCGATGAGTACGAGAAAATCGTCCGTGAAGTGCAGAGCCTGCGCCCGCTGTTTACCCGCCTGACGCTGGGGGTACCGCTCCTGAGCAGCCACGACGATTACGCGCAGCTGATACGCGCATTGCAACAGCAGATGCCAGCGCTTGGTGCCACGGAAAAAGTGGTGTTTATGGGCCACGGCGCCAGCCATCACGCCTTTGCGGCCTATGCCTGCCTTGACCACATGATGATGGTCCAGGGTTTCCCTGCCCGCGTCGGTGCGGTGGAGAGTTACCCGGAAGTCGACATCCTGATTGAGAGCCTCGGTAAAGAGGGCGTCACCGCCGTGCATCTGATGCCGCTGATGCTGGTGGCAGGCGATCACGCCATTAATGATATGGCCTCGGATGCCGAGGATTCCTGGAAGACGTTGTTTAACGCAGCCGGGATCGCGGCGACGCCGTGGCTGAGCGGGCTGGGAGAAAACCTGGCGGTGCGCGCGATGTTCGTCGCCCATCTGCAGCAGGCGCTGAGCGTCGCGATGGAGGAGGCAGCATGAGCGGCAAACTGTACGCCCTGAGTACCGGGCCGGGCGCGTCTGACCTTATCACCGTGCGCGCCTCACGGATCCTCGGTTCGCTGGATATTCTCTATGCCCCGGCCGGCCGCAAAGGCGGCGATAGCCTGGCGCTCTCTATCGTCCGGCCGTTTATCGGCCAACAGACCGACATCCGCTGCTGCCACTTTCCCATGAGCGCCGACGATGCAGAAAAGGAGGCGGTGTGGGATGAGGTGGCCGACGCGTTAGTAATGGCGGTGAACGATGGAAAACAGGTTGGCTTTATCACCCTGGGCGACGCCATGCTGTTCAGCACCTGGGTGTTCTTACTGCGACGCATCGGCAATCCGGACTGGCTGGAAATTGTGCCCGGGGTGACGTCGTTTGCCGCGATTGCCGCGCGGTCCAAAACGCCGCTGGCGATGGAACAGCAGTCGCTGGCGGTGATCGCCTGTACCGCGCCGGAAGCGGAGATTGCACAGGCGCTGCAGCAGCACGACAGTCTGGTGCTGATGAAGGTGTATGGCCGGTTTGCGCGCATCAAAGCGCTGCTGGCGCAGGCCGGGTTGCTGAACTGTGCGCTGATGATGTCAGAGGCCACGCTCCCTGGCGAGCAGTGCTGGCGGCATCTGGATGAGGTTGCTGATGACCAGCCGTTACCCTATTTCTCAACCATTCTGGTCAACAAACAGTGGGAGTATGCGTGAATGAAACTCGAACAACAGCTTAAACAGCTGTCATTTGGTGGCCTGGCGGCGGCGCTATTGCTGATGGTGGTGCCGGAGCAGGCGTTCGCAATGCACATCATGGAAGGGTTTTTACCGCCGATGTGGGCGCTGGCGTGGTGGCTGCTCTTCTTACCGTGTTTGTGGTACGGACTGGTGCGTCTGCGCCGTATCGTGCAGGAGGATAGCCACCAGAAAGTCCTGCTGGCGCTGTGCGGGGCATTTATTTTCGTGCTGTCGGCACTGAAGATCCCATCGGTAACCGGCAGTTGCTCGCATCCCACCGGCGTGGGACTCGCCGTGATTCTGTTCGGGCCTGGGGTCGTCGCCATCCTCGGCGCCATCGTGCTGTTGTTTCAGGCACTGCTGCTGGCACACGGCGGCTTGACCACGCTTGGCGCGAACGGCATGTCGATGGCGGTGATTGGGCCGGTTGTCGGGTACATGGTGTGGAAGATGGCCTGCCGTGCCGGGCTCCGTCGTGATGTCGGGGTATTTTTGTGCGCGATGCTGGCGGATCTGGTGACTTATTTTGTGACTTCGGTTCAGCTTGGCGCGGCGTTCCCGGACCCGGCGACGGGTACCACGGGCTCGATGGTGAAATTCATGGGCATTTTCTGCCTGACGCAGATCCCCATCGCCATCGCAGAGGGATTGTTAACCGTCATGATTTATGACCAGTTGACCAAACGTCAGCTGATTACCGCACAAGGATACTGAGATGAAAAAAACGCTGATGCTGTTGGCGATGGTGCTTGTCCTGATCGTACTGCCATTTTTTATCGATCACGGGGGGGAATTTGGCGGCTCGGATGGTGAAGCCGAAAATCAAATCCAGGTGGTGGCGCCGCAGTACACGCCATGGTTCACGCCGCTCTATGAACCCGCCAGCGGCGAAATTGAAAGCCTGCTGTTTACGCTCCAGGGCTCCATTGGCGCAGCGGTGATTTTCTATATTTTGGGCTACACGAAAGGCAGACAGCGCCGTGATGACCGGGCTTGACAGGCTTAGCTACCAGAGCCGCTGGGCTCACGTTGCGCCGGAACGCAAGTTTCTGCTCTGGCTGGTGCTGATGATGCTGGCGTTTGTGCTGCCGCCGCTGGGACAGGGGATCGTAGTGGCGTTGACGGCGGGACTGACCTGCTGGCTGCTGCGTATGAGCTTCTGGCGCTGGTGCCGCTGGATGGCGTTGCCGTTTGGCTTTCTGCTGGTCGGGGTACTGACGATCCTCTTTAGCGTCACCCGAGACCCGCACACGCTGGTGGTCAGCGTCCCCGTGGGGCACTACTGGCTGGGGATCACCGTTTCCGGGATGACCGCCGCCAGTGAAACCTTCTGGCGCAGCCTTGCCGCGCTGGCGGCGACGTTCTGGCTGGTACTGAACTTGCCGTTTCCGCAGCTGATTGTACTGCTTAAGCGGGCGCGCGTGCCGCGTCTGCTTACCGAACAGATTCTGCTGACCTGGCGCTTTATTTTTATTTTGCTGGACGAAGCGCTGGCGATTCATCGCGCGCAGACCCTGCGTTTTGGCTATCGCAGCCTGCCAAAATGTTATCGCTCTCTGGCGATGCTGGTCGGTTTGCTGTTTACCCGGGTGTTGATTCGCTATCAGCAGATGGCGACCACGCTGGATATTAAACTCTACCAGGGTGATTTTCCCCTGTAAGGAATCGCACCATGCTGACCACCGCCAATCTCTGGTTTCGCTATCAGGAGGCGCAGGTACTTAAAGGGCTGACGCTGGATTTTTCGACCCATGCCGTCACCGGGCTGGTCGGGGCTAACGGTTGCGGAAAGTCGACGTTATTTATGAACCTGAGCGGCCTGCTGAGGCCGCAGCAGGGGGCGGTGCTGTGGCAGGGGAAGTCGCTGGACTACAGCAAACGCGGACTGCTGGCGCTCCGTCAACAGGTCGCAACGGTGTTTCAGGACCCCGATCAGCAGATCTTTTATACCGATATTGATAGCGACATCGCCTTCAGCCTGCGCAACCTGGGGGTGGCGGAGCCGGAGATCGCGCGGCGCGTCGACGATGCGCTGACGCTGGTCGACGCGCAGCGTTTTCGTCAGCAGCCGATCCAGTGCCTGAGCCATGGGCAAAAGAAGCGAGTCGCCATCGCTGGGGCGCTGGTACTGGGGGCGCGCTATCTTCTGCTGGACGAGCCCACGGCCGGGCTTGATCCTTCAGGACGCACGCAGATGATCGAGATTATCAGACGTATTGTGGCGCAGGGGAACCACGTGGTGATCTCCAGTCATGATATTGACCTGATTTACGAGGTCAGCGATGCCGTCTACGTGCTGCGTCAGGGAGAAGTGCTGGCGCACGGTGCGCCGGGCGAGGTGTTTGCCCGCAGCGAACTGATTGAACGGGCCGGATTAACGCAGCCCTGGCTCGTCAAACTGCATGCGCAACTTGGCCTGCCGTTATGCAAAACCGAAGATGAATTTTTCAGCCGTATGCGACAAAAAAACGTAATGAAGGAGGCCTCATGACGCAGGCAATTATGTTGCAGGGAACCGCTTCTGACGTCGGTAAAAGCGTCCTGGTGGCAGGGCTGTGCCGGATTTTTTATCAGGATGGCCTGCGTACCGCGCCGTTTAAATCGCAGAATATGGCGCTCAATTCCGGTATCACCCCTGAGGGAAAAGAGATGGGCCGCGCGCAGATTTTTCAGGCCCAGGCGGCGGGGATAACGCCAGACGTACGGATGAATCCGGTGTTGTTAAAACCGACCAGTGACCGTAAAGCGCAGGTGGTGCTGATGGGGCAAGTGGCGACCGATATGGACGCGGTCAGCTACCACGCGTACAAACCGCGTCTGCGGGAGCAGATCCGTAATGTCTATAACAGCCTGGCCAGAGAGTATGACGTGCTGGTGCTGGAAGGCGCGGGTAGCCCGGCGGAAATTAACCTGCGCGATCGCGATATCGTCAATATGGGGATGGCCGAAATGGCGCAGTGCCCGGTGATCCTCGTGGCGGACATTGACAGAGGCGGCGTGTTTGCCGCCATCTACGGTACGCTGGCGCTGCTGCACGACCACGAGCGGGCACGCGTGAAAGGGGTCATCATCAATAAATTTCGTGGCGATGTTGCGCTGCTCTGTTCGGGCATTGAACAGATAGAAAACCTGACCGGCGTGCCGGTGTTGGGGGTTATGCCGTGGCTGGATGTGGATCTGGAAGATGAGGACGGCGTGGCGCTGCAAAAGGGAAAATACCTGCGAACCGCGCCGCGTGATATCGACATTGCCGTGGTGCAGGTCCCGCATATCTCCAACTTCACCGACTTTAACGCCCTCTCGGCGCAGCCCGATGTGCGCGTGCGCTATGTTCGCTCTCCCCAGGAGGTGGCGGGGGCTGACCTCGTGATTCTCCCCGGCAGTAAAAATACGCTGGGCGATCTGGCCTGGCTGCGGGAAAGCGGCATGGCGCACGCGGTGCTGCAGTCCCACCAACAGAACGTGCCCGTCATGGGCATTTGCGGCGGCTACCAGATGCTTGGCGACACCATCATTGATGAGGTGGAATCGGGAATGGGAACCCAGCCAGGGCTGGGTCTACTTCATACCGTGACTCGCTTTGCGCAGCGAAAAACCACGACGCAGGTTTCTGCGCGGATGGCGTCGGCACTGCCGACGTGGCTTGCCCCGTTATCAGGCATGAAGGTGCAGGGTTATGAGATTCATATGGGAGAGACCCGGCTGATCTCCGACGGTGACCCGGCGCTGTTTCTGGAAAAAGGGGGCACGCACATAGCCGATGGTGCCATCAGCGCTGACGGGAAGGTGATAGGAACGTATCTCCATGGGTTATTCGATAACGATGCGTTCACGCGCGCCATGGTGGATGGCTTACGCCAGCGCAAAGGACTGGCGCCATTAGACGTTGCGGTAGATTACGCGGCTTATAAAGCGCAACAGTTTGATATCCTGGCGAGCGCGATGCGAGAACATATTGATATTAAAAAGATCTATCAAATTATGCGGGAGCATCAGGAGGTGGGCGCATGATATTAGTCACCGGAGGCGCGCGCAGCGGGAAAAGTGCGCACGTCGAACAACTGGCGGCGCAGCAGTGCGAACGCGTGCTGTATATCGCGACGTCAGTGATTACCGATGAAGAGATGGCGCTGCGCGTTGACAAGCACCGCGCCCAGCGTCCTGCGCACTGGCGAACCTGGGAAGGGTATCGCGATCTGGGCGATGTGATCCGCCACCAGGTGCAGCCGGGCGAAGGCGTTGTTCTGGAATGCGTCACCACCCTGTTGTCGAACCTGCTCTATGACGCCAGCGGCGGCGCGTCGCCAGAAACCCTCGATTTTTTCGCGCTTGAGGCGGTGTTGCAAGAGCAGGTGGACGACCTGATTGCGGCCTGCCAGCAGTCGGCGGCGCCGGTTTATATTGTGACCAATGAGCTGGGCATGAGCATTACGCCAGAGAATCGGCTGGCGCGTCATTTTGTTGATATTGCCGGGCGCGCGAACCAAAAGCTGGCGCGGGCGGCGCAGGACGTGTGGCTGGTTGTCTCGGGAATTGGAGTAAAGATTAAATGTCGTTAAAAATGTTGTGGGCGACGCTGGGATTTATTACCCGCATACCGGTGCCGCAAAAATGGAGCGACGGCGTTGAATTCTCGCAGTATGGCCGTGGCGTTCCCTGGTTCCCCGTGGTGGGCTTGATCGTTGGTGGCCTGGCCGCCGTAAGCTATCTGGCGGTGAGCCAGACCGGCGGGGGCATCATCATCGGTGCGGTTGCCTGGGTGCTGGCGCTGGTGCTGCTGACCGGCGGGTTTCATCTGGACGGTCTGGCGGACACCTGCGATGGCGTTTTTTCTGCCCGCACCCGTGAACGGATGCTGGAGATTATGCGCGATAGCCGGTTGGGGACTTACGGCGGTCTGGCCATCGTATTCTGCATCCTTATCAAAGTCGCTACGGCGATCTCCCTGGCTCATCTTCCTGTTAATACTCTCTTTGCACTGCTGGTGTGTGCGCCGATCGTCGGGCGCACGGGAATGGTGTTGGCCATGTACCGGCAGCACTATGCGCGTGAGGGTGCTGGCATGGCAAACGCCTATCTCGGCCATATCAGCGGCAAAGAGACCATCATCACCCTCTGCATCGGCGTAGCGCTCGTGGGGCTGATGGCGGGGATGCAGGGGCTTGTCGCCAGCATCATCGCCGGGATTGCCGTCAACGCGGTAAAGACTTTTTTAAGCCGCCGACTGAACGGGCTAACGGGGGATACCCTGGGCGCGATGGAGGAGATTGGCGAAATGGTCTTCCTTCTGGCGCTTCTGTGGGTCTGACGTATGCGTATTTTTCTGGTCCGGCATGGTCAAACCACCGCTAACCTCAGCGGTGTATTTTACGGGAGTACCGATTTGTCGCTCTCGCCGCAGGGCATTGTGCAAAGCCAGCGTGTTGCCGGGTTTTTGGCCGGGATCGCGTTCGGGCAAACGCGCGTCAGCGCGCTGCAGCGTGCTCAGCAAACGGCGCAGCTTATCGTGCCAACTGCCCATGATGTTCATGTGGATGCGCGTCTTAACGAGCTGGATTTTGGCGAATGGGAGATGCGGCACTACAGCGACATTGAAAAAGAAAATCCCGCGTCGTGGCAGCGCTGGATGGATGACTGGCAAAACGCCACGCCCGACGGCGGCGAAGCTTTCCCGCATTTCGCCGCACGTGTCAGGGCGGCGGCGGATGAGATGAGTCAACTGCAGCAGCACGAAGAGATGCTCATTGTGGCGCATCAGGGCGTGCTGAGCCTGCTGCTGGCAACCTGGTTAGGGATGCCTCCGGCAGCGATGTGGCATTTCCCGTTCAGTCATGATGCCTACACGGTCGTTGAAAATCGGGCCGGGTATTGGGTATTACGCGTATTTAATGGCAGAAGCGTTTGGCAAACTGAAGAGTGAGGGTGATGAGGATGGGGACAGTGAAGGCGCTGGCGGCGGCCATCAGACCGCTTGATAAACAGAAGATCGAGGCGGCCTCGCGGCATGTTGATGGCTTAATCAAGCCGACAAACAGCCTCGGTCGGCTGGAGAGTCTGGCAATACAGCTTGCGGGAATGGGGGGAATCGACAGGCTCGATAATCTGCAAAAAGAGATTATCGTGATGTGCGCCGACCATGGCGTGTTTGATGAAGGCGTGGCTGTGACGCCGAAAGTGGTGACCAGGCTTCAGGCCGTCAATATGCAAAAGGGGTTGACCGGGGTATGCGTGCTGGCCCGCACTAGCCAGACGTCGGTACTCCCCGTTGACATCGGCATTGACGGTGAGCCTGTTGACAATATGCTCAGCCTTAAACTCTCTCGTGGCTGCGGGAATATCGCCCAGGGGCCTGCGATGAGCCGTCAGGATGCCGAACACCTGCTGCTGGCGAGCGCCAGCCTCGTTAAAAAACGTGCTCAGGAGGGGATTTCCATCTTTGGCGTTGGCGAGTTGGGTATTGCGAACACGACGCCGGCCTCGGCAATCATCAGCGTACTGACCGACAGCGATCCGCATGAGGTGGTGGGGATTGGGGCAAATTTGCCGCAGGACAGGGTACAGCATAAGGAAGCCATTGTTCGGCAGGCAATACGCATTAACCAGCCGGATGCGCGCGATGCGGTTGACGTTCTGGCCAAAGTTGGCGGCTATGACCTGGTGGGTATGACCGGGGTGATATTAGGCGCTGGCGCATGCGGACTGCCCGTTGTGTTGGACGGTTTTCTCTCGTATGCCGCAGCCATCGCCGCCTGTCAGATTGCGCCAGAAGTTAAGAACTACTGTATTCCCTCTCATTTTTCCGCCGAAAAAGGGGCCAGACGTGCGCTGGAGCACCTTGGGCTGGCGCCCTTTATCCATCTTGACATGCGTCTTGGCGAAGGGAGCGGTGCCGCGCTGGCAATGTCTATCGTCAGTGCGGCATGCGCGATGTATTGCGAGATGGGGCTACTGGCGCAAAGCGGCATTGAGTTGCCGGTTCCGGCGTGACGGAATGCGATACGTTTGATTTGTTACGGATTGTAGGCCGGGTAAGCGCAGCGCCACCCGGCAAGAAAGCGTTTTCAGGGGGGTTACAGCCCGATCACCAGCTCCCCGGAATGGCTTCGCGAGCAGCACAGCGCCACCTGCTGCTCCGTCGCGCTTTTTTCTGCCTCTGACTGCACGCTATCCCGGTGATCCACCACGCCGTCAATCACCGGCGTCAGGCAGGCGCCGCAGATCCCCATCTCGCAGGAAAGCGGTACGTCCACGCCATGTTCCTGCAGTACCTGGGCGATGCTCTTATCCGCAGGGACCGGCCAGCGCTCGCCGGTGGAGGCCAGCTTGACCGTAAAGATCTCACCCGCAGCACCGCCACTGGCGGGCGTAGCAGGCTGAAACGCCTCGCTGTGAAGATGGGCGTCGTCCCAGCCCTTCGCAGTGGCGACCTCACGTACTTTTTCCATAAACCCTGCGGGTCCGCAGATCCAGGCGTGAAGCCCCGGCTCAGGCATCGGGAGATGCCCGTCCAGCGTGGTGCGCGGGCTCTCGGTATGGATGACGCACGCATCGCACGCTGAAAGCGCGCGGGCAAATGCCGCGCTTTGCCGGTCCCGGACGTAGTAGTGCAGCGTAAACGGCGTGCCGGCGGCCTTCAGTTGCAGGGCCATCGCGTACAGCGGCGTAATGCCGATCCCCGCCGCCAGCAATAAAACCCGTTCTGCCTGCACCAGCGGAAACAGATTGCGCGGGGCCGAAATCAGCAGCTTCTGCCCCGGACGTAGCGTTTCGTGAACGTAGCGCGACCCACCCCTCGAGGCGGCTTCCCGCCCCACGCAGATTAGATACCCCTCATCGCCGCACGCCCCGGTCAGGGAGTACTGGCGAATAACCCCGCAGGGCAGATGTACGTCGATGTGCGCCCCGGGCTGCCATGCCGGCAGCGCTTCGCCGTTTTCGGCCACCATCCTGACGGCGAGGCTCTTGTCCCCCTCGCGCCACAGTCCGTCAACAATCACGTTCAACATACGGGCCTCCGTCATACCAGGAAAAATGCGCCAAAGCCCATCTTCTTCAGTCCCCGGCGGTAGGCAATCGAGCTTTTATCCGCGGGGATATGCGCTTCCAGGGTGAGATCCAGCGGCAGGCTTTCCGGACGCTGGGTTTCCACCATCAGGCGATCTTCTTCAAAGATGCGCAGGTTAAAGGCATGCACCTCTTCCACCGGAATATGCAGATCAAAATTACGCGCGATAGGGGCGAACATGCGGGTCACGCGTGAGGAAACGGGCGACGCGGCATTCATGATTACCAGCCGGGATTCTCCCGGAAAATGGATCGTCAGGGTGGCGGTAAACGGCAGGTGCATTTCAAAATGGCGCAACCAGCGGAAGCCCTCCGGGGCCTGCACATCCGAAGCGGGAGGATAGTTACTCACCGTACTCCAGTAATCGGCAACAAAGCCAAACGGCGTCTCCTGGGGTTGATAGTCAGGGACCAGCGGGTTATTGGGATCCGCAAAGGTATCGGTATGGATCCAGGCAAAGTGCGCCACGTCCAGAAACCCTTCCACCTGACGCCCGGCGAAGCCATTCACCTCGAACGCCGGGCAGTTAATCTGCTGAAATCCATCGTCATCCCAGTGCGGCAGGGTGGGCAGCGGCGCGGGATTATCCGGATCAAACGCCAGGCAGGTCCAGATCAGGCCAAAGCGCTCCTCCACGGCGTAATTAATCAGGTTCAACTTTGCCGGAACGGGCTGGTCGGGGCTGGACGGAATGCGGTTGCAGCGCCCGTCCTCCCCAAAACGCAGGCCATGATAGGGACAGATAATCCCGTGCTCATCGTGAAAGCCGAGCGTCAACGGCACGCCGCGGTGCGGGCACACGTCCCGGGCGACCACGACCTGGTCGTTGATCCGGTAAATCACCAGCTGTTCGTCCAGCAGGGTCGCTTTAACCGGCGCCGGGCCGATGTCGCAGGCCCGGGCGACCGGATGCCAGCATTTCGCCAGACGCAGCCAGTCCTCTGGCTCAAACGTGCAGTGGGCGGGTGGGGTCGGTTCTCTTTTCATGTTCATCCCTCTTGCGTTCAGCCTAACGGGCCGCCCTGAATGGTGTCGCACAGACCGTTGATGATGCGCTCTCCGGTCTCCTCTTTGAGTTCCTGATACCAGGCCTCCGTCAGCGCCATGTCTTTGCCGTGGGTCACGTCGCAGCGTTTACGCGCCTTCAGCACCAGGTCGCGCACCCGGTCGCAGCGCAGCGCTTCGTACTGTCGCAGCGCCAGCGTCACGTTGTGGTTTTCACGCAGGCATTGACCCAGCACCACCGCATCTTCCATGGCCGCACATCCGCCCTGGCCGATATCCGGCGTGGTGCTGTGCGCGGCATCGCCCAGCAGCGCAACGTTGCCGCGCACCAGCGTATCGAACGGCTCAATGTCGTGGATCTCAATGCGGTTGGTGGTCTGCGGGTCGAGCGCGGCGATAAGCTTTTGTACCGGCGGCGCCCAACCGCGGAAGTAGCCCGTGAGATCGGCGCGCAGGGTGGTGCGATCCTCCGCCAGGCCCAACGGGAGCGGCACGTCAAAAAAGAAATAAAACCGTCCGCCGGAGAGGGGCATCAGCGACACGCGTTTGCCTTCGCCAACGAAGGTGGTCCACTGATGAGCCGGTGCAATCTCTTCGTCAATCTTCACAAGCCCGTTCCAGTTCACATAACCGGCATAGCGGCGCGCCGGGGTATAGCCCAGCACGTACGGGCGAACCGCCGAGTGGGCGCCGTCGGCGGCAATCAGAAAATCCCCGTGCGCCGTGGTGCCATCGGTGAAGGTCACGCTCACGCCAGCGTCGTCTTCATGGACGTGTTCGACGCGCTTGCCGAACTGCACGTTATCGCGTCCCCAGAACTCCAGCATTTCGCGCTGGAGTTCAGTGCGCGAGACGGGGCAGGGACGCCCTCCGGTACGCTCAACCAGCGGGGCAAGGCTGAAGCGGGTCAGGGTCTCGCCGCGCCGGTAATCTTTATAGGCCATGAAACGCATCGGCCCGCCGTACGTCTCAACGATCTCCCCCATCCCGAGGTGCTGCATGCATTTCACGCCGTTAGGCCAGATGGAGATGGCCGCCCCGACGGGCCTGATCTCTTTTACGGCTTCAAATACGGTACAGTCGATTCCCGCTTTCTTCAGTGCGACGGCGGCGCTCAGGCCGCCAATACCCGCGCCAATGACGATTGCTCTCATGCTTCTCTCCTTTTGCTGGGGTAAGGTTATTCAGCAATTTGCGTACCAGGCTGCAGCGTGGCGAAAACGGCGTTGTGAGAGCGGTACTTGCACTGCTAAGGTGCGTAAACGCGGTGAGCGTGCCTTTTTTTGAATCAAAAATTTCCGCTTCACGCATCCGGAATCGACTGTTTCACGCCGGGGCAACTGTGGCGTGGTTTGTGCAACAGCCCGGAAGAGGACACCACAGGAGACGCTATGATCGCACTGCACGACTTTAATCATCTTCCGGCCCACGACGCGGTGGCGCTGCTTCACCCCTGCGTGGCGATCCCCGGCTGGGCCGACGCGCTGGTTCACGGGCGGCCTTACCCGAGCCGGGAGGCGTTGTTCATCACGGCGCAGGCCCTGACGCAAACCTGGGATGACGCGGCATTAACCCTCGCCCTGAGCGCGCACCCGCGCATTGGCGAAAAGCCCGCGGGCAGCGGGGCGGAGGCGGCGCTGTCGCGCCAGGAGCAGGGCGCGGTGAATGACCGTGATGCCGGGCTGGTGCAGGCGTTACGCGAGGCCAACGCCCGCTACGAAGCCCGTTTTGGACGGGTCTTTCTGATCCGCGCCAAAGGCCGCAGCGGTGAGGAGATGTTACAGGCGCTGCACGCGCGGCTGGAAAACAGTGACGCACAGGAGGTCCGTGCCGCGCTGGAACAGTTACGGGAAATTACGCTGCTACGGCTGGAAGGAGTCATTAGCGAATGAGTACGTTAAGCACACATATTCTGGATATCTCAACGGGCAAACCTGCAGAGGGCGTGACCGTCCATCTTCAACAGGAGGGGAAGACGCTCGCCACGGGAGTAACCAACGCGCAGGGGCGCATCGCCGCGTTCGTTCCCTCTCTGCCCGCAGGCCGTTACCGGCTGGTGGCGGAGATCGGCGCATGGTTTCGCGACACCGGCCGCGACACGATCTGGCCCTGCGCGCAAATTGATTTTGTGACGGGAGAAACGGCAGAGGAGCACTTCCATCTGCCGTTTGTGATTGCCCCCGGCGGGTGGTCAACCTACCGGGGCAGTTGACCACACCTGCTCGCCGTTGACCCAGGTCTCGCTGATGTTGCGCTCGTCACCCAGAGTCATCAGCACAAAGAGCTGCTCGTAAATATCCCTGCAGCGGCGATTGCGCAGGCGCTGCAGCGGCGTCACGTCAGGGTCGATAACCACGAAATCCGCCTCTTTGCCGGGGGTGAAGTTGCCAATCTTATCGTCCAGCCTCAGCGCGTGCGCCCCGCCCAGCGTAGCGTGATAAAACGCCTCGCTGGCGCGCAGGCGGTAGCTCTGAAGCTGGCCGACCTTATAGGCTTCCCCCAGCGTGCGCAGCATGCTGAAGGTGGTGCCCGCCCCCACGTCGGTGCCAATGCCCATTCGTACCCTGTGCTGCCAGCAGGCGGGCAGGCGAAACAGCCCGCTGCCGAGAAACAGGTTAGAGGTAGGGCAAAACGCCACCGCCGAACCGGTGTCATGCAGGCACTGCCACTCGCTGTGGTGCAGATGAATACCGTGGGCAAACACGCTGCGCTCGCCGGTCAGGCCGTAGTGATGATACACGTCCAGATAACGCTCGTGCTCCGGCCAGAGATCGCTCACCCAGGCTACTTCGTTGGGGTTTTCGCTCAGATGGGTCTGCAGCCAGGTATCCGGGAACTCCTCTCTGAGCAGGCTGACCGCGGTAAGCAGCTCGGGGGATGAGGTCGGGGCAAAGCGCGGCGTAATGGCATAGCCCAGCCGCCCCCGGTGGTGCCAGCGCTGGATCAACGCCCGCGTTTGCCGGTAGCTCTGTTTGGGATCTTCACTCAGGTAGTCCGGCGCGTGCCTGTCCATCATCACCTTGCCGGCGATAAGGCGCATGTTGAGGCGTAGGGCTTCGGTAAACAGCGCCTCGACCGATTCGGGATGCAGGGTACAAAACACCAGCGCGGTGGTGGTGCCATTGCTGACCAGCTGGTTAATGAAAAATTCGGCGATATCTTTCGCGTAGGCTTCATCGGCAAACTGGCTCTCCACCGGGAAGGTATAGGTCGTCAGCCACTCCAGCAGTTGCTCGCCAAACGCGCCGATCATCTCCGTTTGCGGGTAATGGATGTGGGTGTCGATAAATCCGGGCAGCAGCAGCTTGCCGCGCAGGTCGGTGTAACCTTTGTGCGGGTCAAGAAACGGCTCGCCCTCCTGCCAGGACATGTGCGCCAGAATTTTTCCGTTCTGTATAAACAGCACCCCGTCCTCAAGATAGCGCGCGTGTTGGGCAATCGCGTCTGCGCTGTCGCAGACCCGGGCAATGTCAAAAAATGCACCGCGGATCGCTGTCTGGTAATCCATCATGGTTCCTGCCTTAGTGTGTGCGTAGCGGGGTGATAAGGCTCAGCAAGAAGGGTGCCAGAATGAACAGGCCGCAGATAAACTGCGGCCGGAAGGGAAGGGTTACTCTTTTTGCGTTGCCACGCGGGAGCTGAACGACGTTGCCTTTGCCGTCTCGCGCTCTTCCCGCGCCAGCCAGCGGTAGGTGACACCGCCGAGGAAGACGCCGATAAACCAGCTGAAGTTCGCCACCTCATGCAGGGCCGGAATAAAGCTGATCACCAGACCCACGGTAACGGAGGGGATCAGCGCGCCAATGGCTTTCGGGTTAAAGCCGTTGCGGTACCAGTATTTGCCCTCTGGCGTGTCGTTGAACAGATCGTCGACCGACACCTTGCCGCGTTTAATCAGGTAGAAGTCGGCAATCAGAATGCCGAACAGTGGGCCGATAAACGCCCCGAGCACGTCGAGGGTGTAGTGGATAAGTTCCGGCGAGTTGAACAGGTTCCACGGGGTGAGCAGGATCGAGCCGACGGCGGCAATCATGCCCCCGGTGCGAAAGCTGATTTTTTGCGGCGAGCAGTTAGAGAAATCAAACGCCGGGGAGACGAAGTTCGCCACGATATTGATCCCGATGGTGGCGGTGATCATCGTCAGCAGGCCAATCGCCACCGCCAGATCGTTACCCACGCGGCTGACGGTCTCAATCGGATCGGTGATCATGCGGCCAAACAGCGACTGGGTACCGGAAACAATCACCACGGTGACGATGGAGAACAGCAGGAAGTTAAACGGCAGGCCCCAGCGGTTACCACGGCGGATCTCACCCATGCTCTTCCCGTAGCGGGAGAAATCACCAAAGTTGAGCAGCGGGCCGGAGAAGTAGGAGACCACCAGCGCCGTCGCGGTGATCATCTGCCAGGTCTGCTCGCCCGCGCTCAGGGACTTGCTGGCGAGGGTAAAGGAGATCCCGTCAAAACCGGTCTTGTATACAATCCAGCCGGCAAGGACCAGCATGACTACATAGACCGCCGGACCGGCGATATCAATAAAGCGTTTGATGGCGCTCATGCCGTGCCAGAAGACCATCGCCTGCAGGACCCACATAATGGCAAAGCAGATCCAGCCCAGATGCGACAGGCCCAGGAACGCGCCGGTGGTGAGCGAAGAGAGCGACGGCCAGAACTTCAGCGCCACCAGCATCAGCGCGTTAGCGGCCAGATAGGTCTGAATGCCGTACCAGGCAAAGGCGATAAGCCCGCGGATCACCGCCGGAATATTGGCCCCGAAGACGCCAAAGGCCTGACGGCTGATCACCGCGTAGGGCACGCCCGCCATCTGGCTCGGTTTCGCCACCAGATTGGCGCACAGCTGCACAATACAAATTCCCACCAGCAGGCAGAGCAACACCTGCCAGCTTGCCAGCCCGAGCGTAAAGAAGCTCGCGGCGACAACATACCCCCCCATGCTGTGCACGTCCGACATCCAGAACGAAAAGATGTTGTACCAGCTCCAGTTCTGGTCACGCGTCGGTGCCAGATCCTCATTGCAAAGACGTGGGCTGTAAACCGCACCGGAATCAGCGGCCGTACCCTGTGGTGTATTTTGACTGTTTGGCATGAAACCTGCTCCTGTGAATGAAAACCCGTTGAGTGGGAGTGCAAACGGTGTTGCAGGATCCAGGCCAAAATAATAAATCTTGTATGCAATATTTTATTTTTATGTATACGATTCGATAACGGAAAGTAAAATTCGGAGTGGTGAATGAACAACATACATGCCCTGCAGACCGCGCCAGACCTGCATGACAAAGACGAATCCATCTTCCAGGCGCTGATGACCGCGATTGTCGAACATCAGCTGCTGCCGGGAAGCAAATTGCCGGAAGAGGCGCTGGCGGAGGTGTTTGGCGTGAGTCGTACGGGCATCCGCAAGGTGCTGCAGCGACTCGCCGCTGTGCAAATGGTCACCTTAACGCCCAGGCGTGGTGCATACGTTGCCAGCCCGACGGTCGAAGAGGCGCGGCACATCTTCCGCACCCGCGCGCTGCTGGAGGTTGCCAACCTGCCGGACGTGCTGGCGCACTGTCAGTCGCCGCATCTTGCCGCGCTGGAGGCCATTATTCGCCAGGAGCAGCAGGCCCACGAGGCCTACGACGGTCCGGCGGCGATCCGCCACTCCGCTAATTTTCACATTCAGCTGCAGGCCATCTCCGGCAATCAGGTGCTGACGGAGATGGTGACCGGCCTGAGCCAGCGCTCCTCGCTGGTGATTGCCACCTGGGGGGCGCCGTGGCGTCAGGGCTGCCGCTGCAACGATCACGAACAGCTGGTGGATCTGCTGCGCCAGAAGGCGCTCCAGCCGCTAAGTGATGCCTTAATGCACCATTTTGAACATATCGTCGCCAGCCTCTGCTTCGAGCGGGCGGGTGAGTGCCTGCCTGATTTTGCCCGGCTGTTCGCCGGCCACAAGGAGTCGTAATGTCAGTCTGTATACAAGTGATCAACCCCAACACCAGCCTGGCGATGACGGAAACCATCGGCGCGGCGGCGCGTGCGGTGGCCGCACCGGGCACGGAAATCCTCGCGGTCTGCCCCAGTGCAGGCGTGCCCTCAATAGAAGGCCACTTTGATGAGGCTATCGCCGCGGTGGGGGTTCTCGAACAGGTCAAACTCGGCAGGCAGCAGGGCGTGCACGGTCACGTCATCGCCTGCTTTGGCGATCCGGGTCTGCTGGCGGCGCGCGAGCTGGCGCAGGGGCCGGTAGTCGGCATCGCTGAAGCCGCCATGCATATGGCCACGCTGGTGGCGACGCGCTTCTCGGTGGTCACCACGCTGCCGCGCACGCTGATCATTGCCCGTCATCTGCTGCACCAGTATGGCTTTCAGGATCATTGTGCGGCGCTGCACGCCATCGATCTCCCGGTGCTGGCGCTGGAAGACGGCTCCGGTCTGGCGCAGGAGAAGGTGCGTGCCCGCTGTATACAGGCACTGAAAGAGGATGGCTGCGGCGCCATTGTGCTGGGCTGCGGCGGAATGGCGACGCTGGCGCAGGAGCTGACGCGCGAGCTGCGCGTACCGGTGATCGACGGCGTCAGCGCGGCGGTGAAGATGGTGGAGTCGCTGGTGGCGCTGGGGCTGTCGACCAGCAAGCACGGGGACCTGGCGTTCCCGGAAAACAAAGCGTTAAGCGGACAATTTCAGGCATTGAATCCATTTTAAAGGTGAGGAGAGACGCGATGGCGCTATTTGAACAGGATTACCCGCGGGATCTGCGCGGTTACGCGGGCAACCCGCCGCACGCGCAGTGGCCGAATCAGGCGCGCATCGCGGTGCAGTTTGTGCTCAATTATGAAGAGGGGGCGGAAAACCACGTTCTGCATGGCGATGCCGGGTCGGAGCAGTTCCTGTCGGACATCATCGGTGCGGCCAGCTACCCGGACAGACATATGTCGATGGACTCCCTCTACGAATACGGCAGCCGCGCCGGGTTCTGGCGGATCCACAATGAATTTCAAAAGCGTGGCCTGCCGCTGACGGTTTTTGGCGTGGCGATGGCGCTGGCGCGTCATCCGGAAATCGTTGAGGCGATTAAGTCAGCGGATTACGACGTGGTCAGCCACGGCTGGCGCTGGATCCACTATCAGAACATGGATATTAGCCAGGAGCGTGAACACCTGCAGAAAGCGGTGCATGTTCTGACCGATCTGTTCGGCAAGCCACCCACCGGCTGGTACACCGGGCGCGACAGCCCTAATACGCGTCAGCTGGTGGTGGAGCACGGCGGCTTTGATTACGACAGCGACTACTATGGTGACGACTTACCCTTCTGGACGGAAGTGGCCTGCAGCGACGGCACCCGCAAACCGCACCTGATTGTGCCCTACACGCTGGATGCGAACGACATGCGCTTCGCCACCGCGCAGGGGTTTAATACCGCCGAGCAATTTTATATGTACCTGAAGGACAGCTTTGATGTGCTGTACGAAGAGGGGGAACGCGCGCCGAAGATGATGTCCATCGGCATGCACTGCCGCCTGCTGGGGCGCCCTGGGCGTTTTCGCGCGCTGCAGCGTTTCCTTGATTACGTGCAGCAGCATGAGCGGGTGTGGGTCTGTACCCGCCAGCAGATTGCCGATCACTGGCGGGAGGTGCATCCGTTTCAGAAGTAAGTGTGCCGTGTTTAGCCGGGTGGCGGCTGCGCCTTACCCGGCCTAAGGGCCAACGTTGGCCCGGTGGCCCTACGCCATCACACTCACCTGCGCCGCCACAATCCGCCACCCGTAGGCAAACCGCACCCACGTCTGCTGCTGGCGGCCAATGCGCTGCGTGCCCTCGCGGGTAAATTCGGTGCTGCACACGGCATAATCCTCCCCGAAGGTGGTGATGATGGTGTGACGCAGCGTCCGCTGCAGCCCGGCGGCAGGGCGCGCCGCGCGAAAGGCGCGGATTTCATCAATCCCATAGAGATTTTCACCCGCCCCCAGACGCACCGTGTTTTTGTCGTGCCAGAACAGCTCGTCCAGTACCGCAATGTTGTTGCTCACCAGCGCGTCTTCATAGCGGTAAAAGGCGGCCGTCACTTCCGCCACCACCCACGGGAGGTTGATGTCATCGTGATTCATCATACCGCTACCTCCGCCGGGCGGGCATCGGTGATTCCATTCTCCTCCAGCACGCGCGCGACGC
Source organism: Enterobacter sichuanensis (assembly GCF_002939185.1). GTDB lineage: Bacteria > Pseudomonadota > Gammaproteobacteria > Enterobacterales > Enterobacteriaceae > Enterobacter > Enterobacter sichuanensis. Next base: position 22,140 of record NZ_POVL01000034.1, on the reverse strand, counting down.
GCAGGCAGGCCTGCTCGTTAAACGGCGCGGCAATGAGCTGCAGGCCAATGGGCATTCCCTGCGCGGTGCGCAGCGGTACGGTGGTCACGGGCAGGCCTAAAAACGAAATCGGCTGGGTCAGCATCCCCATGCTGGCGCGAATCGGCAGCGGCTGGCCGTTAATCTCCATGGTTTGCTCGCCCGCCAGCGTGGCGCTGCGCGGGGTGGCCGGGGCGATCAGCACGTCGGCCTGCGCGAAGAGGGTCTTAAACGCCTGCCGGGCATGCGCGCGAAACCGCTGGGCCTGAATGTACCAGGCGGAGGGGATCATCGCCCCTGCCAGCAGCCGCTCGCGGGAGTGCGGCTCAAAACGCTCCGGCTCACGGCGAAGCGCGGGCAGGTACTGATTTCCCCCTTCGGAGGCGCTGATGATAAACGCCGCGGCGCGCGCCAGTTCGGCCTCCGGGAAGTGCAGTTCATCCTGCACGTCGAGCGCCTTCGCCACCCGCGCCACGGCATCTCTGGCCTGGGCGTCACACCAGGTGGTGAAGTAGCCGCCGAGCACCGCGCAGCGCAGGCCCTCCAGGCCGCGGTCGAGCAGGGGACGCGTCTGTTCATGCGGATGTTCTGCCTGAAAACCATCGCTGCTGTCCCGCCCCTGCAGCGCGTCGTACACGGAGGCCAGATCGCCCACCCGACGGGCGAAGGGGCCGATATGATCCAGGCTGGCGACAAAGGGATGGCTGCCGGAGCGCGACAGGCGACCAAAGGTGGGCTTCAGGCCATAGATCCCACACAGGGAGGCCGGGACGCGTATCGAACCGTTGGTGTCGGTGCCGAGCGAAAAGTGCACCAGCCCGGCGGCCACGGCGGCGGCCGAACCGCCGGATGAACCGCCCGCAATGCGCGTCAGGTCGTGCGGGTTACGCGTCGTGCCGTAGTGGCTGTTTTCGGTGGTAAAGCCGTAGGCGTAGGCGTCCATATTCACCATGCCGGTCAGCAGCCCACCCGCGCTGCGCAGCTGGCGCACCGCGAAGCCGTCAGCGGCTGCGGCAGGGCGCTGGCTGAACAGTTCAGCCCCGGCGAGAGTGGTGTGGCCGGCAACGTCAAACAGGTTTTTCACCGCGTAGGGCACGCCCGCCAGCGGCGGCAGCGGACGCTTTTCGCGGCGCAGGGTGTCGATATTGTCCGCCTCGGCGAGCATGCGCGCTTGCGTCACCGTGGTCCAGGCGTTGATCTGCGGGTTAACCTTCGCAATCGTCTCCAGCGTCTGGCGGGCGATCTCGCGGGCGCTCAGCTCGCCTGCGCTGAGCGCCTGCTGAATGTCGCTGATACTCATCTCGTGTAGCGTCATGCTTTATACACTCCTGCAATCTCCAGACGGTCGTCGAGCGGTAGCGCCATCAGCGGCGCGGCCATGCCGGCAATGCGGCTGAACTGCAGATGCAGCTCGGCGCGGCGGGCCTCATCCAGCGCAATGCCAAGCACGGACTCCATTTGCGCCAGATAGGCGTGCCACTCAGCTTGTACGTCGTTCATTATTTTCTCCTCAGAATCCGGTGGCGGCGCCGTTGCTGCGTGGGTCGAACGCGCCTTCAAACAACCCGTTCGGGTGGCGTACTATCGCACCCGCGTGGCCCATGGCTTCGCTAAAGTCCGGGAACAGCTCCACGTCGTGACCGAGCCCCTGCAGGCGTGCGACAGTCTCGGGAGAAAAACGGCCCTCCAGTTTTAAGGTGTCCGAGGTTTGTCCCCAGGTGCGCCCCAGCAGCCAGCGCGGGCGGGAGATGCTCTCCTGCAGCGGCACGCCCTGAACCACGTAGCGGGTAAAGAGGGCGGCCTGGGTTTGCGGCTGTCCGTCGCCGCCCATTGAGCCGTAGACCATCACCCGCCCATCCTTAAGACGTGCCGCCGCCGGGTTGAGGGTATGGAACGGTTGTTTACCCGGCGCGAGGGCTAAAAGATGATTGGGATCGAGACTGAAAGAGGCGCCGCGGTTCTGCCAGACGATGCCGGTATCGGGCAGCACCACGCCGCTGCCGAATTCGTGATAAATGCTCTGAATAAACGACACGGCCAGGCCGCTGCTGTCCATCACCCCCATCCACACCGTATCGCCGGGGCCTTTGCCGGCTCCCCACGGGGCGGCGCGGCTGTCGTCAACCCTGTCGGCAAGCACCTGAAGGGCAGCGGGGTCCAGCAGGCGCTGAATATCGGTTTTCAGCTCGCGCGGGTCGGTGATATGGGCATCGCGCAGGCCAAAGGCCAGCTTGGTGGCTTCAACAATGCGGTGAAGGGTGTCGGCGTCGTCGGCGTCCGCCATGTTCAGCCGGTCGGTGATGCCGAGGATCGCCAGCGAGACCAGCCCCTGGGTCGGCGGGGCGAGGTTAAACACCTCCCCCTGCTGATGCTGCAGCGTCAGCGGCGTGGTGCGCCGGGCTGCGTGGGCGTGTAAATCGGCCAGCGTCACGGGCAGGCCCAGCGCCTCCATACCGTGCGCCAGCACCTCCGCCAGCGGACCGCGATAGAAGCTGTCCAGCCCGTCCTCCGCCAGCCGCTTAAGGGTGGACGCCATCGCCGGTTGATAAAAGCGGCTCCCGACCTCTGGCGGCTGACCGTTCACCAGCCAGGTTTCCGCAAAACCGGGGATATCTTTCAGCTCGTCGAATTTACTCGCCGTGGCGTGAGCCTGAGAGGGCGTGACCGGCGTGCCGTGTTGCGCATACTCAATGGCGTCGGTCAGCAGGCGGGGCAGCGGCAGCGATTTACCGGTCATTTCACGTGAGACCTTAAGTGCCTCGTCCCAGCCGCTGACCGTTCCGGCGACGGTGAGCGCCGCCTGAGGTCCGCGATGGGGAATATGTGCCAGCCCGTCGTAGGCGGCGAGCGTCGCGCACGATCCCGCCGCGCCGCTGGCATCGATGGCGATCGGCTCGCCCTGCGGCGGAACGATAAGCCAGAAGCCGTCACCGCCGAGGCCGTTCATATGCGGGTAAACCACGGCGATGGTCGCCGCCGCCGCCACCATCGCTTCGATGGCGCTGCCGCCTTCGCGCAGCACCGCCAGCGCGCTCTGGCTGGCAAGATGGTGGGGCGCAACGGCCATTCCGCGTGTGGAAACATTACTGTGCATGAAGAGTCCTCATAACCCTGAAGGTCACAAGGCGCTGCAAAAGTTGTTCCAGTTCTGAAAGAAAAGTTTCAGTAAACTGGCACGTATCATGATACGTATAATGAAAAGCAAAATGTGATGAAACAAAAGTTACAGAGGCGCTATGGAACAGTTAGATGAACGTCTGAAAGCACAATACCCGTCGCTGTCGCCGCAGGAGCAGCGGGTGGCGGATTTTATTTTCGATCATTTTGACGACCTGATCGGCTACAACAGCGCCGAGCTGGCGCAGCTGAGCGGGGTGTCGAAAGCGACCGTCAGCCGTCTGTTTAAGCGTCTGGGCTATGAGAAATATAAGGACATGCGCGACGAGTTGCGCACCCTGCGCCAGAGCGGGATGCCGCTTACCGACAACCGCGACGCGGTGCAGGGCAACACGCTGCTGGCGCGCCACTACAAGCAGGAGATGGCGAACCTGACCCAGTGGGTTAATGCCCTCGACGCGCAGCAGTTTGCCGAGGCGATGGCCTGTATGGTGAAGGCGCGTCGCATTGTCATCATCGGCATGCGTAACGCCTATCCGGCGGCGCTGCACCTGCGCCAGCAGCTGCTGCAGGCGCGCGGGCAGGTGCTGGTGCTGCCGCAGCCGGGGCAGAGCCTGAGCGAGGAACTGGTGGATTTAACGCCCGACGATCTGGTGGTCATGATGGCCTTTCGCCGCCGCCCGCGCATTATCCGCCCGCTGATGCAGCAGCTTCAGAGCAGCGGCATTCCGGTGCTGCTGATGTGCGAGCCGCAGGCCCACAGCCTGTTTCCGCTGGCGAGCTGGCAGCTCTGCGCCCCACTGGACAGCGTCTCGGCCTATGACAGCTATTCGTCCGTCAACAGCCTGATCAACCTGCTTTCAAATGCCTTGCTGCATGAGATCCTCGATAAAGGCCGCCCGCGCATTCACGATATTGCCTCTCTCTACCAGCAGCTGGATGAACTGGAACAACGATAATGGGGCATCAGGCTGGTGCTTTGCATTGAAATGGTGCAGAACGGCGGGGCGAAAATGGGGCACATTTTCGCCCCGCCCGCGTTTTATCAGGCGTTAACAGAAAATTCTCTGCGCTGCGTTATCTGGCACATTAGTTGCAAAAACACATTCAAAGAATCTTTTGTTTCATGTTAACGTTACGGGGAAGCACCATGAAAAAACTGTTAATTGCACTGGCCGGGGCCGTCTGTCTGTTCACCAACCTGCCGGTAAAGGCTGACCAGCTTCAGGATATCGAGAAGCGCGGCACTATTCGTATCGCCGTACCGCAGGACTTCCCGCCGTTTGGATCGGTGGGGACCGATCTCCAGCCGCAGGGCTATGACATCGACATGGCGCGCTACCTGGCCAAGCAGATGAAGCTCAAGCTGCAGCTGGTCCCGGTGACCAGCGCTAACCGCGTGCCGTACCTGCAAACCGATAAGGTGGACCTGGTCATTTCCAGCCTCGGGAAAAACCCGGAGCGCGAGAAGGTGATCGATTTTAGCCGCGCCTACGCGCCGTTCTTCCTCGGCGTGTTTGGCCCGAAAGGCGCCGAGCTGAAAGATGCCGCCGCCCTGAGCGGAAAAACCATTGGCGTGACGCGTGGAGCAGTGGAGGACATGGTGCTGACCAGCCTGGCACCGAAAGATGCCAACGTAAAACGCTACGAAGACAATAACACCACGCTGTCGGCGTATCTCTCCGGGCAGGTGCAGTACGTGGCAACCGGTAACCTCGTGGTGGCGGCCATTTCGCGTCAGAACGCGGCGAAAGCCCCCGTGCCGAGCTTTATGCTGAAAGACTCGCCGTGCTTTATTGGCCTGAAGAAGAACGAACCAGCCCTGAAGGCAAAAGTGGACGCGCTGATTGAGCAGGGTATTAAGGACGGCACGCTGAACGGCCTGTCCGAGCAGTGGCTGAAGGCTCCGCTGCCGGCAAACCTTGGCGCCTGAGCCGATGACGGAGCAACTTGATTTCTCCGCGCTCTGGCCGCACTGGCCGGAGCTGCTGGCGGGGCTGTGGGTCACCATTCAGCTAACGGTGCTGGCGACCGTGGGCGGGCTGGCGACAGGTATTTTCGGGGCGGCGATCCGAAGCGGACGCCCAACGTGGTACAGCCGGATCTGGGGTGGGTACGTCGAGATCATCCGCAACACGCCGTTCGTGGTGCAGCTGTTTTTCATTGTCTTCGGCCTGCCGAATCTGGGGCTGAAGATGACCGCGGGGGAAGCGGCGCTGCTGGCGATGGTGGTGAACCTCGGCGCGTACAGCACCGAGATTATCCGCGCCGGGATCCAGGTGACGCCGAAAGGGCAATGGGAGGCCGGACGCGTGCTGGGGTTGACCCGCCTGCAGACCTTTATCCGCGTGGTGCTGCCGCCCGCGCTGCAGCGCATTTACCCGGCACTGGTGAGCCAGTGCATTATTGTGATGCTCGGCTCGTCGGTGGTGTCGCAGGTCTCGTATGAAGAGCTGACCTTTGCCGCCAACCTGATCCAGTCCAGAACGTTTTTGAGCTTTGAGGTTTATCTGGTGACAACCGGGATTTACTTAGCGCTGTCGATTACCCTGCGCCAGCTGATGATGGCCGCAGGACGCAAATGGCTGGGGGTGCAGGCATGATGACCACCTTTACCGACTGGGACATTATTCGCAACCTGCTGCTGGCCGGGCGATGGACGGTGCTGCTGTCGCTGGTGGCGTTTGTCGGCGGCGCGGTGGTGACGCTGCCGCTGTTGCTGCTGCGCCTGACGGGCGGACGCACGGTGAAGCGCATCATTCGTGGCTATATCGAGCTGTTTCAGGGCACGCCGCTGCTGATGCAGCTGTTCCTGGCCTTCTTCGGCGTGGCGCTGTTTGGTATTGACGTTTCGCCGTGGACCGCCGCCTCGCTGGCGCTCACGTTCTACACCAGCGCGTTTTTACTCGATATCTGGAACGGATGTATTCGCGCGCTGCCGAAGGGGCAGTGGGAGGCGTCTCGCTGCCTCGGGCTGACCTTCGGCCAGACGCTTTATCGGGTGCTTGCTCCGCAGGCGCTGCGGATTGGGATTGCCCCGACGGTCGGTTTTGCCGTGCAGGTGATCAAGGGTACCGCGCTGGCGTCGATTATCGGCTTTGTTGAGCTCACCAAGGCCGGGACCATGCTGACCAACGTGACCTATCAGCCGTTTAAGGTCTTTGCGCTGGTGGCGCTGGGCTACTTTATTCTGTGTTATCCGCTGTCCCGCTACAGCCGCTATCTGGAGACGAAATTCAATGCCTCTCATCACCATTAATCAGGTGCAGAAGTACTACGGCGATAACCACGTGCTCAAGGGCGTCGATCTGGATATCGACATGGGCCAGGTGATTTCCATTATCGGGCGCAGCGGATCGGGCAAAAGCACGCTGTTGCGCTGTATTAACGGCCTGGAAGGCTATCAGGACGGCAGCATCAAGCTGGGCGGCATGACCATCACCGACCGGGACTCTCAGGCGCGTGAAATCAGCCGCTCGGTCGGAATGGTGTTCCAGAGCTTCAACCTGTTTCCGCACATGACGGCGCTGGAGAACGTCATGCTCGCCCCGCGCCGGGTACTGAAGAAAAGCGCCGCCGAATGCCGGGCGCTGGCGCAGCAGATGCTGGAGAAAGTCGGTCTCGGCGACCGTCTGGATTACTACCCGTCGAGCCTCTCCGGCGGCCAGCAGCAGCGCGTGGCGATTGCCCGGGCGCTGGCGATGTCGCCGAAAGTATTGCTCTGTGACGAGATCACCTCCGCGCTCGACCCGGAACTGGTGGGCGAAGTGCTCAAAGTGCTCGAGCAGCTGGCGGCCGAAGGGATGACGCTCATACTGGTTACCCATGAAATGAATTTCGCCCGCGAAGTGGGCGACCGCGTGGTGTTTATGCACCAGGGGAAAGTCTGGGAGCAGGGCGACAGCAAAACGCTGTTCGCCAACCCGCAGACCACCGAACTGAAGCAGTTCATCTCCTCCGTGCGCGGCCTCAACTGATAAGGACTGAACAATGGATATCGCACACTTTCCGCAAATCAATCCGCCGCAGCGCCTGCTGATGGGCCCGGGCCCGATCAACGCCGACCCGCGCGTGCTGCGCGCCATGTCGAGCCAGCTGATTGGCCAGTACGACCCGGCTATGACCCACTACATGAACGAGGTGATGGCGCTTTATCGCGGGGTGTTCTGTACAGAGAACCGCTGGACGATGCTGGTGGACGGCACCTCCCGCGCGGGGATTGAAGCGATTCTGGTCTCCGCCATTCGCCCCGGTGATAAAGTGCTGGTGCCGGTGTTTGGCCGCTTTGGTCACCTGCTGTGCGAAATCGCCCGCCGCTGTCGGGCAGAGGTGCATACCATCGAGGTGCCGTGGGGCGAGGTGTTTACCCCGGACCAGATAGAAGATGCGATTAAACGTATTCGTCCGCGCCTGCTACTGACCGTGCAGGGCGATACCTCCACCACCATGCTGCAGCCGCTCGCGGCGCTTGGCGAGATCTGCCGCCGTCACGATGTGCTGTTTTATACCGATGCCACCGCGTCGCTCGGCGGCAACGCGCTGGAGACCGACGCCTGGGGGCTAGACGCGGTGTCGGCCGGGATGCAGAAGTGTCTCGGCGGCCCGTCGGGCACGTCGCCGATCACCCTGAGCGCGCGGATGGAGGAGGCGATCCGCCGTCGCAAATGCGTTGAGGAGGGCATCCGTACCGACGCCCACCGCGACGGCGACGAGGAGATGATCTACTCCAACTACTTCGATCTCGGCATGGTGATGGACTACTGGGGGCCGGAGCGTCTGAACCATCACACCGAAGCGACCACCGCGCTGTTTGGCGCCCGCGAATGCGCGCGGCTGATCCTGCAGGAAGGGTTGGATAACGGCATCGCGCGTCATAAGCTGCATGGTGACGCTTTGCTGAAGGGCATTCAGGCGATGGGGCTGGAGACCTTCGGCGACCTGAAGCACAAGATGAACAACGTGCTGGGGGTGGTGATCCCGCAGGGGATCAACGGCGACCAGGTGCGTAAGCTGATGCTGGAAGATTTCGGCATCGAAATCGGTACCTCGTTTGGTCCGCTGCACGGCAAGGTGTGGCGCATTGGCACCATGGGCTATAACGCACGCAAAGACTGCGTGATGACCACCCTGAGCGCGCTGGAGTCGGTGCTGAACTACCTGAAATTCACGACCTCGCAGGGGGCGGCGATGCAGGCCGCGTGGGACCACTATCGCCGCGAGACGCCACTGTGAGCCCGGCAGAACGGGTGATGGCACGTGCCGACGCGCTGGCCGCCATCAGCGAAACCCCGGACGGGCTGACGCGGGTGTATCTCTCCACGCAGCATCTGCAGGCCAACCAGCTTGTTGGAGAGTGGATGCGCCAGGCGGGCATGACCGTCTGGCAGGACAGCGTGGGCAATATCTGTGGACGCTATGAAGGCCAGCAGGAGGGGGCGCAGGCGGTGCTGCTCGGATCGCATCTGGATACCGTGCGCAACGCCGGGCGCTACGACGGCATGCTCGGGGTACTCACGGCCATCGAAGTGGTGGACAGCCTGCACCAGCAGGGCGTGCACCTGGCCCAGGCGATTGAGATTGTCGGCTTTGGTGACGAAGAGGGGACCCGTTTTGGTATCACCCTGCTGGGCAGCCGTGGTCTGACGGGAACCTGGCCGCAGGGCTGGCTGGAGACGTGCGATGCCCAGGGCATCAGCGTGGCGCAGGCGATGGTGCAGGCAGGACTCGACCCCACCCGCGTGGGGCTGGCGGCACGCCATCCGCACGATTTCAGCGCCTGTCTGGAGCTGCACATCGAACAGGGGCCGTGCCTGGAGCAGGAGGGGCTGGCGCTGGGCGTGGTGGAAGCCATCAACGGCGCGCGCCGCCTAAACTGCCGCTTCACCGGCGAGGCCGGGCACGCCGGTACCGTGCCGATGGCTCACCGTAAAGATGCCCTGGCCGCTACCGCCGAATGGATGGTGCTGATTGAAAACACCACCCGGCAAGCCGGCGGCAATCTCGTGGCGACAGTGGGGGAGTTACGCTGTCTGCCCGGTGCGGTTAACGTCATACCCGGCGAGGTTACGCTCTCGCTGGATATTCGCGGCCCGCAGGATGCCCCGCTGGACGCGCTACTCGCTGAACTGCTGGCGCAGGCGCAGGCCATCGCCGCCCGTCGCGGGTTACGTTTTGGCGCCGAGGAGTTTTACCGGATCGCCGCCACGCCGTGCGATGCGCGTCTGCAGCATCTGCTGGGCGACGCCGTTGAATCGGTGCAGGGGCGTACCGTGTCCCTGCCCAGCGGCGCCGGGCACGACACCATCGCCCTGGCAGAGCGCTGGCCGGTGGGGATGCTGTTTGTGCGCTGCAGGGGCGGCGTCAGCCATCATCCGGCGGAATCGGTGATGGCTGAGGATGTCGCGCTGGCGATTGAGGCGTTTGGGCGGGCGGTGAGAAAGCTGGCTGACGGTGGCGCGGGTTAAGCCACCGAACGCACCGCATCGTCGATATCTGCGCTCACCCGCACATCCTGCTCGTCAAACACCATGCAGTGACGGTCGTCAAACGCCACGTCTATCTTCTGCCAGGGCGCGAACTTCACGTCGCCCGGCAGCAAGATCTTCACGTTGTCATGGCCGTAGCATTGTCCAAACAGGTAAGTGTTGTTCCCCAGCCGTTCCACCACTTCACAGTTAAATTCCAGCGGCGTGCCGCGCTTAACGTCGGTGGTTAAATGTTCCGGACGAATGCCCAGTGTGACCTGACTGCCCGGCTGCAGCGGTGTGGTGGTTATCGCGAGCGTGAGCGACTTCTGCTGTGACAATCTTACGGTGAGCTTGCCCGGCTGCCAGGCTTCGACGGTGGCGGGCAGAAAGTTCATCTTCGGAGAACCGATAAACCCGGCGACAAATTTATTCGCTGGTTTGTAATAGAGATCCATTGGCGCGCCCATCTGCTCAACCTTGCCATAGTTCATGACCACGATTTTGTCCGCCAGCGTCATCGCTTCTATCTGGTCATGTGTCACATACACCATGGTGGTTTTCAGCTCCTGGTGCAGTCGGGCGAGGTGCAGGCGCATTTCGACGCGCAGTTCAGCATCCAGGTTAGAGAGGGGTTCATCGAACATAAAGACGCGCGGGTTACGCACGATGGCGCGACCAATCGCCACGCGCTGGCGCTGCCCGCCGGACAGTTGTTTAGGTTTACGGTCCAGCAGGTGTGAGAGCTGCAGCGTTTTTGCCACCATCTCCACCTGATGACGGATCTGATCTTTCGGGACTTTATTCACCTTCAGACCGTAGCCCATGTTTTCCGCGACGGTCATATGCGGATAGAGCGCGTAAGACTGAAAGACCATTGCCACGCCCCGGTGAGAAGGGGCGACGTCATTCATCACCTCATTACCGATTAAGACTTCACCTTCGCTAATCTCCTCCAGACCCGCAATCATGCGCAGCAGGGTCGATTTACCGCAGCCGGAAGGGCCAACAAAAACGGCAAACTTCCCGTCTTCAATCTCCAGATTCACGTTGTGTAAGGTAACGGTGTCGCCAAAGCGCTTGGTGACATTCCTCAATTGTATGTTCGACATCAGTGTTCCCCGAGTAAATCGCCAGTTATGTTTTACGTATAACAATTGTGTTTGACATGGCTGGACGGTGCAATTTGTCTGTGTTGACTATAACTTCCAGTATTCATGGGCCCTATACAGATATTCCATTAATGTTATGACGATCACACAACTCGCAGTTTTTTGTAGAGTTATCATGATGTGAAGGGTAGCGTATACCAAGCCAAAGGCATTTGATGTCATACGTGCAGCATCGGATTTAATGCGTTATTTGATGAGGTGGGTAAGGCGTTTGATGCGATAACAACCATAAAATTGTTATACCTTCACATGAGGTTGAACATGAAAAAGAACATTCTCGCTGCGCTTATCCTCTCTACGCTCGCGATGCAGGTCCACGCCACCACGCAGCTTAACGTCTGGGAAGACATCAAGAAGTCGTCCGGCATAAAGGATGCGGTCGCCGACTTTGAAAAACAGTACGACGTTAAGGTTAACGTGCAGGAAACGCCTTACGCTCAGCAGCTGGAAAAATTGCGCCTGGACGGCCCGGCAGGCATTGGCCCGGACGTGCTGGTTATTCCTAACGATCAGCTGGGCGGTGCCGTGGTGCAAGGGCTGCTGACCCCTCTGAATCTGGAGGCTAAGCAGACAGAACAGTACACCCCGGCCTCAATCAATGCCTTCAGAATGGATAATGCCCTCTACGGCGTGCCGAAAGCGGTCGAGACGCTGGTTCTGATCTACAACAAAGACCTCATCGACAAGCCCCTGAACACACTGCAGGACTGGTATGACTTTTCGAAACAGCAGCGCGCGAAAAACCAGTACGGCCTGCTCGCCAAGTTCGACCAGATTTACTACAGCTGGGGGGCAATCTCCCCGATGGGCGGCTACATCTTCGGTCAAAACGACAAAGGCGGCTATAACGCCAGCGACGTTGGCCTGAACAAGCCGGGTGCGGTAGAGGCCGTGACGTACCTGAAAAAATTCTACGCCGACGGGATCTTCCCTGCCGGGATAGTCGGCGACAACGGTCTGAACGCCATCGACTCTTTGTTTACCGAGAAGAAAGCAGCAGCCGTGATCAATGGGCCGTGGGCATTCCAGCCGTATGAAGCGGCAGGCATCAACTACGGCGTTGCGCCGCTGCCAGCGCTGCCGGACGGCAAGCCTATGAGCTCTTTCCTTGGGGTGAAAGGCTACGTGGTCTCCACCTGGAGCAAAGACAAAGCGCTGGCGCAGAAATTTATCGAATTTATTAACCAGCCGCAGTACGTCAAAACCCGCTACGTTGCCACGCGTGAGATCCCGCCGCTGACGGCGATGATCGACGATCCGATTATCAAGAACGATGAAAAAGCGAGTGCCGTCGCGGTACAGGCCGCGCGAGCCTCCGCCATGCCGGGCATTCCGGAGATGGGCGAAGTGTGGGGGCCAGCCAACGCCGCGCTGGAGCTGAGCCTGACCGGCAAACAGGATCCTAAAGCCGCGCTGGATAGCGCAGAGAAACAGGTCCAGATGCAAATCGAAGCCATGCAGGCCAGCAACCAGTAATGTTCTGACGTCGCCGAACGGGAGGCTGCTCTCCCGTTTTTTTGAAAGGAGTTGTCTGTGAGTATCATCCCGGAAAATTTTGCCAGACCGCACGGGGCCGGGCGTCATGCCTGGACTGGCCTGCTGCTGGCGGTTATCCCTGGCTTCGGTCAGTTCTACCATCGCCAGTGGCTGAAAGGGGGCATCTTCCTGGTGATGCTGGCCAGTTTTATCGGCGTATTTGCCGATTTTCTGCGCGAGGGGCTGTGGGGGCTGGTGACGCTGGGCGAGGAGGTGCCGCGGGACAACTCCATCTTCCTGCTGGCTGAAGGGATCATCAGCGTATTGATTGGCGCGTTTGGCGTCGTGGTGTATGCCCTGTCGATGCGGGATGCGTGGGTCAATGGCCGTAAACGTGATGAAGGCTTACGGCTGAACAGCGTGCGCAAGCAGTATCAGATGCTGCTGAGTGACGGCTTCCCGTATCTGATGATCACCCCTGGCTTTATCCTGCTGGTGTTTGTGGTGGTCTTCCCGATACTGTTCGGCTTTGCCATTGCGTTTACCAACTACAACCTGTACCACACGCCGCCGGCTAAGCTTGTAGACTGGGTCGGGTTTAAGAACTTTATCAATATCTTCACGCTCTCGATCTGGCGTTCGACCTTCTTCGATGTGCTGCAGTGGACGGTGGTCTGGACCCTGCTTGCCACTACGCTGCAATGTTCGGTAGGCGTGCTGCTGGCCATCCTGGTCAACCAGAAGGATCTGCGCTTTAAACCGCTGATCCGCACCATTTTCATTCTGCCGTGGGCGGTACCGGGTTTTGTCACCATTCTGGTGTTTGCCGGGATGTTCAACGACTCCTTTGGGGTGATCAACAACGCCATACTGGCCTTCTTCGGCATTGCGCCAAAAGCGTGGATGACCGATCCGTTCTGGACCAAAACGGCGCTGATTATGATGCAGACCTGGCTCGGCTTCCCGTTTGTTTTCGCCATGACCACCGGCGTGCTGCAGGCCATTCCGGACGATCTCTACGAAGCGGCGACCATGGACGGTGCCAGCAGCGCGACGAAGCTGCGCACCATCACGCTGCCGCTGGTGCTGTACTCGATTGCGCCGATTCTGATCACCCAGTACACCTTCAACTTCAATAACTTCAACATCATCTATCTGTTCAATAACGGCGGACCGGCGGTGGTGGGGTCGAATGCGGGTGGGACGGATATCCTGGTGTCGTGGATCTACAAACTGACGATGTCCTCTTCGCAATACGCGATTGCGGCGACCATCACTATCCTGCTGTCGATCTTTGTCGTCGGGCTGGCGCTATGGCAGTTCCGCGCCACGAAATCGTTCAAAAATGACGACATGGCGTAAGGAACGTAACAATGGCTCAATCACAAAGTATTAAACGTGAGAAGTGGGTACGCCTCTCGCTCTCCTGGCTGGTTATCGCACTGGTCTCGACAATCATCATTTACCCGCTGGTGTGGACGGTCGGCGCGTCGTTTAACGCGGGAAACAGCCTGCTGAGCTCGTCGATTATTCCCGAGAACGTCTCGGTGCAGCATTATGCCGACCTGTTCAATGGCCAGGTGAACTACATGACCTGGTACTGGAACTCGATGAAAATCAGCTTTCTGACCATGGTGCTGACCTTAATCAGCGTCAGCTTTACCGCCTACGCGTTTTCGCGCTTTCGCTTTAAAGGACGCCAGAATGGGCTGATGCTGTTCCTGCTGCTGCAGATGATCCCGCAGTTCTCGGCGCTGATTGCCATCTTCGTGCTGTCGCAGTTGCTGGGTCTTATCAACAGCCATCTGGCGCTGGTGCTGATCTACGTAGGCGGCATGATCCCGATGAACACTTACCTGATGAAAGGCTACCTCGATGCCATCCCGAAAGATCTGGATGAATCCGCGCGCATGGACGGGGCCAGCAACTTCCGGATTTTTATCGAGATCATCATGCCGCTTTCGAAGCCGATTGTGGCGGTGGTGGCGCTGTTCTCCTTCACCGGGCCGCTGGGAGATTTCATCCTCTCCAGCACCATTTTGCGCACCCCGGACAAATACACCTTACCCATTGGGCTTTATAACCTGGTGGCACAAAAAATGGGTGCCAGCTACACCACCTACGCGGCAGGCGCGGTCCTGATTGCCGTACCGGTGGCGATCCTCTACCTGGCGTTACAAAAATACTTCGTCTCCGGCCTGACCTCCGGGAGTACCAAAGGATGATCATGAAAAGACTCAAACCTGCTTTGCTCGCCGTTTGCCTCTCATGTGGCCTTGCCGCGAGTGCGTTTGCTGCCGACGCGGTAAAAACGCGTCCCTTTAACGCCATGCCGGCGGATTTTATTAAGGGGGCGGATATTTCGACCCTGCTGGAAGCAGAACAACACGGCGCGAAATTCTATAACCAGAACGGCCAGCAGCAGGACGCGATTGCTATCCTCAAAGCTAACGGCGTGAATACCGTGCGCCTGCGCCTGTGGGTAGACCCGCAGGATGCGAGCGGCAATACCTACGGCGGCGGCAGTAACAACCTGGAAAACACGATTGCGCTGGCGAAGCGCGTGAAGGCGCAGGGGCTGAAGCTGCTGCTCGACTTCCACTACAGCGATTTCTGGACCGATCCGGGCAAACAATTCAAGCCAAAAACCTGGGAGAAGATGGACTACCCGCAGCTTAAAACGGCGATCCATGACTACACCCGCGACACCATTGCCCGTTTTAAGAAAGAGGGCGTCCTGCCGGACATGGTGCAGATCGGTAACGAAATCAACGGCGGCATGCTGTGGCCGGAAGGAAAAAGCTGGGGGCAGGGCGGCGGCGAATTTGACCGCCTGGCCGGGCTGCTCACTGCCGCCATTGGCGGGCTAAAGGAGAACCTGACCGACGGCGAGCAGGTGAAAGTCATGCTGCATCTGGCCGAAGGCACCAAAAATGACACCTTCCGCTGGTGGTTTGATGAAATCACCAGGCGCAACGTGCCGTTCGATATTATCGGCCTGTCGATGTACACCTACTGGAACGGCCCGATAAGCGCGCTGAAAGCCAATATGGATGACATCAGCAGGCGCTATAACAAAGACGTGATTGTGGTGGAAGCGGCCTACGGCTATACGCTCGACAACTGCGATAACGCCGAAAACAGTTTCCAGGCGAAAGAAGAAAAAGACGGCGGCTATCCGGGCACCGTTCAGGGTCAGTACGATTATATTCACGATTTAATGCAGGCCGTTATTGATGTTCCGGACCATCGCGGCAAGGGCATCTTTTATTGGGAGCCCACCTGGATTGCCGTCCCGGGTACCACGTGGGCGACCAAAGCCGGCATGAAATATATCCATGACGAATGGAAAGAGGGGAATGCCCGTGAGAATCAGGCATTATTTGATTGCCAGGGAAAAGTGCTGCCATCAATAACGGTATTTAAATAATTTTATCTCCATTCAGGACGTTGTAAATATGAATAAATTTGCGCCTTTAAGCCCAAAGGTCGCGGCGTTATTGCATGGCGCCGACTATAACCCGGAGCAGTGGGAGAATTACCCCGGTATTATTGAGAAAGATATCGCCATGATGCAGCAGGCGAAATGTAATGTCATGTCGGTGGGCATATTTAGCTGGGCAAAACTGGAGCCGCGTGAAGGGGAATATGATTTTGCGTGGCTGGATAATATTATTGAAAAATTGTATGCGGCAGGTATTCATATTTTCCTGGCGACGCCAAGCGGCGCGCGTCCGGCGTGGATGTCGCAAAAATACCCTGAGGTGCTGCGCGTCGGGCGCAACCGCGTGCCCGCGCTGCACGGAGGCCGTCATAACCACTGCATGTCATCTCCGGTGTACCGTGAGAAGACATTCACCATTAACCGTCTGCTGGCGGAGCGTTATTCCCACCATCCGGCGGTGCTGGGCTGGCATATCTCCAATGAGTACGGCGGTGAATGCCACTGTGATCTGTGCCAGGCACGCTTCCGCGACTGGCTGAAAGCGCGTTACAAAACCCTCGACGCGCTGAACCACGCGTGGTGGAGCACCTTCTGGAGCCATACCTATACCGACTGGTCGCAGATTGCGTCCCCCGCGCCGCAGGGAGAAGTGTCGATTCACGGCCTGAACCTCGACTGGCGTCGCTTCAATACCGCGCAGGTGACCGATTTCTGCCGCCATGAAGTGGCCCCGCTAAAAGCCGCGAATGCCGAACTGCCGGTGACCACCAACTTTATGGAGTATTTCTACGACTACGACTACTGGCAGCTTGCGAAGGCGATCGACTTTATCTCCTGGGACAGCTACCCGATGTGGCACCGGGAGAAAGACGAAACGGCGCTTGCCTGCTACACCGCCATGTATCATGACATGATGCGCAGCCTGAAGGGCGGTAAGCCTTTCGTGCTGATGGAGTCGACGCCGAGCACCACCAACTGGCAGCCAACCAGCAAGCTGAAAAAGCCGGGGATGCATATTCTCTCGTCAATGCAGGCGGTGGCGCACGGGGCGGATTCGGTGCAGTACTTCCAGTGGCGTAAAAGCCGCGGGTCGGTGGAGAAATTCCACGGCGCGGTTATCGACCACGTGGGCCATCTGGATACCCGCGTCGGGCGTGAAGTGACGCGCCTGGGCGAGATGCTGGCACGCCTGTCGGGGGTGGTCGGCTGCCGTACCGAGGCCCGGGTGGCGATCGTCTTCGACCAGCAAAACCGCTGGGCGCTGGACGATGCCGAAGGTCCGCGCAATATGGGAATGGAGTACGAAAAAACCGTCAACGAACACTATCGTCCGTTCTGGGAAAAAGGCATCGCGGTGGATGTCATTGACGCTGACGGCGATCTGAGCCAGTACGCGCTGGTGGTGGCCCCCATGCTTTACATGGTACGCGAAGGGTTTGCCGGGCGGGCAGAAGCCTTTGTGGCCAATGGCGGGCATCTGGTGACGACCTACTGGACCGGCGTGGTGGATGAGACCGATCTCTGTCATCTGGGCGGTTTCCCCGGGCCGCTGCGCAAGCTCCTGGGGATCTGGGCAGAAGAGATCGACTGCCTGGGTGAGGGGGAGCGCAATCTGGTTCAGGGGCTGGCGGGCAACGCGGCCGGCCTGCAGGGGCCGTATCAGGTGCGGCATTTATGCGAGCTGATCCACGCGGAGTCCGCACAGGTGCTGGCGACCTACCGCGATGATTTCTACGCCGGTCGCCCTGCGGTCACGGTCAACCGCGTCGGTAAAGGCAAGGCGTGGCACGTCGCTTCGCGCAACGATCTGCCGTTCCAGCGCGATTTCTTCGCCGGGATTATCAACGAGCTGGCGCTGCCGCGCGCCATCGAGAGTGAACTCCCGCCGGGCGTGGTTGCCACGGCGCGCACGGATGGCGAAACCCGCTGGGTGTTTGTGCAGAACTACACGGCACAGCAGCAATACATCACGCTGCCGCAAGGGTATACCGACTGCATGACAGACGCCGCCGCCGCGGGCGATACCGTGCTGCTGCCGTGGGACTGTCGGGTGCTCAGGCGTAAAGCGTAGTGCGGTTTTATTGCCGGGTGGCGCTGCGCTAACCCGGCCTTCCCAACCCGTAGGCCCGTGCAAGCGCAGCGCCGCCGGGCAAAAAGGCAAAGAGCCTGCTCCACGAGCAGGCATTTTTTTATCTGCATAGAATGAGGCGTATTATGGACAGTCAAATTACCCAGCGTTTAATTCCCGCGTTTGGCGGTGACGATAATATCGAACACGTCGAAGCCTGCATTACCCGCCTGCGCGTGACGGTTAAAGATTTAAATAAGGTTGACTCTGAGGCGTTACAGAATGAAGGGGCGCTGGGCGTAATTATTATCGGTCAGCAGGTGCACGCCATCTTTGGCAGGCAGTCTGATGCCTTACGTCAGTTATTAGATGAACACTTTAATCAGTAAATATAAAAAAGGGATAGCCAAAATAATGGCTATCCCTGAGCAGAGATATACGCTGCAATTAGCTGGAGATACAATAACGATTAACGCATTTTAAAAATGAAGATTTACCACCAGGCTTCGACCTGCACCCCAAAGTTCCAGGTATTATTCGCGGTGCCGTCCTCGAAGGATTTCCCTTTTTCGGAATCATTCAGGTAAGACGCAAACACACGCAGTTCCGGACGCGACATAAAGTCAGGGCCATCGGCCAGGCCGAGGGCAAGGGTGTATTTCTCGCCGCTCTGCTTGTAGTCAGACCCGTCGGTGTAGGTGTCTTTCTGGTAGAAACCACCCACTTCGCCAATCAGGCGGACATACTCGGTAAACTGGTACTGCGCGCGGCCGACAAGGGAAATCAGGCGCGATTTATCGGTATATTGCGTAGTGTCGTCCGCCGAACCCCAGGTCAACACGTGGTTGAAGGAGAGCTTGTCGGTAATGGGAATTAAGCCGGTATTGATCACGCGGTAGCCGCTGGCATCATTCACATCGTTCCACATGTCGTACCAGCCGCCCCCCTGGGACACCATGTTCTGTGCCAGGCCTTTGTTGGCGTACTGCAACACCAGCTTGTTGTATCCTCCCAGCATGTCCTGGCTGATCTCGCCGGTTACCATCACGCCGTTGTCGGCCTCGTACAGCCCGCCGTGCTCTTTCTGCTTGTTGGTCGGGTTTGGCATGGCGTAGTCGATGCCGACTTCGGTCCAGGCGCCTGCCCACGGTTTCCAGCCCGCATAGCGCAGATCGATATAGTTGATGTTCACGTCGTTATCACCGTCAACGCGGTAGTCCACGTCGTTGGCATCGCCGCGGATCCACGCCACGGAGACCGCGCCGGGGCCGAGCGTATAGTTCTCAATACCTGCGCCGGATCCCGATATATTCCAGTATTTGGTGTCGATGATGTGCAGGTCGTGGCGCTGGTAATAGCGCTTCCCACCCCAGATCACCGCGTTGGGATCGCCCGGAATCAGCCCCTTGATCTGCAGGTTCAACTGACGCAGGCCAAACTGGGCATCGTCGCCAAAGGTGGTTTCGTTATCGTTAGAGCCGTCAGACACCATGCTCACCATGCTGTCGAGATAAAAGCTTACGTCGTTCTTTTTATAAACCTCAGAGCCCAGTTCCAGCTCGCCGTAGGTATCGGCTTCGTTACCCAGACGGCCAATTTTATTCTTCTGCCACTCCTCCATCCCACCATCCCGTGAGACGCCCACGCCGGAGCGAAGATAGCCATGGAAATCAATCGGTACCGAAGATGCGGCAAACAGCGATGGAGACGCTAACGCGGCAGCCAGCGCAACGGATACAGAGCGGATCGTCGTGTTCATTGTTACCCTCTTATTGTTTTGTAATACGTTCACAAATCCGCTGTCATAAAATGCCTAAACCTTTTGTCTGGCAATTGCATGATCATAAATGTGTGATTAAGTGCAAATAAAATAGACAATTTTGTATCAGATAATGAGATTTGTCGCAGGTTGTGTCATTGTGAGCGTCATACTTTTTGATGGTGTTGTGTCAGTGAAAAGAGGGCGGTAAGCGTTTTTTTTCAGCGCCCCTGTTACAATCAGCGCATAACAACATAAGGAACCGGACCATGAAGTCGAAAAGCGCAACGTTAGAGGACGTGGCACGCCATGCTGGCGTCTCCTATCAGACCGTGTCCAGGGTACTGAATAAATCTGCCAATGTATCCGACGCCACGCGTAGCAAGGTGGAGAAATCCATAGAGTTATTACGGTATGTGCCCAACCGCCTGGCTCAGCAGCTGGTCGGCAAACAGACCCAGACTGTCGGACTGGTGACGATTTCGCTCGCATTGCATGCCCCTTCTCAGGTGGCTGCGGCGGTAAAATGCTATGCGAATGTGGAAGGTTATCAGGTCCTGATTTCAATGATTGATGAGAACGTCAATCACAGTATTCAGGATTCTATCAACGAGCTGAAGTCCCAGTTGGTGAGCAAGGTGATCATTAACGTGCCGCTGGAGGCCGAAGAGGCGCAAAAAATCGCGACTGACAACGATGATATTGTCTGTCTGTTCCTGGATGTCGACCCGTACAGTTCCGTGTTTAACGTTTCGTTTAACCCGGCGGACGGCACCCGCGCCAGCGTTAAATACCTTTACGAACTGGGCCATCGCGACATCGCCCTGCTGGCCGGGCCAGAGACCTCTGTGTCGGCACAGTTGAGGCTAAAAAGCTGGATCGAAACCCTGAAAGGCTACGGCCTGGAACCCGCCTCGGTGATCCGCGGCAACTGGGATGCGCAGAGCGGGTATGCCGGTGCGCTGCAGATGCTGCGTGAAACGCCGCAGTTTTCCGCCGTGCTGGTGGGCAACGACCAGATGGCGCTGGGCGTACTGAGCGCCTTCCACCAGCAGCAGATTTCCATTCCGGGCGAGAAGTCGGTGATTGGCTATGATGACACTTACGAAAGCTCGTTCTTCTACCCGGCGCTGACCACGGTCTCACTGGATTTAGATCTGCAGGGTAAAGAGGCGGTGCGCCGCATTCTGGACAGCGGCGAAGATAATGCGTTGCGTATGTCCTCGATTTTACCTGCCCGTCTGGTGGTGCGACAGTCTACCGGGCCGAAAGGAGAGAAGGGGAAAAACCTCCAGGCGCTGGCCCAGCAGTTGCGTGAGATTGCGCATCAACTGGGTGATGTGTAGCACAGTGAGCACCGCAATCACGGGAAAGCGGTGCTCGCAAGATCACTCCAGCCCCAGGGTATATTGCGCGATTTTGAAGTAAATAATCAGCCCGGTACCGTCGATAAGCGTCGCGATAAACGGCGCGGAGACAACCGCCGGGTCAATGCCGCAGCGCTTGAGCACCATCGGGATCACGGACGAGACGATGGCGCTCCACAGCGTAATGCACACCAGCGTCAGGCTGACGATAAGCGTGATTTCCAGCCCAATTCCCATCATCCAGGCCCGGATGCACCCGGCAAGGCCCAGCGTGGCGGCAATCATCAGCGACGTACTCATCTCTTTACGCAGCACGCGTCCGACATCGCGCAGGTGCACCTCTCCCAGCGCCATGGCGCGCACCAGCGTGGAGGTGATCTGGGTTCCGCTGTTGCCACCTGTGCCAATCAGCAGCGGGATAAAGAACGCCAGCGCGATGGCGGACTCCAGCGCCTCTTCGAAATGCTGAATGACCGAGCTGGTGTAGGCTTCGGCGACAAACAGCAGCAGCAGCCAGACGGAGCGTTTTTTCCACAGATTAAAGGCGCTGGTTTCCAGATAGGGCTTCTCCAGCGGCAGCGTCGCCCCCTGAAGCTGGGCATCTTCGGTAACGTCATCTTCCAGCAGATGGGCGATTTCCCGTTCGGTCAGGCAGCCGACGAGCTTCCCGTGGGTGACCACGGGCACGACATCCGCGTCGCCATGGGCCAGCAGTCCGGCCACGTCGGCACGTTCATCCTCCGGTTTGACCTGTAAAAATTGCGAAATCATCAGCGATTTCACCGGCTGTACCGTATCGGAAGTCTGCAGCAACTGGCGCACGGCAATCATCCCCGCCAGGCGGCCATGGTCTTCAATAAAAATATGCGACGGGATATCATCGTCTTTTAATTTTTCGAAGAATTGCTCGCGCGCCAGCGCCACGCATAATGAAATATCGAGGACGATAAAATCGGTATTCATATACTGCGCGATGGCGCTGTCATTGAATGTCGGGTTCTGGTTGTGAATAGCGTAAGACATAATGAATTCCCTTTGAATAATAAAAATCTCTCAGGGGCGAGCAAGACAGGGCATGTCGAAGAGGAGATCCCCACGTCCTGGGTTCAGCACTGTACACCGTATCCCGCAAGGGAAGTTATACTGACAAAGCCTTGATTCGACAGTGCCTGTTTTACCCTGTGCCGGTTCTCTCGAACCCACCAGAGCGATAACGTGTATTTGTACAGGAGCCTCGCCATAACGAGATCGTTG
>NZ_POVL01000033.1 GCF_002939185.1 Enterobacter sichuanensis | reverse complement strand
CTAAGCGTAATCAAAAGAAGGGGTGTTTTATGTCATCCGATTTCAAGATCAAAGTTCAAAGCTTTGGTCGTTTCCTCAGCAACATGGTGATGCCAAATATCGGCGCGTTTATCGCGTGGGGTATCATCACTGCATTGTTTATTCCGACAGGGTGGTTGCCTAACGAAACGCTGGCGAAACTTGTTGGCCCAATGATTACTTACCTGCTGCCACTGCTCATCGGTTTCACCGGTGGTCGTCTGGTGGGCGGTGACCGTGGTGGCGTCGTGGGTGCCATCACCACGATGGGGGTTATCGTCGGCGCGGATATGCCGATGTTCCTCGGGGCGATGATTGCCGGCCCTCTGGGCGGCTGGGCGATTAAGAAATTCGACGTCTGGGTTGATGGTAAGATCAAATCCGGCTTCGAAATGCTGGTGAACAACTTCTCTGCGGGCATCATCGGGATGATCCTCGCGATTCTGGCGTTCCTCGGCATTGGCCCGGCAGTTGAAGTCCTGTCTAAAATTCTGGCGGCTGGCGTTAACTTCATGGTGGCGCACGAGATGCTGCCGCTGGCGTCTATCTTTGTTGAACCGGCGAAAATCCTGTTCCTCAACAACGCCATTAACCACGGTATCTTCTCGCCGCTGGGTATTCAGCAGTCGCATGACCTCGGCAAGTCCATCTTCTTCCTGATTGAAGCCAACCCGGGCCCGGGTATGGGTGTGCTGCTGGCGTACATCTTCTTTGGTCGCGGCAGCGCGAAGCAGTCTGCTG
The DNA here is from genome assembly GCF_002939185.1 of Enterobacter sichuanensis. Classification (GTDB taxonomy): domain Bacteria; phylum Pseudomonadota; class Gammaproteobacteria; order Enterobacterales; family Enterobacteriaceae; genus Enterobacter; species Enterobacter sichuanensis. The sequence continues at coordinate 54,572 of NZ_POVL01000033.1, read as the reverse complement.
GCGGTGCGGCTATCATCCACTTCCTGGGCGGTATCCACGAAATTTACTTCCCGTACGTACTGATGAACCCACGTCTGATCCTGGCCGTTATCCTCGGCGGTATGACCGGCGTGTTCACCCTGAGCGTGCTGGGCGGTGGCCTGGTGTCTCCGGCCTCTCCGGGCTCTATCCTGGCGGTGCTGGCAATGACGCCAAAAGGGGCTTACTTCGCAAACATCGCGGCCATCTTTGCCGCCATGGCGGTCTCCTTCGTGGTCTCTTCTATTCTGCTGAAAACCAGCAAAGTGAAAGAAGATGATGACATCGAAGCAGCAACCCGTCGTATGCACGACATGAAAGCCGAATCCAAAGGCGCGACCCCACTGGCCGCCGGTGATGTCTCTAACGACCTGAGCCACGTGCGTAAAATCATCGTGGCCTGTGATGCTGGTATGGGTTCCAGCGCAATGGGTGCAGGCGTGCTGCGTAAGAAAGTGCAGGATGCGGGTCTGACCAACTTCCTCGACAGCGGCCTGTACACCAGCCTGACCGAGCGTTTGGTTGCCGCGCAGCGTCACGAAGATAACGAAGTGAAAGTGCGCACCAGCCTGCAGGACAGCTTTGACGAGAGCAATACCCACCTGTTCAAACTGGGGGCGGAGAACATCTTCCTCGGTCGCACTGCGGCAACCAAAGAAGAAGCGATTCGCTTTGCCGGTGAGCAGCTGGTAAAAGGCGGCTACGTTCAGCCTGAATACGTAGACGCGATGCTGGAACGTGAAAAACTGACGCCAACCTACCTGGGCGAATCCATCGCGGTGCCGCACGGTACGGTGGAAGCGAAAGATCGCGTTCTGAAAACCGGCGTCGTATTCTGTCAGTACCCGCAGGGCGTGCGCTTCGGTGAAGAAGAAGACGACATCGCCCGTCTGGTGATTGGTATCGCCGCGCGTAACAACGAGCACATTCAGGTGATTACCAGCCTGACTAACGCACTGGATGATGAGTCTGTCATTGAGCGTCTGGCCAATACCACCAGCGTGGAAGAAGTGCTGGCTCTGCTTAACAAATAAGTTCTCTTCCCTCTCCCCTCCGGGGAGAGGGCTAGGGTGAGGGGAAAACGTTCCTCACCCCAGCCCTCTCGGGTAAAAACATTGATTAAGGTTAACACTATGAAAGCATTACATTTTGGCGCAGGTAATATCGGTCGTGGCTTTATCGGCAAACTGCTGGCAGACGCGGGCATTACGCTGACATTCGCCGATGTAAATCAGGTCGTTCTGGATGCCCTGAATGACCGTCATAGCTACCAGGTACATGTGGTGGGTGAAAATGAGCAGGTTGAAACGGTCACTGGCGTCAACGCGGTAAGCAGTATCGGCGACGACGTTATCGACCTTATCGCCAGCGTTGACCTGGTCACCACGGCGGTGGGCCCGGTGGTACTGGAGCGTATCGCCCCTGCGGTGGCAAAAGGCCTGGCAAAACGTAAAGCGCAGGGCATCGACACCCCGCTGAACATCATTGCCTGCGAGAACATGGTGCGCGGCACCACGCAGCTCAAAGGCCACGTGCTCAACGCCGTAGCAGAGGAAGACAAAGCCTGGGTGGAAGCGCACGTCGGGTTTGTGGATTCCGCCGTTGACCGTATCGTCCCGCCGTCAGAATCTGCGACCAACGATCCGCTGGAAGTGACCGTGGAAACCTTCAGCGAGTGGATCGTTGATAAAACCCAGTTTAAAGGCACGCTGCCGACCATTCCGGGAATGGAATTAACCGATAACCTGATGGCATTTGTCGAACGCAAACTCTTCACGCTGAACACCGGGCATGCTATAACCGCCTACCTCGGGAAATTGGCCGGTCATCAGACCATTCGCGACGCGATCCTTGATGATAAGATCCGTGCGGTGGTGAAAGGGGCAATGGAAGAGAGCGGCGCGGTGCTGATCAAACGCTACGGTTTTGATGCTGACAAACATGCAGCATACATCCAGAAAATCCTCGGTCGTTTTGAAAACCCGTATCTGAAAGATGACGTTGAGCGCGTAGGCCGCCAGCCGCTGCGTAAACTGAGCGCGGGCGATCGCCTGATTAAGCCGCTGCTGGGTACGCTGGAATACGGCCTGCCGCACGCCAACCTGGTGAAAGGGATTGCCGCCGCGATGCACTATCGCAGCGAGCAGGATCCCCAGGCGATTGAGCTGGCTCAGTTGATTGACGACAAAGGCGCGCAAGCTGCGCTGGCGCAGATTTCCGGTCTGGACGCCAACAGCGACGTGGTTGTGGAGGCGGTTAACGCATACAACGCAACCAAATGATGCACAGTGAGGCGCAGGTCATCCTGCGCCCTGATTACAGATTGTCAGATATGCAGGCAATAATGGAACAAACCCAGGCCTTTGAAAATCGTGTGCTTGAGCGTCTGAATGCTGGCAAAACCGTACGAAGTTTCCTGATTGCCGCCGTCGAGCTATTAACCGAGGCGGTGAATATCCTGGTGCTTCAGGTGTTCCGCAAAGACGACTACGCGGTAAAATATGCTGTAGAACCGTTACTGGACGGAGACGGACCGCTGGGCGATTTATCCGTGCGTCTGAAGCTGATTTATGGTCTTGGCGTGCTGAACCGACAAGAGTATGAAGATGCGGAGCTGTTGATGGCGCTGCGCGAAGAGCTCAATCATGACGGTAATGAGTACACCTTTACCGATGACGAGATCCTTGGCCCCTTTGGGGAGCTGCATTGCGTCACTGCGCTCCCCCCTGCCCCCCATTTTGACAACAGCGACCCTGAGCTGTACGCGATGCAAAAGCTGCGTTATCAACAGGTTGTCCGTTCCACGATGGTCCTCTCCCTGACTGAGCTGATTTCCCGAATCAGCTTAAAAAAAGCGTTTCAGAAGTAAGCCTGCTCACATTGGTGTATCCTTCCCTGTAAATTCCCCGTTTTCAGAGTTATTTGTCATGAAAGAAGTCGAAAAGAACGAAATTAAACGCCTGAGCGACCGCCTGGATCTGATCCGCCACCAGATGGCAGGTCTCTCGCTGGTCGATTCCGCCGAGAAGTACGCCGAGCTTGAGAAAGAGGCCGCGAAGCTGGAAGCGGAGATCGAGCGTTTGCGTGAAGTTAAAGGCCAGAAGCTGAGCAAAGAAGCGCAGAAGCTGATGAACATGCCGCACCGCCGCGCGATCACCAAAAAAGAGCAGGCCGACATGGGCAAGCTGAAGAAAAGCGTCCGTGGTCTGGTGGTGGTCCACCCGATGACCGAGCTTGGCCGCGAAATGGGCCTGAAAGAGATGACGGGTTTTTGTAAGACGGCATTCTGATTTCATGCCGGGTGGCGCTGCGCTTACCCGGCCTACTCTTTTCCCCTTCGCGTGAATTGGTCCAACCAATAGCGCAATCAATCCTCCCCCGGTTCACAATTCCATCATTTTCGCTCACAAAACCATTGCTAGCTCATAACATCTGGTTAACCATTCATTGTCATTAACCCTACAACACAATATTGGCAGGACCACTTTTACACAGACTGTGACGCAGAGATGAGCGGAGACTCACCCGCAGCGCAGGCTGTCTGGTCCCCAGGAGACCTGCATGAGCCTCTGGCAACAAAACTACGACCCGGCCGGAAATATCTGGCTGTCGAGCCTGATCGCATCGCTGCCGATCCTGTTCTTCTTCTTTGCGCTGATTAAGCTCAAGCTGAAGGGCTACCTTGCCGCGACGTACACCGTCGCCATCGCGCTGCTGGTGGCGCTGTTCTTCTACAAAATGCCGGTCGATCGCGCCCTGGCCTCCGTCGTATACGGTTTCTTCTACGGCCTGTGGCCGATTGCGTGGATCATCATCGCCGCGGTGTTTGTCTATAAAATCTCGGTGAAAACCGGGCAGTTCGACATCATCCGCTCGTCGATTCTCTCCATCACGCCGGATCAGCGCCTGCAGATGTTGATTGTCGGCTTCTCTTTTGGGGCGTTTCTTGAAGGGGCCGCTGGCTTCGGCGCACCGGTGGCGATCACCGCCGCGCTGCTGGTCGGGCTGGGCTTTAACCCACTGTATGCCGCGGGACTGTGTCTGATTGTGAACACCGCACCGGTGGCGTTTGGCGCAATGGGGATCCCGATTCTGGTCGCAGGCCAGGTGACCGGGCTGGACAGCTTTGAGATCGGCCAGATGGTGGGCCGCCAGCTGCCGTTCCTGACCATTATCGTCCTGTTCTGGATCATGGCGATTATGGATGGCTGGCGCGGCGTGAAAGAGACGTGGCCTGCGGTGATGGTCGCCGGCGGTTCGTTCGCTATTGCACAGTACCTCAGCTCCAACTTCCTCGGCCCGGAGCTGCCGGACATCATCTCTTCGCTGGTCTCGCTGGTCTGTCTGACGCTGTTCCTGAAGCGCTGGCAGCCGGTACGTATTTTCCGCTTCGCCGACATGGGCGCCTCACAGGTCGATCAAACCCTGGCGCGTACAGGCTATACCGCAGGCCAGGTCATCCGCGCATGGTCGCCGTTCCTTTTCCTGACTGCCACGGTGACGCTCTGGAGCATCCCGCCGTTTAAGGCCCTGTTTGCCCCAGGTGGCGCGCTGTATGACATGGTGATTAACATCTCTGTGCCGTTCCTCGATAAGATGGTCGCCCGTATGCCGCCGGTGGTGCACGCCGCCACGCCGTATGCCGCGGTCTATAAATTCGACTGGTTCTCCGCTACCGGCACCGCCATTCTGTTTGCCGCTATTCTTTCTGTTGTGTGGCTGCGCATGAAGCCTGCCGCTGCGGTGCAGACCTTTGCGGCGACCATTAAAGAATTGATGCTGCCGATCTACTCCATCGGCATGGTACTGGCGTTCGCGTTTATCTCGAACTACTCCGGCCTGTCATCGACGCTGGCACTGGCGCTGGCGCATACCAGCCACGCATTTACCTTCTTCTCGCCGTTCCTCGGCTGGCTGGGGGTGTTCCTGACCGGTTCAGATACCTCGTCTAACGCCCTGTTCGCCGCCCTGCAGGGGACGGCCGCCCAGCAAATCGGCGTCTCAGACGTGCTGTTAGTGGCCGCGAATACCACCGGCGGTGTGACCGGGAAGATGATCTCTCCGCAGTCCATCGCCATTGCCTGTGCGGCGGTGGGACTGGTCGGTAAAGAGTCGGATCTGTTCCGCTTTACCGTGAAACACAGCCTGATATTCACCTGCATGGTCGGGGTGATTACCACCCTGCAGGCCTATGTCTTAACCTGGATGATCCCATGATAGTGATGCCCAGACGCCTGTCCGACGAGATTGCCTCTCGCGTGCGGGCGCTGATTGAAGAACAACAGCTGGAAGCGGGCATGAAATTGCCCGCCGAGCGCCAGCTCGCCGCCCAGCTTGGCGTATCACGCAACTCACTGCGTGAAGCACTGGCCACGCTGGTCAGCGAAGGGGTACTGGTGAGCCGTCGCGGCGGCGGCACCTTTGTACGCTGGCAGCATGACGACTGGTCCGAGCAAAACATCGTTCAGCCGCTGAAAACGCTGATGGAGAACGACCCGGACTACAGCTTCGACATCCTTGAAGCGCGTCACGCCATCGAAACCAGTACCGCCTGGCACGCGGCCATGCGGGCAACCGACGCCGACAAAGAGAAGCTCAAAGCCTGCTTTGAGGCCACGCAAAGCAGCGACCCGGATATCGCCTCCCAGGCGGACGTGCGTTTTCACCTGGCGATTGCCGAGGCGTCGCACAACGTGGTGCTGCTCCAGACCATGCGCGGTTTCTTCGACCTGCTGCAATCCTCCGTGAAGCAGAGCCGCCAGCGCATGTATCTGGTCCCGCCGGTGTTTGCCCAGCTCACTGAACAACACGAGGCGGTGCTCAACGCCATTCTGGCCGGTGATGCCGGGGCCGCGCGCAAAGCGATGATGGCGCACCTGGGCTTCGTGCACACCACTATTAAACGATTCGATGAAGACCAGGCCCGACAGGCGCGTATTACCCGTCTGCCTGGCGACAGTGATATTTCCAGGGAGAACAAAGCATGATTATTTCAGCAGCCAGTGACTACCGCGCCGCGGCGCAGCGCATTTTGCCCCCGTTCCTGTTCCACTATATCGACGGCGGGGCGTATGCCGAATATACCCTGCGCCGCAATGTGGAAGATCTTTCGGAGGTGGCTCTGCGCCAGCGCGTGCTGAAAAATATGTCTGACCTGAGCCTTGAGACAAAACTGTTTAACGAAACGCTCGCCATGCCGGTGGCCCTTGCGCCCGTAGGCCTGTGCGGCATGTACGCCCGTCGCGGGGAAGTGCAGGCGGCCGCCGCGGCGGATGCCAAAGGCATTCCGTTTACCCTCTCTACCGTGTCCGTCTGCCCGATCGAAGAGGTCGCCCCCACCATCAAGCGCCCAATGTGGTTCCAGCTGTACGTCCTGCGCGATCGCGGCTTTATGCGTAACGCGCTGGAGCGCGCCAAAGCAGCAGGCTGCTCCACGCTGGTCTTTACTGTCGATATGCCGACACCTGGCGCGCGCTACCGTGATGCCCACTCCGGCATGAGCGGCCCGAATGCCGCCCTGCGCCGCTACTGGCAGGCAGTGACCCACCCGCAATGGGCCTGGGATGTTGGCCTGAACGGCCGTCCGCACGATCTGGGAAATATCTCGGCGTATCTGGGTAAACCGACCGGGCTGGAAGATTACATCGGCTGGCTGGCGAACAATTTCGATCCGTCCATCTCCTGGAAAGACCTGGAGTGGATCCGCGAATTCTGGGACGGCCCGATGGTGATCAAAGGGATCCTCGACCCGGAAGATGCCCGCGACGCGGTACGCTTTGGCGCAGACGGGATTGTGGTTTCTAACCACGGCGGACGCCAGCTTGACGGGGTGCTCTCTTCCGCGCGCGCCCTGCCGGCGATAGCCGATGCGGTGAAAGGCGATATTGCCATCCTGGCCGATAGCGGCATCCGCAACGGGCTGGACGTGGTGCGTATGATTGCGCTGGGTGCCGACAGCGTGCTGCTGGGTCGGGCATATCTGTATGCGCTGGCCACCAGCGGCCAGGCTGGCGTGGCAAATCTGCTTAACCTGATCGAAAAAGAGATGAAGGTGGCGATGACGCTGACCGGTGCGAAAACGATCGGCGAAATCAGTAAAGATTCTCTGGTGCAGGAGTTAAATAAATTACCGGCAGCGCTGGCTCCCCTTGCTCAGGGTAACGCCGCCTGACGCTTCCCCCCGTTGCCTTCCCTCACGCGTCCGATCCCCCCTCGGGCGCTTTTTTCTGCCAAAAATAACATCCAGATAACATATTGGATAAGAAAATTTGACATCCCCCTGCCGTCCGCAATTGTATAGACAAGCAAATACAAGAACACAAAAACAACATCACATCAGAGGGGTGCGTATGACGTATTCAGGCAAGGTGGATATTCAGCAGGTGATCGATGACAGTCGCTTTTCAGGATTTCACTGGCTTCTTATCGTGCTGGGTTTCCTGGTTCTGGCGATCGATGGTTTTGATACGGCGGCGATGGGCTACATTGCGCCTACGCTGTCGGCTGAATGGGGTATCCATAAACAGGATCTGGGGCCGGTGCTAAGTGCGGCGCTGCTGGGGCTGTCACTGGGCGCGCTGATCGCCGGTCCGGTGTCGGACAGAATGGGGCGTAAGCGCGTGCTGGTCTTTTCGTGTCTGTTCTTTGGTCTTGCAAGCCTGGGTGCCGCCTGGGCGCAAACCCTTAACACCCTGACGCTATGGCGGTTCCTGACGGGGCTGGGGCTGGGGGCGGCAATGCCTAACGCTATCACGCTTATCTCAGAATTTGCCCCTCAGCGCTGTCGCGCCATGGCGATTAACACCATGTACTGCGGTTTCCCTCTGGGCGCGGCGGGCGGCGGAGCGATCTCCTCCTGGCTGATTCCTCATCATGGCTGGCGGAGCGTACTGCTGACCGGCGCGATTGCCCCGCTGATGTTAACGCTGCTGCTGGCGCTGTTTTTGCCAGAGTCGGTGAAATTTCTGGTGCAGCGCGGGAAAGACGTGATGCTGATCCGCCGCATCGCCAGCCGTTTCGCCCGCAGCACGCTGGATGGCGTGACCGGCTTTTTCCTGCAGGAGGAACGGGTCGTCTCTAAAAAAGGGAGCGTGGCGCAGCTGTTTTCCATGCCCTGGCTACCCGGCACCCTGATGCTGTGGGTGACCTATTTTATGGGGCTGGTGATTTATTACGTCCTGCTGAGCTGGATGCCGACGCTGATGCAGGGGATGGGTTATGCTCTGACGGAATCCGCCTGGCTGACGTCACTGTTCACCTTTGGCGGTACCGCAGGCATTCTGCTCGCAGGCTGGATGATGGACCGCTGGGAAGCGCACAAAGTGGTCGCAGGAGGATTTGTCCTGACCATGGGGCTGATCCTGCTGCTTGGCCTTGAGCATAACCATATCGTCCTGTTTGGCGCCTTGATATTCCTGATGGGGATCGCGATGAACGGCGCGCAATCGGGCATGCAAACCCTGGCCGCCACCTTTTATCCCACCGAATGTCGCGCGACGGGCATCGCCTGGATGCAGGGGATCGGCCGTTTTGGCGGCGTGGCGGGCACCATGACCAGCGCGCAACTGCTTTCGCTGCAGTGGCAGGCAGACAGTATTTTAATGATCCTCAGCCTGCCCGCACTGGTCGCCGCGGGGGCCACCGTCTATAAAATGCTGCGCTGTCGCCTGCAGGAACCCGGCGTCGCGTAGTCCCTCTCTTTTCTGCTATTCTGCCCCCGCAATTAAGGGGGCAGTATGCTTAACATCGTTTTATTCGAACCAGAAATTCCGCCAAATACCGGCAATATTATTCGCCTGTGTGCCAACACCGGTTTTCGCCTGCATATCATTGAGCCGATGGGCTTTACGTGGGACGACAAACGTCTGCGCCGCGCAGGGCTGGATTATCATGAATTTACCGCCGTGGTGCGCCACCCTGATTACGCCGCGTTTCTGGAAAGCGAAAAGCCGCAGCGCATGTTCGCCCTGACCACTAAAGGGACGCCCGCACACAGCGCCGTGAGCTATCAGGAGGGTGACTATCTGATGTTTGGCCCGGAAACGCGCGGCCTGCCCGCCACAATCCTTGATGCCCTGCCCGCTGAGCAGAAAATCCGTATTCCGATGATGCCGGACAGCCGCAGCATGAACCTGTCGAACGCGGTGTCGGTGGTGGTCTATGAAGCATGGCGCCAGCTTGGGTATCCGGGCGCCATTCTAAGGTAGGCCCGGTAAGCGCAGCGCCACCGGGCAAAATCTCAGATGCCGTCACCGTACTCAAAGGTATGGTGAATGCCGTTGAAGTGCTGGTCCATATCCATGGACGGTTTATCGCTGTCGGGTTTGCCGACGATGCGCGCCGGCACGCCAGCGGCGGTGGTGTGCGGCGGCACAGGCTGCAGCACGACAGACCCCGCGCCAATTTTCGCGCCGCGCCCCACTTCAATATTGCCGAGGATCTTGGCGCCCGCGCCAATCATCACCCCTTCACGAATTTTCGGATGGCGATCGCCGCTGGTTTTACCGGTACCGCCCAGGGTAACCGACTGCAGGATCGAGACATCATCTTCAATGACCGCCGTTTCACCGACAACAATGCCGGTGGCATGGTCGAGCATGATCCCGCGGCCAATTTTCGCGGCCGGGTGAATATCCACCTGGAAGGTTACGGAAACCTGGTTTTGCAGGAAAATAGCCAGCGCGCGGCGGCCTTCATTCCATAACCAGTGGCCGATGCGGTAAGCCTGCAGGGCGTGGAAGCCTTTCAGGTACAGCAGCGGCGTAGAATATTTGTCGACGGCAGGGTCACGGGTGCGCACGGCCTGGATATCGCAGGCGGCAGAGGCGATCATCTCCGGGTCAGCGGCGTAAGCTTCTTCCACCACTTCACGAATGGCGATGGCGGGCATGATCGAGGACGCCAGCTTGTTGGCAAGCATATAGCTCAGAGCGCTGCCGAGGTTTTCGTGCTTGAGTAACGTTGCATGGTAGAAACTGGCCAGCATCGGCTCACAGTCGGCCAACGCCCGGGCTTCGGCTTTAATATTATTCCAGACGATATCCAGTTCTTCACACGGCATTGCTAACTCCAGACGATAGTATAATGACCAGCCAGTTCTGCGCTGGCTGGGTCATTCAGGTGATAACGGTTCCGACTAGTTACTGCTGCGCTCGTCCTTGCGCGCACGACCTAATAAGGTCAATGCTGCCTCGCGCGCATTTTTTCCGCAATACAATACCTGATAAATTTCCTCGGTTATTGGCATTTCGACACCAAACCGGTGCGCCAATTCGCGAACTTCTTTGGTATTGCGGTAGCCTTCAACCACCTGACCAATCTTCTCCTGCGCGGCTTTCACATCGCTGCCCTGTCCGAGCATCATCCCAAAGCGGCGGTTACGGGACTGATTGTCGGTACAGGTCAACACCAGATCGCCTAAGCCCGCCATCCCCATAAAGGTGGCCGGATCGGCACCCAGCGCTTCGCCAAGGCGGGACATCTCGGTTAAGCCGCGGGTGATCAGCGCCGTACGTGCGTTGGCACCGAAACCAATGCCGTCGGACATGCCGGCACCAATCGCAATCACGTTCTTCACCGCCCCACCCAGCTGTACGCCGATAAAATCGGGGTTGCTGTAGACGCGGAAGCTCTTGCCGCAGTGCAGCAGTTGTTGCAGATCGTCGGAGAAGGTCTGATCGGTTGATGCCAGCGAAATCGCCGTTGGCAGGCCAGCGGCCAGCTCTTTGGCAAAGGTCGGGCCCGAAATCACCGCCAGCGGGATATCATCACCCAGCGCTTCACGGGCAACATCCTGCAGCAGGCGTCCGGTTTCGGCTTCCAGCCCTTTCGTCGCCCACACAATGCGTGCATCCGGGCGCATCAGCGGCTTAATCTGACGCAGCACTTCCCCGAATACATGGCTCGGGACGACAATCAGAATGTTGCGGCTGGCCGCCAGCGCGGTCGCAAGGTCGCTTTCCAGGTGCAGGGAGTCAGGGAACGGAACGTCCGGGAGAAACGCCACGTTGCAGCGGTCGCGCTGCAGCGTCGCGATATGTTTTGGGTCGTGGCCCCACAGGACCACCTCGTGACCATTTCTTGCCAGCGTGATGGCAAGAGCGGTGCCGTATGAGCCGGCACCGATCACAGTCATTGACGCATTAACAGTGCTCATCAGGCATCCTGATGTTGTTCAGCACCTTCGCCAGCCTGCTGCTGCAGATAGTTCATGAACAGCGCATCAAAGTTAACTGGCGCAAGGTTCAGTTGCGGGAATGTACCGCGGGAAACCAGGCTGGTGATGCATTCACGCGCATACGGGAACAGAATGTTCGGGCAGTATGCACCCAGGCAATGCGCCATCTGGTTACCTTCGATACCGCCGATGGAGAAGATCCCCCCCTGCTGTACTTCACACAGGAAAGCCGTCTCTTCGCCCAGAGAGGCGGTCACGGTCACACGCAGTACGACTTCATACACGTCATCAGCCAGCTGGGTTGATGCGGTATCCAGATCAAGTTTAACCTCTGGCTGCCAGTCTTTCTGGAAAACGTGCGGCGCATTTGGCGCTTCGAAAGAGACATCCTTGGTGTAGATACGCTGGATCTGGAAAGTCATTTCGGTGTTGTTTTGTTCTGACATGGAAAAACCCTTTTTAATTGTCCTAAAGTCTCTTAGCTCAGCAGGGGATCGAGTCCACCACGGGCGTCGAGCGCATACAAGTCATCACAGCCGCCAATGTGCTGCGCATCAATAAAAATCTGCGGAACCGTTGTGCGACCACTACGTTGAATCATCTCTTCGCGTTTAATCGCGTCACCGTCGATAGGCAGTTCCTGGAACGTGACGCCTTTGCTGTTCAGCAGCGCTTTCGCACGATGGCAGAACGGGCAGGTCGCTTTGGTGTAGATCTCAATATTGGCCATCACTGAACTCCTTATTTACCGCGCACCAAAGGAAGGTTTTCCCCGCTCCAGCCGGAAATGCCTTCTTTCAGCACAGATACGTTTTCGAAGCCTGCTTTATGCAGCAGGCTGGCGGATTCCTGCGCCTGCATGCCGGTACCGTCAACAACGATAATCGGCTGGGCTTTATGCTTCTCAAGCTCGCCCACGTTATTCGCTTTGATTTCAGCAGGCAGCAGGTTAATCGCACCCGCAATGTGCCCTTTACGGAAATCGTCACGCTGACGCAGATCGACTACGACGGCATCTTCTTTGTTAATCAGACGCGTCGCTTCACCACGGGTGATAACCTTAATCTTAGACGTCAGACCCTTAAATGTGGTGAACAGCACAGCGGCCAGCAGGCCAATCCACGCGATGCTCAGAACCGGATGGCGGCTAACGAATTGCATAATTTCTTGCATGGAGGGTAACTACTCCCGACTTAGTGATTAAAAAAACCAGGACAGGAGTATACCTGTGCGTTGTGGCAAATACAGCCAGCGACCCTAACCTAATCCATTTTCTGCGGCATGCCACCTAAAAAAATGCCTCAAAATGGTCTGAGAAGCACCTTGCCCTTACGCTTTCTTTGATCTTCTGCGGCTATTTGATCGATTCAGCTGTAGTAAAATTACGCAAATTTTGACTCTTGAGCATGAGGTTGTCGCAATGTCGGTTTCTAAAAAACCTATGGTACTGGTGATTCTGGATGGCTATGGCTACCGTGAAGACAGCCAGGATAACGCTATTTTCACCGCCAAAACCCCCGTCATGGATGCGCTGTGGGCAAAACGTCCACATACGCTGATTGACGCGTCTGGCCTGGAAGTGGGCCTGCCGGATCGCCAGATGGGCAACTCCGAAGTGGGTCACGTTAACCTGGGCGCCGGACGTATTGTGTATCAGGACCTGACGCGTCTGGACGTTGAAATCAAAGAACGCACCTTCTTCGCCAACCCAACGCTGTGCGATGCCGTCGATAACGCCGTTGCCGCTGGCAAGGCCGTACATATCATGGGTCTGCTCTCTGCAGGCGGCGTTCACAGTCATGAAGATCACATCATGGCGATGGTTGAATTGGCCGCTGAGCGCGGTGCGGAAAAAATCTATCTGCACGCCTTCCTGGATGGCCGCGATACGCCACCACGCAGCGCAAAAGGCTCCCTGAAAGCCTTCGAAGACAAATTCGCCGCGCTGGGTAAAGGCCGCGTGGCCTCCATTATCGGTCGTTACTACGCCATGGACCGTGACAACCGCTGGGATCGCGTGGAACAGGCCTATGACCTGATGACCCTGGCAAAAGGTGAATTCCAGTTCGCGACCGCCGTTGAAGCGCTTGAAGCCGCTTACGCGCGTGATGAAAACGACGAATTCGTGAAAGCATCCGTGATTCGTGCTGAAGGCCAGGCGGATGCCGCGATGGAAGATGGCGACGCGCTGATCTTCATGAACTTCCGTGCTGACCGCGCGCGTGAAATTACCCGTGCGTTTGTCAACAGCGACTTCGACGGGTTTGCCCGTAAGAAAGTGGTGAACATTAACTTCATCCAGTTGACCGAATATGCCGCTGATATCAAGGCTCCATGCGCATATCCACCCGCTTCACTGGCGAATACCTTCGGTGAGTGGATGGCGAAGAATGATAAGACGCAGCTGCGTATCTCCGAAACCGAGAAATATGCGCACGTCACTTTCTTCTTTAACGGTGGTGTTGAAGAGCCGTTCCCTGGCGAAGAGCGCATTCTGATTAATTCCCCGAAAGTCGCCACCTACGATCTGCAGCCAGAGATGAGCTCTGCTGAGCTGACCGAAAAGCTGGTTGCGGCAATCGTTAGCGGCAAGTACGACACCATCATCTGTAACTATCCGAATGGCGACATGGTGGGTCATACCGGGGTGATGGAAGCGGCAGTAAAAGCAGTTGAAGCGCTGGACCACTGCGTTGAGCAGGTCGCGAAAGCGGTTGAATCCGTTGGCGGCCAGTTGCTGATCACCGCGGATCACGGTAACGCTGAACAGATGCGCGACCCGGCAACTGGCCAGGCGCACACGGCTCACACCAACCTGCCCGTTCCGCTGATTTATGTCGGTGATAAATCACTGAAAGCAGTGGAAGGCGGCAAGCTTTCTGACATCGCGCCAACCATGTTGTCGCTGATGGGGATGCCGATCCCTGAAGAGATGACTGGTAAGCCGCTGTTCATCGTGGAATAATCGCTCCCCATGAGGGGAAAGGCGATTTTTTCAATCACATGGGTCGTGAAGCCGCTTAGGTTATCAGTCAGACCTCTGTTTTACGCCAGCGCACTCAGCGCTGGCGTATTGCTGTGCGCCGCATCCGCCCACGCGGATGACCGTGACCAGCTGAAATCCATTCAGGCCGATATCGCCGCCAAAGAGCGTGCGGTACGCCAGCAGCAACAGCAGCGCGCCGCCCTGCTCGCCCAGCTTAAGCAGCAGGAAGAGGCCATCTCTGCCGCCACGCGTAAACTCCGTGAAACGCAAAACACCCTTGCCCAGTTGAATAAGCAGATCGACGAGATGAACGCGTCGATTGCCAGACTGGAGCGGCAACGCGATGCGCAGGAGCGCAACCTTGCGGCACAGCTTGATGCCGCATTCCGCCAGGGTGAACACACCGGTCTGCAACTGATCCTCAGCGGTGAAGAGAGCCAGCGCGGCCAGCGCCTGCAGGCCTATTTCGGCTACCTGAACCAGGCGCGTCAGGAGACTATCGCGCAGCTGAAGCAGACGCGCGAAGAGGTCACCACGCAAAAAGCCGAGCTGGAAGAGAAGCAGACCCAGCAGCAGACGCTGCTCTACGATCAGCAGGCCCAGCAGGCAAAACTTGAGCAGGCCCGCAACGAGCGTAAGAAAACCCTTTCCGGCCTTGAATCTTCCATTCAGGAAGGTCAGAGCCAGCTGAGCGAAATGCGCGCCAACGAATCAAAACTGCGTAACAGCATCGCCCGTGCGGAAGCCGCGGCAAAAGCGCGCGCTGAAAAAGAGGCCCGCGAGGCGCAGGCCGTTCGCGACAAACAGCAGGAAGCGTCCCGTAAAGGGACGACCTACAAGCCAAGCGAAAGCGAACGTTCCCTGATGTCACGTACCGGCGGCCTGGGCTCGCCTCGCGGTCAGGCTTACTGGCCCGTTCGTGGTTCAATTCTGCATCGCTATGGCGAACAGCTGCAGGGTGAGCTACGTTGGAAAGGGATAGTTATCGGTGCGTCTGAAGGTAGCGAAGTGAAAGCCATCGCTGATGGCCGCGTGATTCTGGCCGACTGGCTGCAGGGTTACGGGCTGGTGGTCGTGGTCGAACACGGTAAAGGCGATATGAGTCTTTACGGCTACAACCAGAGCGCGCTGGTCAGCGTCGGCACACAGGTGCGCGCGGGCCAACCCATCGCCCTTGTGGGCAGCAGTGGCGGTCAGGGCCGCCCGTCACTCTATTTCGAAATTCGTCGTCAGGGTCAGGCGGTCAATCCACAGCCGTGGTTGGGAAGATAAGTTTTGCTTCAATTTCGTCGCATTGTTCTCTCCGTCGTCAGCGCACTGGCGCTGGCTGCACCGGTATATGCAGGTAAACTCGCCATTGTGATTGATGACTTCGGTTATCGTCCACATTATGAAAATCAGGTGCTGGCGATGCCGTCAGCCATCTCTGTCGCCGTCCTTCCGAATGCGCCCCACGCGCGTGAGATGGCGACTAAAGCCCATAACGCCGGGCATCAGGTCCTCATCCATCTGCCGATGGCACCGCTCAGCAAGCAGCCGCTGGAAAAAGACACCCTGCGCCCGGATATGAGCAGCGATGAGATCGAGCGCATCATCCGCGACGCATACAACAAAGTGCCGTATGCCGTAGGGTTGAACAACCATATGGGCAGCGCGATGACCTCGAGCCTGTACGGGATGCTTAAAGTGATGCAGGCGCTGGAGCGCTACAACCTCTATTTCCTCGACAGCATGACCATCGGCAACAGTCAGGCGATGCGTGCCGCACAGGGAACGGGCGTCAAAGTCATTAAGCGTAAAGTGTTCCTGGATGATACCCAGAACGAAGCCGATATCCGCGTGCAGTTTAATCGCGCGGTGCAGCTGGCCCGCCGCAATGGCTCGGCCATTGCCATCGGTCACCCGCACCCGTCTACCGTTCGCGTTCTGCAACAAATGCTGCCGACGTTACCTTCTGATATCACGCTGGTGCGCCCGAGCGATCTGCTGAACGAGCCGCAGGTGGATACCTCTACGCCGAATTCTGCACAGCCCGCGCCGACAGCGCCGCGTAATCCGTTCCGCGGCGTGAAGCGCTGCGTGCTGAAGCAGCCGCCTGAACCGGTCTACGCGACTCGCTTCTTCTCTGTCATTGGTGACAGCATCAGCAACAGTACGCTGGTGAAATACGTCCAGCAGCAGTGGCAGGGATGGGGAAAAAAAGCGTGATTGCCTGACGCTTATTTTGCCGTCTGAGAGTCCGTATGCTCTTTCGCAACGGGCTCTTTTTTCTCCTGATGCTGATACCAGGATTTGAAATACTTCAAAAAGCTGTAAGCGGTGGCATAGAGTCCTGTCACCACGCCGACTTTGCCCTGACGCCAGGCTCCGCTAAACAGATACCATTTGAAAAACGCCCCGATCGCACTGATTATGCCGCGTCCAATTGAGGGGCGGACAGGCTGGTATTTCACCAGACGGGTGGTGTAACTGTTCAGCTTGTTGAACACTTCATGCAGGTTATAAAACGTGTCGTGGCGCACCCGTCCCGGCATTTTTACTGCAATAATCTTGCCTTCAACTTTGTCGTCCACCGGACGGTGGTTAAAACGGGCCTGGGTACGATTAAACAACCGTACCGGGAAATCGGGAGAGGAGACGGGGTAAATGGTGCGTACCTCTTCACCCAGCACATGCCAGTATCGGGCGATGCGCCAGGCGCGATCGGCGGAAGGTTCATCCCCGGCTTTCAGTGCCAGAATAAAATCGACCGTTTCGGCATCCAGGATCTCATCACTGTCCATACACAACACCCAGTCATTGCTCGCCAGATCAACGGCATAATTCATCTGCGCGCCGTGCATGGCATAGGGGTGATGGTGGATAGAAAGTCCATATTCGCGACAAATATCCAGCGTGGTATCCGTGCTGCCGGAGTCCACAACGACAATTTCATCTGCCACCGTTAACAGTGGCGGGATAACCTCGCGCAATAAACGCGCAGAATTACAGGTCAATAAACAAACGGTGAGCTTGAACATAGGCACTGTAAACGTAAACGGATAATCAACAAACTTTATAAGTGTGTGGGTAAAAAAGCGAAGAAAAAATCAAAATATTCTGATTGCGGATGTCAGAAACGTGAAGAGGGCGTAAAAAAGCGCCCGAAGGCGCTTTCTCTGTTAATCCCAGCTCAGGATCACTTTCCCGGACTGACCGGAACGCATTGCGTCAAAGCCCTGCTGGAACTCATCAATGGAGAATCGATGAGTGATAATCGGGGACAGATCCAGACCAGACTGAATCAGCGCCGCCATCTTGTACCAGGTTTCAAACATCTCACGGCCATAGATGCCTTTGATGAACAGCCCCTTGAAGATGACTTTGTTCCAGTCGATAGACATATCCGACGGCGGAATACCCAGCATCGCGATGCGGCCACCGTGGTTCATGGTATCCAGCATCGTGCGGAACGCCGGTGGCGCACCGGACATCTCCAGACCCACGTCAAAGCCTTCGGTCATGCCCAGCTCTTCCATCACGTCGGTCAGGCTCTCTTTCGAGACATCCACTGCGCGGGTCACGCCCATTTTGCGCGCCAGCGACAGACGATATTCATTCACGTCGGTAATCACGACATTACGTGCCCCAACGTGCTTCGCCACCGCCGCGGCCATAATGCCGATCGGGCCCGCGCCGGAGACCAGCACGTCCTCACCAACCAGATCGAAGGAGAGCGCGGTGTGTACCGCGTTACCGAACGGGTCGAAGATGGAGGCCAGATCGTCAGAAATATTGTCCGGAATTTTGAACGCGTTAAAGGCCGGGATCACCAGGTATTCTGCGAAACAGCCCGGGCGGTTCACGCCCACGCCGATGGTATTACGGCACAGGTGGGTACGTCCGCCGCGGCAGTTACGGCAGTGACCGCAGGTGATATGGCCTTCACCGGAGACACGGTCACCAATTTTGAAGCCTTTTACTTCCTGACCGATACCCACCACTTCGCCAACGTATTCATGGCCGACAACCATCGGTACCGGAATGGTTTTCTGTGACCACTGGTCCCAGTTATAGATGTGAACGTCAGTACCGCAGATAGCCGTTTTACGAATTTTGATCAGCAGATCGTTATGACCGACTTCCGGTTCCGGCACGTCGGTCATCCAAATCCCTTCTTCCGCTTTCAGTTTGGATAACGCTTTCATCTTACGTCCTCAGGCAATGACGCCCAGCTGTTTGCCGATGCTGGTGAAGGCTTCCACCGCACGTTCAATTTGTTCAGGCGTATGCGCCGCAGACATCTGGGTGCGGATACGCGCCTGACCTTTTGGCACCACCGGGAAGAAGAACCCGGTGACGTAAATCCCTTCTTTTTGCAGTTCACGGGCAAAGTTCTGCGCGATGACCGCATCGCCCAGCATGACCGGAATGATCGCGTGGTCAGCACCGGCAAGCGTAAAGCCTGCTGCGCTCATCTTTTCGCGGAACAGACGGGCGTTGGACCACAGGCGATCGCGCAGTTCGGCTCCGGATTCCACCATCTCCAGCACTTTGATGGAGGCAGACACAATAGCCGGCGCCAGGGAGTTGGAGAACAGGTACGGACGGGAGCGCTGACGCAGCCACTCAACCACCTCTTTACGCGCAGCGGTATAGCCGCCGGACGCGCCGCCGAGCGCTTTGCCCAGCGTACCGGTGATGATGTCCACGCGGCCCATCACGTCGCAGTATTCGTGGGAACCACGGCCGTTTTCGCCGACCAAACCGACCGCGTGAGAGTCATCGACCATCACCAGCGCGTCATATTTGTCCGCCAGGTCACACACGCCCTTCAGGTTGGCGATCACACCGTCCATCGAGAACACGCCGTCGGTGGCGATCAGCACATGACGAGCGCCCGCTTCGCGCGCCTCTTTCAGGCGCGCTTCCAGCTCAACCATGTCGTTATTGGCATAGCGGTAGCGCTTCGCTTTGCACAGGCGCACGCCGTCAATGATGGACGCGTGGTTCAGGGCGTCGGAGATAATGGCATCTTCTGCGCCAAGCAGGGTCTCAAACAGACCGCCGTTAGCGTCGAAGCAGGAGGAGTACAGAATGGCGTCTTCCATACCTAAGAAGTTCGCCAGCTTTTTCTCAAGCTGCTTGTGGCTATCCTGGGTACCGCAGATAAAGCGTACGGAAGCCATGCCGAAACCGTGGGTATCCATGCCGTTTTTCGCCGCGGCAATCAGCTCAGGGTGATTCGCAAGACCTAAGTAGTTGTTCGCACAAAAGTTGATCACATGGCTGCCATCGGCAACGGTGATGTCCGCCTGCTGGGCAGACGTGATAATACGCTCTTCCTTGAACAACCCTTCCGCACGTGCGGTGTCGAGGTCGCTGTTTAACTGTTTGTAAAAATCACCACGCATTGCAATTCTCCAGACTCGGCAAATTTCGGGACATATTACCCAAACCTATAGTTCATGACGAGATGACACATTATCTCTTGTCGTTTTTGCAGCAGAAATCACGCGTACCCCTGCGCTGTGAAGGTGAATGGCTGAAGGGCAGCCATACTAATGATATGATAGAAACATTAGCGTCCGGGATTGTCCCCGGGCTTCACACTTCAAAGGTTACAGTTATGATCATCGTTACCGGCGGCGCGGGCTTTATCGGCAGCAATATTGTTAAGGCTCTCAATGACAAAGGCATCACCGACATCCTGGTGGTTGACAACCTGAAAGACGGCACCAAGTTCGTCAACCTGGTGGATCTGAATATCGCTGATTATATGGATAAGGAAGACTTCCTTATCCAGATTATGGCAGGGGAAGAGTTCGGCGAGATCGAAGCCATCTTCCACGAAGGTGCCTGCTCATCCACCACCGAGTGGGACGGCAAGTACATGATGGACAACAACTATCAGTACTCCAAAGAGATTCTGCACTACTGCCTCGAGCGTGAAATTCCGTTCCTGTACGCTTCTTCTGCGGCAACCTACGGCGGGCGTACCACGGACTTCATCGAGTCCCGCGAATATGAGCAGCCGCTGAACGTCTACGGTTACTCTAAATTCCTGTTCGACGAATACGTGCGTCAGGTCCTGCCAGAAGCGAACTCCCAGATTGTCGGCTTCCGCTACTTCAACGTCTACGGGCCGCGCGAAGGTCACAAAGGCAGCATGGCAAGCGTGGCCTTCCACCTGAACACCCAGCTGAATAATGGCGAAAGTCCGAAACTGTTCGAAGGCAGCGACGGCTTTAAGCGTGACTTCGTCTACGTGGGCGACGTGGCCGCCGTAAACCTGTGGTTCTGGGAGAACGGCGTGTCCGGCATCTTCAACCTGGGAACTGGCCGTGCGGAGTCCTTCCAGGCGGTGGCTGACGCCACGCTGGCGTACCACAAAAAAGGCAGCATTGAGTACATTCCGTTCCCGGACAAGCTCAAAGGCCGCTACCAGGCGTTCACCCAGGCGGATCTCACTAACCTGCGTAAAGCAGGCTATGACAAACCGTTCAAAACCGTTGCCGAAGGCGTAACGGAGTATATGGCCTGGCTGAACCGCGACGCGTAAGTATGAGAATTCTGGTGATCGGCCCGTCATGGGTGGGCGACATGATGATGTCGCAAAGTCTCTATCGCACGCTCAAGGCGCGCTATCCCCAGGCGATAATCGACGTGATGGCACCCGCGTGGTGCCGTCCGCTGTTATCGCGCATGCCGGAAGTGAATGACGCCATTCCGATGCCGCTCGGCCACGGGGCGCTGGAAATTGGCGAACGCCGTAAACTCGGCCACAGCCTGCGCGAGAAGCGCTATGACCGCGCGTATGTCCTGCCAAACTCCTTTAAATCCGCCCTGGTGCCTTTCTTTGCGGGCATCCCGCACCGCACCGGCTGGCGCGGTGAAATGCGCTACGGCCTGCTGAACGACGCACGCGTGCTGGATAAAGAGGCCTGGCCGCTGATGGTGGAGCGCTATGTGGCGCTGGCCTATGACAAAGGGGTCATGCGCAGCGCGAAAGATCTGCCGCAGCCGCTGCTCTGGCCACAGCTTCAGGTTAACGAGGGTGAAAAATCCCACACCTGCAACGCGTTTGGTCTTTCGTCGGAACGTCCGATGATTGGCTTCTGCCCTGGCGCCGAGTTCGGCCCGGCAAAACGCTGGCCGCACTATCACTATGCGGAGCTGGCGAAACAGCTGATTGACGAAGGCTACCAGATTGTCCTGTTCGGTTCGGCAAAAGACCACGAGGCGGGCAACGAAATCCTCGCGACGCTCAGTACCGAGCAACAGGCGTGGTGCCGTAACCTGGCGGGAGAAACCCAGCTTGAGCAGGCGGTGATCCTGATTGCCGCCTGTAAAGCCGTGGTCACCAACGACTCCGGGCTGATGCACGTTGCTGCTGCGCTCAACCGCCCGCTGGTTGCGCTGTATGGCCCAAGCAGCCCGGACTTCACGCCACCGCTTTCGCATAAAGCGCGCGTTATTCGGTTGATCACGGGCTATCACAAAGTGCGCAAAGGCGATGCAGCAGAAGGCTATCACCAGAGCCTGATCGACATTACCCCGCAGCGCGTTCTTGAAGAGCTTAACGAACTGCTGTTGAGCGAAGAAGGATAACGGATGCGGGTATTGATCGTTAAAACGTCGTCGATGGGCGATGTGCTGCACACGCTGCCGTCACTGACGGACGCCATGCAGGCCCTACCGGGCATTCGTTTTGACTGGGTGGTGGAAGAGGGCTTCGCGCAGATCCCCACCTGGCACGAAGCGGTCGACCGCGCGATCCCGGTGGCGATTCGTCGCTGGCGCAAAGCGTGGTTCTCCGCGCCGATTAAAGCCGAACGCAAGGCCTTCCGCGAGGCGGTACAGGCGCAGCGTTATGATGCCATCATCGACGCCCAGGGGCTGGTCAAAAGCGCCGCGCTGGTGACGCGACTGGCACACGGCATAAAGCACGGCATGGACTGGCAGACCGCCCGCGAACCGCTGGCGAGCCTGTTCTATAACCGCCGTCACCACATTGCAAAACAACAGCATGCCGTCGAACGAACCCGCGAGCTGTTTGCAAAAAGCCTCGGTTATGCCAAACCGGAAACCCAGGGTGATTACGCCATTTCGCAGCACTTCCTTCACAGTTCGCAGCAAGAAGGCGCACCGTATTTGATTTTTCTGCATGCGACGACCCGCGACGACAAACACTGGCCGGAAGCGCACTGGCGCGAACTGATCGGCCTGCTGGGGAGTGCAGGGTTACGTATCAAACTCCCGTGGGGCGCTCCCCATGAAGAAGCGCGCGCCAAACGCCTGGCGGCAGGGTTTGATTATGTGGACGTTCTGCCGCGCATGAAACTGGATGGCGTCGCCCGGACGCTGGCCGGCGCTACGGCAGTGGTCTCCGTGGATACGGGCCTCAGCCACCTGACGGCGGCGCTGGATCGACCTAATATTACGCTTTACGGCCCAACGGACCCGGGCCTTATCGGCGGCTATGGAAAAAATCAATATATCTGCCGCCCGGAACACTCATCGCAGCTGAGCGACCTCAGTGCCGCTGCGGTATTTGCGCAATTAGAGCCTTTGCTGGCAGCAGAGAGAGCTTATGTCTGATTTTTTCTCAACGGAGCGTCCACCCAGGCGCGTACTGATCGTTAAATTACGTCACCACGGTGACGTGCTACTTACTTCGCCGGTGTTCACCGTATTGAAAAAGAACTGGCCGAACGTGGAAGTCGATGCGCTGGTCTATGACGACACGCAGGCGATGCTGACCAGCCATCCGCATATCGACCAGGTCCATACCATTGGGCGCAACTGGCGCAAGAAGGGCTGGTTTGAACAATTCCGCCTCTACCGCGCGCTGCTCACGACCCTGAAAGGCCGTCAGTATGACGTGCTGATTAACCTGACCGAACACTGGCACGGCGCGCGTCTGGCGCGTCGCCTGAAACCGCGCGTTTCCGTCGGCTTCAAACCGGATAAACGCAGCGGCCTTGCGCGTCGTCGCTGGGTGAAATCATTTACCACGCTCTACCCGGCGATCCAGGACAACAGCCGCCATATGGTGGAGGTCAATCTGGATGCCCTGCGCCGGATCGGCATTCATCCGCAGTGCGACGAAGACAAACACACGCTGTTTGTCCCCGGCGACGCGGCGGAAGCCTCCGTTGCTGAAAAGCTGGCCGGTTTTGGACTCACGAGTAAATCCTACATTCTGGTTCACCCGACCTCGCGCTGGATGTTTAAGGCCTGGGATATCAACAAGCTGGCAGCGACCATTGATAACCTGGCGGCGCGCGGCCTGCCGATTATCCTATCCGCCGCGCCGTCAAAAGAAGAGCAGGCCTACATGGACGCGCTGCGCGCTGCGCTCACCCAGCCGGTCTTTGATTTAAGCGGTCAGTTGAACCTGAAAGAGCTGGGCGCGCTCATGAAGCACGCGCGGGTGTACTTCGGTGTCGATTCTATGCCGATGCACCTTGCAAGCGCCGTCGGTACGCCAACCGTCGCCATCTTTGGCCCTACCGGTGCCATCAAGTGGGCGCCGTGGGGGGTGAACTATCGTGTGATTGTCGCCGGGTTCACCTGCCAGCCGTGCGGCAAAGCGGGCTGCGGAGACAGCGGTGTCTCAGACTGCATTACCGCCATCACCCCGCAGCAGGTGCTGAGCGCCATCGATACGATGCTCCTCGAAACGGAAACCCCTGCATGAAGCTGGCGATTGTCCGACAGACTTACAACCCCAACGGTGGCGCAGAGCGTTTCGTCTCGCGTGCGCTGAACGTGCTGGCGCAGGATACGTCGCTTGATGTCACGCTGATTGCCCGCCAGTGGGAGGATGCCGCAGGCTGGAAAACGCTGACGGTCAATCCGCCGTTTCGTAACCGCATCGCCCGTGAGTCCGGTTTTGCCACCGAAGCAGCCGCGCATTTTGCGCAGTTTGATATTGTGCAAAGCCACGAACGCATACCGGGAGCGACCATCTTTCGGGCTGGCGACGGGGTTCACGCCACCTGGCTTGAGCAATATGGCCGCATTCTGTCGCCGCTGGCGCGCTGGGCTCAGTCGCTCAGCCGGTACCACCGCTACATCCTGCAGGCTGAGGCGCAGATGTTTACCCATCCGCAGCTGCGCAAGGTGATCTGTAATTCGAAGATGGTGCGTGATGATATCGCCCGTCGCTTCGGACTGCCGGACGACAAGCTGACGGTGATCTATAACGGCGTCGACACCGTTCAGTTTAGTCCTGAGGTCCGTGCCCTTTCGCAGCGCGATGCGCTGGGTATTCCCCGTAATGCACCGGTGCTGGCGTATGTTGGGTCGGGCTTCAGCCGTAAAGGCGTCGCTACCGCGCTGCGTGCTATTGTGGCGCATCCTGACGTCTGGCTGCTGGTTGCCGGACGCGATAAACATGCCCGGAAGTTTGAAAAACTGGCGCAGACATTGGGTGTTTCCTCACGCGTGACATTCCTGGGGCCGGTGGCCAACGTGCGTGAAGTGTATGGCACGGCGGATGCGCTTATCCTGCCGACGCTCTACGATCCCTTCCCGAACGTCTGCGTGGAAGCGCTGGCCTGCGGTTTACCGCTGCTTACCAGCCACGGCTGCGGCGCGGCAGAGTGGATTATCGAGGGTAAAAACGGCTGGGTGCGTGATGCGCTGGACAGTGAAGGCTACCAGCAGGCCATCTCGCTATGGCTAAAAGGCCAGGAACAGGGTGTTGATTACTCCGCCGCTGCGCGTGCAACTGCCGAGCCCTTCACCCTGGACAGAATGGCGAAAGAGCTACAGGCGCTTTATCGTGATTTGCTGCGCTGAACCGCATCAGAGAAGACTTTCTCCATCGCGTCCAGCATACATTCCCGGGTAAAGTGCGTGCTCAGATAGTCATATCCCTGTTGCGCGAGCGTCTCGCGAAGGGCTGAGTCGTCATAGAGTTGCAGGATGGCATCGTGCAGTGCGTTTTCGTCGCGCTGCGCGATGAGCAATCCCGTTTGCCCGTTAATCACCGCATCTCCCGTTCCACCCGCATCCGTCGCAATGGTCGCAACGCGGCAGGCTAACGATTGCAGCACGCCCTGCGGGACACCTTCCATATCGTGCGAAGGGCTGAGCGCAATATCAAATGCCGGGAACCAGCGTTCCGGATCGGATTGATGCCCCGCCATGACTACGCGCTGCTGTAACCCCAGGGCGGTGATTTCCTGCTCCAGCGCCGCTTTGTGCGGGCCTTCGCCAACAATCGCCAGCCTGATCTGCGGATTGTCGATTTTCGCCAGGGCGCGCAGCAGTACGCTATGGCCTTTGTTCGGGCGCAAATGCGATACCACGCCCAGCCAGAAATCATCCTGAGACAAACCACAATGAGCCCGGGCCTGGTGCTTATCTCCCGGATGGAAACGCTGCGTATCAACGCCGCTTGGCACCGACGTGCTCTGGGACATCGGCACGCCAATGTTTGCCACCTGATGGCGCAGCGCCTCCCCGGTGGTCACGATATGCGCGCAGGCCGTGCGGAACAGCCAGCGGGTCGTCCAGTTGTTACGCGGTACGCCGGACGCATGACGGGTTCTCACCAGCGGTACGGGACTGGAGAGCGTCAAATTCGCCAGCGCCACCAGCCAGGTATCGGCAGAGTTATGGCTGTTAATGACGTCAATTGACTGACGGTTATCCTTCAGCCAGCGACGCAGCAACTGCAGGTTTTTAAGGTTCTTACGCTTCAACGGCATAGTGACCACCGTTAACCCGGCATTGCGCGCCAGGGCGTGCAGCGGCGCGGTTTCCGGACACAGGAGAGTCACCTGGTGGCCACGCTGAATCATCCCTAGCGATTCGTTAATAATGCGCAGAGGCTGTCCGCCTTTGCCGCCGTCTGCTTCAGTGTGAACAATATGCATACATTTCCTGTCGTTAAGCTGAAACCGCTGTTCAGACTGCCGATTATATACGTGGGTATTACGGTAATGCACAGGCGGATTAATCTTGCTTACAAACATTGTCCTTCTGTAGTTATGGCTTCTGTGGTAATTTTCTCAGGCTTTTATTCCATTCGAAATCAGTGGAATTTGCGCATGGCATTGTTAACTAACCGGTATTAACGCCGAGATCCTTTACCAGTACCAAAATTATGACAAATACTCGTAACATCCTGACAGGTCTTTTAGTCCTGTCTGTACTGGCTTTATGTTTTATCTGGCCAATCCCAAACGATCAGCTCCCTTTTCATCGTAACGGTCTGATTTATCCTAATATTGTGGTGGCGCTCGGTCTTTTCTTTAGCTCTTCCGTGGCGAGAAAAGCGCTGGACTTAAACAAAATTAAGTTCGTGCTTATTGTGCTGTGGGCCTTAACCTTCTTTATCCTGATCAACGGCTTTTTTGTCGCACCAGATATTAAAGAAATGGTATCGACCTGGGATGGTCAGTGGTTACGTCCGGTATTACTTTTCTGTGCGGGGCTGGTGTTATTACCGGTGATTCAGGAGCGCTTCCCCTCTTTATCGGCTGCCCGTTTCTTTACTCTCGTCGTCCTTTTTTTCTGGGGCGTCGTCTGTATTCACCTGCTTGATACCGCCTGGCTTTACTGGCGAGACGGCGTGATCCACTGGGGCGAAACGCGGATTGTTTATAACCGCACGCGCATGAGCTTCCAGGTCAATATGATCACCGGTTTCCTGCTTGCCGAACTGCTTGCGCGCGGTCTGCTGCATCAGCGTTTCTTACGCCTGAAGACACCGTTCCTCGCCTTTATGCTGCTGTGTAACCTTGTCTGCACTGCGTTAGTTGATACCCGCTGGGGAACGATCGGCCTGGTCGGCAGCCTGTTCTCCACCTTCATTCTGCTCAGCCTGCACAGTATGCGTCGCAGTCGCGTGGTGCTCACTGGTGGTATCCTTCTGGGCATCATTATCGTTACCGCGCTTCTGGGCTATGCCTCCTGGAAAACCGATCCGCGCTGGCAAAGCCTGGAAGATGATGCGGTAACAGGCTGGAACGCGCCTTTCACCAGCTTTTGCTACAACAAAACTAACGGGACGGTACCGAGGAACGATCTGGGCCGACCAATGAACCACTCCAACGGGTGCCGCGCCAGCTTCTTCCATCAGGGCTGGAAACTGGTGGGTGAGCATCCTGCGGGAATGGGGCCCCGCAAGGAGGCCTTCCGCTACGTATTGCGTCGCGACACACAGGACAATCGCATTAATATCCCGCACAGCCACTATGGCCTGATTGAGTTTGGTATTCAGAACGGCGTTGCGGGCATCGCGGGCTGGCTGATTTTACTGGCAGGCTGCTGGTATATCGGCTGGCGTGAGTTCCGCCATGGTAACGCGATGGTAGGAATGTTCCTGCTGCTGTTTACGGTTGGCTTCTTCTCGCGAACCATGGTCGACCACAATCTGAAAGATCACTACCTGGAGCAATATATGCTGTTAACCGGGTTGCTGGTTGGGATGTGCGCATTACGCCCCGCTAAACAGACAGAAACAACCACCTGATCGCGTGTACCTTGCGCCGGGGGTCATAAATGCCGGCGCACAGGTATCCATCAGAACTCTTTTGCCTGCCGGCTGTCGAAAAGCCATTGTACGTAACTGTAAAGCTCGTCGGCCGCATCTCACCGCATGACATTACGGAGTAAGCATGTCTGGAACGCCTCAATTAAGCCTCGTTGTCGCCGTCTATAATGGCGAAAATTTCCTGAGCGCTTTTTTTGAAAGCATTAAGAAACAGAATCTGCCAGGTCTGGAACTTATTATTGTTAATGACGGTTCAACTGACGGTTCTGCAGATATCATCGCCCGCTACGCCAGTGAATTCAGTCTTTTTAAGGTTATTGACCAGCCTAATGGCGGTGTCTCCGCGGCCCGTAATACCGGTCTCGCCATGGCAACGGGCGATTACGTCGCGTTTCCGGATATTGATGATGTCATCTACCCGGGGATGTATCCGCGTTTGCTGGAAATTGCGCTTGCCGGGCAACTGGACGTCGCGACCTGCAACGGCACCTATATTTATGATGACGGACGCCCGTCGAAGAAGATCTTCCCCTCAGATAAACTCGCGTCAACAGACGTACTGGACGGCCCAACCTGGCTGCAGATGGCGCTCGAATCCCGCAAGTTCCTGCACGTGACATGGCTGAATATCTATCGACACGCCTTTATTAAAGAGCAGGGTTTTCGCTTTGAACACGGCCTGCGTCATCAGGATATCCCCTGGACGACGGAAGTGCTGCTCACCGCCAGACGCGTGCAGTATATTGATGAGGTCTATTACGATTACCTGATCCACTCCGCTTCCGTTTCTCATACCCCAGGCACGGACGATACGCGTATGCGTTCCTCGCGCCATTATATGAAGATTCTGGAGATGCTGGACGCTATCAATAAGCGCTATCCGGAACAGGTGAAACGCGTGCCGGCCTGTCACTGGCAAATCGCCAAAGAGGGTTTGGGGATCCTGCACAGTATTAACAACATTGACGATATGGCCAAAAAACGCGAGATCACCCGTGAGCTTTTCGATCGCGGTATCTGGACCCTGATCTGGCAAAATGCGCGCGGCTTCCGCCAACGGTGGCGTCTGGGACGTCGCTACTTCCGTCTTAAAAAAATTCTTGGCTAACGGAAATTATGAGCAAACTTAAATTACACGCGGTCTCCCGCGCGGATTTCATCGCTAAAAACTACGCTGATTTCCAGACCCTTCTGGATAACCATGTCAATCCTGACGATATTCCGGAGCGATTTTATTGTGGCGGCCGCGGTGGCTGGACGTTCCAGACCACGCTGGCGCTGAAGCACTATTATGGTGACGCAATCGAGTGTTCGTTTGGCTCCGAATGCAGACCCGATGCCATTAACCTGATGCATAACGACGACTTTGGTTCTCGTGTGAAGCCGTGGCGTGGCTTCACCGTGGTCGCACGTGCGGACCGTCCTCCCGTCATTGGCGCCGATGTTGTCGTCGACCAGAACCCGGAAGTGGATAACCATAACAACCGTATCTTCGTTCCCTACTGGCCACAGCCGGGCGTGAAACCCCGTGAGCGCACCGACGAGACCATCAAAACCGTCGCGTTCTTTGGCCGTGTGGACAGTTTCCCGGACGAATACCGCGAAGGGAATTTTAAGCAACGCCTTGCCGAACAAGGTATTGAGCTCCGCATCTCGTTCGATAACTGGACAAACTACCAGGACGTGGACGTCTGCATCAGCTTTCGCAAATCACACGACCACAAACTGGCGCGTAAGCCTGCCAGTAAGCTCATTAACAACTGGCTGGGCAAAACAGTGATGGTTTGCGACGACGAGCCCTCTTATCGTGCAATCCGCGAGAGTGAGCTGGACTACCTGATCGCCAAAACCCCTGATGAAGCCTTTAATGCGATTATGCGGTTGAAAAATTCCCCTGAACTGTATCGTCAGATGCGCGAGCAGGGTGAAAAACGTCTCCAGGTCTATTCCCGCGAAGCGGTCGCTGCACGCTGGTACGCCCTGTTTGAGGATATCTGGCGTAAAGGATTGCACAATCGCCCTACGGTGGTTCGCGCACTGCGCTTTGGCTTTGGTAAAGCCATTCGCCCGCTGACTAAAAAGTTCTGATCGGAATAGAGTCCTTCCATGTTTAAAACAACTTCATCCTCTTCGTTCACCCCACGCAGTAATCTGTTGCGTACCCTGGGGTTGACGCTGGCATTCCTGCTGCTGTTCTCGCTCTCAGAAATCATCATTCTGCTGAAAGATCATGTCTATCAGCCGAAATCCGGTGATATCTCACTGTATCTGATCATCTCTCTGCTGGCTGCTGCCAGTGCGCGTTTCTTCCTGACTCGCCTGCTGCTGGCCGTCACGTTTATCGTGCAGATTTCGGAAGCGGTGTACTACCAGTTCTACGGTCAGTTCTATGGCCCAAGTGAAGTCTGGCTGGCGTTCGTGGAAACAAAAGACATTGCCAGCGGGATCACCGACAGTCTGGGTTCACTGGGCATCTACTTCGCCATCATGATTGTGGCCATCGTCTTTGCGCTAGTCTTTGCGCGTCGTCTGGCGCCGCTTTGGCACAAATGGATTGCGCTTCCTTGCCTGCTTGCCATCGTCGTGATGTTTGTCGGCCAGTTCTACAAAGCGGTCGACGGGCAGATGTACAAATTCAACCCGGACCTGCGCCACTCCCTGCTGCGTAACGGCCTGTCCGCGATGAGCTTCAGCGCTATTCGCCTGATCCCGGAAGCGATGTCGGGTGAAAACCAGAATCTGACCCATTACGACCCTTACCAGGTCACCCCTGTTGCGGGAACGCACGCCGGTAAATACTCCATTATTCTGGCGATTGGTGAGAGCCTTAACCCGCACCACGTCAGCGCCCTGGGCTACGAGCGAGATACCACGCCAGAGCTGAAAGCGCTGCTGCAGCAGTATCAGGGTACAGGCCGGCTGATTGTCTCCAACGCGGTGTCCACGCGTGTGGCCATTCCAATGCTGGTGAACAACCTGCGTGAACCGGATAACTATGGGGCCTATAAATCTAAATCCACCAATATCTTTGCCAACGCGAAGAAACAGGGTTATCAGACCGCCTTTATCTCCGCTCAGGGGCTGGAAGGCCTCAGTAACTGGATTGGCATCCATGACATCGATTTATGGGAAGATACACAGATCCGTCCGGCACCAGATGTCGGTGCTGACGTTGTCCTGACGCCATCCGTAGAAAAGGCCACGCTGGACTGGAACAAGCCGTTCCTGATGGTCCTCAACAGCCGTGCGCCGCATATCCCGTACGAGCGTAACATCCCTCAGGGCTTTGCTAAATTTTCTACGCCGCGTTTGAGTGATGACGTTGCTCAGAAGAAAAATGAGTATGACGACGCCGTTCGTCTGTACGATAAAGAACTGGCATCCGCTATTCGTTTGGCCATGGCAAAATCCAGACTGCCGGTCCTGGTATTTATCACCTCTGACCACGGCGAACGCGTGGGCGATAACGGTTTGTTCGGTCACTCCGTGGTGGAAATGCCGATTGCTCAGGTACCGTTCCTGTACTTCAGTAACGATCCGGAGTACGCCATGAAGAACATCAGCCCGCAAGTGCCACTGAACCATTACCAGGTGGCGACGCTTATCAACAAAATGCTGGGTTATGACGTCAGCAACCCTAACCAAAAAGATGACAGCTTCTTCATCACCGGCGGTGATATCCGTGGTCTGTCGGAGCGCGTAACCTACCATCTGAATGCGCTTCCCGAAGCGGAGCGTTAATCAGAAGCATCATAAACGGGCAAGTGATTGCCCGTTTTTTTATCTGCGAATGAACGTAACGCAGGCAAATGGATGCCTAAAAACACCAAAGAGATAGCTTTAGACGGCCCAAATGCTTAGAATTTGCCCGCCGAAACTAAAAAAACGGATAATCGCTTGGAATTGTTGTATACCGCTCTGCTCTACATCATTCAGCCGCTGGTGTGGCTGAGACTGTTGCTTCGTAGCCGTAAAGCGCCTGCGTATCGTAA
This sequence comes from Enterobacter sichuanensis, assembly GCF_002939185.1. Classification (GTDB taxonomy): domain Bacteria; phylum Pseudomonadota; class Gammaproteobacteria; order Enterobacterales; family Enterobacteriaceae; genus Enterobacter; species Enterobacter sichuanensis. Next base: position 22,908 of record NZ_POVL01000033.1, on the reverse strand, counting down.
ACGCTGGGCTGAGCGCTATGGCTTCTGCCGCAATAAAGTCGCACCGGACGGTATTTTGCTGCATTCCGTTTCTGTCGGTGAAACGCTGGCGGCGATCCCGCTGGTTCGCGCCCTGCGTCACCGCTATCCGTCGTTGCCGATCACCGTCACGACGATGACGCCGACCGGCTCGGAGCGCGCGTTATCCGCTTTTGGCAAAGACGTTCATCACGTCTATCTCCCTTACGATCTGCCCTGCGCCATGAATCGTTTCCTGAATACCGTTCGCCCGAAACTGGTGATCGTGATGGAAACCGAACTGTGGCCGAACATGATTTCCGCCCTGCATGCCCGTAAAATTCCGCTGGTGATTGCCAACGCGCGCCTGTCAGAGCGCTCGGCGAAAGGTTACGGCAAGCTGGGTAAATTTATGCGTCGCCTGCTCGGCAAAATTACGCTTATTGCCGCGCAAAACGAAGAAGACGCCGCCCGCTTTGTCTCTCTGGGGCTCAAACGCAACCAGCTCGCGGTAACGGGCAGCCTGAAATTTGATATTTCTGTTACCCCTGAACTTGCTGCTCGCGCAATCACCCTGCGTCGCCAGTGGGCGCCGCGTCGTCAGGTCTGGATTGCAACCAGCACCCATGATGGCGAAGAAGCCATTATCCTGCAGGCTCATCGTCAGTTGCTGGAAAAATTCCCCGATTTACTGCTGATCCTCGTTCCACGCCATCCCGAACGTTTTAAAGATGCCCGAGAAATGGTGCAGAAAGGCGGTTTCAGCTATACCCTGCGCAGCAGCGGCGAGATCCCTTCCGGCAGCACTCAGGTGGTGATTGGCGATACGATGGGCGAGCTGATGCTGCTCTACGGCATTGCCGATCTGGCCTTTGTCGGCGGCAGCCTGGTGGCGCGCGGCGGCCATAACCCGCTGGAGCCGGCAGCGCATGCCATTCCGGTGCTGATGGGTCCACACACGTTTAACTTCAAAGATATCTGCGCAAAATTGCAGCAGGCCGAGGGTTTAATCACCGTGACCGATGCGGACTCCGTGGTCAAAGAGGTCTCGACCCTTCTGACTGACGAAGATTACCGCCTGTGGTACGGTCGCCATGCCGTCGAAGTGCTGCATCAGAACCAGGGCGCGCTCACCCGTCTGCTGCAACTTCTGCAACCTTATCTGCCTCAGCGGAGCCACTAATGTCAACGCGTCTGTCGGTTGTGATGATCGCCAAAAACGCCGCCGACCTGCTTCCGGACTGCCTGGCCTCCGTTGCCTGGGCTGACGAAATTGTCGTGCTCGATTCCGGCAGCACGGACAACACGGTAGACGTTGCCCGGACAGCGGGCGCCAGGGTCTTTATCGACACAGACTGGCAAGGCTATGGCATCCAGCGCCAGCGCGCGCAGGGATACGCCACGGGCGATTATGTCCTGATGCTCGATACTGACGAGCGCGTCACGCCAGAACTTCAGCAGGCCATTCAGGCGGTGCTTGCCTCGCCTCAGCCTGGCGCGGTATACAGCATTGCCCGCCGCAACTACTTCCTCGGCCGGTTTATGCGCCACAGCGGCTGGTATCCAGACCGTGTGATGCGCCTCTACGAGCGCGAACGTTACCAGTACAACGACAACCTGGTCCATGAATCTCTGGACTGCGGTAGCGCGCAGGTGATCTCCCTGACGGGCGATCTGCTGCACCTGACCTGTCGGGATTTCGCCAGCTTCCAGCGTAAACAGCTTAACTACGCCACCGCATGGGCGCAGGAGCGTCACCAGCGCGGTAAAAAGACCACGCTGACCGGAATCTTCACCCACACGCTGGGGGCGTTTCTGAAGACGCTATTGCTGCGTGGCGGCATACTGGACGGTAAACAGGGGTGGTTACTGGCGGTGGTGAATGCCCAGTATACTTTCAACAAATACACCGAGCTGTGGGCGCTCTGCCGCGGCTACTCTGAGAAAACGTGAGCCATGAGCACAAAAGCGATTTATCCGGGTACCTTCGATCCGATCACTAACGGTCATCTTGATATCATCACCCGTGCGGCGTGCATGTTCGACAAGGTGATCCTGGCGATTGCCGCCAGCCCCAGCAAAAAACCGATGTTTGATTTGAACGAGCGCGTGCAGCTGGCTACCGATGCCATTTCGCACCTGCCGAATGTTGAAGTGGTCGGGTTTAGCGATCTGATGGCGAACTTCGCCCGCGCTCAGCAGGCAAACATTCTTATCCGCGGTCTGCGCGCGGTGGCAGACTTCGAGTATGAGATGCAGCTGGCGCACATGAACCGCCATCTGATGCCGGAGCTGGAGAGCGTATTCCTGATGCCCTCCAAAGAGTGGTCGTTTATCTCTTCCACGCTGGTAAAAGAGGTGGCGCGTCATCACGGCGATGTGACCCATTTCCTGCCGGATAACGTCCACCAGGCATTGATGGAAAAGCTAAAGTAGCGCTATTTCTGACACTGACGGCAGTAGAACGTGGCGCGCTGGGCGTGCTTCGTGGCAATCACCGGCGTGCCGCAGACTCTGCACGGTTCACCTTTACGACCATACACCTGCAGCTCCTGTGCAAAATAGCCCGGCTTGCCATCACTTTGCAGGAAGTCCTTCAGGGTTGTTCCGCCCTGTTCAATCGAGCGCAGCAGTACCGCTTTAATCACTCTGACCAGCAGTTCACACTCCTGAGCGGAGAGGGAAGAGGCCAGCCGATCGGGATGGATCCCGGCGGCAAACAGTGATTCGCTGGCATAGATATTCCCCACGCCGACCACCAGTTTGTTATCCATCAGCCAGGGCTTAATCGGGCTTTTCTTCTTCGCGCACTTCGCTTTCAGGTATTCGGCGTTAAACGCGTCTGAGAGCGGCTCTGGCCCCAGATGCGCGAGCACGTTATGCCCTTCCAGCTCTTTGGTCCACAGCCACGCGCCAAAGCGCCGTGGGTCGGTGTAACGGAGCACTTTACCGTTGCTCATCACCAGGTCGACGTGATCGTGCTTTTCCGCAGGCAGTTCTTCGGTAAGAATGCGCAGGCTACCGGACATTCCCAGATGGATAATAATCCAGCCGTCGGGCAGTTCCAGCAGCAGGTATTTCGCCCGGCGCTGCACGCTCAGGACGGGTTTATCGCTCAGGGCATGGATCTCATCGGACACCGGCCAGCGCAAACGTCCATTACGGACAACGGCGTGAAGAATCGTCGCACCGACCAGATGGGGCTCAATGCCGCGGCGGCTGGTCTCTACCTCAGGTAATTCAGGCATGGTTCCTCCGTTGAGATGCAGAATGCAAAAAACCCCGCAGTTGCGGGGTTTTTCGATACAAGGAGGCTAAAATTATTTGATTTTAGCTTCTTTGTACAGTACGTGCTGGCGTACAACTGGATCGAATTTTTTCAGTTCCAGTTTTTCCGGCTTAGTACGTTTGTTCTTCGTGGTGGTGTAGAAGTGACCTGTACCAGCAGAAGAAACCAGCTTGATTTTCTCGCGAATACCTTTAGCCATGATTTATTTCCTCTTTAAGTACTTAGTACTTTTCGCCACGGGCACGCAGTTCAGACAGAACTGTATCGATGCCTTTCTTATCGATTACACGCATACCTTTAGCAGATACGCGCAGGGTGACAAAACGCTTCTCGCTCTCAACCCAGAAACGGTGAGAGTGCAGGTTCGGCAGGAAACGGCGTTTAGTCGCGTTCAGTGCGTGGGAACGGTTGTTACCGGTCACAGGACGCTTGCCAGTAACTTGGCAGACTCGGGACATGTCTATTCTCCAAAAATCAAATTAGCTCGAGCTTCGTATGGGGTATCGGCGCCTCGTCAGGCTTTACAGCCCGGTCATCGCATAGTTCTAAGTGAACTCTCGATTGCCAGGCCCAAATGCCAAACCCGAGATTCTCAAAGGTGGCGTAGTATACGCTGACTCGGCGGTGTGCTCAAGTCCCGAACAGACAAAGATCCCGATGGATCGCGAGAAATAGCCTAAATCCAGCCATGTTCTGCAAAAGAAATGTACTCTCCGCGGCCAATTATCAGATGGTCCAGCACACGAATGTCCATGAATTGACAGCATTTGATAATGCGTTCGGTGATCTCTTTGTCAGCTCTGCTTGGTTGTGCACAGCCAGAGGGGTGATTATGCGCGAGGATCACGCCCGCTGCATTCACTTTTATCGCTTCCCGCACAATTTCACGCGGATGCACCTCAACATGGCTTAATGTGCCCGCAAAGAGACAGCTATGTTTCAGCACCCGGTTTCTGTTGTCGAGAAAGATCACCATAAAGATCTCACGTTCGGCATCCGTTAACTGGCTTTGCAGAAATTCGCGCGTCATCACGGGGGTCAGGATCGGCTCTTCCTTCTCAATGCGAACATTGTGAAAACGGCGGGCAAGTTCGGCAATGCCCCGTAACTGGGCATATTTCGCCACGCCGATCCCCTCGACGTGCTTAAACTGCGCCAGATCGGCGGTCAACAGCCCATACAGTGAACCAAAATGCGCGATCAGCTCTTTTGCCAGCGCAAAGACGTTTTTTCCGGGCGTGCCGGTACGTAAAAAGAGCGCCAGCAGTTCATCGTCTTTTAACAGAGTGACGCCATTGCGCAGCAGCTTTTCGCGCGGCAGCAGCTGCTCATCCTCGTCTTCCATGTTCTTTCTCCTTTTTTAACCTCATGCTGCCACAGGCCAACCAGCCGCTCGACGGCCACGTTGCGTTCTTGCGTAGCGCCTCGCAAAGAGCCCGAAGGACAACATCACCCGGTTTTAGGGATTGTGATAAAATGCCCGCTCTCTGGTGAAACCCAACAGGAAAGAATCATGATGAGCCTGGCCGGTAAAAAAATCGTTCTTGGCGTGAGCGGCGGTATTGCTGCCTATAAAGCGCCAGAGCTGGTGCGTCGTCTGCGCGAGCGCGGGGCCGATGTGCGGGTCGCGATAACCGAAGGCGGTAAAGCCTTTATCACTCCATTGAGCCTGCAGGCGGTTTCAGGGTACCCGGTCTCGGACAGTCTGCTTGATCCGGCCGCTGAAGCCGCGATGGGCCATATTGAGCTCGGGAAATGGGCTGACCTGGTTATCCTTGCCCCCGCCACCGCGGATTTAATCGCCCGGGTGGCCGCCGGTATGGCAAACGACCTTGTCTCCACCATTTGTCTGGCCACACCTGCGCCTGTTGCCGTTGTGCCTGCCATGAACCAGCAGATGTACCGCAACGCGGCGACTCAGCATAATCTGGCGACGCTGACCTCGCGCGGCCTGCTGATCTGGGGACCGGACAGCGGCAGCCAGGCCTGTGGTGACGTTGGCCCTGGGCGTATGCTTGACCCGCTAACCATTGTCGATATGGCCGCCGCGCATTTTTCGCCTGTCAACGATCTGCAACATCTCAACATCATGATTACCGCAGGCCCGACGCGTGAGCCGCTGGATCCAGTGCGCTATATCACCAACCACAGCTCCGGCAAAATGGGCTTTGCGATTGCGGCCGCGGCAGCAAAACGCGGCGCGAACGTGACGCTGGTGAGCGGCCCGGTGTCGCTGCCTACGCCTGCGTTTGTCACGCGAATTGACGTCACCACCGCGCTGGAGATGGAAGCCGCCGTGCAGGCGCATGCGCAAAGCCAGCAAATATTTATCGGCTGTGCGGCCGTCGCAGATTACCGCGCCGAGACCATCGCCGAGGCGAAAATTAAAAAGCAAGGTGATGAATTAACACTAAAAATGGTGAAAAACCCGGACATTGTTGCCGGTGTCGCCGCACTAAAAAGCCACCGTCCTTACGTTGTTGGGTTTGCCGCAGAAACAAATAATGTGGAAGAATATGCCCGGCAAAAACGTACCCGCAAAAACCTCGATTTGATTTGCGCGAACGACGTATCGCTGGCCACACAAGGATTTAACAGCGACAGCAACGCACTGCACCTTTTCTGGCAGGATGGAGATAAAGTCTTACCGCTTGAGCGCAAGGAACTCCTGGGCCAACAATTACTCGACGAGATCGTTACCCGTTATGATGAAAAAAATCGACGTTAAGATTCTGGACCCGCGTGTTGGCGAGCAATTCCCGCTGCCAACCTATGCCACCTCCGGCTCTGCCGGACTTGACCTGCGCGCCTGTCTCGATGACGCCGTAGAACTGGCGCCGGGTGCCACCACCCTGGTGCCGACTGGCCTGGCCATTCACATTGCTGACCCGTCTCTGGCGGCGGTGATCCTGCCGCGTTCTGGCCTCGGCCATAAGCATGGCGTCGTGCTGGGTAACCTGGTGGGCCTGATTGACTCCGACTACCAGGGTCAACTGATGGTCTCCGTCTGGAACCGTGGTCAGGACAGTTTCACCATTGAACCGGGTGAGCGTATTGCGCAAATGGTCTTTGTACCGGTGGTACAGGCAGAATTTAACCTGGTGGCAGACTTTGATGCCACCGACCGTGGCGAAGGCGGCTTCGGCCATTCCGGGCGCAAATAACCGCCCGACAGACACGCATCTCACAGCGCCATAACGTCATAACAAACCGCAAACGTCAGTTTGCGGTCGCTGTGTGGATGCCAGCCTGACAAGTGCTTATTTTCAGGGGTATTTTGTAACATGGCAGAAAAACAAACCGCGAAAAGGAATCGTCGCGAAGAAATACTTCAATCTCTGGCGCTGATGCTTGAATCCAGCGATGGTAGCCAACGCATCACCACCGCCAAACTGGCCGCCTCCGTAGGCGTGTCTGAAGCGGCGCTGTATCGTCATTTTCCGAGCAAAACCCGGATGTTCGACAGCCTGATCGAATTTATCGAAGACAGCCTGATCACACGCATCAACCTGATCCTGAAAGACGAAAAAGACACCACCGCGCGTCTACGTCTGATTGTGCTGTTAATCCTGGGCTTTGGTGAACGCAATCCAGGTTTAACCCGTATCCTGACCGGCCACGCGCTGATGTTCGAGCAGGACAGACTGCAGGGCCGCATTAATCAGCTTTTCGAGCGTATTGAAGCGCAGCTGCGCCAGGTACTGCGCGAGAAGAAAATGCGTGAAGGTGAAGGTTACAGCACGGATGAAACACTACTGGCGAGCCAGATCCTGGCGTTTTGCGAAGGGATGCTCTCCCGCTTTGTGCGCAGCGAGTTCAAATACAGCCCAACGGACGATTTTGACGCCCGCTGGCCGCTAGTGGCTGCTCAGTTACAGTAACATCGTTGCCGGATGGCGGCTTCGCCTTATCCGGCCTGGGGTTGTATTGCCCGGTAAAGCTGGCGCCACCGGGCAATACAATTATACTCCGAACTCTTCCCGGTATGCGCGTACCGCCGCCAGATGGTCAGCCATCTCAGGCTTCTCTTCCAGGTACGCAATCAGGTCTTTCAGGGTGATGATTGACGTCACTGAGCAATGATAATCACGCTCCACTTCCTGAATGGCGGAGATCTCGCCGCGACCCCGCTCCTGACGATCCAGACAAATCAGCACGCCAGCCAGCGTCGCCCCGTTAGCCTGAATAATCTCCATCGATTCACGGATCGCCGTGCCCGCGGTGATCACATCATCCACCAGCATCACGCGGCCCTGCAGCGCGCTGCCGACCAGATTCCCGCCTTCACCGTGAGTTTTGGCCTCTTTGCGGTTAAAGCAGTACGGCACGTCGCGATCGTGGTGTTCCGCCAGCGCTACCGCGGTGGTGGTCGCAATCGGAATGCCTTTATAGGCCGGGCCAAACAGCAGGTCAAAATCAATCCCGGAGTCCACCAGCGCTTCGGCATAGAAACGGCCTAACAATGCCAGATCGCGCCCGGTATTAAACAGCCCGGCATTGAAGAAATAGGGGCTCTTGCGCCCGGATTTCAGCGTAAACTCGCCAAACTTAAGAACCTGCTTGTTAAGCGCAAACTCAATAAACTGGCGCTGATACGGTTTCATGGATTCGCTCCTTTGTCTTTTCTGTCTTACAGGCAAAAAAAAGGCGACTCATCAGTCGCCTTTAAAATCAATTTTCTAACGCCGCCTTCTGCGTCGTTACAATAGATTCAATTCCCCCTCGGGCCAGAGCCAGCAAGGTGAGAAGTTCTTCGTGGGTGAAAGGTTCGCCTTCTGCGGTGCCCTGCACCTCAATGATACGACCGTCTTCGGTCATGACCACGTTCATATCGGTCTCGGCGGCAGAGTCTTCGACATATTCCAGATCGCACAGCGCTTCACCGTTAACGATACCCACGGAGACCGCCGCAACCATGCCTTTCATTGGATTCGTTTTCAGCTTGCCGGTCGCAACCAGTTTATTCAGAGCATCCGCCAGCGCTACACAGGCCCCGGTAATGGAGGCGGTACGCGTACCACCGTCAGCCTGAATGACGTCGCAATCCAGCGTGATGGTGAATTCGCCCAGCGTTTTCAGGTCAACAGCGGCACGCAGCGCCCGCGCAATCAGACGCTGAATTTCCATGGTACGACCGCCCTGCTTACCTTTTGCCGCTTCGCGGGCATTACGGGTATGGGTCGCACGCGGCAGCATGCCGTATTCAGCCGTGATCCAGCCCTGGCCCTGGCCTTTCAGGAAGCGCGGAACGCCTTCTTCGATGGAGGCGGTGCACAGCACTTTAGTGTCACCAAACTCAACCAGAACGGAGCCTTCAGCGTGTTTTGTATAGTTACGGGTCAGAGTGACGGGACGCACCTGATTGGCGCTACGACCTGCTGGACGCATGATGAATTCTCCGGCTTGAAACGAATGTGGCTGCGCATTATACGGATAAAGGACGCTTATTCCTATCCTGAGAAGCCCCCGAAAGCTATAATCCCCCCATCTCTCCTTTAAAAACGGGAATGTCTATGATCCGCAGTATGACCGCCTACGCCCGGCGTGAAATCAAGGGTAGCTGGGGTAGCGCCACATGGGAAATGCGCTCGGTAAACCAGCGTTACCTGGAAACGTATTTCCGTATGCCGGAGCAGTTCCGCAGCCTTGAGCCAGTGGTACGTGAGCGTATCCGTACCCGTCTGACGCGCGGCAAAGTGGAATGTAATCTGCGTTTTGAGCCTGATGCCAGCGCGCAGGGCGAACTGATCCTTAACGAAAAACTGGCGAAACAGCTCGTCAATGCAGCGAACTGGGTCAAAATGCAGAGCGATGAAGGCGAAATCAACCCGGTTGATATTCTGCGCTGGCCTGGCGTGATGGCCGCCGGTGAGCAGGATCTGGACGCGATTGCCGCTGAAATTCTTGCCGCCCTCGACAGCACGCTGGATGACTTTATCGTTGCCCGTGAAACCGAAGGCCAGGCGCTGAAAGCGATGATTGAGCAGCGCCTTGAAGGGGTCAGCGCCGAAGTGGCAAAAGTGCGCACGCATATGCCAGAAGTGCTGCAGTGGCAGCGCGAGCGCCTGGTTGCCAAACTGGAAGAAGCGGAAGTTCAGCTGGAAAACAACCGCCTGGAACAAGAGCTGGTACTGATGGCGCAGCGCGTTGACGTCGCAGAAGAGCTGGATCGTCTGGAAGCGCACGTTAAAGAGACCTACAACATTCTGAAGAAGAAAGAAGCCGTAGGTCGCCGCCTCGACTTTATGATGCAGGAGTTCAACCGCGAGTCGAACACTCTGGCATCTAAGTCGATCAATGCTGAGGTAACGAATTCAGCAATTGAGCTCAAGGTACTGATTGAGCAAATGCGCGAGCAGATTCAGAATATCGAGTAAACTATCAGCAAGATTCAAGACGACGCATAGATCACAACAAGCCCGCAACCCAGCGGGCTTTTTTGTTATCATGGGCTATCATAACGACGCAACAAAGCGCATGATTAGAGTGTACACAAAGGTGTACCCAATGAGGTTTGTGTACATCACTTTGGGTACACCCCCTATTCAAAGTTTGGATATTCGCAAAATGCCAAAACTGACTGATATGCAGATCCGTGCATGGATTAAGAGCGGGGAGCGATTCGAGGGGCGGGCAGACGGGAACGGTTTATACCTGCGTTACCGTGCGGCCGACAAAATCCCTACATGGAGATTCCGCTATAAACTTGCCGGGAAGTCCCGCGCTATGCTAATTGGCTCTTATGCTGAACTGTCATTAGCCAAAGCCAGAGAATCCGCCAAAGAATTATCGGCGCGTGTATCGCTGGGCTATGACGTTGCCGGAGAGAAGCAGGAGCGCAAAACCGAAGCACTGGCGAAGATGGAAGCAGAGAAGAACGCTATGCGCGTTTCAGATCTGGCGGCTGAATACTTTGAGCGTCAGATACTGCCGCGCTGGAAGCACCCCGACATTCTGCGCCGCCGTATCGACAAAGATATAAACCCCTGCATTGGTAACATGAAGGTGGAGGACGTGAAGCCCCGCCACATTGACGACATGCTGAAAGGTATTGTTGACCGTGGTGCGCCAACCATCGCTACGGACGTTCTGCGCTGGACACGCCGCATATTTGACTACGGCATTAAGCGGCACGCACTGGAGATTAACCCGTGTTCAGCCTTTGAGGTGTCAGACGCTGGCGGGAAAGAGGTTGCCCGTGACCGATGGTTAACCCGTGAAGAACTGATCAGGCTGTTTCAGGCCATGCGTATGGCGAAGGGATTCAGCCGCCAGAACGAGCTTACCTTCAAGCTACTGCTGACCTTATGCGTGCGTAAGATGGAATTGTGCGCTGCCCGCTGGGAAGAATTCGACTTAGACGGGGCAATCTGGCACTTACCCGAAGAACGCAGCAAAAACGGCGATGCTATCGACATACCGTTACCCCCACCAGCAGTTGCATGGCTACGGGAGCTTCACACGTTCTCATGCAATACAGCATGGGTGCTGCCAGCCAGAAAGATGCAAAGCCGGATGATCCCCCATATTCAGGAAAGTACCCTGCCCGTTGCGCTGGCAAAGGTTCGCGCTGAAATGCCCGATGTACCCAACTACACCATTCATGATTTCCGGCGTACTGCCCGTACCCATCTTGCTGCGCTGGGCGTTGATCCAGTGGTGGCCGAACGCTGCCTCAACCACCGAATTAAGGGGGTTGAAGGGATTTATAACCGCTACCAATATTTTGAGGAACGCAAAGCCGCACTTACATTGTGGTGTGATTTGCTGGTGGCACTGGAACGCGGTGAAGATTACAACGTGACGCCTATCATAAAGGCGCATAAGCTATCGTAAGAACAGATTGAGCCTAGTTCGACGGGACGAAAAGCGGATAGCCTTACCGCCTGACTCAATCCTATTTTAGGCATTGCGTGAAAGGTTACGCTATGAGCAAATTGTTCCAGTTAAAAAGTTGGTTGACCATCGAGGAAACCGCAAACAGGTTAACCACAACTCTCGGTGAAAAGGTATCTGTAGCCGATTGTCTACAATTGGCTGTAGAAGGCCACATTACAATTTCAGCAATGCTGGATGAAGGCCGTTACGCTATCGCTTCACAGGTCATCAAAACATCACAACGAAAGGTTTGTGAAAAATGGATCATTGAAACCAATAGCGACGGCGCAGTAATTAGAACCATTGCTGGTGATGAGTTCTATTCTAACGAGCAACTAGATTATGAATACGAAGATATAGAAAGAGTCAGTGATGTTTTTCGTATAAATCATGGCATATACGATCTACCGATGGTTGGGGCAGAATCTTTAGATGTTATGCACGAGTTTGACCTTTCACGCGACAAGGTTCCCCGTGAATTTCACAACATGGAAGGTGCTTTCCTCTTAACAGAATTTGGTCTGGTGAATATTCTGAACGCGTTCAATGAATATGCCATCAAGTCAGATGAAAATGGAAAACCTAAACTGTACGACAAAGAATCACAGAGGTTTGTTGACTTTAGCCTCGATGGTTATCATCCCTTTTTCTATCCTGCTGATGGGCTGGGTAATGTCGAGTTCGTATTCAGAAAAGAAAATATTGCAGAATTTGAAAAGAAAACACTCAGTGATAACAACAGTCTCCTGAACCTCGATGAAAGCCTTTTACTGCTTGGCGCGGTGCTCAACGCTTTAAAAAAAGCCGAACCAACCTCTAAAAGGTGGACACAAGAAGCCCTCAAAGCAGAAATGCTGGATAGGGGTTTAAAATTAAGCTCCCGCTTACTGGATGAATATTTCTCATCGGCTAACAAATCTTTTAAATCATAAAGATAATTTCGCAGCGAAAATCCATTTTTCGTTGCGATGACATCTAATCCCCCTGCTCACATGATTACCGTAACTTCAACAGCTATCACAGGAGTTACAGGACATATGACAGCACATAACGCAGCGCAATCAGCACTTCCTACTACTGGATACATCCGCCGTTTTCGTATGCCGGAACTTCTGGGTGTTTCCATGCCAACTATTGACCGCTGGGTTAAGAACGGTACTCTGCCGCGCCCGGTAAAACTCACCGATAACGTGACCGCCTTTGATGCGGTAGAGATTAATAACTGGCTGGCTGAGCGCCGGGGAAAGGTAGCGTAATGGAAAAGAAAAACCGCCCCGTACAGCAGGCGGCTAACTCAGATATTCGCACGTCTGATATTACGCCGACCACCAGCCCGGTACAAGTACCTAAGCGAACCCCAAAGAAACACCGCGCCCGCGTCTATATGCTGCGCACTGGCGTAGAGGGATGGACAGAAAATGATATTCTGCGCTACTGCCGTCTTTCATCCGGGCGTAATTATGCGTCTGAACTGGAGCGCCAGCTTGATATTCAACTGGAGCGTATCGACGAGAAAAACCCGGATGGTATCGGCGCACACCTGCGCTACCGCTTTTCCTGCCGTGGCGACGTTCTCAAGGTGATCCAACTTGTGAACCATAATGCCGCCATTAATGAACATCACGGGCTATCTCAGCAGGATATTACCGACATTCTGAACCTCTACCCGGACGCGTTTAACGCCGCATAACGGAGCCGAAAATATGACTATCGAAAAAAGCCGATTCAATTCGGAGGCCGCCCCACAATCCTACGTTAGCCAGAAAAAAATTCCTCAAGCAGTCGAGGGGGATATTTCCGTTATCCGGTTTGAGGGTATCAAAGTTCGCATCGTCAATATGGATGGCGATCCGTGGTTTATCGCCAAAGATGTTTGTGAGGCACTGGAAATAGCCGATCACAAAGTCGCATTGAGGCGATTAGATGCCGATGAAAAGGGGGAGTGTTTAACACCCACCCCCGGTGGATTGCAGGTTATGCGTACTGTCTGCGAATCGGGCTTTTACAAATTAATCGCCCGCAGCCGGAAGGCCAGCACCGCCGGAACGTTCGCACATCGTTTCACTAACTGGGTATTCCGCGAGGTTATCCCGTCTATTCGTAAAACTGGCTCCTATGGTGTGCCGTTCGCCTTCCTGAACGACCACAGCAAACGCAAAGCAGCTTACATCAAGAAGGCCAGTAAGCGCGGTAAAGACCTGCAAGCCTGCAAAGGTGAGAAGTCCCGCCTAATCGCCGAAGAAACTGAGTTATGGCGCAAATATCAGCCTCAATTGCCGGAGGTTCACTAATGCCCGCCGTCCAGAAAAGAGACTTTCCCCTGGCTGGCCTGATGTGTACCTTGCGCGGGATCGCGCACGCGCATGAGGGTAAAGCTGGCATAACAGTGCCAGCTAATGCCAGCTCCTCATTTTCTCGTCGTGGTGACGAGGAGAGTTTCGAGACCAGTACGCGCACGCGCGAAGGTGAGTTTCTGGAGTCCAGAAAAAAGGGCTTGCCGACTATCGCCAACCCGGTTTATGGTTATAGCGCACCAGCAAAATCTGGTGCCGGGATTGGCGTCCCGGTAATTATCAGAGCGCACAACACGCGCTATGCGTGTTTTTTTGTGCCGCGCAGTTACACCCGTTCAATGGTGGACTGTATGGGGGCGGAGCAATCCGCGCCGGTTTCTCTGATTCCCGGTTACGCCAACCCTGTACAGTTCACCACCAGCGAAATTGGCGTTTCCGGTGGTGGTTCTCAAAACCATGAATCAGAGGCTGCCGCTATGCTGGCTACTACCCCTACCCAAAATCCACAATTTATCTGGTTAATCGCTGCCGTTCGCCGCGACATGCCGACAATTACCGCCAAAATCCATCACATTGCTGCTGAAACTGAGCGCGAAGCCCGCCGCACGCTGGCGCGAGATCATGTCTGTTTCTTTGCAGGCCGTATCCGTCAGGAGGTGGCAGCATGAACATTAACGCCTTATACCGCCATCCGTCCGAGCTTGAAGCCGAAGCGATGTTATCCCGCGAGCAGGCTTACCCGGATGATTTTACGCTGGCAGACCGAACAGCAGAACGTATGACCCGCGCCCGTAATGGGCTGGCTCACGTTATGACCGATTTAGCCACTCAACTAAACGATGAACAGGCCGCTATCGTGTATTGCTGGTTGAGTAAAGTCCTGACGATTGTCGATATAGCCAGAATTGATGCGGAGGCCAGCGCATGAGCAATTTCCGCGTTATTGCCACCTGCTTTGATGGCGCTGGTGCGCCGATCCCGGTCACATGGTACGGCAATGCCGTCAGCTCCAGTGATGCCAAATTGCAAATGACCCACGAAGCACAGCGCAACGGCTGGAGCGTTGGGGCAATTATTTGTGTGCAGCATAGAAAAATCAGTAAGGGCATAGAGGTGGTGGCATGAATTATCGCGCAGAGGCCACACCGCACGGCGTCAATATCATGACCCGGAATGATGCCGGGATGTATGAGCATGTTGATCTTATCAACTACGAAAAAGCTGTAATACGTCTGGATGCGGGTGAGTATGACAATAAGCCCGATGGAGGATTTGCCCTGCATTTTGCAGTGGCTGACGGCGGGGCGCGTGGTTGGTTCGACTTCACCGCGCAGCATAACGTCATTATGTGGCGCTGGCTGATTGCTGCGACGTTTGTTTCTGAGATGAAGCGCGAGAACGGCACCACCACGGTTACTGAGGCTGACGGCACATCATCGCAGGTTGCGATTTACTCGAGTGGTAATGCGGGCATGGTGGTTTACCCGTTTGCTGAACGGCTGGCGATGGCAAACAACATTGAGGGCGCACTGATTGAGCGCTACGGCACTGAGCAGGGGACGGAGAACGCCATTGTGTTCTATCAGGCCATGCTGGATACGGAGCGCGGTGAGCTGACCCCGTTCGGACGTGAAACGCTGGCAGAGCTACACGATCACTTCATTGCTGATCTGGATGAAAACGGCTGGCCTGAAATGCCGCTGGCGCACTGAGGGGGGAAACATGATGCGTAATATCGACCTTATCCGCGAAGTGACCGCCGCCGCTGCTGGTAACTGGCCTTATGTACTGGCTGGCCTGTCTATCGATGTGCCTGATTCATCACGCCGCCATGCCCCCTGCCCCGCGTGCGGCGGCACGGATCGCTTCCGATTCGACGACAACGGTCGCGGTAGCTTTATCTGTAACCAATGCGGCGCGGGCGACGGCTTAGACCTGATTAAGAAGGTGAACAACTGCGACACCACGGAGGCGGCACAGCTTGCCGCTGATGTGCTGGGTATTGATTACCGGGCAGCGCAAACCGACCCGACAGCAGCCAGCCAGAGAAGGGAGCAACTGGAAGCTGACCGCCAGCAGCGTGAGCAGGAGCGCCAGCAGCAGGCAGCAGAGGACGCAGAGCAGCGAAGGGCTACGTTTGCCCGTCTGTATGCCGGAATGCGCCAGAGTGTCACACAGGGCGAATCTGATTACCTGCAATCAAAAGGGCTGACCGGGTTTAATTACCCGGTTATGTCCGATGGTTCGCTACTCCTGCCGCTGGTGGATGAATCCGGCGCAGTAGTGGCGGCGCAGACCATCACGCCGCAGGGAGATAAGCGACTCCTGACAGGTTCAGCAAAGCGCGGGGCATATCACGCCGTAAACGCACCGGAACAGCCGCAGGAGGTGATTATTGCTGAGGGACTGGCAACGACCTTATCCGCTTACCTGATGCGTCCTGACGCGCTGGCAGTGTGTGCAATAGACGCGGGCAACCTGCTACCCGTCGCAATACAGATACGCCAGCAGCACCCACAGGCGGAAATCATCATTGCGGCGGATAACGACCGACTGGACGACAAACCCAATACCGGCACGGATGCCGCAGAAAAGGCTGCGCTTGCCGTCAGGGGCTGGGTTGCTGTACCGCCAACAGACTACAAAGCCGACTGGAACGACTATCACCAGCAAAACGGGCTGGAAGTCGCTACGGCTGCGTTTAACGATTCGATGTACCAGCCGCAGGGGGAATGCGTGAAACCACAACTACAGGCCATTGAGGGCGGTAAAACTGACCAGCCAGAGAAAGACCCGCTAAAACCCCGCATTGAGAGCCGCAAAGATGGCGTTTACTGGATCACGCCTAAGGTGGACAAGGAAAGCGGCGAGATTATCAACAATGAAAGCTGGCTGGCCTCACCGATGGACGTTATCGGCACCGGGAGGGACGATAAGGATCAGTATCTGATACTGCGCTGGCTGGCCTTTGGCGCAGGCATACCGACAACAGCGGCTATTCCCCTGGCTGACATTGGCGAGCGAGAGGGATGGCGCACCCTGAAAGCGGGCGGCGTTAACGTCACCACCAAAAGCAGTCTACGTGCAATTTTGGCTGACTGGCTACAGCGTAGCGGCTCGCGGGAATTGTGGCGTGTTGCTCACGCTACGGGCTGGCAGTGCGGGGCATACATCATGCCGGACGGGGAGATAATCGGCGCACCTGCGCAACCCGTTTTATTCAGTGGCCGCAGTTCTGCCGCTGCCGGGTACACCGTGGAGGGAACCTCAGAGAGCTGGCGTAACAGTGTTGCGCGTCTGGCATACGGTAACTACGCGATGATGACGGGCATTGCCGCCGCACTGGCAGCACCGTTAATCGGGCTGGCGGGCGCTGACGGGTTCGGTATTCACTTTTATGAGCAATCGAGCGCAGGTAAAACCACCACGGCGAACGTGGCGAGCAGCTTATACGGCAACCCGGACTTACTCCGCCTGACATGGTACGGCACGGCGCTGGGGCTGGCGAACGAAGCCGCCGCACACAATGACGGGCTGATGCCCCTGGATGAAGTCGGGCAAGGGGCAGACCCGGTAAGCGTGTCGCAGTCTGCCTATGCGCTGTTTAACGGTGTGGGGAAATTGCAGGGCGCAAAAGAGGGTGGCAACCGCGATTTAAAGCGCTGGCGCACCGTGGCGATCAGTACCGGTGAAATGGACTTAGAAACCTTCATCGCCACCGCCGGACGCAAAACCAAAGCCGGGCAACTGGTGCGCCTGCTGAATATCCCGCTGAGTAAGGCGGTACGCTTCCACGACCACCAGAACGGCAAACAGCACGCCGACGCGCTGAAAGATGCTTACCAGCACCATCACGGCGCTGCCGGGCGGGAGTGGATCAGGTGGCTGGCAAACCACCAGCAGCAGGCCATTGATACCGTGCGTGCGTGTGAAGCCCGCTGGCGCGGTCTTATTCCTGCTGACTATGGCGAGCAGGTACACCGCGTGGCCGCACGTTTTGCCATTCTGGAGGCTGCTTTGCTGCTGGGTGAAGTAGTCACCGGGTGGGATGCTCAGACGTGCCGCGATGCGATACAGCACAGCTACAACGCATGGTTGCGTGAGTTCGGTACGGGGAACAAAGAACACCAGCAGATTATTGAGCAGACGGAGGCGTTTTTGAATGCGCATGGCCTGAGTCGCTACGCACCGTTGGGTTATGACCCCCGTGATTTACCCATCCGTGATTTAGCCGGATACAGGAAGAAGGGGAACCACGACAGCGACCCGATAATTTTCTACACCTTCCCGGCGACCTTCGAGCAGGAGATAGCGCGGGGATTCAATGCCAAACAGTTTGCCGAGGTACTTAAACGCGTCGGGATGCTCACCCCACCGACCAGTGGCAGAGGTTATCAGGGGCGTGTGCGAGAGGATGGCAGGCAAATCCGCGTTTATGTGCTCAACTTCATGGCAGAGGAAACCACCCAGCCAGAGGAGTGATATTTTTTCACATACGTAGTTTTAGTGTTGTCTCAGTTGTCTTTGTTGTCTCAACTTGTAAATTCAATTGATTTATAAGGTTTTTATTTCATTTCCTGAGACAACATCGAGACAACATTTAGCTGTTTTGAGACAACATAGTGAAAGTTTGATTTTTTGCCTGGCTGGCAGTGAGACAACATTTACCCTGCGTGAGACAACACAAAATCATCAATGTTGTCTCGGCAAAATCCAGACGTGGCGCGGCCTGTAGCGCCGTGAGACAACAAAGACAACTGAGACAACACTATTTCTGCTTACTATGAAAAAAAATCGGCAGGTGTCCCACGTTAAGAAATCGTTATTAGCAAAACTAATAATCCGGTGAGGTAACAATGACAGCACAAATTTCAGCATACGGGCGGCTGGTGGCAGATCCCCAGACTCGCACCACAACGAACGGTAACAACATGGCTATGGCGCGGCTGGCGGTGTCGCTCCCCTGTAATGCGGCAGAGGCGGGAGAGTCAACCTTCTGGCTGGGCGTTATTGCTTTTGGGAAGCAGGCCGATGCGCTGGCAAAGCACCAGAAAGGCGACCTTGTGAGCGTGGCAGGCAATATGCAACTCAACCAGTGGACAGGGCAGGATGGCGGTACACAGCAGGGGTATCAGGTAGTAGCCGACAGTGTGATCAGCGCCAGAACGGTACGCCCCGGCGGGAAGGCAGGACAGCGAGGACAGGCAACGGACGCGCTGAGACGTGCACAGCAGCCATCCCGTGATGAATACGACCAACGCCCACCATTAGACGATGAAACGCCATTCTGAGGGAGATAAACATGGTCAACGATAGTAAAGCAGAGGCTCTGGAAGCAAAGGGGCTGTATCGCAGGGCTGCGACACGCTGGCAGGAAGTCATGATGCTTTGTGCTGAGGATGATGAACGGGAATGGGTAAAGCAGCGCCGTGATACGTGTCTGACGAACGTGAAGCGCCCCCCAGTGAAAACCGGTGATTACGGAGATCTGCATAAAGCAGTCACTGAGACACAACACCGCATGGGGATAGCGCAACCAAACGGCAATGCCTTCCGATTAAATGGTGGTAAGAAGCAACGACAGGCCACCATCGGGGGCGACTGTTCGCAGTAATGTTCGCACTAAAACGGCTGTAAATTCTGGACTGTTCTTGACAGATTTTAAACCCTCGTAGCGCTAAACCCGCGCCAGTCGCGGGCTGGAAGCCAGAACGTGATTTAGGTTGTCCATAATATTCTGGTTCGCGCCACTGGTTCGCAGTACGCAGTCAGGTACGCGGCAAAACTGCGCATTCAGCGTGCGTACCATCTGACGAATTCTAACGGCGGCAATGCGAATTCGCAAAATAGCGGATAGGCTTGATACTGCTGGCTCTGGTGTAGTCCATTCGCAGTTAGTAGCACCACGGAGATGATAAGTTTTGATAAGGATTCCTAAGATTTCCTAAGTTTTAATTGCGTGATACGAAACCGATTCGCAATTGCGTACCAGCGTGTAAGCCGCATTATCGCTGGGTTTCTACAGTCGAACGCAGTACGCAAAGTGAAAAATCCTCCAAATACGAAACCCGAATATTGCGCAGTAAATTGCGAATTGCGCAGTTCACAAAAAATCTGCGCAAAACGAAACGGATACCAATGCGCAAACCATCCTCAACCCCGCGCGGTTACTGGCTTTATTGATGTGAAATTGCAAAATTGGTGCGCAATTTACAGTAAAATACGCATATTATTTCGTATTCAATTTGCGCACCGTTCGCAGTTAATGCGCAGTAATTCGCAGGAGACCAGCCAGTGAGAGACAGAACGCGCAGCTATACCACCGACCTGCCCCGTATAGGGTTGCCATTCCTTGCGAACATGCGTAGCAGGCTGGCGGATGCTGAACCGGGTACGCAGCTTTATACCCAGACCGAAAGCGGAACGTTGTATACCTTCCGGCAAGCCGACAGCTACGCCATGACAATCAACGGCGTGACGCGGGCTATTCGCACCACAACCACGAAGGCCGGGTATGGCGTCCGGGAATGGTACGTTTGTCCCCACTGTATGAGACGGGCTGCAAAGCTGTATATCGGCAAGAAAGATATTGGCTGCCGGGCGTGCTGGAAACTCCACTACAAAAGCCAGAGTGCCGACATCCTGGACAGGATGCGCATGAAGATACGCCAGCAGCGATGCGCGATATGGGGAAGCAATGACCTTGCCAATAATCTGTTTAATGACATTCGCATGTTCCCAAAACCAAAGGGGATGCGCTGGGCTACGTTTGACAGGAAGCGGGCAGAGTTATCAGTTATGGAGATGGCTTACTGGCAGGCATTCAGTCCGGTAGTAGATAGAATCAGGGGCGTGGTTGAGCGTAAGACGGGGAAAGCAGCGCGAGCTATAGGGCTGGAGTTGTAGCGATATTCTGGTTTTCTGACAGAATTAGCTAAAATCAGCCAGTTACCCACCACAGCAGGGGCTGCCATAGTGACACCACGTGAAATAGCAGCGCTGACCGCCGCCAAGCTGGAGCATGAAGGCCACCAGCTTACCCCGGCAGAGGTTCGGGAAATGGAGCGTATTATTGAAGCTGATACAGTCCGGCGTAAACGGTTCGGGGAGATGATGCGAGCGCCTGCCTACCAGTGGAAGAAGCCAGCGCCGCGCAGGTAGATACGGGATTATTCCCCATGTAACTTATGCGTATTAAGCAAATTACCTTTATTCACCTTTACAGAATTGTGAGTGCGTCAGTATCGTTATCCTTCCGATTCGCATTTATTCAGGATTTGCATGTACCAACTAAAGATAACCATCCGAGACAGCAAACCACCAATATGGCGGCGTGTGCTGGTTCCGGAGCAAATCCCCTTTAGTGAACTTCACGCGGTCATCCAGTTGGCTTTTGGCTGGAATGACAAACATCTGTATATGTTCGAGAAAGGGCGTAAAGGTGATCCCGGTAGCGAGTATCGCGTATGGGGTGAGGATGAAAGCATGGGTAATGCGGCAATCACACCACTATGGGCAGCGCTCCAGAATGAAGGGGATAAGCTGGTTTACACGTATGACTTTGGCGACTGGTGGGATTGCGTCATTGTGCTGGAGAAGCAAACACACGATACGAGTAATCAGCCCATTAGCTGCCTGCGTGGGAAAGGCACCACCCCGGCGGAAAACTCAGGTGGTTTGCATGGATACAATGAATTGCTCTTACAGGCCAGAGATTCTGATAATCCTCAACAGGCCGAGATCCACAATTTCCTGATGCTGGATATTGAGCGCCGGGTTTACGACCTGAGCAGCATCAACGACAGATTGCAGGCTCTTAACTGACCCGCATGTATTCACCTGATATTGCGTTATCAGCGCCGCCAGTATCGCGCATAACAGCACAATGACCGGGTAAACCGTAACGCACGACCGTTGCGTTAGTCTCACCGCCGCGCCGTACCTGACGAGACTCATACACCGTCACACGCTCAAGCAACCCACCAGCAACCATACTTTCAAGAGTTCGCCGGGTTGATTCGTGCTGGTGGCGCTTATCGAACGACGCCATGCCATGAAGAAGGTAGGCCACGCCCGACACATCGAACGGCGGCGCACCAATCTCACCAGTAACCCAATCGAGGCTATCAGGTTCAAAGTAGCTGAGTATCTCTTTTTTGCGGTTGGTCATTCTCATGGCTGGCTGATTCCTTATTGTGGGATAGAGGTATCATACAATAAGAGCGAAAATAGCAAGCTCAAGTTTCCTCTTTTTTGAGATGTTCACAATGCGTTATTTGAGATAACCACATGTACATATGACCCACAACTGGTGGATAGAAAAGGTTTTTTCGTGTAGATTTTGAGATAACGCATACACGGCATTTTAGATAATTAAACTATGGCGACCTTCAATCACTTCGAGCTTGGCCTGATAAATCCTGAATTCGACTCACCGTTAGTTGACGTTCTAACTGAGCTGGAGCTACTTAGGCACCTAAGGCTTGAAACTGACGTGCACCCGATTTTGTTCGTCCAGTTAAAAGATGTTTTTCACATGCTTGAAAGTCTAGGCTCAGCCCGTATCGAGGGGAACCACACAACTCTTGCCGATTACGTTGAAAGTAAGGTTGAGGGCACCAGCAGTTCCACTGACCAGTTGAAAGAGATTTACAACATCGAAGAAGCGATGGAATTCATCGACCAGCATTTTAAAAACGGTGAACCAATAACTGAGCACTTTATCAGGGAGCTGCACAGTCTTGCTGTATTGGGGCTGGATCGAGAGGGCGACAAAACCCCCGGAGCATATCGCCAACACAACGTAAGTATCGCACAATCGGCACACCTTCCACCCGAACACATGCTGGTGCCAGGGTACATGGAAGAATTGACTGCCTTTATTAATCGTGCAGATAAACCAAAATATGACCTGATGAAGATAGCTCTGGCTCACCATCGTTTTGGTTGGATCCACCCATTCGGGAATGGTAATGGTCGAACAGTCCGCTTACTAACCTACGCACTGTTAATTAAGTACGGCTTTAATGTGCAGGCTGGTGGCCGGGTGCTAAATCCTACAGCAGTCTTCTGTAACGACCGAGAACGTTACTACACCATGCTGGGTGAGGCAGATAAAGGCACAGAAGACGGGCTGGAAAGATGGTGCCTATATGTACTGTCTGGGATATCTGTAGAACTAAAAAAAGTTGACCAGTTAACCAACCTAAGCTTCCTCAGCTCGAAGATTTTATACCCGGCTGTAGATTATTCCGTTGAACGCGGTCTTATTAATGACCTTGAAGCGAAGGTGCTAAAAAGAGCCGTGGAAAAAGGCACCATAAAAGCAGGCGATTTGAAGGATGTTCTCCCAGAGCTTAAGGGGCCGCAGATAACTTATCAGATTGGTAAGCTGATCGAGCGTGGGATGCTTCAACCTATAGAAGAAGGCGCAAGGACATACACAGCTAA
>NZ_POVL01000032.1 GCF_002939185.1 Enterobacter sichuanensis | reverse complement strand
CCTTTCTTTGATGGCCTTCTTGTCAGGGGCGATTACCGTCTGAACTGTGACCACTTCGTCAGGTAACGCTTCAACATTATCGACCACCACGCTTACAGTACCCTGACGAGCAGTAAAGGTATTTCTGGGGGTTTTCAGCTTATCCAGACCGGCGCCTAACAGGCATGACAGAATGTACTTGCGGAGGTGCTTGTCTTTATTTTCGAAAGACTTTTTGCGCTCAGCCAGACGCTTCATCTCTTCGTCACAGGTTTTCGCGTTGCCCAGGTTATTGCGCGCCACCACCATAACTGCATCCAGGCGATCTGCCAGCTCACCTTCAATCCCTTCCAGGGTGTCGGCGATCATTTCCGGCGTCAACTCGTCAGAGGTTTCCAGCAGGTTTAACAGGCTGGAGTAATCATTTGCTAATGCGATTGCGGTTACCTTGCTCATGCTGTTTTCTCCTGGGCTTTGTTCAGTTCTTTCAGACGTTCATCTTTGATGGTGGTCAGGCGACGCAGACGTTTACTCAGATAATTGGCATGCTGGCTGTCGCCTTTGGCCTCAGCATCTTTACGGTGCACCTCCACTTCGCGGGCGATAGATGCGAATACTTTGGTCACTTCGTTGGTAGAGACACCGGTTGCCAAGGTGTTTGCAACTCGCGTAAGTTTGTCGTCCAGCTCCTGGCGCAAGCGCGCAGCATCTTCTGCATTATCGCTGGCGATTTTAAGGGCGAATTCTTCTTTGTTTTTCTGTCGATATTCAGGGTTATCATAGAGACCCATGAAGATATCAGCGCTGAAACCGAGAGAAGAGAGTGCCTTTTTCGTCGCATCGGTAAGTGATTTCTTAGTCGCTTCACCGTCGCAGAGTGGGCCGTATTTACTCCCGTAGAGATAAGGGGTGCAGCCGAATGAAATCTCTTCACCGCGCACGCCGCCACGCACATACCAGAGACGGATCTTAATCACGTGATGTTTCTCTGTGAGGTAGCTGGATTGGCCCCTATATTTCCATACACTTTTTATCACTTAACCCATTACTGGTTCGCCGCCGCAGATATTCCCGTGGCGAACGATACCCCAGTGCACTATGCGGATGCCATTCGTTGTAATGTTCGAAGGCCTCCGCAAGGTTCTTTACCGCTGTTAACCCGTCGGGTTTCGGCATGATGCTGATGTAATCGCGCTTCATCGTTTTCACGAAGCTCTCTGCCATCCCGTTGCTTTCCGGGCTACGTACCGCCGTATGTTTAGGCTCCAGTCCTACCATTCTGGCGAACTGACGCGTCTGATAAGAACGGTAGGCTGAACCGTTGTCTGTCAGCCACTCAACTGGGGATGTCGGCAGGCTGTTACCGAAGCGACGCTCCACGGCACCCAGCATGACGTCCTGCACGGTTTCACTGTCATATCCACCGTTACTGGCCGCCCAGTAAAGTGCCTCGCGATCGCAACAGTCCAGAGCGAACGTGACCCGCAGTTTTTCACCGTTATCACAGCTGAACTCGAAGCCGTCAGAGCACCACCGCTGGTTACTTTCTCCAACGGCCACTTTCCCTGTATGCGCCCGCTTCGATGGCGGTATTTCCTGTTTACGCTCAAGCAGCAGCGCATTCTGACGCATGATGCGGTATACGCGTTTGGCATTGATCACCGCCATGTCGTCAGTTTCTGATTGTCTGCGCAACAGTGCCCATACCCGACGATAACCATAGGTGGGCAGATCGCCGATAACGGTATGGATACGGGCCAGCGCGTCAGTATCATCAGGCTTGCGCTTGCACCGACGATCCTGCCAGTCCTTCGACCGACGGGCTATGGCATGCAGTTGCGCACGTGAGACCCGGAGGCAACGACTGACAAGGCTTATTCGCCATCCTCCGGTAACAAGGGCACGTGCGCTATCCACTTTTTTTGTCGGCCATATTCAACGGCTTCTTTTAGCAGCTCGTTTTCCATGGTTTTCTTGCCCAACAGGCGCTGCAGCTCTTTAATTTGCTTCATCGCAGATGCCAGCTCCGACGCGGGCACAACCTGTTCTCCTGCGGCAACGGCTGTAAGGCTGCCTTCCTGATACTGCTTACGCCACAGGAACAGCTGACTGGCAGCAACGCCATGCTGACGGGCGACCAGCGACACGGTCATTCCGGGCTCAAAACTCTGCTGAACAATGGTGATTTTTTCCTGAACACTTCGCCGTCTGCGCTTCTCTGGACCTAAAACATCAATCATTCGGACTCCAACGACTAGTCTAAAAACTAGTATTAAGACTATCACTAACTTAAGTGATACCAACTGTCTGGAGATTCATGGGGCCAGTCTATAGCCGCCAATGCCGTCTGGAATAAGCTCCCACGTATTGTTCCCGTCCTGGCCTTTGACTGTACGGGTTATCGGCGCGCCATCGTCAAAACGTTCTTCGAGAATATCAACGCCCCAGCCAATACCTTTAGGGCCAAATTCACGAGTGGCCAGCATCGTCATGTAGGTGCCGTTGATCGATGTGCCACCACCGTTCTGAGTAAACTGTTTTGTGAAACGTTCATCAGTTTTGAAAACGCGCTTCCACAGGTCGAGATTTTCCATCTCGGTACCGGTGCGTTCGGTGATACTTTTTTCAACGTCATTAACGTTAGGGCGAGGTTCTTCTTGCACCAACGACTCTGCTGATTGCTCTGCACTATTAACTTGCTCGCTGTTGCTCTGCTCCTGCTCTGATTCACTGGCGTAAACGCTGTAGCCCATTTTATTGAGCGTTTCACGTGCGGCCTCTGCCTGTGAATCAGTAACCACTTCCGCTTTTTCCACCTCATTTGAGGCGTTTTGCTGTGTCGTCTGAGTTTCCGTTTTTACCCACTTGGAATCGGTAGGGTCACTAATACCGTCAACATACTCGCCACGCCCGGCGGCAAGAGATTTACTGATTGCCTCTGAATTGGTGGGATCCTGTTCAAACACACCGTTTTCGGCAAGCCAGCTGTCGATAAAGCGGCGTAATGAATCGGGGAAGTGATGCGTATCTTTGGCTGGAACATTCTGGATAACGCCAAAAATCGTGTCGCGGGAATAGTTGAGGATCTGCTCTGTTGTGCGCAGCGCCATAGACCAGCGCTTAAAGTCTTCCCGGTCTTCTTCAATGATACGTTCCGCCTGGCGCAGAGCGCTGACAGATACAGTGGTCGCTGGCTCTATTGGCAGCAGTGCGAGAGCGATCTCCTGATCCAGAGTGGCATATGTGTGTTTGTAACCGCGCTGTAGCGCAACCTGAGCCTGGGCATTATCTTCCGTGCTGGTGCTGGTGCTGGTGCTGGTGCTGGTGCTGGTGCTGTTCTGAGGCAGCATTTCTTCACGTTTGCCTGGGGTGTCAGTCCATTTTTTAATAAACGAGTAAAGCTCGGCACCGCCGGGTAACTGGTTCTCAAACTTCACATAAATTGCTTGCAGGAGATTATTAAGCCCCTCCTGGTGCATGTGGTGAACAGGTGGGTGAGCTTCCATCGCATTAATGATGTAACGATTTAAACGATCGTCTTCTTCTTCCTCGTACTGGCTGGTGTTTTCTTGGTTATCAAGATAATCACAAACCTGAGAATAAAGCTCCCCGTCCAGCTGCGCGAGTCCAAACAGCACCACCGTTGCGAAGCGTTCGCGCGGTGAAATAGACATGAAGTCTAATATTTCATTACTGTCAGGTAGAGGATTCGCACTGCCATCAGTTTCAGTAGCATTTACCACCCACTTTTCGCCGTTGAACGTGTGGGATTTAGCAAAGTGTTCGTCAAACTTGCCGATCTCCGGGTGAGGCTGATCAGCAGTGTTTTCCCATATTTCAGGTTTAAAAAAGTTATCGCCGTTCGCCGGATAGTGCTCCCAGAGCTTACCCGTCACGATGCTTTCTGCGATTTTTTTGTTTGGTGCTTCCACGCTGATCGCCAGCGCAACGGCACCATCTTTGATGGCCGATTTTTTCGGCTTAAACAGGCAGTTGTAAATTGAGATTGTCACTTGGTCTTTCCTCTTCGGTTACTGGCGCGGGTCAGGCGCCGTTATCAGAACGGAATATCACTTTCCTGGATTGTTGAATGGTCGATGCACAACAGCTGCTGGATCTTGTCTTCAATGAAAGCGACGCGCTGGTGAGCCTGATCGACAATCGACGCCTTTTCTTTCTGGAGGCGTTCAACCTGTTTACCGATAATGTCGATCGGTTCCGGCTGGGTTATTTCAAGGCAAACAGTGCGCGTTTCCAGCAGCACGTAAAGATCCGGATAGTTCTGTGACATGTCACAGGTATGAACCAGATAGAGTGCCGGGACGTGGGGGTTAGCAGATACGTGGATGTACAGTGTTACTGGTATGGTAAGCGCTTCCATAGCGGCTCCTTGTTGATGTATACTCAGAGCCGATCAGTGTGAGGCTCTGTCCTGCATTGGTCTTTCCTAGCCGGGGTGGTTCCCGGCAAAATCCGAATGGTTTGGTCACCGTTCGGGGTAACTGGCCCGCCTTGTGCGGGCCTTTTGCTATCTAAGTGGTGCCGGTCTTTCCCGGCGGTCAGAGCTGGTCAGGCTCTTTGGTCTTTCCTCACAGGGCCCCTCTCTTCGAGGGCTTCGGTTTTCACCGAAGGGTCACTAAATTCGTCACCGTGTTAAAAAAATGCCCCTCATAGAGACGAGGCAAAGACTACACACAGCAATTTTGGATTCGTTGCGGTCTTTCCCGCATGTCATCGTACTGGCGGCGACCCGCGAATTTGGTGCCTGTCTTTCCAGACTGTCAGAACGTTTTTCTGAACAACTGCCGCGTGGTTAGTGTGTCGTTGATGTTGCAAAGCATAACCAAAGGTATTTTTTATGGCAATTATTTTTTATAACAAAAGTTAGTTTTGTGGGCGTAAAAAAAGGCAATGCTTTGAAAACATTGCCTTTAATTTTATTTCTTAATGGTGTTTTTTTTCTTTTTAACCATTAGCAATTCATCAAACAACCTCTGAAAATCGTTAACCTTTTCGCTTAACTCATTGATGTGTCTTTCTTTTTCTGATTCAGGTAAGGAGTCAAAGAGATCGAGTAACTTTTTTTGCCTTTCATCAAGTTCGGGTGAAAGTTGGTCTGCCCTCAGTGGTTCATCCTCCTCAGTGCCGTAAAGCAACCACGTCGGAGTACATCGGAGTGCCTCAGCAAGCGAGAAGAGATTTTGCCCTTTAGGTGTTGTAATGCCCGCCTCCCACTTATAGACGCTCACGGCGGATATACCAACGGCATCGGCAAGCTGCTGTTGGGTTAATCCAAGCTCTTTACGTCTTGAGGAAATTCGGTCATTAAAGGTCAATTTTTTCATACCCATAATATAAGTTAACTTGACATAACTTTCGTTAGTATTTATGTTCCTAACTAACGTTAATAGGAGGAACAATGAAAACTGAAACTGTTATCAGCTTTTTCGGCACCAAAACTGCGGTTGCGCGTGCTTTAGGTATCTCTCAAGTTGCCGTAACTCGCTGGGGGTCAGTAGTACCTGAAAAGCGAGCTGCCAGATTGTCCCTTATGACTAATGGGGAACTTATTTACGATCCTAAGGATTATCAAAACCCGGTTAAATCAGCAAACGCAGCTTAACAATCAGCAACCAATAAATCTGATTAAGCCTAATCAGGTTTTCAGCGACAGGAGACGCGAAGGAAGTGGAAAACCTCGAAGAACTGAAACGGGAGATTTTCAACTGGGCCGTTGAACGCGGGCAGGAACATGTTGCCATCGAAATCACACGCATGTGGTTCCGAATGGGTGGCAACACCAGCACGATAAAGCTTCACCAGATGGAAGATCCAATGGGTAACGCCGACTGGCGGGCCATAAACAACAATCGCCAGCAAATTTTCCGCTGGTTACGTGGCGACACCAAAGCGGCAAGAGCCAAAACAAGAGCGCTGGCTAAGGCGATGGAAGCGGCGCTGCCTGCAGAACGATACGCGCAGCTGGGAATGACCACTCAGCATCTGATATGCGTAGCGATACGCGAGTTTGCAGCGGCGATCATCGCGTTACTGCTGGATGCCAGGGATAGACCGCAGAGGATAGCCCAGGCATTGCAAGCCATCCAGGAAACACAGCGCCTGACCAGCGTTTAACTGTACCGAGGAAAGACCAACATGCTGAATTCAATTGACCGCATTACCTGGCGGAACGGCTTTCGTTTAAATGGCGTACCGGCCGTCATGGAAGACATCGAAGATATTTTTGAAGGTCGCCGCGTAGCTGCGTTATCTATCTGGGCGCAGTATGAAAAACTGAAAGAAGAACTCCGCGAAATGGAATTGTCACCTGAGGAATATCAGGCGGCATGCCGTCAAATCGCCGAAATGCTGGGGATTTGATCATGAGCCGTTTACTTATCAATGAGCAACCTTTGCTGGTGCTTCCATCTTTAGCATGCGAAATAGGGCTTAACGAAGCTCTGGTATTGCAGCAAATCCACTACTGGATGAACTCCTCCAAGAATTTCTTTGAGGGGCGTTACTGGGTATACAACAGCGTCTCTGAGTGGCAAACCCAGTTCCCATTCTGGAGCGAATCGACAACAAAACGCGCACTGGCAAAACTCGAAAAGCTGGGGCTGGTTGATATAGGTGATTTCAATAGTGATGCCTGGGATAAAACAAAATGGTATTCAATAAATTACGATAATCTCGACAAGCTTTCTGGCCCCGTAAAAACAGTGACCAATCGATTAGGTCAAAATGACCAAATCGAAGAGCGCAAAATGACCAAAGCATCAGGTCAAAATGACCAGTCCCCACAGGTCAAAATGACCCGATCTCCTACAGAGAATACAACAGAGAATAAAGATCTAGATCCCCCTAACCCCCAAATGGGGGAGGGTGAGGAAATTATTCTCGCTGACGCGAAAAAAGCCCTCGAGTTTTATAACGACTGCACCGGTACCCGTTGCCGTGACGTTAAGCCGTTTGTGCTCATGCTGACACCGACCAAAACGCGCGAAGGGTACACCCTGTCCGAACTGCAGTTGGTTATCCGCTGGGTTCTGGCTACCTGGCGGCGCCGTGGTGCTGGTGCACCAAAACCAGCAAATATCTGCCGGGTTAGCCGGTTCGATGGCTATCTCGCTGACGCTGAGGCATGGGCCACTACCGAGGCCAGTATTGATCCGGTAGCTGTTATCGATGGTTACAACGAGATTTTCGCCGATGTGCTGCCAGCCGCGACCCTTGACGCTGATCGCCGCCAGAAAATTACGCGCCTTGCGGCTCACATGATGAATAAAACCACTGGGGCGTTTCTGGGCTACCTGGAAAAATTCCGCAATACAGCACCAGATTTTTACTTCGGTGGCGAGCACCGCGACGGCTGGCGTGCCAGTTTTGATTACCTGATGAAACCGGAAACACTGCGTAAGACAAGGGAAGGTGCACTGTGAGTCCTCAGGACCTTGAAGCCTGTGTGCTGGCTGGCCTGCTGAATGGCGGTGCAACGCCAGACGCATTCGATGTGATCGCCAGCACGCCGGAGGAATCATTCAGTATCGGATTCCATCGCCGCGCTTTCAGCGAAATAAAAAAACAAGCCCTGGCGAACGGCATGATCGATATGCTTTTCATCAGCGAGGCTCTTGGTGGTTCAAGCCTGGCCGATTTGTCAGATATTTCCCGCATCCCAGCCACGGTACCGAACCTGAAAGGGTATGCAGGGAAGATGGTCAAAGCGTGGCGCAGCCGGGCGCTGGCGAAACTGCTGCAGGAGGGGGCCGACGGCATCCGGCAGGCAGCAAACCAGGAACAACGCGATCAGGTAGTCGAGAACGCCGTCGCGCAGCTGCTGGATATGACTGCTGACACGGGCGACATCCAGCCGGTACATATCAACGAGCTTTTGCCTGTTTACATGGATACCGTGCAGAAACGCATGGATGGCGATGAGTCGACCCGCAATTTGCTCACGGGTATTTCGGATCTCGATAGCGCCACTGGAGGTATTAACCCGCAGGATCTTATCGTCGTTGCTGGCCGCCCGGGCATGGGTAAAACAGAGTTCGCGCTCACCGTGGTAGAAGGGGTAACAGCCAAAGGCGGCGGCGCGCTGATTTTTAGCATGGAAATGGCGGCTACGCAGATTGTTGAGCGTTCCTTGGCTGGTGCCGGAAATCTTTCCGTATCTCGTCTGCGCAATCCTCAGGACATGTATGACGAGGACTGGGCGCGCCTGACATCAGCGATGGCCACACTGAACGACCGTGATATCTGGATTGTTGACGCTACCGATCTGACCGTCGAACAGATCCGCGCTATTGCAGAAACGCACAAACGCCGCCACCCGCATTTAGCGATGATTATGGTCGATTACCTCGGCCTGATAAAAAAACCAAAGGCAGAGCGTAACGATCTCGCTGTCGCGCATATTTCGCGAAACCTTAAGACGATGGCTATGCGCCTGCACACGCCCACTTTCGCGCTGAGCCAGCTCTCCCGTGCTGTTGATGCGCGCCCGGCAGCACAGCGACGCCCGGTTATGTCAGACCTGCGTGATTCCGGCTCCATTGAGCAGGACGCCGACAGCATCCTGTTTCTGTATCGCGACGAGGTTTATAACCCTGAAAGTCCTGCTGCTGGCGTGGCTGAGGTCATTCTCGGTAAGTGCCGCTTTGCCGCAGCCGGTACCGTGATCTACCAGGAGTTCAAGAACGGCCATTTCTTACCAATCGATCAACATGTCGGGAAAGAGAAAACCCGTATTCAACTGGAGGCAGCCAAACCCAAAAAACAACCGCGTCGGTATTCCGACAAATACAACACCGAACCGTTTTAACCGCGCCTGACCAGCGCTAATTAACCAACGAGGAAAGACCAATGACCGATTTACTGTATGCAAAAACCACCAGTGCAGACGATGGTTGTGACTGGAGCCCTGTGATTATCTGGCGCATGAATGCTGGCGCGCGTGCCCGAAACCGTGCCTGTTACGTTCCGGCACCCCGCCCGATCCAGGTAAACCCTGTTTATCGCGTAGCGAAAACAAAAAAAGCACCTGTGCAAGCCGTTAATACCTCAGGGCGCTGGCTCAAAACCCACACCGCGACGGTTATCACTGCTAAAGGCGAAAAAACGGTAAAAATCCGCGAAACTGCCACCGTCTGGAGTGCCGGAAGCAATGAAAACTACGACAAGCTCACCGGGCAGCGCGTCGGCGCTCCGGGACGTTGCCGCCTCCTGCTGGAGTCGATCACTCCAATTGCACGCAAAGCAAAAACGCACCTAAAAAAGCCTCCGGAGAGCTATCAGCACAAAAGCTGGTGGCGCTAATGAAGGGCAAAACCCTTTCGTATCAGGGCATTCTCACTGCGATCAAAAAATATCACCCGGACATCAATATTACCCTAGGCCAACTTCAAAAGCGTATCTGGCGCATGGTTCAGTCCAAATATGTTGGCATTGAGCGTCACGATGATATGCCGGTGACTCATTTCACTCTGAAAAGTGTCGATCCCCGCTTTTACACCCATTCAGAGAAAAGCGTGAAGGAGTAAGGCATGGCCGGGCAATCGGATTACCTACCGCCCGGCTTACCCCTCAATCGCGCCAAATGGCCGCAGGAATTTCAACTCAAAGAGCATTACGACATGCGCGCCGCTGCGCTCGTTCGCCAGCTCTATGAGAAGAAAACCACACGTTATGCGGTCGTTCAGCAGATTGAGGCAACGCCGGAGAGTCAACGAGAGTTTTTTAGAGAGCGCTTAAATTACTGGCGCGCGCAGAGAGAAGAATCAAACGATGAATAACAAAGATTTAATCAACGCCGGACACGCTCTGGCAAAAGCCATCAGCAATGCTACGCCGCTGATCGAGATCGCAAAAATGGTTTCCAATCTCGCTACGCAGCTGGATGTTCAAATCGCACGTTCTAACCAATTATCAATAGCGCTGGAAGCCGCAGAGAAGCGGATTGCTGAGCTGGAGGAGCGGGAGGTGACATTACCCGAGCGCTACGAAGTTGAAATGTATCCAACGCCTTCCCCGGATGGGGATTGGTATTCACGCGAGGATGTTTTGGCGGCGTTAGCAGCTGCTGGCCTGAAGGTCGCCGCAGCCGGTAAAGGAGAGTAAACGTGAAAACTTATTACATCCATCCGATGGCATTCGGTAGCACGCAAGACCCAGGCCACGGCCATGTGCCCGTTGTACATGCTGATGACTTCGAGAAGCTACGCGCCAAGCTGGAAGCCGCAGAGAAGCGGATTGCTGAGCTGGAGGCGCGCAAACCGGATTTATACCTCTGCCGCGTTAATCGTGGTGGTGAAGAGTTGTATTCACCATGCGGGAAGGATTATCCACGCGGACGTGGTTACATCGCCGCCGCAGCCGGTAAAGGAGAGTGATATGGCTAAGACAGCTGCTGAACGCAAAAAAGCACAGCGCGCCCGTCAGGCCAAAGCCGGTAACCGCAAACTGGAGCTTCAGCTCGATACCCAGGAGCTTGAAATGCTTGAGCGCAACTGCGCCGCCCGGCGCCCTGGCCGTGCGCCGTACGACATGGCTGAGTACATCGCGCTGCTAATCCGCCAGGATGATGCACGGATGCGAAACCACATTAAGCGTATAAGCACCACCAAATGCTCTAAATGCGGCGATGCGCTTCCGGTCAAAAGCTGCATCATGTCAGGTGATTCGCAGTGCTGGATAACCACTGGATGGAAAAAGTTCATACTGACAATATGAGTCAGCAAAGCAAAGTACACTACCGCCGGAAACGGCGGTTTTTTGTTTAAAAACATAGCAATACACAATGCCATTTTTCACCTATTTAACGTTTTGTGCTCTTAAAGATTTGCACTTCCTGCCACTTGGGAGTATGTTTACTGTAATTTTATACAGTTGTTTTATAGGGGGAGGCGTGATTGAAAAATCGGAGGTTGGGGATCATCTTCCCGATAACGGACGCGTACTCGTGACCCTCAGAAACGGCAAAATATCTGCCCTACGAATAGCTCATGACGATGAGCATCTCGCTTCGCTTAAGTCGTTGTTTGAACTGGCGGAATTGTCCGGTTTTAGCATTGTCGAAAAAGATAAAACTAAGGTATAATTAGGATACCGGACTGAACACCCGGTAACCTGTATTTCTGAGCAATTGCTGCGCTAAAGGGGAAACCAATGGCGCAGTATTCTTTTGTAAAATCAGCAGGCGGAGTATTAATCCCGGCAACGCCGGAAGCGCGCGAATTTATCGAAAAAAAATGTCGCATGGGCGCTGTGCTTTACGCCGATTTTAAACAAGCACGCAATCCTGCATTTCACCGCAAGTTTTTCGCGCTGCTCAATCTTGGGTTTGATTACTGGCAGCCGACAGGCGGCACCATTTCCCCGGCCGATAAAAAACTGGTTCGTGGATATGTGCAGCTGGTGGCCCATTATGCCGGGCATGAAGAAACACTCCAGGAACTGGCCGATCAGTATCTCCGCGACGAAGCGGAAAAACGCGCCGGAAATATCAGCGCGGTAAAATCGTTTGAGGCGTTCCGTGCCTGGGTAACTATTCAGGCAGGCTTTTACACCGAATACGAAATGCCTGACGGCACCACCCGCAAAGAACCAAAATCCATATCGTTCGCAAAAATGGACGATATCGAATTTTCCCAGCTCTACAAATCTGTTCTCGATGTGCTCTGGAATTTCATCCTGTATCGCACATTCCCGACACAGCAGGCCGCAGAAAACGCAGCCTCGCAATTATTCAGCTACGCCGCGTAAGAAATATCGCCATGACAAACGATGACAAACGATGATAAACGCTGGCTGGCCGATGTTGCCTCTCTGGGTTGCGTTGTATGCCGAAATCTTGGCTACGGCGCATCACCTGCAGAAGTCCATCACATACGCACAGGGCAGGGAATAGCCCAACGTGCAGACCACAAAAAAACTTTGCCTCTCTGCGCACCTCACCACAGAACCGGCGGGCATGGCGTTGCTATCCACGCAGGCCAGAAAACATGGGAAAAAAATTACGGTACCGAGACTGAGTTACTGGATCAGGTGACCATTGAAGTAGGGGAATTACGATTATGCAGAATTTAATTCCACTCTTAAAGGCAGCAGAAAACACCAATAAGTTTAATGGCGCCCAGCGTCCGGAAAGAACAATATTCTGTTTCCCTTCTTTTCTCACCACAGCGGCGGGCGATTTTTCCCTTCTCTATGCTCGCGCGCGCGCGCGTTTTGGGGGGTGATCAATGCCTCTGGTTGCCACCTTCAAAACCGACTGGTTCCGGGTCATTACCGACCTGACCAGAAAAAACCTCACTACACAGGAAATTGCCAACGAACTGGGTGTTTCGAAATCTGCCGTTCTGGGCTGGAAGTCAGGATCTGAACCTCGCCACGGTCATGGTGAGGCGCTTATCGCGTTGTGGTGCATGGCAACCAGCTCTGACAGAAAAAAATTACCCACGGTTTTGCATCGCCAGTGGTTCACCTTCCGTAAATCGCGTTTTGGTCGGGAAACTGACCAGGCATGCAAATAACAATGACCGCTCACCATTCATCCGGAGATATCCAAAATGGGTCGACCAAGAAAAAACGTTGAGGTACCGGGGCAGGAAACTGCTGGTACCGATACAACCAATATCGTGGCGGAAGGGCAATTGCTTAATTCCACCCCTGTTAACCAGACCGTTGCTGACGCCCCGATTACAGCGACTGAGAGCCAAGCGCTTAACGCAGAAGGCCAACGCGCAGAGCAGGAAGTAATCCAGCAGCGCGTTGCCAGCCTGCTGGACGATGCCGCACTCGCAGAGCGCAATACTCTGCTGGGTACCATCAACGAGCAGGGCGCGGCCATCATCGCCCGCTTTGAAACGCTGGGTTACACCGACCTGGCTGACCAGCAGCTGACCGACAATCTCGAATTCCTCCAGCTCGTCAAAAAAGCCACCACGGCAGAGCCTGCCGCGCCGCTGGGCTACGTGACGAACGACGAGGGCAAGCGCCAGCCGGTTACGGGTAAACCCGTTCTGACTGAGCACGGCTGGCACGTTCCGGGCTAAGAGGGGATCGCTATGTGTGGAGATGGAGCACCTAAGGTCGTACAGACCGACCCGCAGGCCGAAGCGGATGCAGCTGCCGACGCAGCGGCAAAAGCGGCAAACGCAGATGCTGCAGCGCGCAAGAAGCGCAAGAAAGGCTCGTCCCTTCTCGCCAGTGGTGCAGAGGGCGCGGCTGATTCTGGCAGCTCTCTGCTGTCCTCTGGCGCGCAGGCAGCGCAACAGAAAAACACTCTGGGGGCGTAACTGATGGATGAACTCGCCGTTAAGCTGATTAAGCGTTCCGACACGCTTAAAGCCAACCGCCAGCAGCATGAGAGCGTCTGGCGCGAGTGCTATGACTACACCTATCCGCTGCGCGGCGCGGGATTCTCTGACGAAGTGCTCGACGCTCAGAGCGCAAAACACAAGGTGGCGAAGCTACTGGACGGCACCGCCACCGACAGTGCCCGCATGCTGGCCTCTGCGCTCATGTCCGGCATGACCCCGGCGAATGCGCAGTGGCTGAACCTCGACAGCGAATCGCTGCCGGATGATGCCAAAGCCTGGCTGTCTGAGTGCGCCACGCTGGTCTGGGAAAATATCCACGCGGCCAACTTCGACGCCGAGGGCTACGAGGCAAATCTCGACGTGGTGTGCGCTGGCTGGTTCGTCCTGTACATCGACGAGGACCGGGAAGAGGGCGGCTACACCTTCCAGCAGTGGCCGCTGGCGCAGTGCTATGTCACGTCCACCCGCAAAGACGGCATCGTGGACACGATCTACCGTCGCTACCAGCTGACCGCAGAGCAGGCCATC
Organism: Enterobacter sichuanensis; assembly: GCF_002939185.1. GTDB lineage: Bacteria > Pseudomonadota > Gammaproteobacteria > Enterobacterales > Enterobacteriaceae > Enterobacter > Enterobacter sichuanensis. The sequence goes on along the minus strand of NZ_POVL01000032.1, from coordinate 42,725 downwards.
AAAGAATTCGGCGCGGACAAGGTCAGCGAGAAGATCCGCGACGCGGCGAAGAAAAAGCCCGACGATAAATTTGATTTCCTGCACTGCATTTTCCCGCGCGAAACCTACATGGTTGATGCCCGCCTGGCGAAAAACATGCGCTTTGCATCGTACAACGTCGACGTGAGCAACAAGCAGATTGTGCGCGAATCCGGCTATCACGAATTCCCGTGCTGCGTCCCGCGCTGGATGAAAATCCCCGGCGGCTCTTACGGCATCGGCCCGGTATACGACGCTCTGCCTGACTGCAAAGAGCTGAACGAAACCAAGCGCATGGAGAAGGCCGCGCAGGACCTGGCTATCTCCGGCATGTGGATCGCCGAAGACGACGGCGTACTCAATCCGCGCACGGTCAAGGTAGGCCCGCGTCGCATCATCGTGGCGAACAGCGTCGAAAGCATGAAACCGTTGCTGACTGGTTCAGATTTCAGCGTGGCATTCACTGCCGAAGAACGCCTGCAGGCATCAATCCGCAAAATCATGATGGCTGACCAGCTGCAGCCGCAGGACGGGCCAGCCATGACCGCCACCGAGGTGCACGTGCGCGTCGCGCTGATTCGCCAGCTGCTCGGCCCGGTCTATGGCCGCTTCCAGGCTGAATACCTCCAGCTGCTGGTGGTTCGCTGTTTCGGTATCGCTTTCCGCGCTGGCGTTTTCTCCCCGCCGCCTGAAAGCCTGCAGAACGCCAATTTCAACGTGCGTTATATCTCGCCTCTGGCGCGTGCTCAGAAGCTGGAAGACGTGACAGCAATCGAGCGCTACGGGCAAAACATCATGCAACTGGCCCAGCTCTACCCCGATATCAGGGACAACATGGACAGCGACGAAGCCAGCCGTGTTGTCGGCGAAGCGCTGGGCGTGCCGGCGAAGGTCATGCGCTCTTCTGACGATGTGGCGGATATCCGCGACCAGCGCCAGAAAGCGCAGCAGCAGGTCGCACAGCAGCAACTCATTATGCAGGCGGGCAACGAGGCGGCCAGTGCCGCAGGCCAGACCGCTGGCGCAGCATTAGGGCAACGACTGGCAGGTAATCAATGAGAACCAAAGAGGCTACACCCGCCGATTACAAGCGGATTTTTGAAGAAATGCCAGGCGGTGCGCCTGTGCTGGAAGAACTAACGCGGCGCTTCGGTCGCGAAGCGTACGTGAAAGGTGGTACCGAAGGTGACCGTGAAACCTGTTACCGGGCCGGACAGCGTTCCGTGCTCGATTTTATTCTCAATCAGATCAACAGAGCCGATGGAGTAGAAGACGATGTGGAAGCTTAAACACTTATTCATGAACGCAGAGCCGGGTGCAGAACAGTCTGGCGGTGGAGGTGATAACGATGGCGGTAGCAGCAACGGCAATAATCCAGGTACTGGCGAACCTTCTGGTAATTCTCTGCTCAGCACCGGTGCGGGCGAGCAGGGTTCTAATGACTGGCTACCTGAGAAATTCCGCGTTATGGGCGAAGACGGAAAACTCAGTATTGAAAGCTCTGCCCGCAAACTGGCGGAAAATTACACTCACCTTGAAAAACGCATGGGTAGTGGCGATGCCCCGCCGAAAACGGCAGATGAGTATGCACCTAAGGTAGAGGTCGAGGGGTTTAACTGGGAAGAATTCAAAGCCGATCCTCGGATGCAAAGCTTCATGAAGTCTGCGCACGCTAAGGGCATTACCAATGACCAGATGAGTTTCATCCTAGGTGAATACGCGCAGCGCGCTCCTGAGCTGGTGGGCGGTGCCGCTGCGCTGGATTCTGAAACGGCCAGCACGCAACTGCGCGAGGTGTGGAAAACTGACGCGGAGTTTAACAAAAACATAGGACTGGCTTTCCGCGCGTTCAACTCCCTGGCTGACGACGCCGACAAAGGCCGTATTGACGAGATCGGCAATAACCCGATGGTTATCCGCATGCTGGCTAAAGTCGGTGCTGAAATGCAGGAAGACGCGCCTGCGGGTGGCGATGTGGATCTCGAAGAGCAGCAGACCATTCGCGACCTGATGAAATCCCCGGCGTACATGGATCCTAAACACGCCGACCACGAACGCGTATCTGCACGAGTCAAAGCGTATTACCAGAAGCGTTACGGCGATCAAACCGTAGCGTGACATGTCACGACAACTTAAAAAGAGGAAAGACCAGTGAGCGACAAAGATATTGAGCAGGAAATTCAGGCCAAAGGCTTAACCGCGCCGCGCGTCACGCCGCAGCACATTGATAGTGTCATCAGCCATGAGTTGTATTTTACCGCTCAGCAAGGCGTTTTTGGAGAAGCTGCAACCCACGTGACCGACCTGAGAGATACACCTGCATTCCCGGTACATGAAAGCCTTAATCTACTGACATTCTGCATACTGGTACTGCGCAACGGTTTCACCGTCACAGGAGAAAGCGCCTGCGCCAGCCCGGAAAACTTCGATCCTGAAATTGGGCGAAAGATTGCCCGTGAAAACGCAGTCAATAAGATCTGGATGCTGGAAGGTTATCTGCTGAAGCAGCGACTTTTCGATCATCAGCAATGCTGGGGCGTCTGACAAAGCCCTGGAAGTTAAATAACACTCCGCATCTCTCATCAAAAGCCAGCCTGACCCGCTGGCTTTTTTCATTTGGTCGGGATTCCGACCGCACACCTCGCTAACAATCTCTCCACAACCAGCCCGGTGGGGACGCCGGATAACTGAATTTTCCCGCAGTGCGTAAGCGCCACACGCATTGTGTTAATCGGGCCGGGCAACCGACAACCCAGCAGGCGATATTTTCTGGAGTGATTGTTATGCCATTTGATGCCAATAAGAACATGATCACCGCTGCGTTTATCACGCAGTTTCATGATTCTTTCGAAATCGCCGCGCAGCAGAAGGATTCCCGCCTGCAGGCTGCGGTACATGACCGTGGGACGATCACCGGCGAAGCGTTCACCATCAACGATATGGGTACCATCGAAATGACGCAGATCACCACGCGTTTCGGTGACACCGTATGGGACCTGCCAGAAGCTGGCACCCGTAACGCGTTGATGGCGGACTACGGTGTATTTGTTCCTGTTGAAAAACGTGATCTGCGCAAGCTGCTGGCTGACCCACAAGGGCCATACCTGCAGCTCACCCTGGCGGCCGCCAACCGCAAAAAAGACGACGTTGTTTATCGTGCATTGCTTGACGATGTTATGCGTAAAACGTCAAACACTGGGGCATATGCACCAGTGGCGCTTCCAGCTGCGCAGAAAATCATTGCTGGCGGCACAGGCATGACCAAAGCCAAGCTGATCGCCGCGAAAGCTATGTTCCGCCGTAACGAGTGCGACGAGCAGAACGGTGAAGAGCTGTTCATCACCTACAACGCCGACATGCTGACTCAGATCCTCAGCGATACCATGCTTACTTCTGCCGATTTTATGGCGGTGAAAATGCTGCAGGAAGGCGCAGTGTCTGGTAACTGGCTCGGCTTTAAGTGGCTGGCCTACGAGAAACTCGACTCAGTAACCGATACTGGCGTTACCACCAAAACTGCAGTTGCGTGGTGTAAATCCGCTGTGCATTTCGGTACCGGCGCTGAGTACAACGTCGATATCGGCCCTCGTCGCGATAAAAACAACACCATTCAGATCTCTGTTGATGCGTCTTATGGTGCTGGCCGTGCCAACGAGAAAAAAGTCGTCGCCGTCGATTTTGTTGCTTAATGCCGCTGGTGTATTTGCCGGGGACTACCCCCGGCCTTTTTTCATCTGAGGTTCTGCCATGACTTCGAGTGTCTCTATCTGCTCAAACGCACTTCTGGCGCTGGGTGCTCACCCGATAAATGATTTCGACGAAGACACGGATCATGCCCGCCTTTGCGCCAACCTTTACCCCACAGTCCGCAATAAATTACTCCGTGCTCACCCGTGGAACTGCGCGATAAAACGCGTTGTGCTCTCACCTGTCAGTGCTGCGCCCGTCTTTGGATACGGTTATCAGTTTTCCCTGCCCGGTGATCTGATCCGCGTCCTGTCCGTAGGTGAACCACATGACGATATTGATTACCGGATTGAGGGCAGTCGACTGCTGGCTAATGTCGATGTGATTCGCCTGCGTTACATATTCCGCAACGAGGACGAGTCTACATGGGACGCCGCACTGGTGGATGTGGCTGAAATGACGATGCAGTCCAAGCTGGCGTATGCAGTGACCGGGTCCACCAGCCTGCGCGATAGCCTGGCGCAGGAGGCGTCATTCCTGCTGAAACAGGCAAAAGCCATCGATGGTCAGGAAGAACCGCCGGAAGAGCTGGGCGGCTATCCAACTTATGAGTCGAGGTTCTGACATGCGCGCGAACCTCATAAAAACCAATTTCACCGCAGGTGAGGTGTCCCCGCGTCTGATGGGGCGTGTTGATATCGCCCGCTATGCCAACGGCGCGAAGATTATCGAAAATGCCGTAGTGGTAGTGCAGGGCGGCGTGATCCGCAGACCAGGTACACGTTTTGCGGCGGCCACGAAATTCGGCAATAAAAAATCCCGCCTTATTCCCTACGTGTTCAACCGCTCTCAGGCTTACATGCTGGAATTTGGTGACGGCTACATGCGAATTTACCAGAACGGTAAGCAGTTGGTTAACGCCGACAATACGCCGTACGAAATTGCCAGCCCCTATACCTCTGACATGCTGCCCGCCGTGAATTATGTCCAGGGCGCTGACACCATGTTTCTGGTTCATCAGTCTGTGAAGCCTCACCGTCTCCAGCGACGCGGTCAGACCGACTGGGTGCTTGAACCTGCTCCGTTCATCGTTGAGCCGTTCGACGAGGTGCGCGATACCCCGCAGAAATGGTGTAAACCGTCCATCAAAGAGTTCGTGGGTTCGGAAATTACGCTGACCCTGAGCGATGCGGATCCGGGTGACAACCCAAGTCCGCCATTCACCGGCGCGGGCTGGGTTGCTCAGGATGTGGGCTCGTATGTCCGCCTCAATGACGGACTGGTGTTGATAAAGAGCATTACCAGTGCGCAGATTGCCGTCGGCACCATCCGTAGCGACTTAACGGCAACGCAGGCGGCATCACCAGGATCGTGGACGCGAGAGGACACGGTCTGGACAGATGCGTTTGGCTATCCCGGCGCGGTTACGCTGTACCAGCAGCGCCTTGTCCTGGCTGGTTCGCCGAAGTATCCGCAAACAATCTGGTGGAGCGAGACGGGCGTATACCTGTCGTTTGAGATTGGTACCGAGGATGATGACGCGATAAGTTTCACGCTGTCTTCTGACCAGCTCAACCCGATCGTGCATCTGGCGCAGATGAATACCCTGATCGCTCTGACCTACGGCGGCGAGTTTACGATCACCTCCGGCAACGATGCGGCCATTACACCGACGAATATTTCGGTGAAAAACCCAAGCCCGTACGGATGCAACGGGATCCGCCCGGTGCGCGTTGGTACCGAAATCATGTTTGTGCAGCGCGCCGGCCGTAAGCTCTACGCAGTAGCGTACGACCCCGACAGCTTTGTGTCCTATTCCGCCAACGATATGACGGTGCTGGCCGAGCACATCACCTCTGGCGGCGTGCTGGACATGGCATACCAGCAACAGCCTGATGCGTTTATCTGGATGGTCAGAGCGGATGGCGTTGCGGTCACCATGGCTATCGATCGCGCTCAGGACGTTATTGCCTGGTCCCGTCAGGTGACTGCCGGCGCGTTTGAGTCGGTAGCTACCATTCCGTCCGAAACCGACGATGTGGTTTACGCAATTGTCCGTCGCGAGATAAACGGCCAGACCGTACGCTATGTCGAGGTATTCGACAGCACGCTTTATACCGATGCCGCTGTGACCGGAACAAGTCCCGCCGGTTCTGCGACATGGACCAATCTTTCCCACCTTGAGGGGCAGACGGTTGATGTGGTGGCCGATGGCGCCGTTATGCCGCAGTACACTGTTTCCTCTGGTCAAATTACCCTGTCCCGCCCGGCGAAAAGCGTGGAAATTGGTCTGCACTTCGAAAGTACGATCGAAACGCTTTCGCCAGAAGTCCAGACCACAGAGGGTACGACACAGAACGCGAAGAAGCGCACCAGCGAAGTGACGATGCGTTTTCTCGAAACAACTGGTGCGGAGTGCAACGGCCAGGTCATCCCGTTCCGCCGATTCGGCCCAAAAATCCTCAACCAACCCGCACCACTTTTCACCGGGGACCACTACTGGGGAAAACTCGGCTGGGAGCGGGGGGAAGACACCCTGCTTATACAGCAGCGACAGCCGCTGCCATTCCATCTTCTCGCAATTATTTTCACTTTTACCAGTAACGGGGGCTGACATGGTACGTAATGCAACGGCCGGGGATATCCCGGCGCTGATCGAGCTGGGGGCGCGGATGTATATCGAGTCCCGCTATTCGCAGAATTCACCCTTTGATGAAGAAAAGTGCGCGGAGCTCGCCCGCAACCTTATTTCGTCTCCCGCCGGTTGCCTGCTGGTGGCCGAAAAAGACGGCGTTGTAATCGGCTGGCTGGCTGGGGGGATTGCTGAGCAGTGGTTCAGCCGTCAGTTGATGGCGTTTGAATACGGGCTATTTATCGCGCCTGAGCATCGCGGCGGTACAGCTGGCCCGCGTCTCGCGAAAGCGTTTATCACATGGGCCGAAGATCACGGCGCCGCGATCATAAACATGGGTATCACTACGGGCGTACATGAAGAGCGCACCGGTGATTTGTATTCACGTCTCGGCCTGTCGCGTACCGGTCTGCTTTATTCCAAAGAGGTGTAACGATGTGTACCGGATTAGAGGTGGCGGCAATTGGCGCGTCCGTTCTTGCGGCGGGAGGTGCTGTCTATAGCGGTCAGCAGCAAAAGAAAATGTCCAACTACCAGGCAGCGCAGGCGGAAGCAGATGCAGAAGCTGCGCAGGCAGCTGCACGCGTGGAAGCTGATCGCATCCGTAAGGCGGGCAGGGCACAGGCAGCGCAGGCAAATGCAGCGCTGGCTGCGTCAGGCGTGGACACGGGAGAAGGTACCGCATTGCGTATCCAGTCCGGCATCGTGGGTGACGCTGAACAGGATGCGTACCAGACCATTCTGAATGGTGCGAACCAGAGTGCACGGCTCAACGCGCAGGCATCTGCCGACCGCATAAGCGGCCGTAATGCTTCAACATCTGGCTACATCAGCGCGGGCAGCTCACTGCTGAGCGCGGGTGGCACAGCGTACAACGGCTGGAAAAAAGCAGGGAGTAAATAACCGTGAGAATTCCAACGGGTAATTTTGGCAATGCTACGCCGCAGGCTAATCCGACCCGGGTCGGGGTCAGTAATGTTGGCCAGATAGGTAATGCTGTAGCCGGGCTGGGGGCTGCTTTGGGCCAGACTGTGGATGATTTACAGCGTACACAGGATAAAGCTGATGTAGCAGCTACCCAGGCGATACTTTCTGATCTCACTTCGAAATCTACTGACCGCTGGGAAAACCCTGAGACCGGCGCGCTGATAACCCGGCAGGGATTCAAATCTTCCGGTGTTGGTCTGGATATGGATAAGCTGGATTCATCCGACTATGAAGAAGCCCGCAAGCGCGTACCACAGAGCCAGTTACAGTATTTTGACGCGCAATGGAAAGCGGGTCAGATCCAACGTCTCAGCACCTATAACACCTTTGAACGCGCACAGACAGCGGCCGCACAACAAAGTCAGTTTGAAACAACTGTTAAATCCTCCGTTCAGCAGGAAGCCAGTGCATACGATGACCCTCAGGCGGCAGCGCTGGCGCGCAGTGCGCGTAAACATTCTATTGAGCTTTACGGTCAGGCACAGGGATGGTCATCAGAGCAGATTGCGCAGGCTATTACCTCTGCGGATTTAAATGCAATGGAGCAGCGTGCGCAGAACTATGCCGTCTCTAACCCTCAGGGGTGGCTCGCGGGTGATTTTCCGATGAAAGATACTGGCGCTCTGGATATGCGCGCTATCGGGATCGTTGAATCCGGCGGAAAGCATTTCAACGCTGACGGCAGTATTATCACCTCTCCAGTCGGTGCACAGGGAAAATACCAGCTGATGCCGGACACGGGCAAAGAGCTGGCGGCGAAGCGCGGTGTTGAATATAACCCGGCAGACGAAGAGCAAAATGCCCTGCTGGCGAGCGATTACGCAAATCAGCTTTACGGTAAATATGGCTCTGAAACTCTGGCAGGTGCTGCATATAACTGGGGTATGGGTAACGTTGACAAACTGATCGCGAAAGCCGGAGACCCACGAAAAGGCGAAATATCCGAGGCTGATTTTATTCGGCAGCTACCTGCTGAAACTCGCGGGTGGCTGGCCCGGTACCGTAAAAATAAAACCGGTCTCGATCCTGTCTCCGTTTATAAAATCGACAATATAGCCCAATCACAGATTGATGAGCAGCGTAAAGCGCTACGTGATCAGGTCGACCCCATTTACAACAACAGCCTTGCGCAGTTACAGAATGGGGAAGTACCTGACGCAATGTTGAATTCCGGCACAATAATGCGGGCCTATGGAGAGCAGGGGGCTCAGAAGGTTCGGGCCATGGAGATTGCACTTGATAATGCCAAAACCTTCCAGGCGATACAGTACGTATCCCCGGAACAGCAGCAGGCAGAAATCGCAAAGTTAAAGCCTCAGGCAAATGACCCTGATTATGCGCTCAAGCTCGATGCGTATGGCAAGCTCGGCGCGCTGGTCCAGAAAAGCAATGAAGCGATACAGGCGCAGCGTGATACCCGTCGTTTTAATGAAGCGCTGTCTATGGGCGAGAAACTCGACCCTACCAATAAATCCATGCAAAAAGCCGCCGACTCCACGCCAACGGCGCAAAACTTCCGGATTAACGACGCCACCACCCATGACGGGATTGTGCAGCAGGTGGCCCAGACCGGGATTATTCCTTCGCAGGTAACCACCCAGTTATCGGCGATTTCCCGCGCGCGCAGTCCTGAGGCGGTCCGTCAGGGTGCTGAGTTATTTAATCGCCTCTATGACACGGATCCCGCGTCTGTTGGCGACATGCCAAAGGATATGCAGGGATTTTATCTCACTGTTAAACAGCTTACCGATTCTGGCATGGCATCCGAAACCGCTATCGAGCAGGCGCACAATCTGACCTACAACCAGACCGATGCGCTCAAAGCGCAACTGGCATCAACCCAGAGCACCAAGGAGTACAAAAAAGACCGCAGCAAGGCGATGGATTCCGCCGTGAGCAGTATGTCTGGCTTCTTTAGCTGGGGAAATCCATCAGCCGATGACCAGACCCCTGAGGCTGCAAGGTTCCGCAATGACTACCAGTCATTGTATGACATCAACTATCGCACCACCGGCGGTAATGCGGATGCGGCCAAAAAAATGACCAACCAGCAGATCGCCCGCACATGGAGTATCAGCGAGGTTAACGGTGATGCAAAGCTTATGAAGTACGCGCCAGAGGCGCTCTATAACTACGGTCCGTCAGGCTGGCAGGCTGCACAGTGGAAAGAAGAAAAAGAAAGCCTGATGTATGGTGATCGCAAGGGCGAGATCACCACCAGCCCAGCGCAACTTGGGATCACCTCCGGTAGCGCTGCACCTGTTACCAGCAAAACGCCGGAATCGCGTATTGGCGGAGAGCTGGAGATAACTCCTGATGTACTGACGGCCCGCAATGGCGATTACGCCATCATGGTGCGGACAAAAGATAAGGATGGTATTGAAGCTGTACAGCCGTTCTACGATTCGTACGGCAGGCCGATGCGCTGGAAACCGTCACTGGAAGAGTGGGCGCCCTACAAAAAAATGCAGGAAGAGCGTGAAGAACACGATCGTAATGAGCTGCAGCGCGGTCAGGACATTCGCGGGTTCAAAGATAAACACCGTGCGCTCGACGAACAATATAAGCGCCTGCACAACGAGCGTATGGACAGGGTTAAAAATTACTTTTCGTGGAGCACTGAATAATGCCGGTATACGCCACTCCTGAAGAACTGAATAACGGATTCACTCCGGCGGGTAACGTCCTGGCGGCACCCTCCGGGTTTGATGTCCCCCTGCCTGAAGGTACCAACCCAGCACCTCAGCAGGATGAACCGTCTGTGTGGGGCGCAGCATTTCGCCAGAATAATCTGCTGGGTCAGATGTTCCGCCCCGCGAAGCAGTTCGAACCCGTAGACGGGTATAACCCTTATGCTGATAAAAACGAGCTGCACGGGTACGAACAATGGGGATCCGCCTTTGCTGACTCCCGCTCGCCGGAAGAAACCGCCTGGCTGAAACAGCAGATCGACGACGAAAACGAGGACCGTCGGGTACTTTCCGAGGCTGGTGGGGAGGGGGTTCTTGCCAGCATTGCCGCCGGGGTTGTCGACCCGGTTACAGTTGCTTCGATGTTCATCCCCGGCGCTCAGGGTGGTGCAGTGGCCCGCATTGCATCACAGGCTGCAATCGGTGCAGCTGCAACAGCAGCGAGCGAGGTTGTGCTGAATAATCAGCAGATAACACGCACGTGGGGTGAAAGCGCCTCCCACGTCGCAGCGGGTGCGTTGATGAGCGGCGTATTCGCTGCTGCCGGGGCTGCGTTATCGCCATCTGTTCGCACTGCGGCCACGCGCGAAGTAGCTGACGCACTCGATAATATGAGCATCACGTCAGCGACGGACACGGCAGCTGCTTCGCTTCCCGAAGGTGGCAGCGTCGGCGCGGCGCGAATCAGTGAAGCCACGCTCGAGGATCTCACCCCGGCAGCAGGCGGTCCGGTCGGCAAACTGGCACGTAAGGCAGGCAGCTATCTGACACCGTTCACCCGTCTGATGGAGTCTCCGTCGAAAACCTCCCGCCGCACCGCGCTTGAGCTGGCAGAGAATAACTACACACTGCAGGGTAATGCCCGCGGCATTGAGACCCCCATCGCGGCAGAAACCCGCGTTCGAGGGTGGCGTCGTGAAGAGGCGGCCGTCGTGGTGACGAACAAGCAGGCCTACAGCCAGTATAAAGCCGCTGGCGGTGATCTGAGTTTTTCCCAGTTCCGCGAGGAAGTCGGTAACGCCATGCGCAGCGGCGATGTGCATGCTAACCCGGTGGTGCAGGAAGCGGCGCAGGCAATGCGCACCGTTGTTAACCGGGTGAAAGTGGCGCAGCAAAAGCTTGGCCTGCTGCCGCCTGACGAGGAGCTTAAAGCCATCGGTCAGGAGAGTTATTTCCCGCGCGTCTACAAAGTCGGCAAGATCGTCAACGAGCGTGATAAGTTCCGCGACATGCTGGTCGACTGGTGGTCGCGCGGTGAGAAAACCATGTCCCGTGAAGAGGCTGAAATTACTGCTGACGCCACGATCAATAAAATCGTCGGTGCAAAAATTCCGCAGGATTTTGCAAATGTCTTTATGGTGAAAGCGGCGGGTAGCACCCGGTCGCGTACGCTCAACGTTCCCGATCGCCTGATGAAAGATTATCTGGAGAGCGACGCCAACTATGTGCTGCAACGTCACATTCGTGAAGCATCGGCAGAGGTTGAGCTGACGCGTGCATTTGGTAACAAATCGCTGGAGAAGCAGCTCAAGGATATTCAGGACGAATACGATGCGCTGATGCGCCAGAATCCCAAAGACCAGGCAAAACTGGCGAAAGCCCGCGATAACGACATCCGGGATATCACAGCGTTGCGCGACCGTCTGGCGGGTACCTATGGCATGCCGGACGATCCCTCATCATTTTTCGTACGTGCCGGTGCGTTCCTACGTAGCGCTAACTTTGTCACTAAGCTGGGCGGAATGACCGTTTCCGCTATTCCTGATCTCGCGCGCGGTGTGATGGTTAACGGCTTTGGGAACACAATGCGCGGTTACTCAGCGCTGATCACCCGCTCACCGGCATTCAAGGCAAGCCGTGCCGAACAGTTAAAAATGGCTGTCGGGCTGGAAACCATCCTGCATACCCGTGCGCGTACGATGGGTGACCTTGTGGACAGTTCCGCCCGTACAACGGCAGTGGAGGCGGGTATGGAGCGTGTTACCGATGCGTTCGGCAAGCTCACACTGATGGGCCACTTCGACGATATGAACAAATCGGTAAACGGTATGATCACGTCCGATGGCATTCTCTCCGGCTCGTTCGCCGGTCGCCGCCTGGCTAAGCTCGGCATTAACGACAATATGGCCGCGCGTATTCGCAGCGAGTTCGAAAAACACGGTGAGGTAATCAACGGCTGGCATATCGGCAATTTTGAAAGATGGGACGATCAGCACGTTGCTGGCGTTTTCCAGTCGGCGGTGCTAAAAGATGTGAACAACACCGTTATCACGCCAGGTATAGGCGATACACCACTCTGGGCCAGTACGCCGCTGGGTAAAACCATCTTCCAGTTTAAATCGTTCGCTACCGCGTCCTATAATCGCGCTACGCTGGGCGGCCTGCAGGAGGGAACCGGTCAGTTTTATTACGGTACCGCTTTTCAGATTGGGCTCGGCGCGCTGACTTACGCGCTTAAACAGTCGGCAAATGGCAAAGAGGTTGACTGGTCGCCGAATAAGCTGGTACTGGAAGGTGTTGACCGCTCCGGTATTCTCGGCCCGCTGATGGAATATAACAATATGGCGGAAAAGGCATCCGGCGGTATGGTGGGGCTGGGGGCTTTGCTCGGTACCGGAACGCAGTCACGTTATGCCAGCCGCGGCTTTATCGGCTCTGCGCTTGGCCCAACGTTCGGCCTGCTCGATACCATTACCGATGTGACCGCTGGTGTGCTCAATGGTGATGCCGGCGATCGGGTGCTGCATAACGTGCGCACGTTACTGCCGGGTAACAATCTGTTCTGGATTGTGCCGCTGATAAATCAGGTCGACCCCGGCATGCGGTAATCGGTCGGGATTCCGACCTCTGGACTGTTCCATCATAGCCCTGTATTCACTACGGGGCTTTTTTATGCATCAGGATTACAAAACACGCCTTACCGCACTGAGCGATAAACTCACCGACGTGGTGCTCGAAGAAGCCGATCCGGATAACTGGGCGGGGGCGGGGAAGAGACCGAGCGAGCTGACCAAAGACGAACGCGGCGACCGCTACTGGGACAAGAAAAACGCAGCGGCATCGCTGACGCTGCTGATTAAAGTGCATTCTCTTATTGGTATGCAGACGCGCGGCGGTACGCCTTCTGATAACCCCGGGCAGGATGATGAAGCTTTTGCGCTGGGTCAGCAGGTATCGAAGGCTGAGCGTGAAGCGGCCGCAATTATTGAGCGTCTGCAGAAAGGGAAAAAATGATTTCGTTCCTCGCCTTCTTTCTAATGTGGGCGGAGCGAATGAACTGGGACGTTCCAGACTGCCACTATCAAGCCTGCCACTGGCTGGAGCATCGCGGCAACCTCGCGGTGCTTCGCTGTTTCCGTGGTTTCGGTAAATCAACCATCCTTGCGGTCTATAACGCCTGGCGATACTACTGCGATCGTCAGTACCGTATTTTGCACCAGTCTGAATCCGACGGTACCGCGTACAAAACCAGCCGAGATACGCAGAACGTTCTGCGCAACCATCCTTTGACCAAAGGCATGTTACCGGACGGGCAGGGCACGGTAGAGCAGTGGTGGGTCAATGGTGCGCTGGATTTACGTAACGGCAGCATGTACGCCAAAGGCATTCTTTCTAACGTTACCTCCGCCCGAGCTAACGAATGTCAGAACGATGACGTAGAGGTGCCCCGTAATATCCAGACGCCGGAGGCGCGTGAAAAGCTGCGCTATCGCCTTGGTGAGCAAACGCACATCCTGATCCCCGGTGGTCGCAAGCTCTACATTGGTACGCCGCACACGCATGACAGCCTTTATGATGAGGTGGAGTCTATGGGCGCTGACTGTCTTACCATCCGGCTGTTTGAGAAAGAAAAACGCATAGAGGCGAAAGACGCAACGCAGCTGCGCTACGAGTTATCTTTCCGGCCGGAATATGTTTTCGCCGGGATCCATAAAAGTGCCCGTCTGCTGGTGGAAGATGTCGACTACAAAATTACGGCAAGCAGCGTTGAGTTCGCGGCCGCACCGGACACGGTTATCGATTTTTATGCAGACTGCGCCTGGCCTGAACGGTTCACCCGTGAAGAAATGGAGAACCGCCGCAAAGAAACCCGCACGATTAACGAGTGGGATAGCCAGTATCAGCTACACAGTAAACCTGTCGGAGACGTTCGCCTCGACCCTGACCGCATCCGGGAATACAACATTCATCCTCAAATTCGCTATGCGAACCGTACGGCTTCGCTGTGGCTGGGTAACGTGCAAATCGTTGGTGCGGTCGCCTGGTGGGATGTGGCAACCGGTAAAGTTAAGGCCGACGCCTCGGCGTTTTCTCTGATACTTACCGACGCACGCGGCCACCTGTACTGGCATGTCTGCCAGGAGCTTACGGGAGAGCTGGCGGAATTCGACGATAACGACAAAATTACCGGCGGGCAGGTAGCGCAGATTAAAGAGCTAGTGCTCCGATACCAGATCCCGGTTGTATGTGTTGAGGTAAACGGCCCCGGCAGCTTCGCCGGTAAGTTATTGCGTCAGGCGCTTAAGGGTACCGGCTGCGGCGTCAGGGAGGAGTTCAGCGTCACCAATAAACAAAAACGCATCCTTGATGCGTTTGAAGCGCCGCTGTCGTCGCGATTCCTGTGGGCGCATACTGACGTGCTCGACGGCCCTGTGTACGACCAGATGCGTGACTTTAACCCGGCGCTGACCAACCAGCCGGACGACTTTATAGACTCTGGCGCGGGAGCGATTAGTCAGACTCCAGTACGCATAGGGAAAGTGGTCGGGATTCCGACCGGGCAGTCGCGCGAACATTGGCAGTTAAGTGACGGAGACCATGAGGTCGAGGTCGATTACTAACCCTGCCGGAGGTTCACGCTATGTCGGTGCCCAATCAGACGCCCTATATTATTTATAACGCCAACGGTCTGACGACCGTTTTTCCTTTCGAATTTTACGTCATTAACCCTGGTGATATTCAGGTCACGATTAATGGTGCAGTTGTTACCAGTGGGTTTAGTGTTTCAGGGGCGGGGAACGTCGGTGGCGGGGATGTCATCTTTATTACACCGCCGGTCAGCGGCGCTGTGGTGATGCTGGAGCGTGTTGTGCCGACGTATCGTTTGACCGACTACCAGGACAATGGCGATCTACTGGCTGACACGGTAAACAAGGACTTTGATCGCCTGTGGATGGCTATCCAGCGCTTGTTTATTTATTTAGGGCTGGCGCTCCGTCGACCTCTCTTTGGTGGTCCCTACAACGCGGAAGGGTATCGTATTTCAGGTCTGGCCGATCCGTTAAACGCTCAGGATGCTGCAACTAAAAATTACGTTGATAACGTGGGTCTGGTCCGCGCTTTGCGCGTGCCAGAGAGCTACGTCGATGTTCTGCCAGCAGCTGACCAGCGTGCTAACCAGCTGCTGGCGTTCAATGCCTCTGGGCAGCCAATAACCGTATTGCCTGCTTCGGGTTCTGCTTCTGATGTCATGATCGAGCTCGCCAAACCAACCGGGTCTACTCTAGTCGGGGGCTCTGTGTATGTCGTCAACTTCTTTGCAGATGCCAAAACGGCGAAAGCAGGGCAGTCAAAGTACATCATGACGCGTGGGCACCATACGCTCGGTGTTGGTGCTGCGACATATTTTAGTGATGGCACAACTGGTGCGCCATCAACTGGCAATGAGCTCAAGTTTTACGATGCAACTGGAAATGGATGGTACCTTCGCCACGACGGAACCATTGATTGTCGTCAATTCGGCGTTGTGGCTGATGGTAGTGATGAGACAACAAAGTTGCAATTATGGTTAGATTGCTGCGCTCAATCTGGGGCCGAAGCGTATATTCCCGTAAATGTTTCCCCATCTGCTGCTGGATTAATTTGTACCTCGCAACATAATGGTTTGAAATTCAAATGGCATGGGTATGTTAAGCACTGGGGAGATGGAACAAAGCCTGCCACTGTTGTAGATTCATGGGACCCTTCATCTGGATATGTTCTTTACCTGAAAGAAGTAAGTGACCTCACTGGAGAGATAAGAATTGATGGTGTAAGGACATCTAAGATAGCCGATGAACACATCCATAATATACATTCCTATGGCGGGAAAAATCACGTATTGTCATTATTTTTCAAAGAAACAAGAGGTGATGGAATTTATCTTAATGCAGCGCATGGTAACCAAGATTCAACACCTCCATCAAACATGACATATCCATTAGTAGAGAGCGTAAACTCTGACTATGACGGTAGAAATGCGATGAGCATTATTTGCGCGGATGGCGTTTCCATAGGCACATTTGTTTCGTATAAGCATGGTGGACGCATTGGCACGGTTATGCAGCCAGGTGGTTTGGATATTGAACCAAATTATAGCTACCAGCCATGTACTAACATCCAGATTGATAGCTATTACTCTCGCTCATGTGGAACAGGTTTTACTATTTTTGGTAAGGTAAATACTGGGAATATGGTTGTTAGAAACATCTCTATTTCGAAGATGGAAATTGTGATGGAGTATATTTCTTCAAATAACAATAAACTGCGTGGATCGCTTCTTATGGGTGCTGATGGTTTGTACATAGGATCATCACATATTCGATGCTTATCAAATTACACTGCAAACTCTCCGATTGGTGCTCAAATTGATGCCTGTTATAATGCAGATATCAATATTTCTACTGAGCGGTTTTATCAGGGAGCAGCAATTGGCATCAAGGCATGGACTGAGGTTGGAGGTATTGCCAGGATTGTAAATTCAAAAATATCTGTAACCCCTAGGATATTTCAGCGAGGCGCAGTGATAGGTGATGTTAATGGCCTTGATTTTGTTTTGCGCGCTTTCACCCCTACATTGATGTCAGTTGGTAGCGATGTAGGGCTGGTTCAAACTATTCAGAGTGATGGTTTAGGTTCCTCTACATTTATAAAATCAGCCCGTCTATCAGTATCAAGTGGTCATGGTGCTGCTATTACATGGGGTGTTTTCTGCGTAAACACAAACATTGATCGTGAGACGTGCATAATTCATGATTCCGACTTATCTAGTATCGTGCACAATGGTACGACAACCAATAGACTAATCTCCACGGCAAACTTCCAAAAGAGGAACATAGCCGGTGTAACGCCGAAAGGAGGTGGTGATACAATAACAGGCACTGCAATTTGGGGGGTAGGAGATGTGGTTAATGACAATACTACACCATCAGCGGGTGGTTACATAGGAAAGATATACACAGCATCAGGATGGAAAAATTACGGAGCCATAAGCGCATAAAAAAAGCCCCGAAAGGGGGCTTTAATTCAAAATGGAATACCATCATCATAAACTAGAATAGTCATTTTTTTAAATGTGAGCACTTCACTGGCGTAACCATAGCGCTCCTGTATACCAATGACGCACTTTTCTACGTCTGAACATTCTCTACCTTTAGATATAGCGAAGAATTGTCTCTTCGGAAGAGCATTTAGGAATTCTTCGGTATGCCATGATCGCATTGTTTGCCACCTCACTGCATATGGGTCCAGCCTATATCCATCACGAATGAATATAGGGAATATCTTTACATCCCCTCGACTAAGCCAGTTAACAGTCATTGACTTATCCCAGAAATCACCGAAACCATATTGCAAGTCATGTTTCTTTAAGAAATCAATGTATTGATTATTCTCAGTTATTACACCTTTCGCCCACCACTTTTTCGTTTCATACGAGTTTATGGATGTAACAGCAAATAGAATAGTTATTACTAATAGTAACCTACTATATCTTCCCGATAGATTAATTGCTAGTATCGCGAATACACATGGAATTACGTTTACAAAAAAACGTGGTGGGCCTGGGAAAGACGAATTATTGCTTATAATGTATGAAGACACAATTCCGAGCAAAGAAAGGAATAATGTAATTGTTACATATCTCTTAATTCCACCACTTATCCATCCAATCCAAACAGAAATAAGTACCAAAAACAACATTACAAAGAACGAAGCAATATAAAATATATTGCCTTTCATTACGGAAATATTTATTGTTTCCCCTATCAATATTATTGAGCCATAAATGTTCTGCAACATCATACTGATATCAACAATTTCAAACTTTTGTATGTCGAAGCCCATCAGAATAGGCAAAACATGAGTAATTGATAATCCAAAAAAGGCGGCCATTACACAAAGATGAGATACTCTCCTTTCCTTTGAAAGGAATAGGTAGATCTCAACAAGAAGTATTGGCATAAAGAATGTAGGTGCGATCCACATATCAGATGAGTTCGCAATCAAACCTATAACGGCTATTATCGTTGTTATGTAAATGCTGTTCTTTGATAGGTTTTTGGTAAACAGCAACAACATTAGAAATCCATACGCAGCAGTTGAATAATGCGCAAATGGATGAGCAACAAACCCATCAGTTAACATTATCTGAGGCAATAATGTAGTTCCTACGATAACCGAAACATAGCTCCACTTTCCATTTGATATTTTAGATATCTCAGAAGAAAACAATGTAACTAGTGCTGCAAATAATATAGTAGAAATCAGCAACGGAATTACACCATCATCTCCTAGCAAAAAGAATATTGCGAAGTTAATTGGGTATACAGTAAAATACCAATTATCTGGAGTGGGTCTCCAGTCAAAAAAAGAAGACGCTCCCTTATCTAAAAACTCTCTCCATACTAATGGACTATTGGCATAATCAGAGTTTATTGGAAAGTATCTTGATATTATAAATGCCAAGAAAGAAAAAGAAATAGCATACATAATAATGGATGTGATTTTATTGTTTCTATTGTAATTCATAACTTAATTACCCTTTTTAATTATGTAACGAGGTCTGTGTTTAACCTCCACATAAATCCTGCCAATGTACTCGCCAAGAACGCCAATCCCGATCAACTGGACGCCACCGAGGAAAAGAATGGAAACCAGTAGAGAAGGATAGCCTCTAACATCGTTTCCGAAAGCCAGTGTATCGACAATCATCCAGGCGCCGTACAAGAAAGCAACTCCCGCTACAATCAGACCAATATACGTCCACACGCGTAACGGAAAGGTAGAGAAGCTGGTGATCCCTTCAAGTGCAAGGTTCCACAACTTCCATCCGTTAAACTTCGTGCTGCCGGCCACTCGTTCTGCTCTGGCATATTCCACGACATCAGTGCGGCCGCCCACCCAGCTCAAAACACCCTTCATGAACAGGTTACGTTCTGGCATGAGCTTAATGTTCTCTACGACCTCGCGAGACATCAGGCGGAAGTCGCCAACGTTTTCCTCGATCTTTGGATTGCTGATTTTGTTGTGCAGTTTGTAGAACCACTCGGCGGTCTTGCGTTTCAGTCTTCCATCGGTAGAGCGATCAGAGCGTTTAGCCAGAACCATATCGGCTCCGCCCTGCCATTTTTCAATCAGGTGCGGAATAACTTCGATCGGGTCCTGCAAATCAACGTCAATAGGGATGATTGCTTCACCTGTAGCGTGATCAAGGCCGGCGAACAGAGCGGGCTCTTTACCGAAGTTTCTTGTAAATGACAGAGGGACCACAAGCGGATCGGCAATAGCAAGCGCGTTTATAATTGACTCTGTCGCGTCTTTACTGCCGTCATTGATGAATACTATCTCTACTTCATGCTGCTGAAGCCCTTCAAATTCCCGAACAGTTTTATAAAAAATAGGTATCGCGTCTTCTTCGTTAAAGACGGGAACAACCAGAGAAATTTTCATTTCGCATCCCTAAAGACAATGAACTTTGAATAAATAAAACCGCACACCAGACTGATGGCGGAGAAAACAATCAGAGTCACGATCGGAACCATGCCGGACTTATCGGCAGCCCAACCAACAGCCGCGCTCAGCGAGCCCATGAATCCAACATAAAGCATGTAACGCATGGTTGTAGTGGAGGACTTGAACGTGAACCTGGCGTTTGCAAAGAAGCTGAATGACACCGCCACGACGAACCCGGCGAAGTTGCCAAGTGCCTGGCCTGTGTGAAATGCATATATGCAAATAGCGAACACAACCCAGTGAATGAGCGTGTTTATGACACCGATCGATGTGTACTTAGCGAAGAGCTTTAACATTATGAGAATCAGTCTATTCTGAAAGGCAAAGAGTTTAGCACTTGTCACTAACCTAATCGACCTCCTCTATATGGTCGGGATTCCGACCGGTCTCCACGCTTACCCTCGGCTCACACAAATATTTTCCCCACAGGGGGTGAGGCATGAGGATGAACAACCTATCAGACATAGCGGCAGGACTATCCTACGGCACATCTATTGGCAGCTTTGGGTACTGGCTGTTGCAACTACTCGATAAAGTGAGCCCCAGCCAGTGGGCTGCAATCGGCGTTCTTGCAAGTATTCTCTTTGGTTTACTGACGTATCTGACCAACCTGTATTTCAAAATCAAAGACGATCGTCGAAAAGAGGCCCGTGATAATGGCTACCAGCAAAACTAAACTCAGCGCAGCCATGCTATCCCTCATCGCCGCTGGCGCTTCAGCTCCTGTGCTGTTTGACCAGTTCATCAGCGAAAAAGAAGGCAATGCGCTGGTGGCCGTTGTTGATCCAGGTGGTGTCTGGTCTTTATGTCACGGCGTGACTGTCATCGATGGCAGGCGTGTTGTAAAAGGCATGACGGCCACAGATGAACAATGCCGCAAGGTTAACGCTATTGAGCGTGATAAGGCATTAGCTTGGGTTGATCGCAATATCAAAGTGCCTCTGACGGAGCCGCAGAAGGTAGGTATCGCATCCTTCTGCCCGTACAACATTGGTCCGGGTAAATGCTTCCCTTCGACCTTCTACAGGCGCATTAATGCAGGCGACCGCATAGGTGCATGCGAGGCAATCCGCTGGTGGATTAAAGACGGCGGCCGCGATTGCAGACTGACTAAAGGCCAGAAGAACGGTTGCTATGGTCAGGTTGAGCGCCGGGATCAGGAAAGCGCACTGACATGCTGGGGGATAGACCAGTGACCATTAAAGCAAAGCTGTTAGTGCTGGCCGTTCTGCTTGGGATGTTTGCTGGTACGTATCATGCTGGTTACCTGAAAGGCTGGTATGCGCACAGCGACAAGGTAAACAGCGAGCATACAGCAAAGAACAAAAAGGCTGAGAAAGCCGTCGCCACCGGGGAGCAGAAAGCGGCAGCGGCCAGCGCAGAGGGCAAGGTGATTTACCGGACCATTTACCGAGACGTGGTGAAATATGTTAACGACCCGAATCATATTAAGTGCGATTTTGACGATCACTCTGTGCAGCTGCGGCAGAGAGCAATCGACGCGGCCAACAATATCCCAGGATTTGATGAGCCCGCCGTGCAAGGCAAGTAACGCCGGGCGGGATAGCGACGAAGACCTGCAGGCGGACACTCAGACGACTGAGTGTGTGCGCGAGCTGCGGACAAACATCTATCGCTGGCAGGAGTGGTACAGGGCTACGGAATAGCGAATTTTTATTCATTATCCATTCCGAAGATGTGGAGAGAAATGGTTATAAGTGCATGTATTTTATGTGGTAAGTTTTTGAAGTATGTTCGGAAAAAATTTGTATCTTCTTGATTTTATTGTTTTTAACAACCAATTTAAAATCCCTCGGCGTTCGCGCTGTGTGGGTTCAAGTCCCACTCCGGGTACCATGGGAAACAAAGAATAATCAAAGCAATAAGCAGTGTCGTGAAACCACCGAAAGGTGGTTTTTTTGTGCCTGTTTTTGCCTTAATACGATTTGATTGGCATTTTTCCCAAGTTGTAATCTGGCTTTCTGAGGTTTGGATTTACAGAATCCCCTTTGACACAAAAGTCCTCTGAGCAAGCCCAGAAGACTTTTATCTTTTTCTCTCACCATCGCTACAACATGGTTTTTGAGGGTTGTGTTAAACGTTTTTTCTCCGAACGCTTTTGATGCACTATCGCTGCTATCCATATCAATATAGTCGTTAACATAATCGAAACGGTGAATAGAGTCAGCGTGTAGTAATCAAGAAAATCTTCCTCCAACACATAGCCATATCTTTTTACATACCAATCGTATATCTCCAGGTCCGGCAGAAAGAAACAAAGCACTGAATAAGACATGAAAAGCGTTGAGAGTTCTGCGAACCAGACAAGCAGACGTGAAAGAGGTTTCATCAATATACCTGTATCGTCCCGAACGCTTTCAGTTGGGCGGTAATCATTACTGGTGGAGATTTAACGAGTGCCCTCCAGAGGATCATATAGTCTGACAACGAAACAATTGAAATACATCCATCGCTGTTTCCATTATGGCCTGCGGGATGTAGGCGAAATGCTCCGCGCTCAACATCTCCAACAAGGGAAGTATCATCAATCCGATCATCTTCACGAAACAGGGCAAACCACAACTTGCGATCTGAACCACTTTCCAGGGATTTATAGAAATCATTCAGTCTGGTTTTCCATCCGCCGCGCGAACGGGCGACGATGTAGTACTTTCCCGGAGGAAGGGGACCCCTTTTGGATATTGCGATCGAGTCTGGGTTGTTCCTGTGCTTCCCTCTATTGCCTGAGTAGGCAGCAAAGAAACCCACCCCAGGACAACTTAACGAAGAGAGTTGCCCGTTATTGATATGAAAATAGCAACGAATCATCTGTCTGCCCACGAATCAGTAAATATGATATTTCCGTCGCAGTGCTTCCAGGTGATGCGTTCATAGCGCAAAGATATGCTTTCAAGATGATTGTGCTTTTCAGTGGCGGGATCTTTCACATCGTGCATGACGGGGCATACAGAAACTACTTTTACCCCTTCAAGAAACATATTGAAGTATTCAACTTCCTGCCCAGCATCGTTAATCCTGTACCATTTAAATTCAGCTGATTGTAACGTTTGCCCGTGCGCCACAGCTTTATAAAGATAGGGGCTTGATGAATCGAATTCTTTTTCAAAATGTAATGCGGAGTGAATTCGTGTACCTGTAATTTTGCCGGTTGCGCTATCAGTCGGAAGATGTAAACCATGCCCAAATCCAAGAACTTCAATACTACCTTCACGGTATTGGACATCGACAGACCCTTTGATGTTTGCGCCACCATCATCTTTAAGCCAAAGGTATGCGGGTATAGCCATTCTGAACGCTCCTTTTCAGTGAGTTTGACGTGATCGTCAGAGACTAATAAATCAACAAACTCAGGCTATCTCAAGGCATTGCGTGCTATACATTTTGTGAATATCTCATTGTTATTTATATCAAAATATTTTTAAAGGCTTCTTTGTATCAAATCACACCCCGCCCAGATACGCCTTCCTCACCTCCTGATTCCCCAACAGCTCCTCGCCGCTGCCGCTCAGGCGGATCTGGCCGTTAACCATCACATACCCACGGTCAGACAGCTTCAATGCATGGTGTGCATTCTGCTCCACCAGAAAAATGGTCATCCCGCTTTGGGCCAGCTCGCGCAGCGTCTGGAAAATCTGCTTCACGACAATGGGCGCTAAGCCCAGGCTGGGTTCATCCAGCAGCAGCAGTTTCGGACGGCTCATCAGCGCCCGGGCAATGGCTAACATCTGCTGTTCTCCGCCGGACATCGTCATCGCGCGCTGTTTACGCCGCTCTTTAAGACGAGGGAAGAGGTCAAACATGGTTTGCATATCGTCCACGGCAAACTGGCTGCCGATGGGGATGGTACCCATCAGCAGATTCTCTTCCACGGTCATATCGGGAAAGATACGTCGCCCCTCAGGTGCCTGGGCAATGCCGCCGGAGGCGACGTAGTGGGTGGATTTATGGCTGATATCTTCACCACCGAACAGGATCTGCCCGCTGCGGACGCGGGGCTGGCCAAAGATGGACATCAGCAGTGTCGATTTTCCGGCGCCGTTTGCGCCAATCAGCGCCACGGTTTCCCCTTTATTCACCTCCAGCGAAACCTGTTTCAGCGCCTGAATGACGCCGTAAAAAACGTCCACCTCGCGAAAGGCGAGCAGCGGTTCGCTCATAGGGTGACCTCGCTTTCATCCGTGCCCAGATAGGCGGCAATCACTTTTTCATCATGCTGGATCTGCTCGGGTTTTCCTCTCGCAATCACATCGCCGTGGTCGAGCACAATAATGTCGTCTGAAATCTCCATCACCATCCCCATATCATGCTCAATCAGTAAAACCGTGATGTCATGGCGATCCCGCAGAAAACGAATTATGCTGCTCAGCTTATGCGTTTCAACCGGGTTAAGCCCGGCGGCGGGTTCATCCAGGCAGATCATTTCCGGCCCGGTGCACATGGCGCGCGCAATTTCCAGACGGCGCTGCTGGCCGTACGACATCTCTCCCGCCAGGCGATTGGCACACTCCACCAGATCCACCACCTCCAGCCAGTAGAAGGCCCTGTCCAGGGCGTCGTTTTCCGCCCGGCGGTAGGCGGGGGTATTTAAAATCCCGGCAAGCAGATTGCGGTTGACGCGCATATGCTGCGCGACCAGCAGATTTTCGACGACCGACATCTCGCGAAAAAGGCGAATGTTTTGAAACGTGCGCGCGAGCCCTGCGCGGTTGACCAGGTGGGTTCCGCCAAACATTTTGTAGAAAAGACGTTGCCCGAACCTGGCAGGGTTAATCCAGTCGCCTGGCTGGAATTTCTGTCCGAGTACCTGAATGACGTTGGTCGTTTTACTGCGGGTATTAAATAAAATGTTGCCGCCTGAGGCTCTGTAGAAGCCCGTCAGGCAGTTAAACACGGTGGTTTTTCCCGCCCCGTTGGGCCCAATAAGGGCGGTGATTGATCCGCGCTGAACGTCCAGATTAACGTCATTTAGCGCCTTAATCCCGCCGAAGTGCATCATCAGGTGTTCAACGCGTAATATCGTTTCGTTCATGGCGCGACGCCCTTACGCACGGTATATCCGCTGCGGTTAATGCGGATTAACCCGCGAGGACGCCAGATCATCATCACTACCATCAGCATGCCAAACAGCAGGACGCGGTACTCAGCGAAACTGCGCAGCAGCTCTGGCGTCACCGTGAGCACAAAAGCGG
The DNA here is from genome assembly GCF_002939185.1 of Enterobacter sichuanensis. Classification (GTDB taxonomy): domain Bacteria; phylum Pseudomonadota; class Gammaproteobacteria; order Enterobacterales; family Enterobacteriaceae; genus Enterobacter; species Enterobacter sichuanensis. The sequence continues at coordinate 17,730 of NZ_POVL01000032.1, read as the reverse complement.
CCAGCACTACGCCCAGCGTCGAGCCCATCCCGCCCAGCACGACGATGGCGAGGATCAGCGCGGATTCAAAAAACGTAAATGAGGTCGGATTCACGAACCCCTGGTAGGTGGCGAAGAACACCCCGGCAATGCCCGCGGTCGATGCGCCCAGCGTAAAGGCCGACAGCTTGACCAGCACATGATTCAGCCCCATTGAGCGACAGGCAATTTCGTCTTCCCGTAGCGCTTCCCACGCCCGGCCGATCGGCATTCGCGTCAGGCGGTGCTTGATATAGAGCACCAGCATCACCACCAGAAAGAGCACCGCGTAGATAAAGATAAATTTCATATTCGGGTTGTAGGTCAGGTGGAAAAACTCATGGAAGGGCACGCCCCCTTCTTTTGCCCGCCGACCAAATTCCAGACCGAAAAAGGTGGGGGGAGGGGCTGATACGCCATTGGGCCCACCGGTGAACCTCAGCCAGTTGTTCAGTATCAGGCGGATGATCTCCCCGAACCCAAGGGTGACGATGGCCAGATAATCCCCGTGCATGCGCAGCACCGGGAAACCGAGCAGGGCGCCGCTGGCGGCGGCCATGATTGCCGCCAGCGGCAGCATGCTCCAGAAGCCTAAGCCGAGATACTGGTACCCCAGCGCCAGACCGTACGCCCCAATTGCATAGAACGCGACATACCCCAGGTCCAGCAGACCGGCCAGACCCACGACGATGTTCAGCCCCAGACCGAGAAGAACGTAGATCAGCCCGAGAATGGCGACGGTCAACACATATTTGGTGGCGACAAACGGGAAGCAAATCGCAAGGGTAATGACCAGGGGAATAATCCAGCGCAGGCGGCTTTTGTACTCTGGCGGCCGGACATACACCCCCGCGCTGTCGGCCTCGAAGCGAGACTGGAAACGGGTGCCGGCAGGGGTAGCTAAAAAAGCGCTTAACAGAAAACGCCCCAACATCACGATGCCGACCATCCAGGCCAGACGCTGCCCGTCGAAGTTAAAGCTATATCCGTCCAGCACCACGCCCGCAATGGGACCGAAAATAATCAGCGCAATCAGCCCGGAAAAAATCGCGTCCAGGATGCAGCGTTTAAGAGAAAAAGCGTGCGATTCCATTTTATTCTCCCTCACACTTTGGCCACAATCGGGCGGCCAAGCAGCCCCTGGGGACGGAAAATCAGGATCATCACCAGCAGCCCAAACGAGAACACATCCTTATAGTCCGAGTTCACAATGCCGGAGAATTGCGCTTCCGCCACGCCGAGGATCAGACCGCCGAGCATCGCGCCGGGCAGGGAACCGATGCCGCCCAGTACCGCCGCCGTAAAGGCTTTAATGCCAATCACAAACCCGACGTAGAAATCAAAGGTGCCGTAATTCATGGTGATCAGCACGCCTGCCAGGCCAGCCATCGCCGCGCCGATAACAAATACCAGCGAAATGATCCGGTCGGTATTAATGCCCAGAATGGAGGCCATTTTACGATCCTGCTGCACTGCCCGGCACATTCGCCCAAGCCGGGTATGGTTGATTACCCAGGTGAGCACCAGCATGCCGGTAAACGAGGCGAGCAGAATAAATACCTTGGTGTAGGTTATCTGAACGAACCCATCGCCCAGATGCAGACGAATAACGCCGTCCAGCATGGTAGGAACCCCTTGCTGGCGCGGGCCCTGGCTTAGCTGGGCGTAGTTTTGCAGGATAAGCGACATCCCGATGGCGGAGATCAGCGGGGCCAGGCGCGTGGAGTTACGTAGCGGCTTATAGGCAATGCGCTCGATAGTCCAGCCGTATACGCCGGTGACCACAATGGTGAACACCAGCGTCCCGAGGATCAGCAGCGGGAACGACTGCAGACCGAAGAAGGAGAGCAGCGCCAGGCCAATGGCGCAAAGATAGGCAGAAATCATATACACTTCGCCGTGGGCGAAATTAATCATGCCGATAATGCCGTACACCATGGTGTAACCGATGGCGATTAAGCCGTAGACGGAACCCAGCGTTAAGCCATTGATCAACTGTTGCAGGAAGAATGTACTCATTTTAGCGCGCTCGTTTTATAGGCTGCGCGAGCCGCGCAGCCTGATGTTTATTACGCGCCGGCAGGCGTGCCCGCCGGCGTTGAGCGTGACTCCGTCCTGTTACTGCACTTCCTTATATTTTCCTTTGTCGTCCCACTGGTAAACCACATAGTCAGAGACCTTCAGGTCGCCTTTGCTGTCCCAGGCTTTTTTGCCCATCACCGTGTCGACGGAATTGGCTTTCAGCCACTCGCTGGCTTTCGCAGCGTCTTTGCCGCCGGTGGCCTTGAAGGCCGCCGCTATCGCCTGTACGGAGGCATAAGAGTAAAGGGTGTAACCTTCCGGCTCGAATTTACCGGCGCGGAATTTCTCGATAACCGCTTTACCGTCCGGGATCAGGCGCGGATCTTTCCCGAAAGTCATGTAAATGCCATTGGTGTACTGCGGGCCACCCGCCGCGGTCACCATCTCTTCGTTGACAATACAGTCCCCGGAGAAGAATTTGGCCTGTACGCCCTGTTCGCGCATCTGGCGAACCAGCGGGCCGGCTTCCGGATGACAGCCCCCGAAGAACACCACATCCGGTTTTTGCGCGCCAATCTTGGTCACCAGCGCGTTAAAGTCTTTCTCACCGCGCGAAAGCCCCTCGTACATCACATCCTGAACCCCGCGTTTCGCCAGCGCCGCTTTAGTGGCGTCTGCCAGACCTTGTCCGTAGGTGTCTTTATCGTGAATGATCACCACCCGTTTCGCTTTCAGCTTGTCGATGATGAAGTCGCTGGCTACCTGACCCTGCTGGTCATCGCGGCCGCACATGCGGAACATGTCGCTCATGCCGCGTTCGGTAATCAACGGGTTAGTCGAGCCCGGGGTGATGGCGATGATCCCCGCATCGCTGTAAACCTCGGAGGCGGGCATCGTGGAGGAGGAGCAGAAATGGCCGACCACGGCGTTGACTTTATCCTGGTCAACTAAACGGTTGGCGACGGCCACGGCCTGCTTAGGCTCGCAGGCGTCATCTCCCTGAACCAGTTTGATCTTCTCACCGTTGATACCGCCTGCGGCGTTAATGTCTTCAGCGGCCTGCGTTGCGCCGTGCCAGTACTGATCGCCGTAGGTGGCATTGGGGCCCGTGAACGGCCCGGCCACGCCAATCACGATATCTGCCCTGGCGGAAAACGCCGTCACCAGGCAACCGGCCAACACGAGAGAAAGCGGAGTTCTGATAAATTTCAGCGACATTATTATGTTCCTTAGCAAAGAGGTTTTTGCACCACGGCGTAAACCCGAACGCCCGACGGCGCAGCCAATCCAAAACACGAGCAAGAACAAAATGCACTAAACGAACGAGATACAGACGGCATCCTGCAGAGTACGGCGAGGTTTCCCTGCGCAGCATCGCGCGAAGAACACTAAGCAAAAACGTTGCCAGAATGGTTAACCCATTGACGGGCTTGTGACATGTTTGAGTATAGAGCGCCGCGTTATGCCGCCTTGCGGGACGAGAAGAAATTACAGCGGAGATCACATATCGTTAACAATAAAGCCCATAAGTTGTGCAAAGGTCACGATTTGCACGTTTTTGCGGCAATAAAGACCTAAACTTCAGCCCGGAGAGGCGTGAGAGATGTGTTAGGATCGTTTTCTTTTTATCAGGAGTGTCAGCGATGACTGAAGGCCCATTAAATGAAAGCGAAATGGCGTGGCTTGAAGAGACATTAATGTCTTACGGTCATGATGATGCGTCCGTGCTTGACGTGTCTGAACTGGACGGCATGCTTACCGCAGTGCTTTCCGGTCCTGTTGTCGTTGAGCCAGATACCTGGCTGGTGGCGGTATGGGGTGGTGAGAAGTACATTCCGCGCTGGAAAAACGACCGCGAGATGAACCGTTTTATCGATCTTTGCTTTAAGCATATGAACGATATTGCCGAACGCCTGAGCGAATATCCGGACCAGTTCGAACCGATGTTTGGCTATAACGACGTTGACGGTGAGACCTATACCGTGGTGGAAGAGTGGTGCTATGGCTACATGCGCGGCGTGGCGCTGACGGACTGGTCAGCCTTGCCGGACGAGCTAAAGGCCGATCTGGATGTGATTGCGCTGCACGGTAGCGAAGAGATCGGCGGCGAACTGGATGAGTTGACCGAAGAAGAATATGCAGCCAGCATTGAACGTATCCAGCCTGCGGCGCTGCGCTTGTATAACTACTGGGTCAACAACCCGCAGCAGCCGGAAGTGAAGAAGCCGATGGTAAATGGCACGAAGGTTGGGCGTAACGATCCGTGTCCTTGCGGCAGCGGAAAGAAGTTTAAGAGCTGCTGTCTGCACTGACAAAAAAGGGGCTAATGATAGCCCCTTTATCGTTAACCCACTTCCGGCAGCATTCCCGCTGCAATCAACACCTGCACCAGAATAATCACCACCCCACAGCCAAACACAACGCACAGCAGCGGTTTCCCCCCAGCCACGCGGTAACCCTGTTGAGGATGCTGCTGGCGACTCTTCCATGCCAGCAGGGAAGGGAGGAGCAGGGCCAGAACCGACAGTGCCACCCCCGCGTACCCCAGCGCCATCACAAACCCGCGAGGATAGAAGAGGGCGAAGGCCAGCGGCGGCAGGAAGGTGATTGCCCCGGTCTGTAAGCGTCCGGCTGCGGTATTGCGGCGCTGGAACAGGTCGGCCAGATAGTCGAACAGGCCGAGCGCCACGCCGAGGAACGAGGTCGCCAGCGCCAGGTCGGCAAACAGGTGTACCGCCAGCTCAACGTGCGGGGAGGTGACGACCTCCCGCAGCGCCAGCAGAAAACCGTTCAGACCCGCATGCTGTGCCATCAGCCCAATAAAGGTTGAAGAGTCAATGCTGCCCAGCGTAACCAGTTGCCAGAAAATGTAGGCAATAAGCGGGATCGCGCTTCCGATAACAAAGACGCGGCGCAGCTTGCGAATATCGCCGTTCATATAGCTGACGATGCTTGGCACGCTGCCGTGGAAGCCAAACGAGGTGAAAATCACCGGGATTGCGGAAAGCGCCAGCCCTTTTTCCAGCGGCAGCGTCAACAGATTGACCTTATGAACATGCGGTGCCAGCAGGGCCAGCATGACAACCAGAAACAGAATTTTGGCGCTGAACAGGAAACGGTTAAACAGATCGACCAGCGATGTCCCCACGCAGACCACGCCGCCGCCGATGAGGGCAAAGAAGATAGCCCCCGTCGCCGGGGTAATGTCAGAGCCGAACCAGTCGTTAACGCTGGACGCGATCAATTCCCCGGCTCCGCTGATGTAAGCGGCAGTCAGGGCGTACATCAGGAACATCATGCTAAAGCCGGTTATCCACTGGCCGTAACGTCCCAGGTAGCGCGACGCAAGAGAACCCAGGCCGGTATCGGCGGGCACGTGCTGGTAAACCTCAAGCAGCAGCAGGGCGGTGTAACACATTAACGCCCACAGGGTGCCCAGCAGCAGCAGGGTCATGCCAAATCCCACGCCAGCGGCGGCCAGTGGCATGGCCAGCATTCCTGCGCCAATTGTCGTTCCGGCGACGATAAAAATACTTCCCAGGGTTCTGTTTTTCACGCTTTCCTCTACGACGACTCTTATTCGCGAATAAATCTGCGGCGCAGAGTAAGGGAAAAGCCGTAACTCGTCAAATCACCGTTACAAGTAGTGTAATGAATGGTTTACGAACTGCTGGCCCTCTGATCCTTTTTAGGCGCAGGTCTACTTCATAAGGGCAATGTTGCTGCGCGACATTCCGGCGTAACGTAAACAATAAATATAAAATATCAAATTAAGTGAGGGTTTTATGGCTGGGGAGAATCCCTTTACTGCGGCATGGAGCCGTGGAGGCAACCTGTTGTGCCATGGCCACTGGATAATTAGCTGGCAGAACCAGCCCCTGATACTTCCCGAGTCCCGCCGCGAAAAGGATATGGGCACCTGGGCAATCTATTCGATTATCGATCCTGAAGATGAAACCTTTGCGCAAGGCTTACAGGAAGATGAGTGGATCATCGAGAATGTCGACTGGTTAACGGATATGTTCTTCGAGGTGGGTATTCCGCTGGAGACGGCCAGTTACCGCTATTTTTACCAGGCCGTGAATCCCCACGACTGGCGCTGCACCAGCTGTGCGGGGTGTATGTAAATTAACGCGGTGCAGGGAACCCGCACCGCGCTGAAATTAATTCTGCGTATCAAGCGTGGAAAGTTCTTTATCAATAAAGTAAAGACCTTCGCCAGATTTCCCCACCAGAGATAATTTATCCAGCACGGATTTAAACAGTTTCTCTTCTTCGTGTTGTTCAGCGACGTACCACTGCAGGAAATTAAAGGTTGGGTAATCCTGGCTGGTCATCGCAGCATGAACCAGTTCGTTAATTTTCTGAGTGATCAGCTGCTCGTGCTCGTAGGTGGCGCGGAACAGTTCATCGAGAGAATTATACTCAGCAAAGGGTGAGGCCACGGTTTCAATGCGCGGCAGGCTGCCCGTATCTGTCAGATAATCAAACAGACGCTGCATGTGGGTCATCTCTTCCTGCGCGTGACGACGCAGAAATGCGGCTGCGCCTTCGAAACTGTGGTAGCTGCACCAGGCGCTCATCTGCTGGTAGAGCAGGGACGAAAACAGCTCAAGGTTCATTTGTGCGTTGAGCTTGTCGATCATTTCAGTTTTCAGCATGGTGGCGCTCCGGGTGATTATTTCTGGTTCACAATGAGCGACACTATAATTTGTTATTTAATTATTTGCAAAACGTAAAATTATTATTTCTTTATTCAAAATACGAATGGGAATAAAACGCATTGACGATTTTAATATTTATTAATGAGAATTATTTTTGTTCTTAATAAAATAAGTTGCCAGCAGACGCTGGCAACGCTGATTAATACCAGGGATTGTTTGACTGAGGGTTAACGGCATAACCCATACATTTATACTGGATTGTCACGCTCTCGTTCAGACACAACGAGCCGCTGATGAGGGTGCAGGTTTTGATGGGCTGACCATAGGCTGAGGCGGTGGCATACCCCATACGCTGACACGCTTTTGCCGCCGTACCGTTATTCACATACTCATCAGAATACGCATTTTGCAGTGCTGCCTGGCCGTAGTCGAGGCGGACGATGCCGTTTGGTGCGTCGAGGCTACTGACTTCAGCCTGGCGAGGGACCGTACACCCCGCGAGCAGCAGGATTGCACCAGCTACAATGACTCTTTTCATGGTTCGCTCTGAGTGGATGGAAATACGTTATCGTACCCGCAGATGTCAGCTGCAATGGCTGGAATAGCCGGACAATCTGCCCTCTCTCTTTGCAACGGGTCAGGGATGAATGCATATGCGCACAAAATCGTGATGCGAATCACAAAAACATTGATTTTTGTGATGGTGGTCATATTATAAGCACGTTGACAATAAAGTTGTATAACAAGTTAATGGGGCATCATCGTGAAACTGCGCAAAATCCTGAAAAGTATGTGGACCAATTATTGCCGCACGTTTAAAGACGTGCCGCCGGGTGCCATGTTCTGATAAAAAAACCTGCTTCGGCAGGTTTTTTTATCTCTGCGGGAGATGAAAGGGGCCACGTTTTGTTACTATGGCGGCCTTTCAATAAGGAGAAAACCCCATGTCTCAAAACCTGAGCGCCGATCAGGAACTGGTGTCTGACGTTGTCGCGTGCCAGCTGGTTATCAAACAAATTCTCGATGTTCTGGACGTGATTGCGCCGGTTGAAGTGCGCGAGAAGATGTCAACGCAGCTGAAAAATATCGATTTCACCAGCCATCCTGCTGCCGCTGATCCGGTTACGCTTCGGGCGATCCAGAAAGCCATCGCGCTGATTGAACTGCGATTCACTCCGCAGGGTGAGTCTCACTAAAGCGGGGAAGGGGCGACGGAACCTGTCGCCCGTTGATACCGTTAAAAGAAGGTCTGAACCAGCAGGTAGCTCGCCGCACACGCGCAGCTCACTCCAATCAGCCCTGGCAGAATAAAGCTGTGGTTGATGATAAATTTACCGATACGGGTGGTGCCTGACCGGTCAAAACCGATGCAGGCCAAATCGCTTGGATAGGTCGGCAGGACAAAATAGCCGTATGAGGCCGGGAAGAAGGCGATCAGCATCTTCGGATCGATACCCAGCATCAGGCCCATAGGCGCCACCGCCGTCAGCGCCGCCGCCTGGCTGTTCACCAGTTTTGACACCAGAAACAGCACAATGGCATAGGTCCACGGGTGGCTTTTCACCACCCCTTCCAGCGCCAGTTTTAACTCGTCGAGATGTGCCTGGAAAAAGGTATCACTCATCCATGCCACGCCGAACACCGAAAAGATCGCGACCATACCCGCCTTGAATACCGCGCCGTTAGATATGGCAGAGGCATTAACTTTGCAGGCCATCAGCATCACCGCGCCTGCAATAAGCATCATCATCTGGATGACCAGGTTCATCGACAGCGCCGTCATTTTGCCTTTCAGTTCAAAGGCGGGGCGTAATTCAGGGAATGCCCCCAGCAAAACGACCACGGCAATACCGGCAAAGAAAATCCACGTCGACCAGTAGGCTTGTTTGGGGAAACGTTGATTCAGTAACGTCTCCGTTCCGCCATAGATAAACTCGCGCTGCTTTGGATCCTTTAGTTTTTCCTGAAACTCCGCGTCATCAGCCAGCTCTTTCCCGCGGCGTAAACTCCACAGGGCCGCAATGGCCACGCCGAACAGTGACGCGGGAACCGACACGGCGAGGATCTCTAGGATGCCCCACGCGTGGCCGAGCCCATGCTGCGCCGCCAGGATGGAGACCAGCGACACCACGGCAACGGAAACGGGGGAGGCCGTAATCGCCATCTGTGAGGCGACCGATGCCACGGCCATTGGGCGCTCCGGGCGGATCCCTTTTTTCAGGGCGATATCCGCGATAATGGGGAACATGGTGTACACCACGTGCCCGGTACCGCACAGAAAGGTCAGCATCCAGGTGGTAAACGGGGCGAGGAGAGTGATGTGTTGCGGGTGTTTGCGCAGCAAACGTTCAGCAAACTGCATCATAACGTTGAGGCCGCCCGCCGTCTGCAGGGTGGCCGCGCAACCAATCACCGCAAGAATGGTTAGCATCACGTCAACCGGTGGCTTACCCGGCTGCAGACCAAAGACAAAACATAAAATGAATAGACCAATACCGCTTATTAACCCCAGCCCCATCCCGCCGTAACGTGTACCTGTCAGCAGGCAGAGGAGAATGACAACAAACTCAATGGTGATCATACTGCTCCCTCGTCGATGATTATGTAATTAAATAAATCATTACACGTTGTGTGGTTAATCATTGGGAGCGAGATCTGATTTGTTAAATTTCAGCAAAAAGAGGAGGTTGGGGATAAGAAGGGAAACCTGCCCCCGGACGGGAGCAGGTTAAAAGACTCAGTGATGCTGCACCGTCACAATATCGAGCAGATGACGGTCGGTTTGCTCGGGGCATAACCCTGCCTGCTGCGCGTTATGGATCTCATCCGCCAGCGTCTTCAGCAGCATGCCATCCTGCTGTTGCTCTCTGTCCATATCGCGTAAAAATTTAAGCGTAGTAATGTCCTGCTGGGCTTTGGCTTCATCGGCCAGCTTGCTGAGCGTACTGCAGCGCTGTTCATACTCGTCGAGCGTTTTCTGGAACAGTTCTTCCAGACAAGAGTAATTTTCGTTGATCCCATCAAGGGCTTTTACGACAGGATTTGCCCCTGCGGCTTTCAGGTAGTTAAAAACACGCATCATGTGCGTGACGTTACTTTGCGCCTGAGAGCGAAAGAATGTGGCAGAGCCCGTGAGACTGTTCTCGGCACACCATGCACTCAGGTGCAGGTGCAGATTAGAGGCATAGAACTCAAGGTTCATCTGCGCGTTAAGTTTTTGCATCATCGTTTGGGTAGCCATACTCATATCCTTATTGACTGTGGGACGTGATGTCCGTTGCTTAACCTGTGTGCCAGGCAAATACGAAGAAAAAAACAGAAATAGTCTTTCTGCAGTGACTAAAGTCGACCGAATTCACTTCCTGTGTTCGATAAAAATAAGCATACCCTTGTCTTTGGTCTAAGAAAACTCTTAATTGGGCTGTGTTTACCATACATTACAAAGTTTAATATAGTACAGAAAGTCAATTAGCTCGCCATGAAATAACTTATAGTTAAGTTTCTGATAATGATTGTTTTTTGTTCGTGTTATGCATTGTTACTCTTCCGGAAATAATTAACTGGAATAATGCTCGGTGAAAAATACAAATACAGCTTAATTATTTTTAATTTATGCTGGTGACGTAAAATTGAGTTAAATCAAATTTTGCAGAATAACGGTATTTCAGCTTCTCAGTTCTTCATGATCTTAAACCGGTTATCCCTTCGTTAACACGCCATGCGATTTTGCCTTCTTAAGGGCATCAGGGATTTCTTAGCTAATCTTATGGATAATCCTGCTTAACCCTTATTCAATTGTCAGACAAATATGCCCTTTTTTATGTCATTTTTCGCTGAATTTATGTACGCAATTACTGTAATTCTGCGGTGTGATGGGGCTCTCTTATGGATGATTAATTTCCCGCTAAAACTATCACCAGCAATAACGCTTATGACGAGGTAAGCGCTAATGCCTTGTTTTAAGTCCGATTAAATTAGAAGCACGCAAATATTCCCTACAGAAAAGAATGCTAAAGCTGGAGTTTACCATGCACAAATTTACTAAAGCGCTCGCGGCCATCGGTCTGGCTGCCGTTATGTCACAATCCGCTATCGCTGAGAATTTAAAACTCGGTTTTTTGGTAAAACAGCCCGAAGAACCCTGGTTCCAGACCGAGTGGAAATTCGCTGATAAGGCCGGGAAAGATTTAGGTTTTGAGGTGATTAAAATCGCCGTGCCGGACGGTGAGAAAACCCTGAATGCCATCGACAGCCTGGCGGCCAGCGGTGCGAAAGGTTTCGTTATCTGTACGCCGGATCCCAAGCTCGGTTCGGCCATTGCGGCGAAAGCTCGCGGTTACGACATGAAAGTCATTGCCGTTGACGATCAGTTCGTTAACGCCAAAGGCAAGCCGATGGACAGCGTCCCGCTGGTGATGATGGCGGCGACCAAGATTGGCGAACGTCAGGGCCAGGAACTCTATAAAGAGATGCAAAAGCGTGGCTGGGATGTGAAAGAAACGGCGGTAATGGCGATCACCGCGGATGAACTGGACACGGCGCGTCGTCGTACCACCGGTTCAATGGATGCCCTGAAAGCGGCCGGCTTCCCGGAAAAACAGATCTACAAAGTCCCCACCAAATCCAACGATATCCCGGGCGCTTTCGACGCCGCCAACTCCATGCTGGTTCAGCATCCGGAGGTGAAACACTGGCTGGTGGTTGGCATGAACGACAATACCGTGCTGGGCGGGGTACGCGCGACGGAAGGCCAGGGGTTCAAAGCACCTGATGTGATCGGGATTGGCATCAACGGCGTTGACGCGGTGAGTGAACTCTCTAAAGCGCAGGCCACCGGTTTCTACGGCTCTCTGCTGCCAAGCCCGGACGTTCACGGCTATAAATCCAGTGAAATGCTCTACAACTGGGTAACCAAAGGGGTTGAGCCGCCGAAATTTACGGAAGTGACCGACGTGGTGTTGATCACCCGCGACAACTTCAAAGAGGAGCTGGCGAAAAAAGGACTGGGCGGTAAGTAATACGCGGTGATTGTGCCCCTCGCGCAGGGTGAGGGGCCTGACGTACACACTACAGGAATCACGGAGACGTTATGCGACAGTCTGATCCGTATCTCTCTTTTCGCGGCATCGGGAAAACATTCCCCGGTGTTAACGCGCTGACCGATATCAGCTTCGACTGCTATGCCGGCCAGGTTCATGCCCTGATGGGGGAAAACGGTGCGGGAAAATCCACACTGTTGAAAATCCTCAGCGGCAACTACACGCCAACGACCGGCACGCTGGCGATTCGCGGTGAAGAGGTGGCGTTTGCCGATACCACTGCGGCGCTAAACGCCGGGGTGGCCATTATCTATCAGGAGCTGCACCTCATCCCCGAGATGACCGTGGCGGAAAATATCTATTTAGGACAGCTTCCGCATAAAGGCGGCGTGGTGAATCGTTCGCTACTTAATTATGAAGCGGGGCTGCAGCTTAAACACCTGGGTCTGGATGTTGATCCCCAGACGCCGCTGAAATATCTCTCCATCGGCCAGTGGCAGATGGTTGAAATTGCCAAGGCACTGGCGCGTAACGCCAGAATTATTGCCTTTGATGAACCCACCAGTTCGCTCTCTGCGCGTGAAATCGACAATCTGTTTCGGGTGATCCGCGAACTGCGTCAGGAAGGGCGCACAATTTTGTACGTTTCACACCGTATGGAAGAGATTTTTGCCCTGAGCGATGCCATCACCGTGTTTAAAGATGGGCGCTATGTGCGCACCTTTACCGACATGGAGCAGGTTAACCATGACCAGCTTGTTCAGGCGATGGTCGGACGCGAGCTGGGTGATATTTATCACTGGAAACCACGCGAGTACGGGCCTGAACGCCTGCGTCTGGACAATGTGAAAGCGCCGGGCGTGAGAACGCCGGTTTCGTTATCCGTACGCAGCGGTGAAATTGTCGGACTGTTTGGTCTGGTTGGGGCAGGGCGCAGCGAATTAATGAAAGGCTTGTTCGGCGGAACCCGTATCACCGATGGACAGGTTTCCATTGATGGTGAGCGGGTGGATATCCAGAAACCGGCCCATGCAATAAAAGCGGGGATGATGCTCTGTCCGGAAGACCGTAAGGCGGAGGGGATCATTCCGGTGCATTCGGTGCGCGACAACATCAATATCTCTGCCCGTCGTAAGTTTATTCGCGCAGGTTGCCTGATAAACGATAGTTGGGAGTCGAGCAACGCCGACCACCATATTCGCTCACTGAATATCAAAACGCCGGGACCCCAGCAGCTGATCATGAATCTTTCTGGCGGAAACCAGCAGAAGGCCATTTTAGGCCGCTGGCTGTCAGAGGATATGAAGGTCATTTTACTGGATGAGCCGACCCGCGGGATCGATGTGGGGGCAAAACACGAGATATATAACGTGATCTATGAACTGGCAAAACGTGGCGTGGCGGTACTCTTCGCCTCCAGCGATCTGCCGGAGGTGCTTGGCGTGGCCGACCGCATTGTGGTGATGCGTGAAGGCGAAATTGCCGGTGAATTACTTCATGAACAGGCGAATGAACAACAGGCGTTGAACCTCGCCATGCCTAAAGTCAGCCAGGCTGTCGCCTGAGTAAGGAGTTAATGATGTCCTCTGTTACTACATCCGGAGTGCCGAAGTCGAAGTCGGCGTTGAGTATGGGGCGTATCTGGGATCAATACGGCATGCTGGTGGTTTTTGCCGTGCTCTTCCTGGCCTGTGCGATCTTCGTTCCTAATTTTGCCACCTTCATTAATATGAAGGGGCTGGGGCTGGCCATTTCCATGTCCGGAATGGTGGCCTGCGGGATGCTGTTCTGTCTGGCCTCCGGCGATTTTGACCTCTCGGTGGCGTCGGTGATTGCCTGTGCTGGCGTCACCACGGCCGTGGTGATCAACATGACGGAGAGTTTGTGGATTGGCGTGCTGGCCGGTCTGTTACTTGGCGTTATCAGTGGTCTGGTGAACGGTTTTGTTATCGCACGTCTGAAGATTAACGCCCTGATCACCACCCTTGCGACGATGCAAATTGTCCGCGGGCTGGCCTATATCATCTCCGACGGTAAAGCGGTGGGGATTGAAGACGAGCGCTTCTTTACCCTGGGTTATGCGAACTGGCTGGGTCTGCCTGCGCCTATCTGGCTGACCGTCGCCTGCCTGATCCTGTTCGGCTTCCTGCTTAACCGGACCACCTTTGGCCGTAACACCCTGGCAATTGGCGGTAATGAAGAAGCGGCTCGTCTGGCTGGGGTGCCGGTGGTACGCACCAAGATTATTATCTTTGTGCTCTCAGGGCTGGTTTCTGCCGCCGCGGGGATTATCCTGGCGTCGCGTATGACCAGCGGCCAGCCAATGACCTCCATCGGTTATGAGCTGATCGTCATCTCCGCCTGCGTTTTAGGGGGCGTTTCCCTCAAAGGCGGCATCGGAAAAATCTCATATGTGGTGGCCGGTATCCTGATTCTGGGGACGGTAGAGAACGCCATGAACCTGCTGAATATTTCGCCGTTCTCTCAGTACGTGGTGCGGGGTCTGATCCTGCTGGCAGCCGTGATTTTCGACCGTTACAAGCAAAAAGCGAAGCGAACTGTCTGACCCTTTTTCTTCTCTTTCATTGCTCAACTAATAACCATAGTTGACCCCTTCACCGCCCCGCCAGTAAAACTGGCGGGGCGGTTGTCAAATGGCGAGCGACGTCACACTGTCTATACTTACATGGCTATGAAAGAGGTAAAGGCGTTTACCTCTCGTAAACCGTAAGGAGGAAAAGGGTGGCTGACTCGTTAACCGCACCGCCTGTACTGCCCGGACATTATGCTTTCTTTTTCGATCTCGACGGCACGCTCGCCGGGATAAAACCGCACCCCGATCAGGTGTCTATTCCGGAGGCGGTGTTACAGGATTTGCATCAGCTCTCGCGCATGAATGAGGGAGCACTGGCATTGATATCAGGGCGCTCAATGGCCGAGCTGGACATGCTCGCCAGTCCATACCACTTTCCGCTGGCCGGTGTACACGGAGCGGAGCGCCGCGACATCCATGATCAAACGCATATCGTTTCACTCCCCGACGCACTCACGCAAACGCTCCAGAAGCAGCTCTCTGCTGCGCTGGCTGACCTGCCTGGCACCGAGCTGGAAGCCAAAGGCATGGCCTTCGCCCTGCATTATCGCCAGGCACCGCAGCATGAAGAGGCTGTACTGGCCCTGGCTCAGTCGGTTGCGGATGCGCATCCGCAGCTGGCACTGCAGCCCGGTAAATGCGTCGTGGAGTTAAAACCGAAAGGGATCAATAAAGGTGCGGCCATTGCCGCGTTTATGGCGACACCGCCTTTCAAAGGGCGGACGCCCGTTTTCATAGGGGATGACCTGACCGACGAGGCCGGGTTTCGTGTGGTAAATCAGGCCGGAGGGATCGCCGTCAAGGTGGGGCCTGGTGACACTGTCGCCGAATGGCGGCTGGCGGATGTCGCCAGCGTCTGGCAGTGGATATCTGACATCGCTAACCAGCAACAACAACAAATAGCGCAAAACAAAGGGGGAAACCATTATGGGTCGCTTAGTCGTCGTCTCTAACCGAATTGCACCGCCTGATGATAAAAAAGCCAGTGCAGGTGGCCTGGCGGTAGGGGTATTAGGTGCCTTAAAAGCTGCTGGCGGGCTGTGGTTTGGCTGGAGTGGTGAAATCAGTGAAGAAGAGAAACCGCTAAAAAAGGTCACGCGCGGAAACATCACGTGGGCTTCATTCGCCCTGAAAGAGAAAGATTACGACGAGTACTACTCGCAGTTCTCCAATGCCGTTCTGTGGCCTGCGTTTCACTATCGTCTTGACCTGGTGAAATTCCAGCGTGAATCCTTTGAAGGCTATACGCGGGTGAATGCACTGCTGGCGGATAAACTGCTGCCTTTAATCGAAGAAGACGATATTTTATGGATCCACGATTATCACCTGCTGCCTTTCGCCAGAGAGCTGCGCAAGAGGGGGGTCAATAACCGGATCGGCTTCTTCCTGCACATTCCGTTCCCGACGCCGGAGATCTTTACCGCGCTGCCGCCGCATGAAGAATTGCTGGAGGCGCTGTGTGATTATGATTTACTGGGCTTCCAGACTGAAAATGACCGCCTGGCGTTCCTTGATTCGGTGTCAGGTAAAGCGCGTCTGGTGACCAAAGGGGGCAAGACCCATACGGCGTGGGGGAAAACCTTCCATACCGAAGTCTATCCAATAGGGATTGAACCTGACGAAATCGCAGAGCAGGCCGCCGGTCCGCTGCCGCCTAAGCTGGCGCAGCTTAAGAATGAACTTAAGCACGTCAAAAATATCTTCTCGGTCGAGCGTCTTGATTATTCCAAAGGGTTGCCGGAACGTTTCCTGGCGTATGAAACGCTGCTGGATAAATACCCGCAGCATCACGGTAAAATTCGCTATACCCAGATAGCGCCGACCTCGCGCGGTGAGGTTCAGGCCTACCAGGACATTCGTCATCAGCTGGAGACTGAAGCAGGGCGCATTAATGGCCGCTACGGTCAGCTGGGCTGGACGCCGCTCTTTTATCTGAATCAGCATTTTGATCGCAAGATCCTGATGAAGGTCTTCCGCTATGCGGATGTCGGCCTCGTCACGCCGCTGCGGGATGGGATGAACCTGGTCGCGAAGGAGTATGTGGCGGCTCAGGACCCTGCCGACCCTGGGGTGCTGGTGCTTTCCCAGTTTGCCGGGGCCGCAAATGAACTCACCTCAGCGCTTATTGTAAACCCTTACGATCGCGATGATGTGGCAAACGCGCTGAATCGTGCCCTGACGATGCCGCTCACGGAACGTATTTCCCGCCATGCTGAAATGATGGAGACGATCCGTAAGAACGATATTAATCACTGGCAGGCGCGCTTTATTCAGGATCTGCGTGATATCGCCCCGCAAAGCCATGAAGGCTACCTGCAAAAAAAGATCGCGACTTTCCCTAAACTCGCCTGATTTTATACTGGGGGGGTTAACGCCCCCCAAGCGGCACTAACAGCACATCAACCTGGCTTGAGGCGACAATAGATTTTGCCGCGCAGGCCGCGCGCGATAAAAAGCTATGGTTGTGATTTCCGCATATCACTAAATCAATATTCTGTTTACGACACATATCCAGAATATGGGCATTAAGTTCGCCTGTCGCTATTACGGTTTCATAAACAGGATATTGTGCCTTTTCGACCAGCTCACGCAGAAATTGCTGCGTTTCCTCCTGCAGAACCTCACGAATATCCTCCAGCATCGGGGCTGCCAGCTGATTATACATCTCGGGCTCGGCCGCCAGTGTTATAAGACTGATACGCGCATTGTGGGGTCTGGCAATCGAAACGGCCCGGGCGAGGAGTTGATGGCTTTCGGGAGAAACAGCAACAGAAACAAGAAGATGGGAGTAACTCATGGCGCACTCCTTAGATGTCTGACAGACAGCGTGTGATCACCATTACCGCGATTTGCCTGGATCTGCAAGAGCGGATTACGACATTAGTGTGAACCTTATCATAATTATTCATTAATTATTCTTATAAGAAGAATAACTGAAAAATGGCCCTAAATGAAAAAAATTAACAACTTAACGTAAATCACACAAATGCACCTTTTCCCTGTTTAATCGTTCCTTGTCGTTACAAAATCATTTCGAATAGTTTCTTTATGAAACGGTGTTTTTAGGCTGTTTGTATAACTCTATGTTTTTTCACGGTAAGAAAAATGTGTCACGCAGAGGCGTCTGGCGAGAATGTTTCAGACAGACGCCCGGGACAGAGCAAGCACGTTACGTGCCAGTTCTTTTAAGCCATCTGCATGAGTATTCGTCATTTAAGAATACAAAATAGTTCCAAATGGTCAATAAGTGAACAAATTACAAGTCATACTGATGGATTTATGGGTCAAATTCACTTAAATTGTGTGACGTAGATCACATTTTTTTTAAATTTGAGGGTGGCTGGATTGTATGTGTCAAAACTGACGAGTAGAGTTTGCGTCGAATTAGGAAAAA